>NZ_JBNAGD010000001.1:0-956989 GCF_049801015.1 Dinoroseobacter sp. S124A | reverse complement strand
GACGCGATGTATTCTGCGTCGGTTTCTGATCCTGAGGGGTTTTGGGGGGAGCATGGTCGGTCTTTGGACTGGATCAAGCCCTATACGAAGGTGAAGGACACGTCCTTTGCGCATGATGATGTGCATGTGAAGTGGTTCGAGGATGGCACGCTGAACGTGGCGGCCAATTGCATCGACCGGCATCTGGCCACGCGCGGGGATCAGACCGCGATCATCTTCGAGCCCGATGATCCTGCCGAGCCGGCCCAGCACATCACCTACAAGGCGCTGCACGCTTCGGTCTGCAAGATGGCCAATGTTCTTGAAGAGATGGGCGTGCGCAAGGGCGACCGGGTCATCCTCTATCTCCCGATGATCCCCGAGGCGGCCTATGCGATGCTCGCCTGCGCGCGGATCGGCGCGATCCATTCGATCGTCTTTGCGGGCTTCTCCCCCGATGCCCTGGCCGCCCGTGTGAACGGCGCCGATGCCAAGATTGTCATCACGGCCGATTACGCCCCCCGTGGCGGCCGTCAGACCCCGCTCAAGTCCAATGCGGATGCGGCCCTGCTGCACACCAAGGACAGCGTCAAGATGCTGGTGGTCAAGCGCACCGGCGGTCAGACCACCTGGGTCGACGGGCGCGATTTCGACTATAACGAGATGGCGCTGGAGGCCTCGGACCACCACATGCCCGTCGAGGTCGAGGCCGAGCATCCGCTGTTCATCCTCTATACCTCCGGCTCCACCGGTCAGCCCAAGGGCGTGGTGCACAGCTCGGGCGGGTATCTTCTCTATGCGGCGATGACCCAGAAATACGTCTTCGACGTGCATGAGGGCGACATCTACTGGTGCACGGCCGATGTGGGCTGGGTCACCGGCCACAGCTACATCGTCTATGGCCCGCTCGCCAATGGCGGCACCACGGTGATGTTCGAGGGCGTGCCGACCTATCCGGACGCGTCCCGCTTCTGGGAGGTCTGCGACAAGCACAAGGTCACCCAGTTCTACACCGCCCCCACCGCGATCCGCGCGCTGATGGCGAAGGGGCCGGAGTTTGTCGAGAAATGCGATCTGAGCACGCTCAAGGTGCTGGGCACCGTGGGCGAGCCGATCAACCCCGAGGCCTGGAACTGGTACAATGACCATGTGGGCAAGGGCAAATGCCCGATCGTCGACACCTGGTGGCAGACCGAGACCGGTGGGCACCTGCTGACGCCGCTGCCCGGGGCCACGGCCCTGAAGCCCGGCTCGGCCACGACGCCCTTCTTCGGCGTCCAGCCCGTCGTGCTCGAGCCCACCACGGGCGAAGAGATCACCGCGACCGAATGCGAGGGCGTGCTCTGCCTCAAGGACAGCTGGCCGGGCCAGATGCGCACGGTTTACGGCGACCATGAGCGCTTCGTGAAGACCTACTTCTCGGACTACAAGGGCTACTACTTCTCGGGCGATGGCTGCCGCCGGGACGCGGATGGCTATTACTGGATCACCGGCCGGGTCGATGACGTGATCAACGTCTCGGGCCACCGGATGGGCACCGCCGAGGTCGAAAGCGCGCTCGTGGCCCATGCCAAGGTCGCCGAGGCCGCCGTGGTCGGCTACCCGCACGAGATCAAGGGCCAGGGCATCTATTGCTACGTGACCCTGATGAATGGCGAAGAGCCCTCCGAGGAGCTCCGCAAGGAGCTGCGCACCTGGGTCCGCACCGAGATCGGCCCGATCGCCGCGCCGGACCTGATCCAATGGGCCCCGGGCCTGCCGAAAACCCGCTCCGGCAAGATCATGCGCCGCATCCTGCGCAAAATCGCCGAAGACGACTTCGGCGCCCTCGGAGACACATCAACCCTCGCAGACCCCTCCGTCGTCGACGACCTCATCGAAAACAGAATGAATAAAGGGTGAGCCTGCGGGCCCTGTAAAAGCTCAAAAGGCCGGTCTTTGACCGGCCTTTTTTACGTGTGACGCCCGGGCCCGGCTGGGTCCCGGGTCAGACAAGCCCCCAAGCATCCGCCTCTTCAAGCCTTGCGTGGTCATTGAAGACGTCCAGCTCCGACCGGTCGGTGATCACGCGGATCTCTTCGATGCCGCTGGTGGTGATACCCTGATTGGACAGGGCCACCACCTCTCCGGCGGTGCCGAGATCCGCGGCGAAGGCCGCGGCATTGGCTTCGGTCAACAGCAGAACCAAAAGATCGCTCCCCTCCCCGCCGATGAACACATCCGCATCCACGCCATCGGTGCCGCCTGCCAGCGACGCCTGGGTAAAGATGAACAGATCGTCCCCCGCGCCGCCATCGGCCACATCCGAACCCGTTCCGTCCAGCAGGACATCTGCGCCATCTTCGCCATAGATCAGGTCATTGCCCGACCCGCCATGCAGGACATCGGCATCCGCGCCTCCCCACAGGACATCGGTCTCGGAACCACCTGACAGGATGTCCATCCCGGCCCCACCGGACAGCTCGTCCGTCCCATGCTCGCCAAACGCGATGTCATCCCCGCCAGCCAGCACCATCCGGTCCGATCCGCCGCTCGCCATGACGAGGTTCTGCTCATCCCCGAAGGTCTTTCGATTGCCGAACTCGTTGCCAACATAGACCGTGCTGGTCAGGCTGGCCGCGTGGAACGCCCCAAGCATGGCATGCACCACATCCGTAGGATGCACGCTGTCGAGAAAGGCGATCTGGTCCAGCGGCACGCCTGCGAGCGCCGGGTTCAGGATCGGGTCCCCGCCATACACCTCCAGCAGGTAAGGTTCGTTCATCGGCGCGGTGATGCCGAAATTGAACGGATCCCTCGAGATTGCCTTGGCCATCGCTTCGGTATCGACAAAGACCGCGTTGATCCCTTCGGCCTGCAACTGGGCCACCGCCTTTTCGACCTGGTTGTTGTGGTAGAAAAAGGAATATCCCGCGAAGGGCGAGATATACGGCCCGAAAGAGAAGCTCGATCCCGGCAGGCCATTGATCACGATCTGCCCGACACCTGCCTCGTGCAGGGCGCGGGCATTCTCAAGAATGCCATCGATCACATCGGCCACGAAGGCTTTGCTCTCGGACAGCCAATTCGTGACCTTCCACGGTTTGAACGTGCCGTAATCATTTGTGCCGATCAGGAGGGACGCACTGACACCGGACAGATCCTGCCCCTCCATATCCGCCAGAAACCGGCCGACCTGGGCCGACAGGTCTATGCCCAGAGACAGCAAGGGATCGTCATCGGGAACGATCAGGAAGTAATCCAGATTGAGGTCCTCAACGAGGTCGCCGACATTCCGGTTTCCAACCGCGCGCGCCCCGGAGATCGCGTAGTTCAGCTCGGTCTCCGCGCCGAGAAAGCCCGTCGCGTGCTCGGCATAGACCAGCCCGTCCGAATAGCGCTGGTTATAGCCCAGCGGCCCCCGCGGCAGGCTGAAAGACAGCGCGGCGACACTCAGATCGTGCAAGTTGCCATTGTCGGTCAGGCTGTCCCCGAAATACGCGACCGTGTCGAATTGAAATTCCTCTGGCATGATGCTCCTTCCACGCTTCCCGCTTGGGCCGGGCGCCTGCGGTGAGGACGCGGCGCGGGCCCGGTCACACGGACCATTGGCCCGACACTGAGGGGGTGCGCCGAGAAGCTTGCGAATTCGTAAATGCCAAAGCCCGCCGGAGCGGGACGCGTGCGAGATGACGCAAGGGCAAGTTGCCCCGCGTTTTCACCGTCATGCGCTGCGTGATGACAGCCGCGTCTTAAAAAAGGATGACGATGCAGGAGGTTGTCACCCGCGCCCCCTGCAAAGGAAGACCGGCCGCGCCTTGGCACGACCGGTCAGAGGGTTCGGGCAGAAAAATCCGCCTTATTTTATCCGGTTTTTAGCCGGTTGCTTTGCGGCCACAGTCTGGAGCTGGGCCGGATCAAACCAGCGCCCAGAGGTCGGCCTCTTGCAGGCGGGCGAGATCTCCGAGCTGCGCCATGAGCAGCTCCGCCTCGGGATCGACCACAGCCGCGATATCCTCGATGCTGTCGAGTGCGATGCCCAGATCCGCGAGTGCCTGGGTCTGGCCAAGCTGCCCGCTGGAGGTATTGAAGGCATCGAGATCCGACTGGGTCTCGAAGAGCATGACAAAGAGGTCATCCCCGAACCCGCCATCGAAGGCATTGCTGTCCACGCCGGTCTCACCGCCCAGCAGGGTTTCCTGTCGCCAGATGAAAGTGTCGTTGCCGAACCCGCCGAGATGGGTGTCCGAGCCCAGATGGTCGATATGGACATCATCGCCGCGACCGCCGCGCGTGACGTCATCGCCGGTCCCACCGGTCAGAACATCGTCATCCGCACCGCCGATCACCTGATCATTATCCGCCCCGCCGGACAGGATATCCATCCCCTGCCCCCCGATCACCCGGTCATCCCCCGCCTCGCCAAAGGCGATATCGTCGCCGCCGCGCAGCGCCAGGATATCCGCGCCACCGCCCGCCAGCGCGAGATCCTCGGCCTCGCCGAGGAACCGCAGGCTGCCGATCCCCGATCCGATGGTCACGTCATGGGTCAGCGAGGCCGCGTGGAAGCTTCCGAGCACGCCGTGGATCGTATCCGTCGGGTGGACCGCGTCGATGAAGGCCACCTGATTGAGCGAGACACCGTCCAGCGCCGGGTTGAGCACCGGGTTGTCCGGATCGTCATCCAGAACGAGGAATTCATCGATCGGCGCGGTGATGCCGAAATTCTGCGGATCGTCCACGATGGACTGGGTCATGGCTTGAATGTCGATAAAGACCGCGTTCACGCCTTCGGATTGCAGCTCTTCGACCGTGGCCTGCAGGCGGTTATTGTGCAGCGACAGAACCAGATCCGCCACAGGCGCCAGCAAGGGGTTCGTGCGCACAGCCGGGAAATACTCGCCCGACGGCAGCGCATTGATCACGACCTGACCGACGCCTGCATCCACAAGGCGACGGGCCGCGACCTCGATCGCATCGGTGATCTGCCGCATCAGGGCCAGACCTTCGATCACCAGCGCATCCGGCGAGGAGGGATCGAAGTTCAGATAGTCATTCGCGCCGATGAACAGGGTGGCACTGCTGGTCGCGCGGTCCTGATTGGCGGTCTCGGCCAAGTACCGGTCGATCTGCGCGGCCAGATTGATGTCGAAATCCAGCGCCGGATCGTCCAGCGGAACGGTCAGGAAGTCTTCGACGCCATTGCCGTCGACCAGATCCCGCAAGGTCAGCTCATCAAGCGCCCGGGCAGCCCCGATCCCGAAATTCAGCTCGGTCGCGACCCCCAGAAGGTCGGCGGAATATTCCGCATAGACCAGCCCATTACTGAACCGCTGGTTGTAGCCGGCGGCCTCGACCGGAACGCCAACCGTGGCGATCGCCGATGTCAGTTCGAACAGATTGCCGTCATCGGTCAGGCTGTCCCCGAAAAACACGGTGGTATTGAAATCAAAACTCATAGTCTCGGGTCTCTCCCTGTCGTTTGGCGCAGCCTCTGCGGGCCAGCTCTCACGCCTCTGACATACCCTTCCCGACCCCGTTGTGCCAATAATTAACCCCGGCCCGCCCTTCGGACTGCCGCAAGGTCACATCCGCCCCCTTGATCGCCCGGGCCCGGTCGCGAAAACACCGGTCCGGCCCTTTCCTCGGGCGCGGGGCTCACGTATAGGGAGGGTCAGAGCGCCGGAGGGACGCGTTTTCAGACCTCTCCGGACGGGTATTTCGAAGAACCGAGGACGGCATGACGAACAAGTCCCATGACGATGATGTGGCCTTCATCAAGGCGCTTGCAGAGTTGCTGCGCGACAATGATCTCACCGAATTGCAGGTCAAACGGGACTATGGCGAGGATGACAGCCTGAATGTGCGGGTGTCGCGCCAGACCATGACCGTGGCCGCCCCGGTCGCCACACAGGTGGCTGCGGCCGCGCCTGCCGCGATCCCGGCGCCCGCCGCCGAGGCCGCCGCGCCCGAAGCCGGACCTGCCGCCGATCCGGCCCAGGACCCCAACGCCCTGACCTCGCCCATGGTGGGCACCGCCTATCTGCAGCCCGAGCCCGGCGCCGCCTCCTTCGTGAGCCCGGGCGACACGGTCAAGGAAGGCCAGACGGTCCTGATCATCGAGGCGATGAAGACCATGAACCAGATCTCCGCGCCGAAATCCGGCAAGGTCACCCGGATCTTCGTCGAGGACGGCTCGCCGGTGGAATACGGTGCCCCCCTGATGATCATCGAGTAAGGCGCAGCGATGTTCTCCAAGATCCTGATTGCCAATCGGGGCGAGATCGCCCTGCGTGTGATCCGCGCCTGCCGCGAGCTGGGCATTCAATCGGTGGCCGTGCATTCCACCGCCGACAGCGACGCGATGCATGTGCGCATGGCCGATGAGGCGGTCTGTATCGGACCGGCACCGAGCCCCCAGAGCTATCTGTCGATCCCGGCCATCATCTCGGCCTGCGAAATCACCGGCGCCGAAGCGATCCACCCGGGCTACGGCTTTCTGTCGGAGAACGCGAATTTCGTGCAGATCGTGCAGGATCACGACCTCACCTTCATCGGCCCGACCGCGGATCACATCCGGGTCATGGGCGACAAGATCACCGCCAAGAAGACAATGATCGATCTCGGGGTGCCGTGCGTGCCCGGCTCCGATGGCGGGGTGCCCGATCTGGTCAGTGCCCGCAAGATCGCAGGCGAGATGGGCTATCCGGTCATCATCAAGGCCACGGCTGGCGGTGGCGGGCGCGGCATGAAGCTCGCGAAGACCGCCGAGGATCTCGACGAGGCGTTTCAAACCGCCCGGGCCGAGGGCAAGGCCGCCTTCGGCAATGACGAAGTCTATATCGAGAAGTATCTCGGTACGCCGCGCCATATCGAGGTGCAGGTGTTCGGCGACGGCAAAGGCCGCGCGGTCCATCTGGGCGAGCGCGATTGCTCGCTGCAGCGCCGCCACCAGAAGGTGTTCGAAGAAGCCCCGAGTCCGGTGATCGACGCCGAGACCCGTGCGCGGATTGGCCAGACCTGCGCCGAGGCGGTCTCTCGCATCAACTATGCCGGGGCCGGCACCATCGAGTTTCTCTATGAGAATGGCGAGTTCTATTTCATCGAGATGAACACCCGCCTGCAGGTCGAGCATCCGGTAACGGAGGCGATCTTTGGCGTCGATCTTGTCAAAGAGCAGATCCGTGTCGCCGCGGGCTATCCCATGACCTTCCAGCAGGAAAACCTGACGGTGCGGGGCCATGCGATCGAGGTTCGGATCAATGCCGAGAAGATTCCGGCCTTCACCCCCTGCCCGGGCAAGGTCACGACCTTCCACACGCCGGGTGGCCTTGGGGTGCGGATGGATTCCGCGCTCTATGGCGGGTATTCGATCCCGCCCTACTACGACAGCCTGATCGGCAAGCTGATCGTTCTGTCCCAGGACCGGCCTGCGGCCCTTGCGCGCCTCAACCGCGCGTTGGGCGAGCTGATCGTGGATGGCATCGACACGACCGTGCCGCTCTTTCATGCGCTGTTGCGCGAAGAGGCCGTGCTGACGGGCGATTACACGATCCATTGGCTCGAGGAATGGCTGGAGACGGCCGAGCTCTGATCCCCAAGCGCCACGGCTTGGGGCCGTGGCACGGATCTCCCCATCCCGGAAAACCGCCCGCAACGTGGGCGGGTGTGGCCCGCGGGCACCTGCCTCTCGGGCGGATGCGCGCAGAGCGCTGGACCCGCGCGCGCCACAAGCCTAGGTTGTAGACACCATGGCCCACGACATGTTTCCCCCTCCTCCGCCACCGCTGACGCCGGACCTGCTCCTGCGTGGCTATATGGCGGGGATCTTTCCCATGGCCGAGGGGCGCGCGGATGACGAGGTCTTCTGGGTCGATCCCCGGCAACGGGGGGTGCTTCCGCTGGATGGGGTGCATGTGTCGCGCAAGCTCGCGCGGCTGATGCGGCGCACGAATTGGCGCGTGACCCTGGATCAGGATTTCATCGGCGTTGTCGAAGGCTGCGCGGATCGGGACGAGACCTGGATCAATGACCAGATTTTCGAGGCCTATGCGGATCTGCATGACATGGGTCATGCGCACGCGCTGGAGCTGTGGGACGAGGGCCAGCTGATCGGCGGCGTTTATGGCGTGGCCATTGGTGGTGCGTTCTTTGGCGAGAGCATGTTCTCGCGCGCGCCAAGCGCCTCAAAAGTTGCGCTGGTGGCGCTGTCGGCGCATCTGCGGTCCTGCGGGTTTGCCCTGTTTGACACGCAATTCGTCACCCCCCATCTGGCCAGCATGGGCGCGATGGAGATCCCGCGCGAGACCTATCGTGCCCGCTTGCGGGACGCGTTGTTGGTCGAGGCAGATATCACGGGGCAGACCCTCGCAGCTCATCCCGGGGATCACCTGCAAGGCTAAGCGGCGTCTCAGGGCCGCGCGGGCGGACGCGGTGATTGCAGCCCCGCCTGCACCTCGGGCGTTTGCACGCCCCCGGGCAGACGACAGCGGATCGCCCAGACGTCATAGCGGTGGTGATCGAGCGCGGCCAAAGCGGGCGACGAGGCGATCATCCAACCATCATAGAGCAGCCCGGGACGCCCCTGTTCCGAGATCCGCACCTGCACGAAGGCATCCGAAGAGGGGTTCTCCTCCGGGTAGCGGCATTCGATCATCGCGACCTGCAGCCGCCCGCTGGCCAGGGTCTGGCCGGTCTGAAGCTCCAGCGTTTCAACCCGGCCCGTGGTCTTGTCGAGCACCCGAACAAACCCGGCCTCGGCCGCGGTGACACGCAACTCCTGTTCGAAGGTCTGGAACTCCTCGTCACGCAGCTGCAACGGGGCACCAAAGCCGCCATCCTCGGCGCGCTCTTCGAGCTCATCCAGGGGCGAAATGATGATCGCGTCCTGTTGGGCCGCCGCCGCGCAGCCCACCCAGAGCAAAGCCAGAGGCAGCGCGAGGCGGATCACGAGTCGTCCCCGCCCGATCCCACGAATTTCATCAGAAGCGACACGAGGCTGACAGAGCCCTGGGTCGAGGTGAACTCATCGCCCTCGGCCAGCACGAAGGGCGAGCCCCCGGGCAGGATCTCGACGAAATTGCCGCCGAGCAGGCCTTCGGAGGAAACCGAGATCGCGCTGTCATCGGGGATCTCGATATCGGAGGCGACTGAGATGGTCGTGTCGGCGCGGAAGGTTTCGGGGTTCAGGTCGATGCCCGTGACGGTGCCGACCTTCACGCCTGCGAGCCGGACATCGGTGCCGACGGAGATGCCGTCCGCAGTACGGAAGCTCGCGGTCAGCGGATAGCCTCCGCCCCCGCCCGACACGCCGGTCGAGCTGCCGACAAAGGCCAAAAACCCAATGGCGACGGCCAGAACGGCCCCGCCCACGAGCACTTCAGATGGTGTATGCGACATGCCTGCCTGCGATCCCGTTGCGATGCGTGCGCCCCGAGCGGAGCGTGACGCGGTTGCGGTCTGGGCGCATCTTACAGGCAGTTTATTCCGGCTGCCATGCCTCATAGTCGGCACGCTCCGCAGGAGCGGCGCGCCGCAGAGAGCCCGAGGGCGCATAGGCCAAAGGTGTCCCGGTGAGGTTCTCCTCATGGGGCTTTTCCCAAGGCTTGTGCGGCAGCGGGTTGTCCGTGGGCGGCTCGGCCCAGGTGAAATGCAGCCAGCCATGCCAATCGGGAGAGACGCGGCTCGCCTCGACCTCGCCGTTATAGATGACCCAGCGACGTTTGCCGTCGCCCGACTGGTAAAAGATATTCCCGGCCTCGTCCTCGCCGACCTTCTCGCCATTGCGTTTGGTCCACAGGCGCATGCCCAAGGTCTCGTTATTCCACCAGGTGATCAGTTGCAGCAGGAACTTCATAACGGTCTCCGGTCCGGGTGGCCCAGATATGGCCGATTGCGCGGGCGGCGTCCAGCGACATGCGGACGCGGGGGCGCGGGAAACCGGCCCCTTCGGCGCCGGATCAGGAGGCGAGCGACAGCCCCCGCAATTCGGCAAGGATGGTGGGGATTTTTGTCTTCAGCTTGAAGAACCCGGCCGTGGCATGGGGCCAGGCCGCCGCGTCCCAGGCGCGCAACACCGGGGTCAGGGCGATCCCGGCCTGATCCAGCCCGGCGCGCTGCGCTGTCAGCCGGTCCGCGGCAGGGCCCACGGGCGTGTAGGGCATCACGATCTGCGACACGCCAAGCCCCTGCGCCCATGCCGCCAGATCCTGCGGCTCTTGCGTCACCGGACCTGTCCATGCCCCGTGCCGCGCGATCGTTTCCGCGATTGCGGCGGCGCACCACTCGGTGACCTGCGGCGCGGTGGCAAGCGGCGAGCGGTGGGCCGTTCCGGTGATCACGGCGGTGGCCACCGGCGGATGGTCCAGCGCCTTGCGCAGATAGCCCGGAGACAGGTCATCCTCGGTGAGCAGCAGCGCCCATGGCGCCTCCCGCCGCGGCGGGGGCGGCGCGGGCATCGGCCCGAGCGGCGGATGGGGCACCCCGCTCAAGGGCTCCGGCTCAGCGGTCAGCTGATGCAACGGACGGTGTCGCCCTTCGGTGTATTTCGAGATATTGGCCACCCGCGCCACGTAGTGCTTGCCTTGGGTCTGCAGCCCCGCGACCCAGCGCCAGCTCAGCGTGTTGGAGGCCTGATCCCCGTCGAGCAGGTGCCGCAGGAAGAAATCCGCGCCCAGCTCCCATGGCAGGCGCAGGGTGAAGATCCAGATCGAGGCGAACCACATACGCGCATGGTTGTGCATGTAGCCGGTCTGTACCAGTTCCTGCGCCCAGGCGTCGAACCCGTCGATGCCGGTGCGCCCGGCGCAGGCCTCTTCCCAGCCCCGGCGCAGCCCGCTCTCGCTTTGCACCCGGTTGAGCGCCTGAGCCAGCCCGGCCTTGTAGGCGGTCCAGACCTGCGGTCGCCGCTCCAGCCAGCCCTTCCAATAGGTGCGCCAGAACACCTCCTGCACGAATTTCTCGGCAGCCGAGGCCGAGTGCCGCCCGAGTGTGGCCTGCACGACCTCTTCCTCGGTCAGCATCCGGTGACGCAGGTAGGGCGACAGGATCGAAACGTGCGGGTGGCCCTGTTCGGGCAGGCTGTAATTGCGCTTGCGCGCATACTCCGCCCCGGCCTTGGGCAGGAAGTCCCGCAGGCGTTCGAGCGCCGCGTCACGGCTGGGTGGAAAGAGGGTCCGGGCTTCCATGGAGCGGAGCTAAGCTGGCGCGGACCGGGGTCAAGGGGGCCATGCGCCACCGGGCCAGTGCCTCGGTGCCATCGGTCCAGAGCGGCCCAAGACCCGCGCCGCGACCCGTCGGCCACAGATGCGGCGAGATGCCCTTGTACCTCCCCGTTCGCGGACCTAACATCTTGTTGACAGTTCAGTCCTACAACACCCCCGCACAGACTCGAGGCTCCGCATGCACGATCCCGTAGACACCTACATGAATCTCGTTCCGATGGTGGTCGAACAGACCAGCCGCGGCGAGCGCGCCTATGATATCTTCTCGCGCCTGCTGAAAGAACGGATCGTGTTCCTGAATGGTCCCGTCCATGACGGGATGAGCCAGCTCGTGGTGGCCCAGCTCCTGCATCTGGAGGCTGAGAACCCGAGCAAGGAAATCTCCATGTATATCAACAGCCCCGGCGGTGTCGTGACCTCCGGTCTGTCGATCTATGACACGATGCAGTACATCAAGCCCAAGGTCTCGACCCTGGTGATCGGCCAGGCGGCCTCCATGGGCTCGCTCCTGCTGACGGCGGGTGAGCCGGGCATGCGCTTCTCGCTGCCCAACAGCCGGATCATGGTGCACCAGCCCTCTGGCGGGTATCAGGGCCAGGCGACGGATATCATGATCCACGCCCAAGAGACCCAGAAGCTCAAGGATCGCCTGAACTCGATCTACGTCAAGCATACCGGCCAGCCGATGAAGAAAGTTGTCGACGCTCTGGAGCGGGACAATTTCATGGATGCCGAACAGGCAAAAGACTGGGGCCTGATCGACGAAATCGTCGAAAACCGCCCCCGTGACGACGCCGACAGCTAAGCCTGCACGGGGCGAGTCCGCTTGCCCCGTTCCCCCTGCCCCGAACCGGTCCCGATGATGTGACATCGCCGGCACCCGATGCGCCAAATTTTGGCATTGTGAAGGAATAGGCCCTGCCCTAGCATGGCCGAAACGCGCTCCCCGCCGGCCCGAAGATCGGGTCGATTTGACCGGATCAGAGGTTGGGGGTGCAATCGACGAGGTACCCGATGGCGAATAACTCCGGCGATAGTAAGAACACCCTCTACTGCTCCTTCTGCGGCAAGAGCCAGCATGAGGTCCGCAAACTCATCGCGGGTCCGACCGTCTTCATCTGTGATGAATGCGTCGAGCTCTGCATGGACATCATTCGCGAAGAGACGAAATCGTCCGGTCTGAAATCTTCAGAAGGGGTCCCCTCCCCGCAGGAGATTTGCGATGTCCTCGACGATTACGTGATCGGGCAGAGCCACGCCAAGCGCGTGCTCTCTGTGGCGGTGCATAACCACTACAAACGCCTGAACCACGCTGGCAAAACCGATATCGAACTGGCGAAGTCGAACATCCTGCTGATCGGGCCCACGGGCTGCGGCAAGACCCTGCTGGCGCAGACGCTGGCGCGGATCCTCGATGTGCCCTTCACCATGGCCGATGCGACCACCCTGACCGAAGCCGGTTACGTGGGCGAGGATGTGGAAAACATCATCCTCAAGCTGCTGCAGGCCTCGGAATACAATGTGGAGCGGGCGCAGCGCGGCATCGTCTATATTGACGAGGTCGACAAGATCACCCGCAAGTCCGACAACCCGTCGATCACCCGCGATGTGTCGGGCGAAGGCGTGCAGCAGGCCCTGCTGAAGATCATGGAAGGCACCGTTGCCTCTGTGCCGCCCCAGGGCGGGCGCAAGCATCCGCAGCAGGAATTCCTGCAGGTCGACACGACGAACATCCTGTTCATCTGTGGCGGCGCCTTTGCCGGTCTCGAGAAGATCATCGCGCAGCGCGGCAAGGGCTCGGCCATGGGCTTCGGTGCCGATGTGCGGAACAATGACGACCGCGGCGTGGGCGAGATGTTCACAGAACTCGAGCCTGAGGATCTGCTAAAATTCGGTCTGATCCCGGAATTCGTGGGCCGTTTGCCGGTGATCGCGACGCTCACCGATCTCGACGAGGACGCGCTGGTCACCATTCTGACCGCGCCGAAGAACGCGCTGGTGAAGCAGTACCAGCGTCTGTTCGAGCTCGAAGAGGCTCAGCTGACCTTTACCGATGACGCGCTGAGCGCCATTGCCGGGCGCGCGATCCAGCGCAAGACCGGCGCACGGGGCCTGCGCTCGATCCTCGAGGACATCCTGCTCGACACCATGTTTGACCTGCCGAGCCTCGACAGCGTCGATGAGGTGGTGGTCAACGAGGAGGTCGTCTCGGGCGATGCCAAGCCGCTGCTGATCTATGCCGAGCGCAAGGATGAGCCGGCGACCGTGGGCTAATCCCGAACCAATGCGAGACAGAGAACGCCGCGCCCCTGAGCGCGGCGTTTTTCTTTGGGCAGGCACCGGCGAAATCTCTGCGCAATTCGAACCATCCACACGGGGCCTCTCGTACCGCGCTGCCGCCAGCGTTAAACTCCGGCCACGCCACCTGAGGAACTGCCCGTGACCAGCTACCGCTTTGCCAGCCCGGACCTCATCCTGCTGGAGATCCCCGGCACGGGGGCGGAGGCCCTGCGCCACGCGTTGGGTCCGCCCGAAGAGATGCGCCCCGTCACGCGGATGGACGCACCCGAGCTGCCCTGCATCGCTCTGATTGCGCACCCTTTTTCGCGGGCGCTTCGGATCATTACGGAGTTCGCCACGCCGCAGGACGGTGCCTCGGCCGCGCGCCTGCCCGGACTGACGCTCGAGGGGGCGCTGGACATCCTTGAAAACCCGCGCGCGCCGCTGGATCACAGTCGCGCCTATCCTCAGGCGCAGCTGAAAGCCGCGCTCGCCCCGCAGACCCATCCGATCCGGCACCTGCACACTGCGACACGGATCCTGCGGAGCGAGACCCTGCAGAGCGCGCCACCGGACAGCTTGCCCAAAGTCACACTGCCCGAGGTGACCGCCTTGCCGGACTGGCCGAGCAGCATCGTCAAACGCATGAGCAAGATCTATGCCGGGGATTTCGCACTGCTGGGCTACAGCCCGGATCAGCCAATGCCCATTGGGGAAGTCGCCCCGCTTGCGCCGCCCGCGCCACAGGTCTGGGATTTGTGGCCCGCCTTTTTCGACCAGCATGACGTGCGGATCTCGGCGGCGGCGCAGGCGCTCCCGGCGCCGGGTGTGGACCTTGCTCCTTTCGCCACGGCGGTGGTCGGCGGGAGACGGGGCAATACCTGGGCCGGGCGGGAGCCGAACCTGATCCGCCATTTCCGCAAGCTCCAGCCCGAATTTGCCGACCAGTCCCGGCTCGCGCATCTTCTGGCGGCGACCGTCGTGATCCTGCGGCGTGATCCGGAGTGCCGGGAGGCTGCCGAACTTTTCCATGAGATTACAGAGGACTACAGCCTGCAGCTTGCATCCGAAATGAAGCTGCGCTGGCTGGTCTCTGTCACCGACACCTTCGCGGATCTCGGACGAAACCAGGGTCAGCGCGCCATGGGGATCGCGGGCAGCCTGCTCGCCAATACGCTGAAACTGTCAGAGACCGAGCGGCGGCTTTATGCTGTGCCCCGTCCCTGGCCGCCGCAGCGGCGGCTCGCGGGGGGCGGCGCGCTGTTTGACGGGATGATCACCTATTGGGTCGAAAAGGGCGAGATGATCACCCTGATGACCGAGCGGCTCGAACGGGTCTGCGCCGAGGATCCGCAGGCGGGTCCTTTTACCCGCGAGATCCTGCGCCGGGCCCATCGCCACAACACCGTCTATAAGCGTCTGTCAGACCTGGCCGGGACCACGCCGCCGCCGCTTCTGGATGCGGAACTGACCGAAGAGCTCAGCAAGCTGACCTTCGATCTTTTGTGATCAGTCTTGAGAGATCTGCGCCGCCAGTAGCTCGATCTCGACCTTGAATTCGGCGCGCGTGAAGCCCGACACGATCATCAGGGTCGAGGCCGGCAGATGATCCGGGACTGCGGCCAACCAGGCATCCCGCGCCGCCATATACCCCGCCATATGGGCACGGTCCGTGACATACGCATTGATCCGCACCACATCCCCGCGCCCCATACCGCCCTCGGCCAGCACTGCGTCGAGATTGGCGAAACACAGCGCCGCCTGCGCCTCGGCGCTATCCGGCGCGATGTCATCCGGCCCGATGCCCAGCTGCCCCGAGCAGACCACAAGCCGCGCACCCGCGGGCACCTCGACCCCATGGGCATAGCGCGCAAAGGGCGGACGGATCGTTTCGGGGATAAGCGGGCGCAGCATCTGGATCTCCTGTCTTTGCTGCCTGAGAGGGTGCCAGCCCTGTCAGGCAGAGGCCAGCCCGCAGAGCGCTTGGCACGCGTTCGTCAAAAACCGCTTGCTTTTTCAGCACCACGCTCAACACTTAACCCAAGCCGCCGGAAAATTGAGCAGACGCGCAGGCTCTCGAGGCTGTGACCCTGCCATTTTGCCCCGACACGTTAACTTTGAAGCAACAAAAACCAAAAACCGACAGGAGAGTTCATGACCCGTCTCACCCCTTCTCTGGTGGCTCTGGCCGCCGTGCTTGGCGCGAGTGCCGCCTCTGCCGAAAATGCCAAGGTTGTGTTCGGCACGAACTGGCTGGCGCAGGCTGAACATGGCGGTTTCTACCAATCCGTGGCCGATGGCACCTATGCGGCCTGCGGTCTCGACGTCGAGATCATCTCGGGCGGCCCGCAGGTGAACAACCGCGCGCTGATGCTGGCCGGGCGGATCGATTACCACATGGGCGGCGACCTGCTGCAGGCGTTCAACGCGGTGAAGGAGGGCATCCCGGTGGTCGCCATCGCGGGGATCTTCCAGAAGCACCCGCAGGTCATCGTGGCCCATCCGGATGTGACGAGCTGGGATCAGCTCAAGGACAAGACCCTGCTGATCGGGGACAATGGCTTCACCTCCTACTACCAGTGGATGATTTCGGCCCATGGCTTCACAGTGGAGCAGCGACAGCCCTATACGTTCAACCCCGCGCCCTTCCTTGCGGATACCAGTCTCGGGATGCAGGGCTACCTGAGCTCCGAGCCTTATGTGGTTGAAAAGGAAGGCGGGTTCAAACCCAACATCTTCCTGATCGCGGATAACGGCTATTCCAGCTACGCCACCACGATCGAGACCATGGCGGCCACGATCGAAGAAAAGCCCGAGCAGGTGAAATGCTTCGTCGAAGGCTCGATCAAGGGCTGGTACAATTATCTCTATGGTGACAACGCGGCCGCGAATGAGCTTATCAAGGCGGCCAACCCGGATATGTCCGACGACAAGATCGCCTTCGCCATCGACAAGATGCTGACCGAGGGCATCGTGGATTCCGGCGATGCCGAGACCATGGGCATTGGCGTGATGACCGACGCGGTGGTCGAGGATTTCTACGCCAAGATGGTGGACGCGGGCGTCATCGATGATGGTCTCGACATCAAGGCCGCCTACACGACCGAGTTCGTGGGTCAGGGCCTCGGCATGGATCTGAAACCCGGCGGCTAAGGCCGTCTGGCACCGTCCGCGCCCAATTCCTCCTCCTGAGCGCGGACGGTGGGAAAGACCTGGCCGGCACGTTCACGCGTGCCGGCATTTGACTGTAAAGGATAGGCATGTCTCTCGCTGCCCCTGCTCCGACCGTCCCGCTGGATGCGCGCCCGCCGGTCCTGACCCTGTCGGGGGTCGACAAGGTGTTCAACGGCGATGTGGTCGCCCTGCGCGACCTGAACCTGCAGATCAATCAGGGGGATTTCATGTCCCTGCTCGGCCCGTCGGGCTGCGGCAAATCCACGGCGCTGCGGATCATCGCCGACCTGCTGCACCCAACCCGCGGCAGTGTCACTTGGGCCGGGGGCCATGACACGGGCGATCTGGGCGTGGTGTTTCAGGAACCGACCCTGATGCCATGGGCCACCGTCGCGCAGAATGTCTATCTGCCCTACCGGTTGCGCGGGAAATCCTATGGCGCGGTCAAGGACGAGGTCCTTGAGGCGCTCAAGCTGGTCGGGCTCGACAAGTTCCAGAATGCCTATCCCCGCGAGCTTTCGGGCGGGATGAAGATGCGCGTCTCCATCGCGCGGGCCATGGTCACCCGCCCTCGCCTGATCCTGATGGACGAACCCTTTGCGGCACTTGACGAGATCACCCGGTTCAAGCTGAACAACGACCTTCTGGCCCTGAAAGAGAAGATCGGCTGCACGGTGATCTTCGTGACCCATTCCGTGTTCGAAAGCGTGTTCCTGTCCGACCGCATCGTGGTGATGGCC
The DNA here is from genome assembly GCF_049801015.1 of Dinoroseobacter sp. S124A. Classification (NCBI taxonomy): domain Bacteria; kingdom Pseudomonadati; phylum Pseudomonadota; class Alphaproteobacteria; order Rhodobacterales; family Roseobacteraceae; genus Dinoroseobacter; species Dinoroseobacter sp. S124A. The sequence continues at coordinate 939,615 of NZ_JBNAGD010000001.1, read as the reverse complement.
GCGCGCCCCGGTCGCGTGCTGCGCGAAGTGCAGGTGGACGCCCCCTATCCGCGCACCGAGGAATTCCGCACCAGCGCCGAGTATGCCGCCCATTGCCGGGCCGCCTCGGATGCCTTGCACGAAGCGATTGGAGTGGCCGCATGAGCATCGCCGACCCGACTTCCCTGACCGAGGCCCCCGATGCGGATGAGCTGGCCCGCCTGCGCGCCCGCCGTTTGGAAAAGATCGGCAAATGGTCCCTGCCCGTCATCGTCATGGCGCTCGGCATCTTCTTCTGGGACCGGGTCGTGGTCTGGAACGAGATCCCCCATTATATCCTGCCCGGACCCGGGCGGGTGCTCGACACGCTGATCGCCGATTGGGGGATCCTCTATGAGGCATCGCTTCTGACGGCGCGGACGACCATCCTCGCGCTGTTGCTGGCGGTGCTGGGCGGGGCCGGGCTCGCCATCCTCTTCAACCAGTCGAAGATGGTTGAGATGAGCTTTTATCCCTATGCGGTGATCCTGCAGGTGACGCCCGTGGTGTCGATCGCGCCGCTGATCTTCATCTATGTGGACAGCAAGACCGCCGGAATGCTCCTCTGCGCCTGGATCGTGGCGTTCTTTCCAGTGCTCAGCTCGACGACACTGGGCCTGAACTCGGTGGATCACAACCTGCGCGATCTGTTCCGGATCTACAAAGCCAGCCGGTGGCAGAAGCTCACCATGCTGCAACTGCCCTCGGCGCTGCCCTACTTTCTGGGCGGGCTCAAGATCGCGGGCGGTCTCAGCCTGATCGGGGCCGTGGTCGCCGAACTGGTCGCGGGCACGGGCGGGGTCGGTGCGGGTCTGGCCGCGCGGATCCAGGAGGCGGGCTACCGGCTCAACATCGCGCGGATGTTCGCCGCTCTGTCACTGATCGCGGCGATGGGTGTGTTTATCTTTGCGGCCCTCTCGATCCTCAGTCATGCTCTGCTCCATAAATGGCACGAGAGTGCCTTAACCCGGGAGGGCTGATGGACTACCGCGCTTTGCCCAGCGGCGCTTACACCTTATCGAATGTGCATGTTCCGGCATGCCTCTTGGGACAAGACGGCGACCTTGTCCTGACCGAGCTTTCCATAGACGCCCAGGGCGCCCTGTCCGAGCCTCAGCCCATCGCCATCGACATGGAAGGCGCGCTTGTGCTGCCGTGTTTCACGGATATGCACACCCATCTGGACAAGGGGCATATCTGGCCCCGCTCCCCCAATCCGGACGGCACCTTCATGGGGGCGCTGACCACGGTTGGCGCGGACCGGGTCGCAAGCTGGAGCGCGGAGGATGTGCGCGCGCGGATGGAGTTCTCGCTGCGCTGCGCCTATGCCCATGGCACCCGGGCGATCCGCACCCATCTCGACAGCATCCCGCCCCAGGACGGGATCAGCTTTCCAGTCTTCTCAGAGCTGCAGGCCGACTGGGCCGGGCGGATCGATCTGCAGGCGGTCTGCCTGATCGGCTGCGATCACTTCTCAAGCGATGGACCCTTCAAGGCGACCTCCGATATCGTGGCGCGCACCAAGGGGGGTGTGCTGGGGATGGTCACCTACCCGGTGCCCGATCTCGATGACCGGTTGCGGGGCTTCTTCGCGCTCGCCGCCGAGCGGGGTCTGGCGGCCGATTTCCACGTGGATGAGACCATGGATCCGAGCTCGGAGACCTTGCGCAGCATCGCGACGATTGCCGCCGAGGTCGGGTTCGACGCACCGATCACCGTGGGCCATTGCTGCTCGCTCAGCACCCAGGAAGAGGCCCGCGCGCTGGATACGCTGGATCTGGTGGCGAAACAGGGGATCAATGTGGTCTCCCTGCCGCTCTGCAACCTGTATCTGCAGGACCGCCATGCGAGCCGCACCCCGCGCGGGCGCGGCATCACACTTGTGCATGAGATGGTCGCTCGCGGGATCCCGGTGGCCTTCGCCTCGGACAACACCCGCGATCCGTTCTACGCCTATGGCGATATGGACATGGTCGAAGTGATGCGCGAGGCGACGCGGATCGGTCATCTGGACCATGGCCGCGATGACTGGGTGCGCGCCTTTACGGCCACCCCGGCCGAGATCTGCGGGTTCGATGCCTCGAGCTTTGACAGGGGCGCCCCTGCGGATCTGGTGATCACCAAGGCGCGGAGCTGGAACGAGTTCTTTGCCCGCCCGCAATCGGACCGCATCGTGCTGCGCGGAGGCGAGCCGATCGACCGCACCCTGCCCGATTATGCTGAACTGGACGCCCTGATGGAGACGCCGACATGACCCTGCCCGACAATGTGGCCGCTGCGAAGGCGGCCCTGTCCCATCTCGATATCGAGCAGAACGACAATGCGATCAAATCCAAGAGCCGGGATTTCTTCTGGTATTCGCCCGTGCTCAAGGCGCGGATGGACCACCTGATCGCGGATTTCGTGGTCAGCCCCCGCAGCGAGGCCGAGGTGATCGAGATCCTGCGGGTCTGCTACGCCCATGACGTGCCGGTGACCACGCGCGGCGCGGGTACGGGGAACTACGGTCAGGCTATGCCCATGCGCGGCGGCTGCGTCATGCATCTGCGCCATATGACGGCGGTGAAAGAGATCGCGCCGGGTCGGGTGGTCTGCGAGCCGGGGATCCTGCTCAAGGATCTGGACGCGGCCTGCAAGGCCGACTCGGGGCAAGAGATCCGGATGTTCTCGTCGACATGGGCCACAGCCACGATCGGCGGGTTCATCGCGGGTGGCTCGGGTGGTGTCGGTTCCTGCACATGGGGATCCCTGCGGGATCTGGGGAACATCATCCGCCTGCGGGTGGTGACCATGGAAGAAGAGCCCCGGATGCTGGAGTTCCGCGGCGAGGAACTTGCGCGCGTCTCCCATGCCTATGGCACGAACGGGATCATCACCGAGATCGAGATGCCGCTGGCCCCGGCCTATGACTGGGTCGAGATGTTCGTGGCCTGCGAGGATTTTATGGACGCGGCCCGCTTTGCCGAGGAGCTGGCCAATGAGGACGGGATCCTGATCAAGCTCGCCAGCGTCTATGAGGCCCCGGCGCCGTTTGACTATTTTCAGCGGGTCAAGCCACATATCTCGGACAAGGAGACCCTGATCGGGCTCATGGTCGCGCCCCATTCCATGGACGGGTTCGAGACCTTCCTCGGGCGGCGTCCGCAGGCGCGGATTGTCTATCGCTCGGACGCCAGCGATTGGGAGCGTGGCCCCGGCCCGGTCTTTGAATATGGCTGGAACCACACGACCCTGCGCGCGCTGAAGGTCGATCCGAGCATCACCTATCTGCAGGTGCGCTATGGCTTTCCCGAGCATCTGGGCCTGATCGAAAAGATGCGCGACACGTTCAGCCCCGAGGTTCTGCAGCATCTGGAGGTGCTGCGCGAGAACGGCAAGGTGATGTTTGCCGGGCTGAGCCTTGTGAAGTTCACCTCCGAGGAGCGTCTGGATGAGATCATCCGGATCCATGAGGAGGCCGGGGCGATGATCTTCAACCCCCATCGCTACACGCTTGAAGAAGGCGGGCGCCAGACCGTGGATGACCGGCAATTGGCCTTCAAGCGCGAGGCCGATCCCAAAGGGTTGCTCAACCCCGGCAAGATGATCGCCTGGGATGACCCGGATTTCGATTTCTCGCGCATGTATGCCTATCCCAAGATGACCGCGGCCGAGTGACCGGCATGGGGCGGGATCCAATTGTGGGCTGCGCCCAAACCAATGCCCGCGTGTGGGGGGCTCTGCCCCCCGGCTGCGCCGCAGCCTCCCCCCGGGATATTTCCGGACTTAAGATGGATCTGCGATGACGACTGAGAAAGGGCGCGTGCTGGTTCTGGCCGCGCATCCCTGCCCCGAGAGTTTTTCCCAGGCGCTGCATGCGCGCGTGGTGGAGACCCTGACAGCGCAGGGCTGGGACGTGGATGATTGCGATCTCTATGCCGAGGGGTTCGACCCGGTTCTGTCCGAGACCGGGCGGCGCGGCTATCACGAGGAGCCCGCGAATATCGCGCCCGTGGCCGAGTATGTGGCGCGCCTGCGGGCGGCTGATGCCATGGTCATGGTCTTTCCGGTGTGGAATTTCGGCTATCCGGCCATCCTCAAGGGATTTCTCGACCGGGTTTTTCTGCCGGGCGTGTCCTTCAAACTGGTGGATGGCAAGGTAAAGCCCAATCTGACGCATATTAAAAGGCTTGCAGCTGTGACAACCTATGGGGGTACGCGTACCCGTGCGTTTCTCGCAGGGGACCCGCCCCGTCACTGCGTCAAGCGCGCCGTCTGGCACGTTTGTCGTCCCTTCAAGATGCGGTATCTCGCGCTTTATGACATGAACCGCGCGACAGATGCCAAGCGGGCTGCCTTTCTGGAGAAAGTCACCCGGGAGATGGAGGCTTTCTGATGCGCGCCTTGGTCGTGTATTGCCACCCGAAAAAGGGCAGCTTCAATGCTGCCGTGAAAGATACGGTTCTCGACAAACTGCGCCGCGGGGGGGCGGAAGTGCGGTTGATCGATCTGTATGAGAGAGAGTTCGCGCCGGTCCTGCCGGCCTGTGAGCTGGATGCCTATCTGGACTGTCCGGACAATGTGGAACCCGTGGCCCGGGATGTGGCCGATCTGCGATGGGCGGATACGTTGATCTTTGTCTATCCGACATGGTGGTACGGGTTGCCCGCGATGTTGAAGGGGTGGCTGGACCGGGTGCTCTTGCCTGATGTGGCCTTCCTGATGCCCGATGCGGAGAACAAGGATATCCGGCCGGGATTGACCAATATCACCTCGCTCGGTGTGTTTACCACCTGTGGGGCGAGCCGCTGGCTCACCAGCCTGATCGGTGCGCCCGGGCGACGGACGCTCACGCGGGGCGTGCGGCTGATCTGCGCCAAGGGTTGCAAGGTGCATTTCGCGGCCCATTACCTGATGGACAGCTCCACCCCCGAGAGCCGCGCCGCCCATCTGGGCAAGGTCGGCAAGGTCATGGACAGGCTGATCGGCAAGGCACCGGGCGCGCGGGCGCCTTCGACCGCGGTGGCCTGAGCCATGGAGATCCCGCTTCTGGATGCGCGCCGCATGGGCGAGGACCCGGCGGGGTTTGCCCGGGACCTCGGCCGGGCGGCGCGGGGATCGGGGTTTTTCCTGCTGGCCCATCACGATGTGCCTCAGGACCTGATCGACGGGGTTCTGGCCCAGGGGGATGCGTTCTTCGCCCTGCCCCATGACGCCAAAGCGCGGATTGCCATTGATGCGGGCAATCGCGGCTGGGCCTGGGAAGGCAGCGAGAAGCTCGATCCGGACAGCGGTCAGGTGGACCGGAAAGAGGCCTTCAACATGGGGCTTGATCTGGCCGCGGACGATCCGCGCATTCTGGCCGGAGAGCCGTTTCGCGGCGTCAATCGCTGGCCGGACCTGCCGGGGTTTGCAGAGACCGTTCGGGCGTATTTCGATGCAGTGCATGGGCTGGGCCAGCGCGTGATGCAGGCCGTCGCGCGGGATCTGGATCTGCCGCCCGACCATTTCGAGAGTGCGTTTGACGCGCCCATGGCGACGCTGCGGCTGCTCAGCTATCCGGCGGGCTCGCCCGAAGACGGGATCGGGGCCGGGGCGCATACGGATTATGGCGCGCTGACCTTTCTGCTGACCGATGGAGTGCCCGGGCTGCAAGTGCGCCCGCGCGGTCAATCCGACTGGATCGATGTGCCGGATGTTGCCGGGGCCTATATCATCAATATCGGCGATTGCCTGATGCGCTGGTCCAATGACACCTATGTCTCGACACCGCACCGGGTGCTGCCGCCGCCGCGCCCGCGCCGGTCCATCGCGTTCTTCCTCGATCCGAACCCGGAGGCGATGGTGGCCTGCCTTCCGGGTCTGGGCGATGCGAAATACCCGCCGATCTCTGGCGCGGATTACCTGCGCAGCCGTCTGGAGGCGACCTATGGCTGAGCGTCGACACTGGTGGTCCGAGTACCGCACGACCGAGTTTGCCGCCATGGATCCCGAACGGGTCATCGCGATCCTGCCCACGGCGGCGATCGAGCAACACGGGCCGCATCTGCCCACGGGCACGGATACGATGATCATGCAGGGCATGCTGGACGCGCTCTGCGCCGCCCTGCCCGATGATCTGGACATCCGGATCCTGCCGATCCAGTCGGTGGGCAAGTCGAACGAGCATATCCATGCGCCGGGCACGCTGACGCTGGAGGCTGAGACTGCCCTCGGGGCGTGGCGCGAGATCGGGCTCTCCGTGGCGCGGGCGGGACTGCGCAAGGTGGTTTGCATCAACTCCCATGGCGGAAACCTGGATCTGGTGTCGATCCTGAGCCGGGAGCTACGCGTGCGCGCGGGCATGCTGGCGGTCAAGGCGCAGTGGATGAGTTTCGGGACGCCGGAGGGGATGTATTCCGAGCACGAGCGGGCCTTTGGGATCCATGGTGGCGATGTGGAGACATCGCTGATGCTGGCCTTTCGCCCCGAGACCGTGGATATGGCCCAGGCGCAGGACTTTCGGTCTGCCGCCGAGAGTGCGCCGATCTCGCCCATCGGGCCGCTGAGCCTGGGTTGGGTGTCGTCTGATCTGAACCCCGCAGGGACCGTCGGCAATGCCAGCGCCGGGAGCGCCGAGAAGGGCCACGCGACCTGCGCCCATCAGGTGGCAGGGATGATCGGGCTGCTGCGCAAATTGCGGGATCTGCCGCTGGATGGCGTGACGGCCACCTATCCCGAGATGTGATCCTGCACCGTGGCGCCCTGCGCATGCGCAGGGCGCGGACCCGCGTCGCACCATCGCGGTGGCCCCTGTCAAAAGGCAGGATCGGGGCGCGTCCGCGCCGACCGCATGCGGTCGGCGCCGCCGGGCATTCGCTCAGATGACAACCAGATCCAGCGGCGGAAACCCGTTGAAGCCCACGCTGGAATAGGTGGTGGTGTAGGCCCCGGTCGCCTTGATCAGCACCCGGTCCCCCGCTGCCAGCGCCATGGGCAACTGCATGGGCCGCGTCTCGTAGAGCACATCCGCACTGTCGCAAGACGGTCCCGCGATGATGCAGGGCCCAAGCTCGCCGCCATCATGGGGCGTCTCGAACTGGTAGCGGATCGCCTCTTCCATGGTTTCGGCCAGCCCCGAGAACTTGCCGATGTCGAGATAGACCCAGCGGCACAGATCATCCTCGGATTTCCGCGACACAAGCAGCACCTCGGCCACGATCATCCCGGCTTCGGCCACCAGCCCGCGCCCGGGTTCCGCCATCACCGTCGCCGCCCCAAACCGCGCCTGAACCAAGGCGGCCACGCGCGCCGCATAGGTCTCGGCCTCCAGCACCGGATCGCCATAGAAGGCCGGGAAGCCGCCTCCGATATTGATCAGCGTAAGGTCATGGCCCTGCGCGCGCCCGGCCTGCCAGATCTCGGCCATCGCATCCAGCGTCTCGGTCCACATCCCAGGATCGCGGGTTTGCGAGCCCACATGGAAGCTTAGCCCCACGGGCCGCAGCCCGAGATAGGCAGCCCGGTGCATCAGGCGCAGCGCCATCTCAGGCGCGCAGCCAAACTTCCGCGACAGCGGCCAATCCGCCCCGGTCGCCCCGACGAGCACGCGCAGAAACACCCGCGCGCCGGGGGCATGGGCCGCGATCTTGTCGAGCTCCGCCTCGGCATCGGCCGCAAAAAGATCGATCCCATGGGCATGGGCGTAGGCAATGTCCGAGCCGCGCTTGATCGTGTTCCCGAAGGAGATTTTCTCCGGCACCGCACCGGCGGCCAAGGCCAGTTCGATCTCGCCGCGCGACGCCGCATCGAACCCGCAGCCCTCTGCCGCCAGCGCGCGCAGAACCTCGGGCGCCGGGTTGGCCTTCATGGCGTAATGGATCAGCGTGCCATGCCCGAGCCCACGCGCCAGCGCGTGGTACTTGGCCACCACCGCGTCACAGTCCAGCACGAGGGTCGGGCGGTCGAACACGCGCCCATTAATGAACGCACGCAGGCGGTCCTCGACGGATGTATCGGTGAGAGCGACAGGCGCAGCAGAGGCCACACGGGCCAAGCCGGTTACGTAAGCGTTCATGGTCATCTCCATCAGACCCGGGCCCGTGAGGTCCCGACCAGTACCAAAGAAGACGTTACCGTCGCTACATAACCTATTTGGATCCGATCGGATCCGCCCCGGCAGAGGCGCGTGCGTTGGCGTCAATATCCGCGCATATGGAACCAATGCTGAGTCGGATCAATAGTTTTCTGACGCGCCGCAGAACTTTTTTCCCGCCGCGCCCCCGACCGCATTTGACCCGGGCGCGCGGACTGGCAAGGGGCAGCGGCAGACCCGCTCGCTGCCCCTCAAACGCTAGTTCGAACGGCAGAAATTCACGTTCATATAGGGCGCGCGGGTCGCCGCATTATCAACAGGCTTCAATTCCTCGACGAGCCTGGTCTCGAAATTGAACGAGGCCCGGCCCGATTTGGCGTAGTTGTCCGCGCAGCAGCCCTGCCCGCCTGCAATGGCATGTTCCGGCAGATCGAATGCCCCCTTCACCTCGTGCTGATGACGGCGGGTTTCGCGGAAGGACAAGGGCTTGCCCCCAAAAAGCCGCCCCACACTGCCCGCGCCATTCCAACCGAGAACGTAACGACCTTCAGCCCGGTCATAGAGGGTCGAGAACAGCACCGGACAACTGTTCGACGCCGCGGTGATCACGCCGCTGGGCACGTCGAGACCACGGGTGCGCCTCGCCGTCTTCTGACACAGGTTGAAGGCAATCCCGGGCATGGCGCCCCCCGCATCGGTGGTGCCCGAGACCGCGACGGCACCGGCTTTGCCGAGGTTCTTGTTCGGCCCCGACCCAATCAGAATGAAGTTCGTCGCACCAATCGTGATCGCCGTCTTGGCCGTGTGATCATGGTCCAGCTGACTGGCATCCGTGATGTCGGTGATGGCATCGCCCCCGCCAACCGCGTCGACCGGTCGGCCCTGCTGGCTTGAGACCAGGAAGCGACCATAGACCTTGTCCGTGGCCGGCCCCCAACCTGTTGGACAGGCCCCATCGAAGAAAGCCACCGTATCCTTTGGCATCGCATCATCGGCGGTGGCCAGGCCCGGGGCCAGTCCAAAGGCGGCAAGCCCGCAGAAAAGCGCGCGGCGGAACCGCGAGATATGGGTCAGTGTTGCGTGGTCCATGGGTCAATTCGCCTTGCAAACGAGGAGGGACACGAAGGGAAGATCCGAGGTCGCGCCCCCGGTTGTCACAGTTTTTGAATGCTTGCCCTTGCTGGTTGCGCGATTGTTGCAGCAGCTGCTCGCCCCCGAGATGCCTTTTTCCTCCAGGGTAAGAGACAGGGTCACCTCATGGGTATGGTCGCGCTCGTTCAGCCCCGTAATGGCCGGAGCCCCAAAAGTCTGTCCCCATTCGGTCGGGTTTTTCGTCGCCAGAAGCAGGCGACCTTTCGCATCATCCACCGGCAGTGATCCGGTCGGACAGTTCTGATCCTCCACGAAGAAGACCATACCGCTGGGTAGCGCGGATTGCGCCAGCGCCCCCCCGGCGAGGGCGAGACACAGCCCCGCAGCCGCCCCCGACAACAAAGTGAATCTCATAAACAATCCTCCGCTAATGAGAGGATAGTTTCGCGTAAAGTTGACGTAACGGCAACTTTATTCACAAAAAACCCCGCAGCCGGGGATCGGCTGCGGGGAAACGCTTGGTTTAAAGGCGGTTTAGTTCAGCGCCGCGTCCGTGATGGCGTGGGTCCAGGCGCCCTCGGGCTCCTTGGTGATCACCGGATCCGAGCCGCCGCCCAGCAAGGTTGCGACCGTCCGGTCGAAATCGGCCGGGTCCAGCGCACCATTGGAGCCTGCGGTCAGCTTGGCGATCTCGCCCATCATCCGCTTCTGGTGGGTCTCGGTCTGCGCGCCCGTGGCGTCATTGTCGAGCACGATTTCGGCGGCCTCGTCCGGGTTCGCCTCGGCATATTTCCAGCCCTTCATCGAGGCCCGCACGAACCGAACCATCTTTTCGACAAAGGCCGGATCCGAGAGGTTCTCTTCGAGCGCGTAGATCCCGTCCTCGAGCGTGGCGACGCCCTGCTCCTCGTATTTGAAGGTCACCAGCTCATCCGGGCTGACCCCGGCGTCGATCACCTGCCAATACTCGTTATAGGTCATGGTCGAGATGCAATCGGCCTGACGCTGCAGCAGCGGGTCGACATTGAAGCCCTGCTTGAGCACCGTGATCCCATCCTCCCCGCCATCGGTCGGAATGCCGAGCTGGCTCATCCAGCTCAGGAACGGATACTCATTGCCGAAGAACCACACGCCGATGGTCTTGCCCTTGAAATCCTCCGGCCCCGTGATCCCGGTATCCTTCCAGCAGGTCAGCATCAGCCCCGAGCTTTTGAACGGCTGGGCGATATTCACCACCGGCAGGCCCTTTTCCCGCGCGGCCAGAGCCGAGGGCATCCAGTTGAGCATCACATCCGCGCCGCCCCCTGCGAGGACCTGCGGCGGGGCGATATCCGGGCCCCCGGGCAGGATCGTCACATCGAGATCCTCTTCCTCGTAGAACCCCTTGTCCAACGCCACATAATAGCCAGCGAATTGGGCTTGCGTGACCCATTGCAACTGAAGCTTCACCTCATCCGCCGCCTGCGCCGCCGAGGCCCCCATGAGTGCTGCAACTCCAAACCCGATCATGGCTGATTTCATACCGATAACTCCCGCTGTGATTCGTGTTCCCTGGCCACGTTGTCCCGTGTGCCTGACGATATTCTGACCAAAGTGTCAGGAAACACCAGCGAACCCTGCCGCCAATCAGAAAAAACACCCCATTTCCAAGCAGGTTTCGGCGCGATTGTCCTGAACTGAGCAGAACTCAGCCACCCGTCCCGACGCGGTCTCCGGAACGCGCAAAATATGTTACGATAGGGTTAATTGTTCTAATGGGAGTAAATGAACATGTTGCGTCGCGTATCGGCCCTCGCTCTGGCCACACTGGCAGCCTCTGCAATTTCCGCGCAGGCCGCCCCGATTGATCTCACATCGCTGATCGACACCTCCGGCAACCCGGTCTCGGTGCCTGAGCTGTCCATTTCGACGCCTGACGCCGCGGAGATATTCGTGGGCGGCGCTCCGATCTTCGGCAGCCAGGAAGTCATCTTCTGCGCCCTCGGTAGCAACTGCGACAATGATGTGACACTGACCTTTACCACACCGTCGAGCAATGTGAGCTTTTCCGTTGGGGACCAGCTCCCGGCGGGCGCCATCGAAACGATTGAAGTCTCGGCTTTTGACAGCTTGAGCATGCTGCTTGGCACGGTGGAGGTGACATCGGCGGATCTTGCTGCCGGTGGGACGGATTCGAGTGGGATCTCGCAGTTCACCGTTGATCTGAGCGGCTTCGGCACGATCTCGGAGATCAGGATCGCCGACCAGAACACCCCGGCAACCGGTGGGTTCTTCTATTACGACGTCAACGCAACGCCGATCCCCCTGCCTGCGGCCCTGCCGTTGATGGCGCTGGGTCTTGGCGCATTAGGCATCGCGCGCAGCCGCAAGCGCAAGGCGGTCTGAACCTCTGGGATCTTTGAAACCTGCGCGGGCGGCCCTTCGGGACCGCCCGTTTTCACTTCGCCTAGCGCCACATGGAAGGGTGCCAGAAGGTCACCCGCCGCTCGATCAGCGCCACCGCGCCGTAAAAGGCCGACCCGGCCAGCGCGGCCACGGTGATCTCGGCCCAGACCATGTCGAGCGCCAATTGCCCGACGCTGGTCGAGATGCGGAACCCCATCCCCCGGATCGGCGAGCCGAAGAACTCCGCCACGATCGCGCCGATCAGCGCGAGGGTCGTGGCGATCTTGAGCCCGTTGAAGATGAAGGGCATCGCCGCCGGCAAGCGCAAAAAGATCAGGCTCTGCCAATGGCTTGCCGCATAGGTGTGCATCAGATCGCGCTGCATGCGGTCCGCGCTGCGCAGACCCTCGACCGTGTTCACGAGGATCGGGAAAAAGACCATCACCACGACAACGGCCGCCTTGGACTGCCAATCAAAGCCGAACCACATCACGAGGATCGGCGCCGTGCCGATGATCGGCAGCGCCGCCATGAAATTGCCCACCGGCAAGAGCCCGCGCCGCAGGAAGTCATAGCGATCCACCAGCAGCGCCACGGCAAAGGCCGCCAGCGCCCCCATCGCATAGCCCGACAGCGCCCCTTTGATGAAGGTCTGGACAAAGTCCTCCCACAGGATCGGCAGGCTCGTGGCAATCCGCGCCCCGATCGCCGTGGGCGGCGGCAGGATGACCCCGGGCACCGCATAAAGCCGCACCGTCGCCTCCCAGAGCGCGAGAATGGTGAGCCCGAATACCACCGGCACCGCCGCCCGCGCCGCCTTGGCAGACCTGCGCGACAGCCAGACATTGAGTGCCCAGGCCGCCGCCCAGAGCACCAGCACCAGCCCAAGACGCGGATCGATCAGCGCTGCCAGCACGGGCACCGCCAGGAACGCGCCATAGCTGCGCATAACCCCGGTCATTGGCTCAGCCCCATGCGCGACAGGGTCACGCGCTGGATCAGCCCGATCAGCCCGACCAACAACGCCGCAAGGATCGCCGCCCCGAAGAGCGCAGACCAGATCTGGATTGTCTGACCGTAATAGCTCCCCGCCAAAAGGCGCGCGCCAAGCCCCGCAACCGCTCCCGTCGGCAGCTCGCCGACAATCGCGCCCACAAGGCTCGCCGCCACGGCCACCTTCAGCGAGGTGAAGAGATAGGGCAGCGAGGCCGGCAGGCGCAGCATCCAAAGGGCCTGCGCCGGGCTCGCATTATAGGTCCGCAACAGGTCGGTCTGCATCGCATCCGGGCTGCGCAGCCCCTTGACCATGCCGACCACCACCGGAAAGAAACTGAGATAGGCCGAGATCATTGCCTTGGGCAGCAACCCCTGCACACCCACCGAGTTCAAAACCACGATGATCATCGGCGCGATGGCGAGGATCGGAATGGTCTGGGAGGCGATCGCCCAAGGCATCACGCTCAGATCCATCGCTCGGTTATAAAGGATCCCGATCGCCAGCAGCACACCCGCCGCAGAGCCGATCAGAAACCCGAGCAAGGTCGCGCTCAGGGTCACCCAGCCATGGAAGACAAGGCTGCGTTTCGACGTGATCTTCTTCTCGACCGTGGTCTCCCACAGCTCGATCGCCACCTGATGGGGCGCGGGCAGACGGGGCCGGTCCTGCGCCCATGTATCGGGGATGGCAAAGCTGTTGGTCGCCACCAGCAGCAGCGCACTCATATCCCGCCGCGCCGCCGGGGTTTCGGGCGTCACCACCGCGCCAGCCCGCTCGGCCTCGACCAGAACACCCTTGATGTTCATGGGCACAGCCGCCGCATACCAGAGCGTCACCAAAGCCGCGATCACCGTGAGAACCGGCAGGATCAAACGCATGACCGTCCCCCCTTCATTGTTCCGCAAATACTCACGACGCACCGCCAGCCCGTAGCGATGTTTTTTGAGTATTTTAGGAACAATGAAACCAATCCGGTGTTGTCTGACACCACGGTACAGACTGGAGAGCCGATGACCGTGAACGATGAGGGCCGCTTGCGCCTTGGCTGGGGCAAGCGGTTCATCCCATCCGCCTTACTCATCGATATGCCCCGCCCGCAATCCGTCGCGCACCCGGTTCGCGATCTCGATGAACTCGGGCGTATCGCGGATCTCCAAGGGGCGCTCCCTCGGCAGGGAACTGTCAATCACATCCGTGATCCGCCCCGGGCGCGGTGACATCACGACGATCTTGGTGCTGAGATAGACCGCCTCGGGGATCGAATGGGTGACAAAGCCAATGGTCTTTTCCGTGCGCGCCCAGAGGGCGAGCAGCTGTTCGTTCAGATGATCCCGCACGATCTCGTCCAGCGCGCCGAAGGGCTCATCCATGAGCAGGATATCCGCGTCAAAGGCCAGAGCCCGCGCGATTGAGGCGCGCTGCTGCATCCCGCCCGAGAGCTGCCAGGGGAACTTCTTGGCAAACCCAGCCAGATCGACCAGCTCCAGCACGCGCGCCACGCGCTCGGCCTGCTCGGACTTGGAATAGCCCATGATTTCCAGCGGCAGGGACACATTCCGCGCTATCGTTCGCCAGGGATAGAGCCCGGCTGCCTGAAACACATAGCCATAGGCCCGCGCCTGCCGCGCGGCGTCCGGGCTCATGCCGTTGACGCTGAGCGTGCCGCCCGTCGGATGCTCGAGCCCCGCCACCGCGCGCAGGAAGGTCGTCTTCCCACAGCCCGAAGGACCGATGAACGACACGAACTCGCCCTTGCCGATCTCAAGGTTCACGCCCGACAGGGCATGGACCGGGCCATCATTCGTCTCGAAGACCAGATCCACATCCCGCGCCGAGATCACCGCCTCGCGGGTCTGCGCCGCGCGCGCAGCGGGCGGCGCCACCGGGTCGGTCGCACTGCCTTGCTCCGGGGGCTCATACCGCCACGCGCCCTTGCGCTCGGCCAGCTCCGACTCCCCGGCCAGCGGTGTCGAGGGGGTCACTTTCGCAGCTGCGGTCTGCCCCTGTTTGGGGGCTTCGGGGTCGTGGTCGAACCCGTCAATCTCTTCTCGACTGAGCATGGAGCGCGCTTAGACCCCGCTCGCCGGAATGCCGGTGCGTTCAACCTTGCGGGGGGCGGTCAGCTCCTTCCAGGTGCTGAGCGCCTTGGCCACGGGGGTGACCGGCGGACGCTCGACAAACTTGCCATGGCCTTCCTGGGTCGTGACGGCGCCATCCATCACGGCGACCTGACCGCGGGTCAGGGTGTGACGCGGCAGCCCCTTGACCTCCTTGCCTTCGAAGACATTGTAATCAATGGCTGATTGCTGGCTCTCGGCCGTGATCGTCTTGGACTTCTCCGGATCCCAGACCACGATATCGGCATCCGCCCCCACAAGGATCGCGCCCTTCGTGGGATAGCAGTTCAGGATCTTGGCGATATTGGTCGAGGTCACGGCGACAAACTCATTCGGGGTCAACCGCCCGGTGGCCACGCCTTGGGTCCAGAGCATGGGCATCCGATCCTCCAGCCCGCCGGTCCCGTTCGGGATCTGGGTGAAATCGCCCACGCCATTGCGCTTCTGCGCGGTGGTGAAGGCACAGTGATCCGTCGCCACCACCGACAGCGAGCCCGACTGCAACCCGGCCCAAAGGCTGTCCTGATGCTTCTGATCCCGGAAGGGCGGCGACATCACCCGGCGCGCGGCATGGTCCCAATCGGGATGGGCATATTCGCTCTCATCCAGGGTCAGGTGCTGGATCAGCGGCTCGCCATAGACGCGCTTGCCCTGCATCCGCGCCCGGCGGATCGCCTCATGGGCCTCTTCGCAGGAGGTGTGGACGATATAGACCGGCACGCCCGCCATATCGGCGATCATGATCGCGCGGTTGGTGGCCTCGCCCTCCACCGCAGGGGGGCGGGAATAGGCATGGGCCTCGGGGCCGTTATTGCCTTCGGCCATCAGCTTGGCCTGCAGATCGGCAACGATATCGCCATTCTCTGCATGCACAAGCGGCAGCGCCCCCAGTTCGGCGCAGCGCCGGAAGGACGCGAACATCTCGTCATCATTCACCATCAGCGCGCCCTTATAGGCCATGAAATGCTTGAAGGTGTTGATGCCGCGCTTGGTGACCGCGTCCATCTCGTTGAAGACCTGCTCGCCCCACCAGGTGATCGCCATGTGGAAGGAGTAATCGCAATTGGCGCGGGTCGACTTGTTGTCCCACATCTGGATCGCGTCGAGCAGTCCCTGCCCCGGGCTCGGCAGCGCGAAATCGACGACCATGGTCGTGCCACCCGAAAGCGCGGCGCGCGTGCCGCTTTCGAAATCATCGGAGGAATAGGTGCCCATGAAGGGCATCTCCAGATGGGTATGCGGGTCGATCCCGCCGGGCATGACATAGCAACCGGTCGCGTCGAGCTCTGTATCCCCCGAGAGCCCCTGCCCGATCTCGACGATCTTGCCGCCCTCGACCAGCACATCGGCCGCATAGGTCAGGTCGGCGGTGACCACTGTTCCGTTCTTGATGACTGTCGACATGGGTTTTCTCCGTCTCGGTTTGGCGACCCCGGGCACTTGCTCGGTGCAGGGCGGGGTCTTGGCTCGTGTCAGTCTTTGTAATCCGGCGCGTCCCTGTCGAGGAGGCGCTTCATCTCGGCGAAATGGGCAAACTCCGCCTGCTTGTAGGTCTGCCATTCGGCGGCGGTGGCCTCGGCCAGCGCATCCGGCAAAACGGCGAGCGGTTGCCCGGTGGAATAGGCCAGCACGAGGGTCCGCGCGGCACGCTCCAGGTGATAGAGCGCGTCCCAGGCCTCGGCCACGGTGGCGCCAAAGGTGGTGACCCCGTGGTTCTGCATCATCACGGCGTGGTGCTGCCCCACGGAGCGGGCGATGCGCGCGCCCTCCTCCGCCTCGCTGGCAATGCCGCCAAAGGACAGGTCATAGGCAATGCGCTTGTACCAGCGCGCGGTGACCTGATCGATCGGGTGGATCGTCGGATCCTTGAGCGCCGCCAGCGCCGTGGCATGGGGCGGATGCAGGTGCAACGCGACCCGCGCCTGAGGCACCTCGCGATGCAGCGCCGAATGGATCGACCAGGCAGAGGGGTCCGGCGCATCGGGCCGCTCCATCGTCGCGGGATCGTCGGCGTCGCAGAGGACCAGATCGGACGCGCGGACCCGGCTCCAATGCATCCAGCGCGGGTTGACCAAAAAGCGTCTGCCATCCGCCGAAACCGCCGCCGAGAAATGGTTCGCCACCCCCTCATGCCAGCCCTCGCGGCACGACAGGCGCAGGGCCGCGGCCAGATCGATCCGCAGTTGGGTCTCATCCAAGTCAAGGGCCACGCGGGTCATCATTCGAACTCAGTCATAAAACGAAAGTGCCAGAAAAGGAGCCTCGTTGTTTGTCACCAACCTCCAATTCACAAATGCAGTACACTCATTGAGGTCTTCCCAGATTTTCGGCGCTTTCTCCTTGATCACCTTAGCCGACTTAACGGACATGCAAACTACCGCCTTGTCTGGAACGACGAAATCACAGTCATTAGATTCGTCGTTCAATCGACTCATGAGATCAATCCAAGCATCCCAGCTTCGCCCATAGAAATAGGGAAAGCCAAATGCCTCCGAGAAGGTGGTGTGAACGGCTTCATCGGTCAGGCATCGCTTTCCATCAATCTCAACGACAACAAAGGCCGGTCCGAGTTCCTCGGTCGGCACCTTTCCAGTTCTCTCTGCTTTCGGGCCCGCTTCCATTTACTCAAGTTTCTCAAGGATCGCAGATCAGCTGCTGATCAGCATCCATGAGCGGCGCGCCGGTTTGCGGCTCTGTCGCCTCGATAGCGATGCCGTAGCAACCATTCTTGTCCCGGATGAGCAGCGAAGGCGGCACGCCCTCGGGCAAGGCTGCGAGCGCGCGGGGCGAGATATCCTCCAGAAGCGGCACGCCCGCCTCGTCGGTCAGCGGCTCACAGGCCGCGAGGCCCAGCATCAGCGCGCCGAATGCAACAATCCGCGTCATGCCACGATCTCCGCCGTCTCGACCACCGCATGGAACAGCACATTCGTGCCCGCCGTGGCCCATTCCGGGCTGATCTCTTCGGCCTCGTTATGGCTGAGCCCGTCCACGCAGGGGCACATCACCATGGAGGTCGGGTAAAGGTCATTGATCCAGCAGGCGTCATGCCCCGCGCCGGAAACGATATCCATATGAGAATACCCGAGCCGCTCCGCCGCGTTGCGCACGGCCGTCACGCAGCCCGCGTCAAAGGCGGGCGGATCGAACTGGCCGACGATCTCGGACGAGAACTCGACCCCGATCTCCTCGCAGAGCTTGGGCGCTTTCTCGTCGAACTCGGCGACCATGGCTTTGAGCTTGTCCAGAAGATGGGTGCGCATATCCACCGTGAAAACGACCTTGCCCGGGATGATGTTGCGCGAGTTGGGATAGACGTCGATATGGCCGATCGCGCCGACGGCGTTGGGCTGGTTTTTCATGGCGATCTCGTGGACCAGCTCGGTGATCCGTGCGAGGCCGCGCCCGGCATTGCGCCGCATATGCATGGGGGTGGAGCCCGTATGGCTCTCCTTGCCGGTCACGGTGCATTCGATCCAGCGCAGGCCCTGGCCGTGGGTGACGACACCGATTTCCTTGTTCTCCGCCTCGAGGATCGGGCCCTGCTCGATATGCAGCTCGAAAAAGGCGTGCATCTTGCGCTCGCCCACGGGCTCATCCCCGACCCAGCCGATGCGCTCGAGCTCATCTCCGAACCGCTTGCCCTCTGCATCCACACGGTCGTAGGCCCAGTCCTGCGTGTGTTTGCCGGCAAAGACGCCCGAGGCCAGCATGGCGGGGGCGTAGCGGGTGCCCTCCTCATTGGTCCAGTTGGTCACCACGATGGGATGCTTGGTCTTGATGCCCAGATCGTTGAGCGAACGGATGATTTCCAGCCCACCCAGCACGCCGAGCACCCCGTCATACTTGCCGCCCGTGGGCTGCGTATCGAGATGGGAGCCCACATAGACCGGCAGTGCGTCCGGGTCCGTCCCCTCGCGCCGCGCGAACATATTGCCCATCGTGTCCACACCCATGGTGCAGCCCGCCGCCTCGCACCAGCGCTGGAACAGGGCGCGGCCCTCGGCATCCTCGTCGGTCAGGGTCTGGCGGTTGTTCCCACCCGCGATCCCCGGGCCGATCTTGGCCATTTCCATCAGGCTGTCCCAGAGACGAGCGCCATCGATCTTGAGGTTCTCTCCCGGTGCTGCGCTGGCGGCGTCTGTGTCGGCTGGCATCGCTCTCTCCTGGTCTTAGGTCTGGTCTTCACCCGCGCTCAGCTGCTGCAGGATCTGCAGCGCGCGCGGGGCGTCCGCCTCGGGGACGAATACATGGTCATGGTGCAAAGCGGCCACCATGTTGCAAGGGATATTTGCAGCCGCGAGCGCGGTCGAGACAGCCGCCGTCAGGCCCACGCCATCCAGAGCCGAATGCACGTCAAGGGTGATCTGCCGCATGGCATCCGGAGTGCCGGCGGGAACAGGCCGGATGACCGAGACACCCTCCTCCTCCCGGAACCAGCCGAGCGCGTCCTCCGCGACCGCTAGGTCGGTCGCGGCTACGAAGCCATAAACCCCGTCGCACAAGCGCGGCGACATCAGTCGCACCATCTCTGCCCCGTCGCGCACCACCATGGCGTCAGTCCAGCGCCATGAGGACGTCGCGCAGGGTCTCGACCAGCTGGTCGATCTGCGGCTTCTCGATAATCAAGGGAGGCGACATGGCGATGATATCGCCCGTGGTGCGGATCAGGATCCCCTTTTCATAGGCATCGAGAAACGCCTGAAACGCGCGCTTGGTCGGCGCGCCCGCGATGGGCTCAAGCTCCACCGCGCCGATCAGGCCAAGATTGCGGATATCGATCACATGGCGCGCATCCCGCAGGGAGTGCAGCGCCTCCTGCCAATAGGGCTCCAGCTCCAGCGCACGCGCGAACAACCCGTCCTCGCGATAGGTCTCCAGCGTGGCGAGCCCCGCCGCCGCCGCCATGGGATTGCCCGAATAGGTGTAGCCATGGAAAAGCTCGATCAGGTTTTCGGGCCCCTGCATGAAGGCGTCATGGATATGGCTGGCGCAGAGCACGGCACCCATGGGGATCACCCCATTGGTCAAGCCCTTGGCGCAGGTGATCAGATCCGGCGTCACCCCGAAGCGTTGCGCGCCAAAGGCCGCCCCCACGCGGCCGAACCCGGTAATGACCTCATCAAAAATCAACAAGATCCCATGATCTTGCGTGATCTTCCTCAAGCGCTCCAAATAGCCCTTTGGCGGCAGGAGCACGCCGGTCGAGCCCGCCATGGGCTCGACAATGACCGCCGCAACTGTCTCGGGCCCGTGCAGGGCGATGATCCGCTCCAGCTCATCGGCCAGATGCGCCCCATGCGCCGGCATGCCCTTGGACCATTGGTTTTCCGGGATATGCGTATGGGGAAGGTGATCAACACCGGTCAGCAACGCACCGAAATGCTTGCGATTATTGACGATACCCCCAACCGAGATCCCACCGAAATTGACCCCGTGATAGCCCCGCTCCCGCCCGATTAGCCGGGTCCGGCCCGCCTCGCCACGCGCCCGGTGATAGGCAATCGCAATTTTCAGAGCCGATTCAACGGCCTCGGATCCGGAATTCGTGTAAAAGACATGATCCATACCCTCTGGCGCGATCTCGACCAGACGATTGGCAAGCTCGAACGCCTTGGGGTGGCCCATCTGGAAGGCGGGCGCGTAATCAAGCTCCGCCGCCTGGGCCTGAATCGCCTCGACAATCCTGGGGCGCTTGTGCCCCGCATTGCAACACCAGAGCCCCGCTGTCCCGTCCAGCACCTGCCGCCCTTCGGCGGTCGTGTAATGCATGCCCTCGGCGGCCACGAACATGCGCGGGTTCGACTTGAACTGTCGGTTTGCCGTGAACGGCATCCAGAACGCACTCAGATCGTTCGGTCGGGACTTGGAATCCAAGGCCATGGCAGTCTCCCTTCGCGTCGCTCACACAGTTTGACCAAATGGTCCAATTCAGGCTATCAAAGCGCAGGAGCCAGTCAAGCTTAGCCCGCCCCAGACAGCCCACAGATCGCCGATCCGCACATCTGTTCCGCGTTTCGCTTGTGAATCAAGCGCGGTTAACGTGTACTGATCCTATGCCAGCTCGTGTGTTTCGACGTGCACTATTTTCAGAAGGCCCCCTTCAATGCCCCGCGCCCCTTCCAACGCCGCCCAGGACAAGCCGCCGCTCCGACAAACCCGGATCCAGAAAGCCAAGCGCGAGGCGATCCTCGACGCCGCGCTGGATGTCTTTTCGCAGCACGGATTTCGCGGCGCGACGCTCGACATGATCGCCACCCGGGCCGGGCTCTCGAAGCCGAATGTGCTCTACTATTTCGCGGGCAAGGAAGCGATCTATACGCAGGTCCTGTCGCAGATCCTCGAGACATGGCTCGATCCGCTGATCAGCATGGATGCTGAGGGCGACCCCATGCAGGAGCTGCGCGCCTATGTGGGTCGCAAGCTTGAGATGGCACGTGAATTTCCCCGTGAAAGCCGTTTGTTTGCAACGGAAATCCTGCAAGGCGCGCCAGAGATCGAAGGCCTTCTGAGCGGCGATCTGCGCCGCCTTGTGGATGAGAAGGCCAAGGTCATTGCCGGTTGGAGCGCGGCGGGCAAGATCGCGCCAGTGCACCCCAAGCACCTGATCTTCTCGATCTGGGCCACGACCCAGCACTACGCGGATTTCCGGACCCAGATCGACATGGTGCTCGGCACGGGCGAGGACCCGTTCCCCGATGCCGCACAATTCCTCGATCATATGTTCGCGCGACTTCTTGCCCCGGCGCCGGAGGGCGCATCCGGCCCCGCGAGCGGCCCCTCTTAACGCCCCGGTAAGACTTCGGTGATAGGTCTGAATGCGGTGGGCGGCGTTATGAACCGCGAGGCGTGTCATGAAGATCGAGGGGCACAGACCATATTTCGATACCGGCCCGGGGGTCTCCCCCATGGGTCCACAGCAATCTCTGCCGCAATCGGGCCAAAGGATCCCGGATGCGGTCACGCGTGTTGCCAAGGCGAGCGGCTCCGCATCGTCCCATAGCCGTCAGGCGGGCGAAGCGGCGACACTCACCGAGCTCAAGCAGAAGGCCGACAAGGAGGCCAAGTCCACGGATGTCACCGGTGCCGAGGCGCCACGGGATCCTCTGGACGAGGCACAGGCGCGCAATGCGCTGTCCTATCGCGAGCCGACCCTGCCCAGGCTCAGCGCCGAGGCTCTGGCCACCGCCCTGATGACGGCGGAACCGGACAAGGCGATGGTGCCGCGCGTGCTTCCGGCAGACATGGCGGCGCAGGACGAGTAGTCCTGACGCCGGCCTGTCATTCCGCGGCCTGTGCCGACGGATTGTTCGGATGCGTGGTCCAGTTGGCGTATGTCTTTTCGACCACCTTACCCGTGCGTGGGTCCACCTCGCCCGGGGTCATCTCGATCATGCTGATGCAGTCCTCCACGGGGCAGACATTGACGCAGAGGTTGCAGGCGACGCATTCCGCGTCGATCACTTCGAACACGCGGTCTTCGCTCATGGAGATCGCCTGATGTGACGTGTCCTCACAGGCCGCGTAGCAGCGCCCGCATTTGATGCAGGCGTCCTGATCGATCTTGGCCTTGGCCACGTAGTTCAGGTTCAGATACTGCCAATCGGTCACATTCGGCGTGGCCCGCCCGATGAGGTCGGACAGTCCCATCTCTCGCTCGTCGAGATACTGGGACAGGCCGGTGATCATCTCCTCGACGACCTTGAACCCATAGGTCATGGCCGCCGTGCAGACCTGCACATTGCCGGCCCCGAGGGCGAGGAATTCCGCCGCGTCGCGCCAGGTCGTCACCCCGCCGATCCCCGAGATCGGCAGGCCCGCCGTCTCCGCATCGCGGGCAATCTCGGCGACCATGTTGAGGGCGATCGGCTTGACCGCCGGGCCGCAATAGCCGCCATGGGAGCCCTTGCCGTCGATGCTCGGCTCCGGGCTGAAACTGTCGAGATTGACCGAAGTGATCGAACTGATGGTGTTGATCAGGCTGACTGCATCCGCCCCGCCGGATTTCGCCGCTCGCGCCGGATAGCGGATATCGGTGATGTTCGGCGTGAGCTTGACGATCACCGGCATGCGCGTGTGCTGCTTGCACCAGCGCGCCACCATCTCGATATACTCGGGCACCTGCCCCACGGCAGAGCCCATGCCGCGCTCGCTCATCCCGTGGGGGCAGCCGAAATTCAGCTCGATCGCGTCGGCGCCGGTATCCTCGACCAAAGGCAGGATCTTCTTCCAGGGTTCCTCTTCGCAGGGCACCATGAGGCTGACGATCATCGCCCGGTCCGGGTAGTCACGCTTGACCTGCTTGATCTCGCGCAGGTTCACCTCCAACGGGCGGTCGGTGATCAGCTCGATATTGTTGAGGCCCAGCAGTCGGCGATCCGCCCCCCAGACCGCGCCATAGCGCGGGCCGTTCACGTTCACCACATGGGGGTCAAAGCCCAGCGTCTTCCACACGACACCGCCCCAGCCAGCCTCAAAGGCGCGGCGGACGTTGTATTCCTTGTCCGTCGGCGGCGCGGAGGCCAGCCAGAACGGGTTGGGCGATTTCACCCCGACAAATTCAGATCGCAGATCAGCCATGTCCAGTCGTCCTTTCTGAAGGCAGCGCCTCCGGTTAGCCCATCAGGCTGGCGTGAATGTCTTCGGCAGCGTCGCGCCCTTCGGCCACGGCAGTGACCGTCAGGTCCTCGCCTCCGGTCGCGCAATCGCCCCCGGCCCAGACCGATGGCATGTCCGTGCGCCCGGTCTCGGAGACGGCGATCTTGCCGCCCGTGATCGTCAGCGCCTCGGGCGCCCCTTCGAGGGTCTGGCCAATGGCGCGCAGCACCTGATCAGCGGCCACCACGCGGGTCTCGCCGGTCTCGCGCAGCCCGTCCGGGCCGCTCTCGGTATAGGCAAACTCGACCCCGTCGCAGGCCCCGTTGCCGAGGATCCGCTTGGGCTGCGCGTTATAGAGGATGCGGACGCCTTTGGCGGTGGCCAGCTCCTGCTCGAACAGGCTCGCGCTCATGGCGGATTTGTCCCGCCGGTAGGCGATGGTGACATCCTCGGCCCCCAGAAGCCGCGATTGCACGGCGGCATCGACCGCGGTCATCCCGCCCCCGATCACCACGACGCGGCGGCCCACGGGCATGTCGGCCTTGTTATCGGCCTGACGCAGGGCGGCGATGAACTCCACCGCGTCGGCGACATTGTCCTTGTCAGCTCCTTCGATGGCGAGCGCGTTCACGCCCGCAAGGCCGATCCCGAGGAAGACCGCGTCATACTCGTCGGCCAGCGCGGTCAGATCCAGATCGCGCCCCAGCGCCTTGCCCTGATGGAGGGTGATCCCGCCAATCCGGAGCAGCCAGTCGACCTCGGCCTGGGCGAAATCATCCACGGTCTTGTAGGTCGCGATGCCATATTCGTTGAGCCCGCCGGGCTTGGTATTGGCGTCATAGAGGTCGACCGCATGGCCCTTGAGCGCGAGACGGTGCGCACAGGCAAGCCCCGCCGGCCCTGCCCCCAGCACCGCGATGCGCTTGCCGGTCTCAGCCGCGCGGGTATAGGGGTGATCGCCCTGCGCCATGAGCGTGTCGGTCGCATGGCGCTGCAAACGGCCGATCTCCACCGGTTTGCCCTCGGCCGCCTCACGGACGCAGGCCTCCTCGCAGAGGGTCTCGGTCGGGCAGACCCGGGCGCACATGCCGCCCAGAATGTTCTGGTCAAAGATCGTCCGGGCCGCCGCCTCGGGCGTGTCCGTGGCGATCTGCCGAATGAAGAGCGGAATATCGATGCTGGTCGGACAGGCGGTGATGCAGGGCGCATCATGGCAGAAATAGCACCGATCCGCCGCGACGCGCGCTTCGTGCACCTCGTAAGGGGCATGCAGGTCGGTAAAATTCGCCTCAAGCTCATCCTCGGACAAGCGGGCCTTCACGACACCGGGAGTGTGCGGGTTTGCAGACATGTTGGCTACCTTTGACGCGGGTGACTGAAGAAAACGCTACACGGCGCGAAAATTTTATCAACTGGTAAATTTTTTATGACCCGCATTCGGCGGCGCCGTGATCGCGAATTCTGCGGGTTTGCCGGGAAATCCGGCGGTTTTTGCATGGATCCCTCCGGTTTCAGGCCTGAAACAGCTTGCCGGGGTTCAGAATATTGTCCGGATCCATCGACTGTTTCACCGCCGCCATCATGTCGAGCGAGGTCTGACCCAGTTCGCGCCCGAGGTATTTCGCCTTGCCCTGCCCGATCCCATGCTCGCCGGTGCAGGTCCCGCCCAGCGAGATCGCCAGATCGTTCAGCCAGCCCACATAAGCCTCGGCCCGGGCGCGCGCGGAGGGATCCTCCGGATCGATGAGGAGCGCGACATGGAAATTCCCGTCCCCCACATGGCCCACGGTGGGCGCGATGAACCCTTCGGCTTCGGCCTTCTCCGCCGAGGCGGTGACCGCTTCGGCCAGTTTCGAGACCGGCACGCAGACATCCGTGACAAAGACATCCGCCCCGGGCCGCAGGGATTTCATCGCCCAATAGGCATCATGGCGGGCCTGCCACATGGCCGTGCGCGCCTCGGCATCGGCGGTCCAGTCAAAGGCCAGCGCGCCATGCTCGGCGGCGATCTCGCCAAAGGTCTCGGATTGCTCGGCCACGCCCGCCTCGGAGCCGTGGAACTCCAGCAACAGCAGCGGCGCTTCGGGCAGGGACAGTCCGGAATAGGCGTTGATCCCCCGGATCGACACGACGTCGAGAAACTCGATCCGCGCCACGGGCACGCCGTACTGGATCGTCTCGATCACCGCGTTGCAGGCCTCGGCCACGCTCGGAAAGCTGCAAGTCGCCGCCGCCACCGCCTCGGGGATCCCGTGCAGCCGCAGGGTCAGCTCGGTGATCACCGCAAGCGTGCCCTCGGACCCCACAAGCAGTCGGGTCAGGTCGTAGCCCGCAGAGGTCTTGCGCGCCCGCTGCGCCGTGCGCATGACCCGGCCATCGGCGGTCACGGCCTCGATCGCCATCACCGCGTCGCGCATGGTGCCATAGCGCACCGCATTGGTGCCCGAGGCCCGGGTCGCGGCCATCCCGCCGATCGAGGCATCCGCGCCGGGATCGACCGGAAAAAAGAGGCCCGTCGCGCGCAACTCTTCGTTCAGGGCCTTGCGGGTGATGCCGGGCTGGACGACGCAATCCATATCCTCGGGATTCACTGCCAGCACCTTGTTCATCTCGGAGAAATCCAGCGACAGCCCCCCCAGCGGCGCGTTCACATGCCCCTCCAGAGACGTGCCGGTCCCAAAAGGCACAAGCGGCATGCCATAGGCCGAACAGATCCGCAGCACCTCTTGAACCTCCGCCGTCTCGCGCGGGAAGAACACCGCATCGGGGGGCTGGGTTTCGAGCCATGTGGTCGTATGGGCGTGCTGGGCCCGCAGGGCCGCGCCGGTCTGCAGCCGGTCGCCAAAGCTCTGACGCATGACGTCGAGCGCGGTGGCAATCCCTTCGGCATTTCGGCGCAAGGGGGTCTGGTCGTTCATCGAAACTCTCCTCCGGGTGGGACCAGAATGCCCCGCATCCCGCCCCCATGCAACTGCAGGCAGATCGCGCTTGCGGTCCCTGCCCCCGCGCCGCAAGGTCGCGACGATATCCCCGATTCCCGCATTGTCATGACACAGCTTCAAACCGCCAAGGCCCGGGCACAGGCCCTTTTCGCAGATCTCGACGCCGCCGGGGCTGCAGGCATGACCGCCGCGCTGGCGCGTCATGTGACCCCGGACTGGCACTGGCGCGGGGTCGCGCCCTTTCACGAGCAGACTGGTCCCGAGGCCGTCAGCGCGGCCTTCTGGACCCCCTTGGCCGAGGCGATGCCGACCCTCCATCGCCGTCAGGATGTGTTCTTTGCGGGCCAGAGCGATCGGGCGGCAGCCCCGGGGATCTGGGTCTGCTCCATGGGGCATCTGACCGGGCTGTTCGACCATGACTTTCTCGACATCCCGGCCACCGGGCGGCTGACATGGCTGCGCTATGCGGAGTTCCACAGGGTCGAGGGCGACCGGATCACCGAGAGCGCGACCTTCATCGACATCCTTTCGCTGATGCATCAGGCGGGGGTCTATCCCCTGCCCCCGGCCACGGGGTCCATGGCGATCTATCCGGGTCCGCGCACCCATGACGGGCTGCTCACCGGGCCCCACGATCCGGCAGAGGGCATCGCCACACTGGAACTGATCGAACGGATGGTGGCGGATCTGAGCGCGCTCAACCAGTCAGGCAATGACCGGGCCGGGATCGAGATGCTCCGGAAAAGCTGGCATGACGATATGAGCTGGTACGGGCCTTACGGGATCGGGGCGACCCAGACCCTGCGCCGCTATCAGGAGCAGCACACCTTCCCCTTCCGGCTGAGCCTCGGCGACAAGACCTTCAACGGCCATGTGGCCCGCTTGGCCGAGGGCAATTACGGCGCGTTTTTCGGCTGGCCCAACCTGACAAATACGACCAAGGGCGGGTTCATGGGGCTTCCGGGCGCGGGCTCTCCGGCGGATATGCGCGTGGTCGATGTCTATCGCCGCGAGGGCGACAAGCTGGCGGAGAACTGGGTCTTCATCGACATGCTGCACTACCTGCAGATGCAGGGGCTCGACGTGCTGGAGCGCAACCGGCAGCTGCGGCGGATCTCACACCCCTGACGGGGCGCGGGCGATCAGCGAACCGGCCAGGACCTGGATCTCGACCACCGAGCCCACGGGCGGCACTGCCCCCGCGATGCGCACCGAAACCACCGGCCCCTCGCGTAGGCTGACCGCGCCGATCGCGCGAGTGGCATCGGGATCATCGCCAAAGGCCGCCTCATCGCCCAGCGGGATCACCCGTTCCAACGTGCCGAGACAGGCCGAGGCGCGCCATTCCAGCTGCGTCTCGTTACAGTTTTCGCAGCGAGTCGTTGGGGGGGCCCAACTGGTGCCGCATGCCAGACAGGTCTGGATCATGAGACGCCCTTCGGCGAGCCCGTCATAGAAGGGCCGTGTGGGGTCGGATAGAAAATCAAAACTCATTGCGTCTCCGAAGCCTGTGGCGGCGGCAGTTGATCGGATCGCTCCCATGCGGCTGCCTTCTGGCGGCGCATATCCCAAGCCAAGTGTTAACGGCTGACATCGGCTCTGGGAAGAAGTTATTGCACCTGCAACAAGGTACCGCAGGGGCAGTCAGCCGAGGCTGAGCAAATGGCCCCCATCGACCACGAAGACCGCCCCGGTCGTGGCACGCGCGCCGGGCCCCACAAGGCCGAGCACGGCGGCGTCCAGATCCTCGGGCTGGGCGAGCCGTCGCTGCGGGATGCCGCGGATCATCTTTTCTCCCGCCGGGGTCGCAAAGAAGGCGGCATTGATCGGGGTCTCGGTATAGCCCGGGGCGAGCGCGTTCACCCGCACCCCGTCGCGGGCCATCTCCAGCGCCATCGCCTTGGTCAGCTGGATCAGCCCAGCCTTGGAGGCCGCGTAAGGCCCGACCGTCTTTAGCAGACCGAGCCCGAGAATCGACGCGACATTGAGGATACAGCCCTGCCGCGCCACGAGCCCCGGCGCAAACGCCTTGGAGACACGCCATGCCCCCTTGAGATTGGTGTCGAGCACCCGGTCCCAATCCTCCTCCTCTGTCTCCATCAACATCCTCTGCCCCGAGACGCCGGAATTGTTGATCAGGATGTCGACCGCGCCCACGGCCTCTGCCGCTGCCTGCACCGAGCCCGGATCGGTCACGTCCATCACGGCAATCTCTGTGCCGATCTGTTCCGACCGGAGCTGCGCGCAGTAGCGTTCGAGCGTGCCCTGACTGCGCGCGGCCAGCACGACATCCGCCCCGGCCTGGCCAAGGGTCCGCGCCAGATGCGCGCCGATCCCGCTGGACGCGCCGGTGATCAGCGCCCGCTTGCCCGTCAGGTCAAAGAGCCGCCGGAAGAGCGCGGTCTGAGACGCGCTCATGCCCCCGTCCGGATCGCAAGCCCATCAGCGCCGAAAAAGGACAGTTTTTCAGGATCAAAGCTCAGCCCCACATCGGCCCCCGGCGTCAGAGCCGTGTCGCCGATCACCCGCGCCGTCACCCGGCCCAAGGGGCCGCAATCGAGCACCAGAAGCGTGTCCGCGCCGAGATACTCGACCACATCCACGCGCCCGTCACAGGCCCCGGTCCCGGCGGAACCCAGCGTGATATGTTCGGGCCGGATGCCCAGATGGGTCGCGGGATGCGGGCCCGCGAAGTCACCGCCGCGCCCGCCCTCAAGCTGGAACGCGCCGCCGCCCGTGCTGCAGGGCATCACGTTCATTTTCGGGCTGCCGATGAACTGGGCCACGAAGAGGTTGGCGGGGTTCTCATAAAGCTCGCGCGGCGTGCCCACCTGCGCGATCTTGCCAAACTCCAGCACCACGATCCGGTCGGCGAGCGTCATCGCCTCCACCTGGTCATGGGTGACATAGATCATCGTGGTATCGAGGCTCTGATGCAGCTTGGCGATCTCGTACCGCATCTCGACCCGCAGGGCCGCATCGAGGTTCGAGAGCGGCTCGTCGAAGAGAAACGCCGTGGGCGCGCGCACGATGGACCGGCCAATGGCGACCCGCTGACGCTGCCCGCCGCTCAGATCCTTGGGACGGCGGTCGAGATAGGCCTCAAGCTTGAGCACGGCGGCGGCGGCATCGACCTTCTCGCGGATCTCGGCCTCGGGTGCCCCGGCTGTTTTCAGCGAGAACCCCATATTGTCGCGCACGGACATATGCGGATAGAGCGCGTAGGACTGGAACACCATGGTCAGCCCGCGCTTGGCAGGCGGGTGGTCCGTGACATCCTCGCCATCGATCAGGATCGCCCCGCGCGAGGTGTCCTCCAGCCCGCCGATCATCCGCAGCAGGGTGGATTTCCCGCAGCCGGACGGGCCGACAAAGACCACGAACTCCCCATCCTTGATCTGCAGGTCGACCCCCTTGATGACCTGCACATCGCCGAACCATTTCTCGACCTTGTTGAGAGTTATGCCGCCCATCGTCCCCTCCGCGCCTTCGGGCTGGCCCAGCCGAGCCAGATGGCCGCTGTCCAGGTGAAATCCTTGCCCCCTGCCGGTGCCCCGGTCAGCGGGTCGAAATACTCGGCAAAGCCGTTGCCCGCGATCAGCCGCACGGTGGAGGCGCGCAGGGCCGCGCCCTCGGGCCGGCCGGCCTCATCCAGACCCATGGCGATCAGCATGTTCATCATCGCCCAGGTCGGCCCCCGCCAATACCGCTTGGGCTCAAAGGCCGGGCTGTCGGGATCATGGCTCGCCACGCCGAACTGCACCTTGGACTGGACGCGGGCATAGACCGCGGCGGTGGTCTTGGGATCGACCCGGGCATACCAGCACAGAAAGGCGGCGTTGCTGACAGCATCGGCCCAGTCCCCGGTCACCGCATCGCGGCAATCATAGGCGCCCAGCTGCGCGTTCCAGAGCGTCTCGGCCCCGGCCTCCAACTGCGCGATCCAGTCTGGCAGCGGGCCCGTGTCGAGCCCCAGCTCCGCGCCAAGCCACATCAGGTCCCGGTGGCCCCGCAGCAGCGTGAAATGCATGGTCGGATCGGCCATGCGGAACGGGTTCACATCGCGCAGATGGGCCTGATCCCAACCGCAGTCATGGCCCTGCTTCACGAGCCAGAGATAACGGTCGTAATCGGCCTTTTTCGGGCGCATGCTCGGGTCCACATGGCCTGTATCGCGCCGCTCATAGGGGGCGATGCCGCTCGGGTCGATCCGCGCAAGCGGTCCGTCCCAGTCCGGGGCATTGTCGCGCCCGGCCTCCCAGGGATGGGTCAAGCAGACCGCGTCCCGGTCCAGCCGCCACTCCATGAACCAGCGATGCCAGGCAATGAATTTCGGATAGAGCGCGCGCATCCGTTCGGCCCCCGCACCCGGGTCGAGCTCATAGACCAGCCGGGCCATGGTCGCCGCAATCGCGGGCTGGCTGATCCCCGAGGACGGCACCGGCCCCACACCGCCCCAGATGTCGGGGCCGGGGAAATAGCTCGGATCGACCTTGTGGAACTGGATATGCGGCACCATCCCGTCGGGCCATTGCCCGGCCATGAGCACCTCAAGCTCGCGCCATCCGCGATCGAGATCGAACATCGCGTAGCCATAGGCTGCAAAGGCGCTGTCCCAGTTCCACTGATAGGGATAAAGCCCGGCGGTGGGCACGGAATACCCGCCCCGGTCATTCATCCGCAGGATGCGCTCGGCCTCCGCGTCCAGCGCATCCACATCCATTGATAGATCCTTCATCCCTTCACCGATCCGGCCGTCAGGCCCTTGGTCATGAACCGCTCCAGCCCGAGGAAGATCGCCATGATCGGCACGGTCGCGATCACCGCCCCCGCCATCAGGTGCTGGCGCGGGATCTCCGAGCTGTTGAGGCTGGCAATGCCCCGTGTGAGCGTGAATTTCGACGGGTCGTCGAGCAACATGAAGGCCAAGAGGAACTCGTTCCAGGCGATCATGAACACATACAGGCTCACCGAGGCCAGCGCGGGCAGTGCGAGCGGCAGGGTGATCTTCCAGATCACCTGCAACCGGTTGAGCCCGTCCATGAGGCCCGCCTCCTCGACCTCCGCCGGCAGGCCCCGGAAATAGCCCTGCAACATGTACAAAGCCACGGGGATCGTCGTGACCGGATAGATCAGCACGATGCCAAAGATGGTGTTGCGCAGCCCGGTGACGGAAAAGGCGATATAGATCGGCAGGGCCAGCACGATCATCGGCACCATGTAGATCAGCAGGATCGAGCGCGAAAACGCCGCCCGCCCGGCAAAGCGCAGCCGCGCCACTGCATAGGCCCCGGGGATCGAGAAGGCGAGCGTGATCAGAACCGTCAGCACCGAGACCAGGAACGAGGTCCAGAGATAGGTGCCGAAATTGAACTGACCGAAGAGCTCGGTATAGGACCGGAACAGGTCCCAGCCCTGGCTCAGATCCAGCGAGAAATCGAGCGGGTTCTGCAACAGCGCCTGCTGGGATTTCAGGCTGGTCATCACCATCACGTAAAAGGGGATGATCACGATGGCCGTGAAGAAGATATAGCCGAACCCGGTCAGAAACCGGATCACCGCGGCCTCGAATTCATGGCGATTGAGCGCGCCCGCGGGCATCTCATGCAGGATCGCGCTCATGGACCAGACGAAGATCCCGGCAAGGGCCAGCGCCGCAACCCCGCGCGCCACAAGGCTCACGCCCTCGCCCATCACCAGCGGTCCGATCCCGACCAGCACCAGCGCGGCCAGCGCCACCGCCGCGCCCGCCTGCACAATCCGGTCGCCCGCGCGCAGGGGCAAAAGCGCCCCGATCGCCGCCCCCCAGATCAGCGATAGCAGGGTCGCCGGCTTGAACGGATCGCCCGTGGCAAAGGACATGGTCACCGCCACGGTAGTCGACAGAACCACCATCCAGAGCGCGCCCAGAACCGGCCCGGTCACAAGGCCATGCCAGAACATCTTCACGCCCGGCCCTCCTCATTGTTCCCAAAATACTCCCGCCGGAGGCCCGCGTTGCAGACGCGTCCTCCCGACGGCCACAGGCGCGCGGTCACAGCCCTTCCTCCCGACTGATGAAGCGGAAAAACAGCACCGAAAACAGCAAAAGACAGCCGAAGATGACCACGGCCACCGCCGCACCCGCCCCGATATTGCTCACGGCGAACGCCTGCTCATAGACATTCACCGTCAGGGTCCGCGTCCCCGCATTGCCCCCGGTCAGCAGGAAAATGTCGTCGAACTTGTTGAAGGTCCAGATGAAGCGCAGCAGGAACAGCACCGACAGGATCCCCACCAGCATGGGCAGGCTGAGATACCAGAACTTCTGGAACGGCGAGGCCCCGTCCATATCGGCGGCCTCATACATATCCGTGTCGATGCTCTGCATCCGCGCGAGGATGAACAGGAACGAGAGCGGAAAGTACCGCCAGATCTCGAACACCGTCACCATGATCAGCGCGAGCGGGCGCTGGCCGAAGAAATTGATCGCCTCATCGGTCACCCCCATCTGAATGAGCAGCGCATTGGCCGAGCCCGAAAAGGGATCAAACAGCGTCACCCAGGTGAAGGCCACAGCGATGACCGGCGCGACATAGGGAAAAAGGTAGAGCCCTCGCAGGATCCCCTGCCCCTTGAACGACTTGTTGAGCAGCATCGCCGCAAAAAGCCCGAAGAGCAGCGCCCCCAGCGTCCCGAACACCGTGTAAAAGAGCGTCACCCACAGCACCTCGAGGAACTCGTCGCCGTCAAAGACCCGGGCGAAGTTTTCCAGCGTGAACTCGGCATTGGTCAAAATGCTGTCGCCGGTGCCGGTGATGACCGGTGCGCCACCCTCGACAGCCTCCTCGGCGCCGTCCTCATCCACCCCGGTCGCGAGGGTCACCGGCAGGCGGATCCGCTCGTTGAACCCGCCGGGAATATCCCCGAAAACGCAGCGCAACGCGCGCCCGTCCAGCGTGCAGGGCTCGGGCGGCGGGCCAATGAGCTGCACCTGAGGCGGCAGCGTATCGGTCAGGACCACATCGGCCACGGTCTTGTCCTGGCTTGAATTCCGAACCCGGTATTCGATCCGCAGATTATCCCCGGAACCGCGCAGGCTCTCGCGCACGATCGGGGCCGTCGGGCGCAGATCGGCGAGGCGCACGGGTTTGAAACTGATCCAGAAGATCGCCAGCAAGGGCAGGATCACCACCAGCGACACACTGATCACCGTGGGCAGCAACAGCCCCCAGGCCAGGCGCGCCTCGCGTCGCTGCAAGGCACCCCGCCCGGTGGGCGGTGTGGGAGTGGGCGTATCCGTCATGTGATTCCGCTCCGAGGCAAAGTCAGGGCGCCCCGACTGTGCGGGACGCCATGGGCCGCTCAGATCAGTTGATCTGGGACAGCGCGTCGTTCATCGCCGCAACCGCAGCCGAGGCATCCACCTCGCCATCGATATACTGGCGCACGATGCGGTTGATCGCCTGGCTGTTGATCATCTTGGACGCCAGCGAGAGCTGCCCCTCGGCCACGCCCCAGCGCTGCGCCACATCCAGCCCGCCGACGATCTCGGCGATCATGCGCGGATCATAAAGATCCCCGAGCGGCGCCTTGCGGTCCACGCCCACAGGCAGCTGCGACCAGGCATCGGTGAACTTGCTCGGCTCTTCGGCCGTGCCCTTGCGCACCGGGAACTTGCCCTCGGGCGCAATGCTGAGCGTCTGGGTGTAGCCCTCATCGACCGAGAACTTCACGAACTCCATGGCCGCATCCGTATCCGCGTCATTGGTGATGCCGAAATAGCGGATATCGCCCCAAGCCGCGCCATCAGGGTTCGAGGGGCCCGAGAAATTGGTGACAATCCCCGTCAGGCTCGCCAGCTCCGAGCTGGTCGGGTCATCATTGATCGTGGGCGGCGCGCTGTCACGCAGACCGGCCAGCTCGTCGAGGATGAAGGGCGACCAGATGATCATCGCCGCCTGCCCCGCGAAATAGAGCTCGCGCGACTGCTTCCAGTAGAGCTCCCCCGGGGGCGACGCCTCGGCAATCGCCTTGTAGAAGTCGAGCACCTCTGTGGTCGCCGCCTCGTCCAGCGGCGCAAAACCGTCGTCATCCACAGGGCTCACGCCATTGGCGAGGAAAACATGCTCCAGCACCTGAGACATGAAATTCTCGTCCACCTTGGTGGCGGCCACGAAGCCATACATCTCGGGCGGGTTGTGCAGCTTTTCCAGCGCGGCGGTCACATTGGCAAAGGAGGTCGGCGCCTCCAGCCCCATCTCTTCGAACTTGTCCTTGCGGTAGACCACCATCTGGGTCCAGCCATCCACGGGCACCGAGGCCACACCATCCCCGGTCGAAGCCATGGCCAGCGCACCCGGCGCAAAGGTCCCCTCGCCCAGATCCTCGACCACTTCGCTGGCCGCATCCGTGTCGAGAATGCCCGCCTCGGCCCAAGGCAGCGCGTATTGCAGGGTGTGATAGATCACATCCGGCAGATCGCCCGCCGCGAAGGCCGCCGTGGCGCGGGTGCCCAGATCGCTCTCGGTGACCGGGATCACCTCGACGGCGGTGCCGGTCTGCGCTTCGAACTGCGCGGCCATCTCCTGCTGCTTGGCGAGGCGCTCGGGCTGCTCTTCGGTGGTCCAGAACCGAATGGTGTCCGCCTGCACCGCCCCGGCTGTCAGGGCCAGCCCCATGGCAGCCCCCAGCAGCAGACGTCCGGTCTTTGTGGTCGCGTGATAAGACAATGTATCCTCCCATGGATCGTTTTTTGTCTCGAGACACGGTCCAATCTGGAAAAAGAAGCGCGTTGAGCGGGCCATTGTTGATCAAAACCGTTGCAAGCCTGTTGCAGACTTCAACTTGTCTGAGAAACGGCCCGGGCTCCCCTCCCGATCACAATCATGCCTCCTGTGCGACACACTGTCCGTCCAAACCGTTTTGGGCAAGGGTTTTTTCGGCGGGAAAGGCGCCGGAGAGATGCCCGTTTTTTGGGCGGCCTTGCGGGCCTCGCGCGGCGTTCCGCGCAATTTGAGGTTAATTTGCGAAATTTTTGAAAAGATTTCGCATCGATTGTGGTAACATATCTCTGCAGGGCTAGAGTTTTTAAAGACCCCGCGTGTGTGAGTGGAGAGTAAAATGCAAAATCAAGATCAAACCCCGACACCGACAACCAACCCGGTTCCGAGCCCGCAGCCAGCCTCTGGCGCCTCGGCCGAGAAGCCCCCCTTCCGCTTTACGGACTGGGCGAGCATCTAACCCCGATCCCCCGCAGGCAGCGCGCGCGCCCCTGTTCCCGGGCGTGCGCGACTGCCATTTTGCGGGGTCCGGTTGGGCCGCAAAATGTGCCGCTCCCCGCACGGATCGGGCTTTCACGGATCGGGCTTTTCTCGCGCGTCTGGCGCGACTAGTCTGGCACCATGCCACAGCCCCTGACGTCTGTTCGAAACATTGGCCCCGCCATGGCCGACGCCCTGAGTGCGGTCGGGATCGCGGATGCCGACATGCTGCATGATCTGGGTCCGGATGCGGCCTATCTGCGGTTGCTCAACGGGGGATCCCGCCCCCATTTCATCGCCTATTATGCGCTGGTGATGGGGATGCAGGGCCGTCCATGGAATGACGCGAAGGGCGCCGAGAAGGACGCGCTGCGCGGCCGTTTTGACGGGTTGAAGGCCCAGAGCCAGCCCGATGGCATCCCCGGCATCGAACGCATTCTGGACGAGATCGGCGTGCGTCCCGCCCGCAGCGGCTAGCCCGCGCGCGGCACGACCCCGCCAGCAATCTGCGCGCAATGCAGCGGCGCGATTTGCGTGTCGATCAGAAGCTGCTTGGTCTTGCTCCGCTTCCCCTTCATCTCGAAGCGCACGTAAAACGGCGTGAACCCCGAAAAACTGCCCTTGGGAGCCAACGCGTTCACTGAGCCGCAGATCACCGTGTCGCCCTCGGCGGTCAGATACGCGCGGTCCATCCGATAGAAAGACGAGTCTGGGTCATGCAACCCCGCATCCACCAGCGCCTGCGCCTGCAGCCGCGTGGCATTGTCCAGGGGCACCTGCCGCGCGAGAATGTCCGGGCTGCCGCCGCCACAGGCCGCAAGCCCAAGGGCCGCGCCAAGTACTAGGACTGCTGATCTGCACATCTCGACCTCTTTGCTCCGATTGGACCGAACCACACCATGGAAATACGGCCCGAACGCGACACAGCCGGGGCAACCCCATGAAAAAAGGCCGCCCGAAGGCGGCCTCTGATACGCATGAAAGGGGCGGCGCTTAGCCGACCAGTTCGATCCCGGCAAAGAAATACGCGATCTCTTCGGCTGCGGTTTCCGGCGCGTCGGAACCGTGGACAGAGTTCTCGCCCACGCTCTGGGCGAACTCGGCGCGGATCGTGCCGGGTGCGGCGTCGGCGGGGTTGGTCGCGCCCATGACTTCGCGGTTCTTGGCGATGGCGTCCTCGCCTTCCAGCACCTGAACGATCACCGGCTCGGAGGCCATGAACTCGCACAGCTCGTCATAGAAGGGACGCTCCTTGTGCACACCGTAGAACACGCCGGCCTGCGCCTTGGTCATGTGGATGCGCTTCTGCGCAACGATCCGCAGCCCGGCCTCTTCGAACTTGGCATTGATCTTGCCGGTCAGGTTCCGCTTGGTGGCGTCGGGTTTGATGATCGAAAATGTGCGCTGGATGGCCATGGGCTTCGCTCCTTGGGTGTCTTTTGAAGGTCGTCCTGGCGGGCACGCCGCCGGAAACTCGCGCGCCGCGTAACACGGCCCGGGCAGGTTGAAAAGACGTTCTTGCGCAGCAGCCCTTGCCCGGCCCGGACCCGCACGCTCCACCCCTCCTCATTGTTCCCCAAATACTCCCGCCGGAGGCGTCCCGTCCGTGCCCCACGCGCAGCCGTTGACAGGGCGCGCAAACCCCGCCACATCCCCCCCATGCTGCGTATCGAAGACATCTCCTACTCGGTCGAGGGTCGCCCCCTGCTCGAGCATGCCTCCGCCGTCATCCCCACGGGCCACAAGGTCGGCCTCGTGGGCCGCAACGGCACGGGCAAAACCACCCTGTTTCGCCTGATCCGGGGGGAGCTGACCCTCGATACGGGCGAGATTTCCCTGCCCATGGGCGCGCGGATCGGCGGGGTCAGCCAGGAGGTGCCGGGCAACGAGGTCTCGCTGCTGAACACGGTTCTGGCGGCCGATACCGAACGAGCCACCCTGCTGGCCGAGGCCGAGACCGCGACCGACCCCGGGCGGATCGCCGATATCCAGACCCGGCTCGCGGATATCGACGCCTGGTCGGCAGAGGCGCGGGCCTCGTCGATCCTGCGCGGTCTGGGCTTTACCGAGGCCGAAACGCACCAGCCCTGCTCGGCCTTCTCGGGCGGTTGGCGGATGCGCGTGGCACTGGCGGCCGTGCTCTTTTCGCAGCCCGACCTGTTGCTGCTCGACGAGCCGACCAACTATCTCGATCTCGAAGGCGCGCTCTGGCTCGAGGCCTATCTGGCGCGCTATCCCCATACGGTTCTGATCGTCAGCCATGACCGGGGCTTGCTGAACCGGGCGGTGGGCGGGATCCTCCATCTCGAGGACCGCAAGCTCACCTTCTATTCCGGCCCCTATGACCAGTTCGCCCGCCAGCGCGCGGAAAAGCGCGCCCTGCAAGCCGCCGCCGCCCGCAAGCAAGAGGCCAAGCGCGCCCATCTGCAAAGCTTCGTCACCCGGTTCAAGGCCAAGGCCTCCAAGGCGAAACAGGCCCAGTCCCGGGTCAAGATGCTCGAGAAGATGGAGACGATCCGCGCCCCCGAAGACGCGGCCCGCACCGTGTTCAGCTTTCCCACCCCCGAAGAGTTGAGCCCCCCCATCGTCGCCACAGAGGGCGCGATGGTGGGCTATGACGGCACGCCGGTGCTGCGCAAACTGTCTCTGCGGATCGACCAGGATGACCGGATCGCCCTGCTGGGCCGCAATGGCGAGGGCAAATCAACCCTGTCGAAACTGCTGGCCGGACGGCTTCAGGCGATGGAGGGGCGGATGACCTCCTCCAACAAGCTGCGCATCGGGTTCTTTGCCCAGCATCAGGTCGATGAGCTGCGGGTCGAGGAGACGCCCCTCCAGCATCTGCTGCGTGTCCGCCCCGCCGAGGGTCAGGCCAAGCTGCGCGCCCGGCTGGCCGGGTTCGGGTTGATGGCGGCGCAGGCCGAAACCGAGGTCGGGCGACTGTCCGGCGGGCAAAAGGCGCGGCTCTCGCTGCTGCTGGCCACGCTGGATGCGCCGCATCTCCTGATCCTTGATGAGCCGACCAACCACCTCGATATTGAAAGTCGCGAAGCGCTGGTCGAGGCCCTGACCGCCTATACAGGTGCAGTGATCCTCGTGAGCCACGACATGCATCTGCTGAGCCTCGTGGCGGACCGACTCTGGCTGGTCAAGGACGGCCATGTGGCGCCCTATGAGGAGGATCTGGAGGCCTATCGCAAGATGCTCCTGACCCCGGACAAGCCGCGCAAGCCCAAACCCGCCGCCACCCCTGCCGCCAAGCGCCCCTCGCGCGACGCGATCCTCGCCCTACGGGCCGAGGTGCGCAAATGCGAGGAGCGGGTGCAAAAGATCACGGCGATGCAAGAGAAGCTCTCGACCAAGCTCGCCGATCCTGCGCTCTATGAGGATGCCAAGGCCGGGGAGCTCGAAACCTGGAACAAGAAATACGCCGAGGTCATGGACGGGCTCGACCGGGCGGAGGCCATGTGGATGGCCGCGCTCGAAAAACTCGAGCGAGCCGAAAAGGCAGCCTGAGCGGCTATTCGCAGGCGGGCAGCACGGGATCTGGATTGACCGGGCCGCAGCCGAAGAACTGCGCCCTTGCGAAAAACAGATTGGGGTCGAGGCTTGTTCCGAACGTGTCCGGCGTCCCTTCGCGGGCGCTGACAAGTCGTAGACCGCGCACATATTGGAAAAAGAGCCGAAAGTGGAAGCTTTCGAGGGGGGCCACGCTGTCATGGGCATCCGAGGGCGTGATGGCACAGTCAAACGCCCCTTTGAGGCCCGGCATCACCGCAGCCTCGGGAAAGAGATCTTGCGCCAGGGCCATCGTGACGACCGCATCCCCGAGCCCGAGCGACCGCGGCGCCTGCGGCGTGAGCTCCAGGGCGACATATCCGTCGCTGGACACATAGCCGAGGCGTTGGACAAACCGCACCGGCGCAACCGGTCGACACCAGGCAAAGCGGGGCACCGCCGCGAGCACCGAGGACAGGTTTGTCAGATCAAAGGTGAGGGTTTCGGGCGCCGGTTGATCCCGGATCTCGATCTGCAGAACGGCGCGATCAGGATAGAGCACCGGGTAGATCCGGTCCCAGGCCAGCGTGGCCACCGAAAGGAGCGCCACAAGCAGCGCCACCAGCGCGTTGGCCGATTGCAAGGTCCCCCATTTCTGGTGGCGCCCGCACTCGGCACAGACGCGGGCCTTGTCCCGCAAGGGATGTTTACAGAACCGACAGTCCGACATGACGCCCTGCTCCACCGCATGATCCCGGCCAGACTGGCCCCGCCCCATCCAGAGCGCAAGGCTGGGGTTGCGGGATCAGCCCGAAGCGCCTATCGCTCCGGCTATGACCAGCCCCGAAGCCATCACTGCCTTTGTTGCCCTGTTCGTCGTGATCGATCCCATCGGTCTCGCGCCGCTCTTCGTGGCCTTGACCCAGGGCATGGACGCCAAAGCAAGGCGGGCCATCGCGCTGCGATCCTGCGGGGTCGCGCTCGGCCTGCTGACCTTGTTCGGTGTTGCCGGCGAAGCCGTGCTGGGTTTTCTGGGCATCTCCATGCCGGCATTCCGGATCGCCGGGGGGATTTTGCTGTTTCTGACCGCGCTCGACATGCTGTTCGAGCGCCGTACGAAGCGACGCGAGGATCAGGCGGCCAGCAACGAAGACAGCGCCACGGATGATCCGTCGGTCTTTCCGCTCGCCACGCCGCTGATCGCGGGGCCGGGTTCCATCGCGACGATGATCCTGCTGACCGGAGAGGCCGAATCCGATTGGGTCCACAGTGCGGCGGTCCATGGGGTCATGGCGGTGGTCCTGTTCTGCGTTCTGGGCATGTTTCTTCTGGCCGGGGTGCTGGAGCGGCTGTTAGGTCAGGTCGGGATCAATGTCATCACCCGCCTGCTGGGCATGCTTCTGTCGGCACTTTCCGTGCAATTCGTGCTCAATGGGATGATCGACCTGGGAGTTTTGTAACCTCCCCCTCCCCCCTGCGTCAGGCTGTCCTATATATAGGGCATGGATGAAAACGCGATTGGCAATGTGATATACCTTTTGTTGCTGCTGGCCCTGGTGGGCGGCGGAACGCTGATGGCGTTTCGCGGGCAGTTGGGGGCGATGCTGCGTACCGTGGGGGTCTGGGCGTTGCTCTTTGCCCTGGTGGTGATCGGCTATGGCATGTTCAA
The DNA here is from genome assembly GCF_049801015.1 of Dinoroseobacter sp. S124A. NCBI lineage: Bacteria > Pseudomonadati > Pseudomonadota > Alphaproteobacteria > Rhodobacterales > Roseobacteraceae > Dinoroseobacter > Dinoroseobacter sp. S124A. The sequence continues at coordinate 899,004 of NZ_JBNAGD010000001.1, read as the reverse complement.
CGATCAGCGCAGCATCGGTCTGCCGCAGCAGGCAGTGTTTGCCGAGGCCGGACGGGTCGAGATCCCACGCAGCCGCGATGGCCATTACCATGTGGTGCTGGACGTGAACGGCACGCCGATCGAGTTCATCGTGGATACGGGCGCGAGCGAGGTTGTCCTGAGCCGCGCAGATGCTCTGCGGGCCGGGATCAACCCGGAGAACCTGATGTTCTCGGGGCTTGCACAAACCGCCAATGGCCGCGTGGAAACCGCGCCGGTCAGGCTGCGGGAGGTTCGGCTCGGCGCGATTGAGGACGAGAATGTGCGCGCCGTGGTCAATGGCGGCGAGATGCGGAAATCGCTTCTGGGGATGAGCTATCTGAACAGTTTCGACCGGATCGAGATCAACGAAGGCCGCCTGATCCTCGAACGCGGCGCGTAAGATGCCCGGGCGCTGTCCGCATGCGGACAGCGCGGTCGCACCGTCCCTTATCTGACATGAGAGAACCGGTCCATGCGACGCGGGTCCGCGTCATCCGCATGCGGATGACGCCATGGCCCGGCATCAGCCGCTGAGGGACACGCCGTGTCGGCCAGCCAGATCCGTGAAGAATTGCCACGCCACACGCCCGGACCGACCGCCCCGTGTTGCCTGCCATTCGATGGCCTCGGCGCGCAGGGTCTCTGGCGCGATCTTGACGCCATAGGCCGCGCAATAGCCGTCGATCATGCTCAGATACTGGTCCTGATCACAGGCATGGAAGCCCAGCCACAGACCGAACCGGTCCGATAGGGACACCTTCTCTTCCACCGCTTCGGAGGGGTTGATGGCGCTCGAGCGTTCATTCTCGATCATGTCCCGCGGCATCAGGTGGCGCCGGTTCGATGTGGCATAGAACACCACGTTCTCCGGCCGCCCGGCGATCCCGCCATCGAGCACCGCCTTCAGCGATTTGTAATGCTGATCGTCATGGCTGAAGCTCAGATCATCGCAATAGAGCACGAAGCGATGGTTCGGCGCGGCCCTCAGATGGTCGAGCAGCCGTCCGATACTGGCCAGATCCTCGCGCGGGACCTCCACCAGCTTCAGCGGCAAGCCCTGGCGCAGCACCTCCGCATGGACGGCCTTGACCAGCGAGGACTTCCCCATCCCGCGCGAGCCCCAGAGCAGCGCATTATTCGCCGCCATCCCGCGCGCAAACTGCAGCGTGTTTTCCAGCAGCGTATCCCGTGCCCGGGCGATCCCGACCAGCAGCGCGATATCCACCCGGTTCACATTCTCCACCGGCAGGACCGCTTCGGGCCGCTCCTGCCACAGAAAGGCATCGGCGGCGGTGAAATCCGGCGCGGCCAGGGGCGGCGGGGCGAGGCGCTCGAGCGCCTCGGCAATCCGCAGCATCATGTCGTCACTCACGCCTTGCCGCCTCCGGTGGTCGGGGTGGTCGGGTCATCCTCGTCCCGAAACTCGTCATAGAGAGGATCGTTCTCGAGATCCGGCTCCGCGTCATCCTCGTCCCAAAGGCCCTGCGCCCGCAGCTCCTTTTCGCGCTTTTTCTCAACGCGCCGCACGAGGAAGATCGACACCTCGTAAAGGCCGTAAACCACCACGAAGAGAATGAGCTGGGTCACCACATCCGGCGGCGTCACCAGCGCGGCCAGCAGCAGGATGCCCACCATCGCATATTTGCGCACTGAGGCGAGACCGGGCGCAGAGACAAGTCCCGCCTTACCCATGAGCGTCAGCATCACCGGCAACTGAAAGCACAAGCCAAAGGCCATGATGAATTTCAGCGTGATATCAAGGCTCTCGTTCACCTTGCCAAAGAAGGTGATGCGCACGCCCTCTGCTGTTTCCGGCACGACCAGTGTGTCCACGGGGATCTCGACCTCGGTGACCGCGCGGGACATCAGGTTGGCGAAGATCGAGCTGACATCGGCAAAGCCCAGAAAGAATGCCATCGCCAGCGGTGTCACCACGAAATGCGCGAAAGACGCACCGAGCAGGAACATGAAGGGCGAGGCAATGATGAAAGGCAAAAACGCCGCTTTTTCCGTGCGATAGAGGCCTGGCGCCACGAAACGCCAGAGCTGATGCGCGATGACCGGGAAGGCCAGCGCAAAGCCGAAGACCATCGAGATCCGGAACAGCGTGAACAGGTATTCCTGCGGCGAGGTATACTGCAAGGTCGGCGACGGGTCGCCCAGCTCGCGCAAGGTTTCCTCGATCGGCACCAGCAGGAATTGCAGAATCGGCTCGGCCACGGTGAAGGCCAGCACGATCCCCACGATGAAGGCTGCAACCGAGCGGATGAGCCGCGTGCGCAGCTCGGCCAGATGCTCGATCAGCGGGGCGCTGGACTCTTCGATATCGTCATCGGATTTGGACATGGGGGCGCTCAGGCTTTGTCAGTTGTGGGCGGCGCAGAGGGCGCCGGGGCCGGGCTCTCGGCCGGCTCGGCGGCGGCGGTCGCGGCTGTGTCGGCTGCCTTGGCGGCGGCTTCCTTGTCGAGCCGCTCCTGCGCGTGCTTGGCGCTGACCTCGTGGATCTTGCGCGCGGCTTCGGCCCGGTCCTTGGAGAGTTTCGAGGTGTTCGAGCCGGGCTGCCATTTCTCAAAGGACGAGGCCGCGTCCTCCAGCCGGTCGATCCCCATCTTCTTGGGGTTCGCCGCATCCTTCAGGTCCTGGGCCATGTCCTTGACGCCGGACTCGTTGGCCGCGTCATCCATGGCCCGGCTGAATTCGCGCGCCATGCCCCGCATCTTGCCCGTGAACCGCCCGAGCGTGCGGAACAGCTTGGGCAAATCCTTGGGCCCCACGACGATCAGCGCGACAACGCCAACCACCAACAGCTCAGTCCAGCCGAGGTCAAACATCCTGCGATCCGATCCGGATCAGACTTTGTCTTTTTCGGTCTCGGTCTCGGGCGTCACATCGCGCGCCACTTCGGCCGTGTCTTCCAGCTCTTCCTTGCCCTCGGCCACGCCCTTCTTGAAGGAGGTGATGCCCTTGCCGACCTCGCCCATGAGCGAGCTGATCTTGCCGCGCCCGAAAAGCACGAGCACCACGACAGCGATGAGGAGAAGGCCGGGAAGACCAATATTGTTGAGCATGTGTCTGACTCCGTTAGCGTCGCGCCCCGGGACCGGGCCGCCTGTTATCCCCAGAGCTAGGCAAGCCCGCCGGGGATGAAAAGCGCCAAATGCCTGCGGCCCGGACAAGGCCCATGATTTGCGGGCCAGAGATCCGGGCAACGGGCATTGCCGCACACACCCTGACAAGTTAATGTCAGGATATGCCCGATCCTGCCCCTTCGTCCCGCGCGGCCCGGCTCCAGGACCTGATCCTGACGCTCCGCGATGGTCGCACCCATGTGGCGACGGATCTCGCCGCGCGCTTTGGCGTGACCGAACGGACAATCTATCGGGATATGGAACGGTTGCAGGCCGAAGGCGTGCCGGTGGCGGGCCGTCCGGGCAAGGGCTATGCCATGACCGCCGAGATCACCCTGCCCCCGCTGGCCCTGTCGCGCAGCGAGCTCGAAGCGCTCCATCTCGGTTTGTCGATCATCGGCGAGGCCGGCGACCCGGGCCTGCGCGCCGCCGCCGAAAGCCTGTCGCAGCGGCTCGATGCGGTGTTGCCCGAGGATGGTCGCACCGCCGGGGCGGTCTGGGGCTTCACCCCGACCCCCACGGGCATGCAGGCCCGACATCTGGAGTTTCTGCCCACCCTGCGCGCGGCCTTGCGCGGGCGACAGAAGCTCTCGGTCGTCCGGGACGGGATGCCCCACCGGATCCGGCCCCTGGCCCTGGAGTATTGGGGGCGGATCTGGGTTTGTGGTGCTTGGTGCGAAACCTGCAACCGGTTCCACGACATCCGGCTCGACGAGATCACCGAGGTGGAGGTGCTGCGCGCGCTCTTCGTCGAAGAGCCGGGCAAGGACGTCGCCGCCCTACGCGCGGCCCGTTAATCCACCGCCGGAAACACGAAGCAGCGATCCCGCCGCAGCGAGAGCCACAGCACTGTGCCCGGCTTGGGCATGAACACCCCCGGCACCTTGGCCTTGAGCATGACATCGTCGAAATCCATGCGGAACTCTACGAGGCTTTCGGCCCCCATGAAGCGCGACCGCTGCACCGTGCCCCGCGCGGGCGTGCCATCCTGCGGAGTGGGCAGCGGGCCCTTGCCGCTGCGGTCGAAATCGATGCGCAGATGCTGGGGCCGGATCGCGATCTCGACCCGCTGGCCATTGGGCACACCGGGGGCGAGGAACTGACCAAAGGGCGTCGCGGTCAGCGCGCCTTCCACAACGCCGGAGATCACGTTGATATCGCTGAAGAACGCCGCGGCCGCCTTGTCCACCGGCGCGTTATAGACATTGTAGGGCGCGCCCTGCTGCACGATCCGCCCGCCGCGCATCAACGCGATGCTATCGGCCATACGCATGGCCTCTTCGGGCTCATGGGTGACGAGCAGCACGGCGGTCCCCTCGTCCTTGAGCACCTCGAGCGTGTCGTCCCGGATCCCGTCGCGCAACCGATTGTCGAGCCCCGAGAACGGCTCGTCCATCAGCATCACCCGGGGACGCGGTGCGAGCGACCGGGCCAGCGCCACGCGCTGTTGCTCGCCGCCAGAAAGCTGATGCGGGTATTTCTCGGCATCCGGGGCCAGTCCGACCCGCTCCAGCAGTTCGAGGGCGCGCCCGCGTTTGGCCTTGCGGCTGCCCTGCAGCCCGAAGCCCACATTGTCCACGACGCTAAGATGGGGAAAAAGCGCGAAATCCTGAAACATCAGCCCGATGGAGCGCTCTTCCGGGGGCAGATGGACCCGGTCGGAGGAGACCGTCTCGCCATCCACCACCAGCGTGCCTTCGGTCTGCCGGTCGACCCCGGCGATGATCCGCAATGTGGTGGATTTGCCGCATCCGGACGGACCCAGGAGGCAGGTCACCTGCCCCGGCATGACCTCCAGCGAGACGTCATCCACGACGCGCTGACCTTGGAACTCCCGCACAAGGTTCGAGACCTGCAGCCTGGGGACAGTATCGTTTTGCAAAGGGGGGCGCCTCAATCCCGAAGATTTTTATCGGGATTGAGGCGTAACAGCGTTACTCCGCCGCCGCAAGCGGACGGACGCGCGCACCGTAAAGCACCGCGGCAAAGCCGACGACCAGCACGGCAATGCAGATCACCAGCAGTTGGTCGTATTTATGGGCCTCGGGCAGGATCGCCGCGAAAAACTCGGTCGCGCGCAGGAAATACGCCGCCGCCCCGAGGATCGCCGCGCCAAACGCCACGAGATAGGACCAGAGCGGGATCTGCCGTTGCATCACGAGCCCGACCACCAGCACCGGCGTCAGGAACATCGAAGCCGTGCCGCTGACCGCCACCGCATCAAAGAGCGAGCTGTTGCCCCAAAGGGTCAGCCCCGCGCCCAGCACCATGAAGGCCACCATGGCGATGCGCCCGCCGGTCAGGCTGCGCGGCAGGAGGCCCAGCTCTTCGACGGTGACGCGGGCCGCCGAGCTGAGCGCGGAATCGAGCGTGCTCAGCGCCGAGATCAGCAGCGACAGCATCAGCGCCGCCCAGACCCAGCCCGGGAACATGGTCGCCCAAGTGCCCAGCAGCTGGCCCTCATATTCCGCCCCGACGAGGCTGGCCTGAATGCCGAACATTCCAAAACCCAGAATGCACAGCACCGAGATCCAGAAAGCATGGAGAAAGGACCATTTGGTCGTCTTCTCATCGGCCAGAAACCCGCGATCCATCATCACCGGATCATGGGCCGGGTAGGAAAAGACTTGCAACGCTGCCACCGCCAGCAGGATCCAGCCCTGCCGCGCGCCGGACGTGCCCTCGGCGGTCACTACCGCACTGAACGAGAAGTCCGGGCTCATCACCAGCGCCAGAAAGGCGATGCCGAAGACCACAAGGAACAGCAGCATCTGCACAACATCCGTCCGCAGCGCCGCCGACAGCCCGCCCCAAGCGGAATAGGCCAGACCCAGCACCGCCACCGCGATCACCGCCACGGTTCCGGCCCCGGCCTCGGGCAGGAGCGCGTCAAAGATCAGACCGACGACCAGCAGGTTGGCAAACACTTCGGAAAGAAGCCGCAGGGCGATCACGACGTTATAGGTGCCCTGCCCGGTGCGCCCGAAGCGCTGGCCGAGCCAGTCCTGGATCGACCGCCCGCCCCGCGCGCGGATCCGCGCCACGATGAAGCCCCCCGACAGGAAGGAGCCGTAATAGGCGGCATAGGCCAGGGTGCCGGGCATGCCGTAGAAATAGCCCAGGATCGCCGCGTTCATCAGCGAGCGCGCGAAAATCCAAGTGGTCACTTGGCTCAGCACGAGGGTCCAGAGGCCCGGCGCCGTGCCCGAGGCACTGGCCCCGCCGAAAAAGCCCTCGACACTGGCGCGCCGCGGGGCGACCGCCACGCTCGCCGCCGCGACCAGCACGAAGGCGAGCGCCACATAGATTGTCATCATTCCGGATGTTCCCTGTCTGTCAGCCCTTGTCTCAGGGCTAGCAGCGCCCGCGCCCGGACAAAAGTGTCAAGCGCGGGCGGCCACGGGAAAGTGAGCCAAACGTGACAGGGCCGCAGGTCAGATCGTTGCGACGATCGCCCCGCCATCCAGCACGATGTTCTGACCGACGATGTACCCCGCATGCTGCGAGCAGAGAAATGCGCAGGTTGCGCCGAACTCCGCACTCGTGCCGTAGCGGCGCGCCGGGATAGTCGCCGCGCGCGTCGCGCGGGCCTCGTCCAGCGTCACGCCAGTGCTTTGGGTAACAGCCGTATCGAGCGCGTCAGCGCGGTCCGTGGCGTGGATCCCCGGGCAAAGATTGTTGATCGTCACGCCCTTGGACGCGACCTGCCGGGAGGTGCCGGCCACATAGCCGGTCAGCCCGGTGCGCGCCGCATTGGACAGGCCCAGTTGCGGGATCGGCGATTTCACCGAGGAGGAGGTGATGTTGACCACCCGGCCCCAGCCCCGGTCCATCATCCCCGGCAAGAGCGCCTTCATCAGCGCGATCGGGGTCAGCATATTGGCGTCGAGCGCTGCGATGAAATGCTCGCGGTCCCAGTCGGACCAGAGCCCCGGAGGGGGACCGCCCGCATTCGTCACGAGGATGTCCACCTCCCCTGCGGCGGCCAGAACCTCGGCCCGGGCGGCCTCGTCGGTGATATCCCCGGCAACGGCCGTCACCGGAACGCCATAGGTGTCGCGCAGATGCTGTGCCGTCGCCTCCAGCGCGTCGACCCCACGCGCATTGATCGTCAGGGCCACACCGGCCTCGGCCAGCGCCTCGGCACAGCCGCGCCCCAAACCCTTGGAAGCCGCACAGACCAGTGCCCGCTTGCCCTTCAACCCCAGATCCATCTCATGCCCTCCCTTGGCCATTTCTGCCGCAGACCTAGCCGCCAAAAGCGACCTAGCCAAGCGCGGTTTTGATCCCGGTCAACCTCAGAGGGCGGGAACCGGGTTAGAATGATGACATCCAAAACAGCGGAGGACGCGATGGATTCCATCTGTGTTGCAACAGACCTGCATGGCGATGCGGACCGGGCCCTGGCCCGGGCGGCGCGGCTGGCCCAACGGCATGGGGCGCGGCTCTGCGTGGTCTCGGTGCTGCCGGGCACGGCGCAGGATGCGGAGATCTCGGCGCGGGAGGCCACGCTGAAGGCGATGATCAGCCAGCGCCCGGAATACCCGTCCCTGACGGTCGAGATCGTAGTGGCCTGCGGTGATCCGGTGAGCGAGGTGCACCACGCCGCAACGCGCTGTGGCGCGGATCTGGTGGTGGTCGGGCCGCATCACCAGGGCGGATTGCTGGACAGCATGCGCCTGACCACGCTGGAGAAACTGGTGCAGGCGGCCCCGCGGCCGGTCCTTCTGGTGACCGCACCGGTCGAGGCGGAGTACCGCGAGGTTCTGGCCCCCGTGGATTTCTCTGCGGCCTGCGCCGCCGCCGTCACGGCCGCGCGCGCCTTGGCCCCGACGGCCGAGATCCGGCTTCTCCATGCGGTGGGGGTCCCCTATCAGACCGTGGTCGCCGCCCCGGGCGCGGTGGGGGAAATCACCCAGATGGTCGATCCGAAACCCTTTGTGGATGATGCCGTGACCCAGGCGCAGGACTGGCTGGCGGCCAACCCCGCCCTGCGGGGGCTGAGCGCGCCAGAGCCCGACACGGTCGCCCTGCCCCGTCTGGTGGAGCTGGCCATGGCTGCGCAACCGGCAGACCTGATCTGCCTCGGGGGGCATACAAAGCAAGGCATTCTAGATCGGATGCTTGGCAGTTTCACCGCCGATATGATCCGCAAGCCGCCCTGCGATCTGCTGATCGCGCCCGCGGCGGGCTAGGCCGGGGCCGCCGAGGGCCTACACAGCGCACAACACCCAGCGCCGCTCACAATCGGGACGCTGGGTGTTACCCTGCATGACAAGAGCACACACCCGAAGGGTGCACAGCGCGCCCGGGGCGCGATCACATGGTGTAGAAGAACTCTTCGCGCGAGATCTTGCCGTCGGTGACCGTGTAGATCGCGACCTCTTCCATGGGGATCTCGTTGCCACTGGCCTTTTCCCGGATCAGGGATTTGAACACCAGTGCAAAGCGATCCTCCCCATGCAGATGCGGCCCCTCGATCGTGCCGGAGATGAACTCCATCTCCGATTCCCACCAGGCGTGCTTTGCGCGGATCCCGTCGAGCCCCACGGTCTCGGGGCTGTCCGTGCCGGGCATCGTTGCCGCCTCAACCGAGACGCAATCCTCGGCGTAATGGTTGTCCAGCAATGCACCCGTCTCATTCGTTTCATTGGCCGTTTTGACGGCCATGGCAATCTCTTTCAGGTCCATTTGAAACCCCTTCATGTTCTATTAATGTTCTCACCATGGCCCGAGTCGCGCACCCCGGTCAAGGTCGCCATTAACCTTCTTCTCGGATCAGCGGTCCTGCGCTAGGCTGATCCGGAGGAGGACTGAAATGACGGATGATACACTGCCGCAGGCCGATGCGCCCGACCCCGCCACCACCAGCCCGATCGTGGACGAGGTCGTCACCTCAAGCTGCACATGGAATGGCGAGACCTATCCGGAGTGGTACAAGACCTGCCGCAATGGCCGGGTCTACCAGTGTCTGGACGGGCGCTGGCGCAATACTGGCAACTCCTGCTAGGCGCGTCTTCCCTTCATGCGGGCGGCTCGCTATATCCGCCCCATGCTCGACCGCACCCATAACGCCCCCGACCTGCCGCCCGAGATCGGGCGCCGCCGCACCTTTGCGATCATCTCGCACCCGGATGCGGGCAAGACCACGCTGACGGAGAAGTTCCTCCTTTATGGGGGCGCGATCCAGATGGCCGGACAGGTCCGCGCCAAGGGCGAGGCCCGGCGCACGCGCTCGGACTTCCTCGCCATGGAAAAGGACCGGGGCATCTCGGTCTCGGCCTCGGCGATGTCTTTTGATTACAAGGACTTCCGGTTCAATCTGGTGGACACGCCGGGCCACTCGGATTTCTCCGAAGACACCTATCGCACGCTGACGGCGGTAGACGCCGCCGTGATGGTGATCGATGGCGCCAAGGGCGTCGAGAGCCAGACCCAGAAGCTGTTCGAGGTCTGCCGGTTGCGGGACCTGCCGATCCTGACCTTCTGTAACAAGATGGACCGCGAGAGCCGGGACGTGTTCGATATCATCGACGAGATTCAAGAGAACCTCGCGATTGACGTCACCCCGGCCAGCTGGCCCATCGGGATGGGCCGCGAGTTTCTAGGCTGTTATGACCTGCTCCATGACCGGCTGGAGCTGATGGACCGGGCCGACCGCAACAAGGTCGCCGAAAGCATCGAGATCAACGGGCTGGACGATCCGAAACTGGCCGAAAACGTGCCGCCCGAACTGCTCGAGAAGTTCCTCGAAGAGGTCGAGATGGCGCGCGAGCTGCTGCCGCCGCTGGATGCGCAGGCGCTGCGCGACGGGACGCTGACGCCGATCTGGTTCGGCTCGGCGATTAACTCTTTCGGCGTCAAGGAGCTGATGGACGGGATCGGCGAATACGGCCCCGAGCCGCAGATCCAGCCCGCCGAGCCCCGGCAGGTCAGCCCGGACGAAAAGAAAGTCACGGGCTTCGTCTTCAAGGTGCAGGCGAATATGGATCCCAAGCACCGGGACCGGGTGGCCTTCGTCCGCATGGTCTCGGGCCATTTCAAGCGGGGGATGAAGCTGACCCATGTGCGCTCGAAAAAGCCCATGGCGATCTCGAACCCGGTGCTGTTTCTCGCCTCGGACCGCGAGCTCGCCGAAGAAGCCTGGGCCGGCGATATCATCGGCATCCCGAACCACGGCCAGCTGCGGATCGGCGATGCCCTGACCGAGGGCGAGGCGATCCGGATCACCGGCATCCCCTCTTTCGCGCCAGAGCTGTTGCAGACCGCGCGCGCAGGCGATCCGCTCAAGGCCAAGCATCTGGAAAAGGCGCTCATGCAGTTTGCCGAGGAAGGTGCTGCCAAGGTGTTCAAACCGGCGATCGGGTCGGGCTTCATCGTGGGCGTGGTCGGACAGTTGCAGTTCGAAGTGCTCGCCAGCCGGATCGAGCTGGAATACGGCCTGCCCGTGCGGTTCGAGCCGTCGCAATTCACCTCGGCCCGCTGGATCAATGGCGACAAGGATGCGGTTGACAAGGTGCAGGCCGCCAACACCCAGCATATCGCCTTCGACCATGACGGCGACCCGGTCTTTCTGACGCGTTTGCAATGGGATATCGACCGGATCGAACGCGACTACCCGGACCTGACCCTGACGGCGACCAAGGAAATGATGGTGTGATCCCGGCGGGCGGGCCGCCGGGATGAGCGACCGCCCGGCGCAGGACGCGCCCTTCCTGAGCCTGCTCGACGCGCTGGAACATGTGCTCCGGCAGGAGGCTCCGACGGTGGGGACCATCGTCGATGTGCTGGGCGTGCGCGGTCACGGACCGATCATCGCGCTACTTGCGACACTCATGATCCTGCCCTTGGGGATGATCCCGTTCTTGCCTGCCGTCGCCGGGGTCGCGCTGGCCCTGTCGGGCTTTGCGCTGGCCATCGGGGACGCGCGCGTCTCGCTGCCCGGCTGGTTGCGACGGGTGCGCCTGCCTCCTGGTCCTGTCCTCAAGGCCCTGCCCGCCCTGCGGCGCGCGGCCGACCGTCTGTCCCGGATCATCCGGCCCCGGGGGCTGTGGATCCTCGAGATTTGGCTGGTGGAGTTTGCCATCGCGCTTTGTCTGGCGCTGGTGGGCGGGGTCATCATCGTGTTTGGCGCGATCCCGGGGCTGCCGTTCTTGCTCTGCCTGCCCGTTCTTTTGCTCGGGCTGGGGATGACCGCCGGAGATGGCTGGGTCACGGCCCTTGCGGTGACCGCGATCCTTGGAACCGCGGCCAGCGTGATCTGGTAGCGGGATCTAGCGCGCCGAGAGCAGTTCGGGCACGTGCAGGCGGATGATCTCGTTGCTGTCGGCCACGCCCAGCTTGCGCCCCGCCGAGAAGGGCAGGTTGTTGTCGTTGGAGACAAGGATGTGCTCGTCGCCGTCGCGGATCACGCTCTCGATGGTCACGAAGGGGAAGGCAAACCGGCCCTCTGGGATGTCGCCATCGGTCTCGAGCCGCGCCAACCCATCCGGATCCGCGATGTCCATCAGGTCGATCTGGGCAATCCGGGCGACAAAGCCGTCATCGCCTATTTCGGACGTGTCGATCAGCGTGATGCGCTTGACCCCGGCCGGGCGGGGGAAACAGCCCTCGCTCTGTCCCTCGGCGCAAGCCAGGCTCGGATGCCCCTGCCCGCCATCGCGCTCGATCACCAGTGCGCGGGTCTCGTCGATGAAGTTGAAATCCCCGATCGCCACGGCCCCTTCGGTGAGCGCAAATTTGAAACTCCGCCCGGTCCAGTCGCGGGCCTCGGGATCAAAAGCCAGCACCCGAAGGAAGTCTCCCTCGCTCTCGCCGGTCTCGGCCAGAAGCGGCTTTTCCAGCATGCCCCAGAGCGTGCCGTCGGGCGCAAGCGCCAGCCCCTCGTAACCGCCTGAGCGCGGCAGGGTCCAATCGACCCCCGCCTGCGCCGGAATGCGCAGGGCCGGATGATCCGGAGAGCGGACCTCCTGCCCCTCCAACATCGTCGGGAACACGCCGGTTACGACGCCGTCCAGGGTCGCCTCGATCAGATAGGGCCCGAACTCCTCGCCAATATAGACCCGGTCGCCGACGACCTGCATCCCTTCGAGGTCGAAATCCGCGCCGGTCAGATAGCGTTCCTCAGTCGCCTCATGGATGATCCGGAACGGCACGCGGCCCTCAGGGTCGCGCAGCCAGACGCGCTCCAACAGGGCGATCTCGCCGCTCTCGAAATCCGGGGCGATGCGGGTGAAGGACAGCAGGATGTCCGCGCTGTTGGCCTTGGAGCCATAGCCATTGTCGATCAGCGCATAGAGGCTGCCATCCTCGGCGCGGGTCTGGGCATAGCCCGAGAATCCCTGCACCGGCTGGCCAAAAAAGGGCCGTGCCAGCCCGTTGCGCGGCGCGAGGCTTTGCGGCGCGCGCACCGGCGTGGCACCGGCCGTATAGCGCCCCGAGATCCAGGTTTCGGCCGGGGCATCCGCAGGTGGCGCGGAAAAGGTGAAGGCCGGCAGAACCGCATGTCCGGCAAGGGTCGCGCCCACCATATCCTGCGCAACGGCAGGCGTGGCCGCGATCAGGGCGGCAAAGGCGGCTGAGGTCGTGAAGCGTGTCATTCTCGTGTCTCCCTATGGCGAGATGACGGCACCCTGCCGGCGCTCTGCGACACTCCCTTGTCGATCCGGTAACACTTGCACGACACCCTGCGGCAGCGCAGCATTTGACCCCCCCGCCGAATTGAGCTATGTCCCCGTCATCCTTGTGGATAACCGCCCGCGGACGCTCAGAGATTGCGTCCTCACCCCCTACGGTCCGATGCCGTAAACCATGGACGCACATGACGAAATTTTCTGACCTGGACCTCGATCCTAAGGTACTCAAAGCCATATCCGAAGCCGGGTACGACACCCCGACCCCGATCCAGGCCGAGGCGATCCCGCCCGCGCTGGTGGGCCGTGACGTTCTGGGAATTGCCCAGACCGGGACCGGCAAGACGGCGAGCTTCACGCTGCCGATGATCACCATGCTGCGCAAGGGCCGGGCCCGGGCGCGCATGCCGCGCAGCCTCGTGCTGGCCCCCACCCGGGAGCTGGCCGCGCAGGTCGCCGAGAATTTCGACATCTATGCCAAGCATACCAAGCTGACCAAGGCGCTGCTGATCGGGGGGGTCTCCTTCAAGGAGCAGGACCTGCTGATCGACAAGGGCGTGGACGTCCTGATCGCGACGCCCGGGCGGCTGCTCGACCATTTCGAGCGCGGCAAGCTGATCCTCACGGATGTGAAGGTCATGGTTGTCGATGAGGCGGACCGGATGCTCGACATGGGCTTCATCCCCGATATCGAGAAAATCTTTCAGCTCACCCCCTTCACCCGGCAGACCCTGTTCTTCTCCGCCACCATGGCGCCCGAGATCGAGCGGATCACCAACACCTTCCTCAGCAACCCGGCCCGGGTCGAGGTGGCGCGGCAATCCACGACCTCGGACACGATCACCCAGGGGCTCGTGCAGTTCAAACCGTCGCGCCGCGACCGGGCTACGGCCTTCAAGGAAAAGCGCGACATGCTGCGGGCGCTGATCGAGCGCGAGGGCGAAGAGTGCCGGAACGCGATCATCTTCTGCAATCGCAAGATGGATGTGGATGTGGTCGCCAAGTCGCTGATCAAGCATGGCTATAACGCCGCGCCGATCCATGGCGATCTGGAACAGAGCCAGCGGATGCGGACCCTGGATGGGTTCCGCGATGGCTCCCTGCGTTTTCTGGTGGCCTCGGATGTGGCCGCACGCGGGCTCGACATTCCCAATGTGAGCCACGTGTTCAACTTCGACGTGCCCAGCCATTCCGAGGATTACGTGCACCGGATCGGGCGCACGGGCCGCGCGGGCCGCAAGGGCACGGCCCTGATGCTGGCAGTGCCGGCGGATGACAAGTTGCTGACGGCGATCGAGGATCTGGTGAAGCTGGAAATCCCGCGGGTCGAGGCCCCCGAGATCGAGCGCCGCGAACCGACGAGCCGCCGCCGCTCGAGTGACAGCGAAAGCGCGAATACCGACGAGGCGCCCAAGCGTCCCCGCCGCTCGCGCAGCCGGGCCAAGCCCGCGCCAGAGGTGGTCGAGACCGCCGTCGCAGAGGAAGTCGAGGTAATCGAACCGCCCATCCCGGACGCGGTTCTTCCAGCGGCCAAACCCGCCGACGCGCCCCGCCGTGGCCGCAAGGGCCGTGGGCGCGACGCAGGCCCGGGCCAGGTGGGCATGGGCGATCACGTTCCGGATTTCCTGCTCCGCAGTTTCAGCGAACGCAGCGGCAGCTGATCAGAGGGCTCCTTCCGGAGCCCTTTTTTGATCCCGCATGACCGGTGCGCGCGCGGATCGCGGCGCGGAGTTTTTCTTCATGTTGGTTGGGTTACGCCGCGCAAGTCACGCGGAGTTTCATGCCAGTGTCGGCTTGGTCTGGCGCGGGGCGCGCGCAGGCGCCGGGAGGTCCCCGTCACCTGCGCTGCGCAACCGGATTACTCCGCCATCAGGCGTGAGATGAGAACGCTCACCTCTGGCCGACGGCCCAGTTCAGTCTGACAGATCTGCCGGACCGCGCGGGTGACCGCCTCTTCGAGTTTGCCGTCATCATCGAGGGTCTTGCGGTTGGCGCGGATCAGGGTCTGCCCGACCTCGTATTCGACAAGCTCCTGCATATCCGCCTTGCTCGCCCCGACCTCGGGCAAGCCGCGCAGTTCGGCCCAGGCATCCTCGATCGGGTCATCGCCCTCATCGATGATGATCGCCACGACCACATGCCCGTTGAGCGCCAGCTTAATCCGGTCGCGCACCACGCCGTCAAACGCCCCGACCAGCACCGATCCGTCGAGATAGGTCCGCCCCGTATCGACATACTCCGTCACGCCGGGCTTGTTGCCGCTCAGCACGACCATCGAGCCATTGGGCGCAAGGATCCCCGTGCGGCCATTGCCCTCGGCCAGACGCGCATGGGCGCGCAGATGGCGATGCTCGCCATGCATGGGCACGACCAGTTTCGGGTTCACGATGCGGTGCAGCTCCAACAGGTCGGGCCGGTTCGCATGGCCCGAGACGTGGTAGCGCCCGCCCTCGTCATCGACGAGATCGACGCCCTTCTCGCTGAGCGCGTTCATGATCCGGGCCACGCCCTTTTCATTGCCCGGGATCGTCTTGGACGAAAAGACAAACAGATCCCCCTCGGCCAGCTCAAAGCCCAGATACTTGCCACGGGCCAGCTGGGCCGAGGCCGCGCGCCGTTCCCCCTGGCTGCCGGTGACGATCAGCATCAGGTTCTCGCGCGGGATCTCGGAGGCCGCCTCGGGCGCGACCGTGGGTGGGAAATCGGTGAGCACACCGCTCTCGACCCCGGCGGTGACCATGCGCTTCATGGCCCGGCCCAGCAGAACCACCGAGCGGCCCGCATCGCGCCCGGCCTCGGCCAGGGATTGAAGGCGCGCGATATTGGACGCGAAAGTCGTTGCCACGACCATGCCCCCGGCCTCGGCGACCAGCGGCTTGAGCTCGGGTGCCACATCCGCCTCGGAACGGCCCGGCTTGGGCGAGAAGACATTCGTACTGTCGCAGATCAGCGCCAGCACCCCATCCTTGGAGACATCGCCCCACAGCTGGGGGTCAAAGGCCTCGCCGACAATCGGCGTCGGGTCGAGCTTGAAATCGCCCGTATGGATCACGCGGCCCGCCGGGCTGTCGATCACGAGGCCCGCCGCCTCGGGGATCGAGTGCGACACCGGCAGGTAGGACACCTTGAAGGGTCCGGCCTCGACCACCTCCGGATAGGCGCCGACGATCTTGACGAGCTCGGGATCGAGCCCTTTCTCGTCCATCTTGCGCTGCGCGATCGCGCCGGTGAAGGGGCGCGCATAGACCGGCGCCTTGAGCTTGGGATGCAGCAGGCCGAGGCCGCCCACATGGTCCTCATGGGCGTGGGTGATGAAGATCGCTTCGAGCTGATCGGCCCGCTCGGCCAGCCAGGACACATCCGCCGTGATCAGGTCCACGCCGGGTGTGCTGTCCATATCCGGGAACGCGACGCCAATATCCACCAGGATCAGCCGCTCGCGCCCCGCTTCACCATACCCATACACATAGGCATTCATCCCGATCTCACCCGCGCCACCGAGGGGGAGATAGATCAATCGCTCTGCCATTACGCCTCTCTATTGTGGGCGTTGATCGTGACGAGCCCTTGCATCGTCAGATCATCCACCCACGCATCAAACAAATCTGCGCCCTGCGCAAAGAGCGGGGCGAGCCCGCCGGTCGAGATGACCCGCATCGGACGATCCCGCTCGGCCCGGATCTGCGCACAGATCTCGCGAACCAACCCCACATAGCCCCAGAACACACCCGATTGCATACATGCAACCGTATTCGTGCCAATCACCGCCTCCGGCTTGGAGACATCCACATGGGGCAGCGCCGCCGCCGCATTATGCAGCGCTTCGAGGCTCAGATTGACCCCGGGCGCGATCACCCCGCCGATATAGGCGCCATCCTTGGCCACCACGTCAAAGGTCGTGGCCGTGCCGAAATCCACCACGATCAGGTCGCCGCCGAACTGCGTGTAGCCCGCCACGGTGTTGACCAGTCGGTCCGGCCCCACCTGCGTGCCCTCATCCACGCGCACATCCACCGGCAAGGTGCAGCCGGCCTTGCCCACCACCAGCGGGCGGCAGTTGAAATAGCGATCACACAGGACCCGCAGGTTGAACACCACCCGAGGCACGGTTGACGAGATGATCACCTCGGTGATCTCCACCTCGAGCTTTTGCATCTGCATCAGGCTTGAGAGCCAGACGTAATACTGATCGGCGGTCCGCTGGTGTTCGGTGGCCGTGCGCCAAACCGCGATGAACTCGGTGCCGTCATGGATGGCAAACACCGTGTTGGTATTGCCGCAATCGATTGCCAGAAGCATGGGCTGCCCCCTTGTCTCAGAAATAGACATCCGCCGCTGGCAGGTGCAGCGGGCCGGAGCCTGTGGTCAGGATCAAGGCGCCATCGGGGCCGATCCCTTCGAATGTGCCGTGATACTCATCCGTCAGCGTGCGCGCGCGGATCGGCGCGCCGAGATGGGCCGCCGAGGCAAGCCAGGCGGTGCGGATGGGTGCGAAGCCATGGGTGGTGAAGCTTGCCTCGCGCGTGGCG
Organism: Dinoroseobacter sp. S124A; assembly: GCF_049801015.1. Taxonomy (NCBI): domain Bacteria; kingdom Pseudomonadati; phylum Pseudomonadota; class Alphaproteobacteria; order Rhodobacterales; family Roseobacteraceae; genus Dinoroseobacter; species Dinoroseobacter sp. S124A. Next base: position 881,694 of record NZ_JBNAGD010000001.1, on the reverse strand, counting down.
TAGCAGGCGGCGAGCAGGTCGAGAAACTCTTCGGGGGCGATGCGGATGCCGGTTTCACCGGCGACCGAAACCGGGGCGAGCGCACCCGGCTCCACATCCCCGGGCGGCGGGGCTTCGGCGAGGTTCACACCAATCCCTATGGCGAGGGTCAGCGCCCCGACATGCCCCGTTGTCTCGAGCAGGATACCAGCAAGCTTGCCGCCATTCAGCAGCACGTCATTGGGCCATTTCAAAGCAAAGGCCTCGGGCCGTCCGGTGGCCAGCACCAGCGCGTCGCGCAGGGCCAGCGCCGTCACGAAGGACCGCAGGGCAACCTGATCGGGGCTCTCGATCGGGCGCATCACCAGCGTGCCAGCAAAATTGCCCTCGGGATTGGCCCAGGCCCGGCCGCGCCGCCCGCGTGCCGCAGTCTGGCGCTTGGCGAGGATCCAGGTCGGACCGGTGATCTCCGAAGCGATCCGCATCGCTTCGGCGTTTGTGCTGTCGACCTCCTCGAGGACGCGCTTGGCGACCCCGTGCGGCCAGCTCAGGTCAGCGGACAAGCGATTCCGCTGCCGCCAGCGCCATGCCTTCGACCCCGAAGAAGTTTACGATGCCCGCAAGCATGATGATCGCCGAGGCCATCAGGAACCCGTATTGCACCATGGGCATCCCGCCCTCCAGCGCGTCGGTCTCCTTGCCGAAATACATGAAGTAGACGATCCGCAGGTAGTAGAACGCCCCGATCACCGAGGCGATCACACCGGCAATGGCCAGCCATGTCAGGCCGCCATCCACAGCCGCGAGCAGCACGGTATACTTGCCGAAAAAGCCCAGCAGCGGCGGGATCCCCGCGAGGCTGAACATCAAGAGCAGGAGCGCCATCGCCTTGGTCGGCTCCTTGCTGGCGAACTGGTTCAGAGAGGCAATGGAAGTGACCGCGACGCCGTCTTTCTCCATCGACAGGATGAAGGCAAAGGTGCCGATATTCATGGTCACGTAGATCGCCATGTAGATCAGCATCGCCTGCACGCCCTCGACGGTACCCGCCGCGAGCCCCATCAGGGCAAAGCCCATATGGGCGATCGAGGAATAGGCCATCAGGCGCTTGATATCCGTCTGTCCGATCGCGGCAATCGCGCCGAGGAACATCGAGATCACGGCGAGGAAGGCCACGATCTGCTGCCAGTCGCCCACATAGCCGCCAAAGGCGTCATGCACGACCCGCGCAAAGAGAGCCATCGCCGCAACTTTGGGCGCAGTGGCGAAGAGCGCGGTGATCGGTGTGGGCGAGCCCTCATAGACGTCGGGCGTCCACATGTGGAACGGCGCGGCAGAGACCTTGAAGGCCAGACCCGCCGTCAGAAAGACGAGGCCAAAGAGCAGCCCGAGAGAGATCCCGTCCTCGCCCGCCGTGGCGATGATGCCCGAGAAGAGCGTCGTGCCCGCGTAGCCATAGGTCAGGCTCGCCCCATAAAGAAGCATCCCCGAGCTGAGCGCGCCCAGCACGAAGTATTTCAAACCCGCCTCGGTGGAGCGCGTGTCGTCGCGATGCAGCGAGGCCACCACATAAAGCGAGAGCGATTGCAGCTCGAGCCCCATATAGAGCGCCATCAGATCGCCCGCCGACACCATCATCATCATCCCGATGACCGACAGGGCAATCAGGATCGGATACTCGAACTTGAGGATCCCGAGCTTGGTCATGTGGTCCTGGCTCATGAGCAGAATGGCCGACGCCGAGAGCAGGATCGTCACCTTGGCAAAGCGCGCAAAACTGTCATCCACGAACATGCCGCCAAAGGCCGTCCGGTCCCCCGCTCCCGAGAGCGCGATCCAGAAGGCAAGTGCGACGAAGACCGCCGAGGTGAGCCAGGTCAGGAAAGGTGCCGTGCGGTCCTTGCCCGTGTAGACGCCGAACATCAGCGCCCCCATGGCGAAGATCGCCAGGGCAATTTCCGGCATGACGACCGAGATATCTTGGGAAATCATGGCTCAGATCCTCAATGTGCAGCACTGCCCGCGACCATGGTGGCCGGCTCGAACGCCTCCACCTGCGCGGTGTATTGGGTCAGCATCCCCTCGACGGAGGGGCCGATGATGTCGGTGACCAGGCTCGGATAGACCCCCAGCAGGATGGTCATCACGATCAGCGGGGCGAAGATTGCGCGCTCCCGCAGGGTCATGTCGGAGATCGTCTTGAGGCTCTCCTTGATCAGATCGCCAAAGACCACCCGACGGTAGAGCCACAGGGCATAGCCCGCCGACAGGATCACGCCCGAGGTCGCCACGAAGGCCACCCAGGTGTTGACCTGGAACACGCCGACCAAGGTCAGGAATTCACCCACGAAGCCCGAGGTGCCCGGAAGGCCCACATTGGCCATCGTAAACAGCATGAAGACCAGCGCATAGGCGGGCATGCGGTTCACGAGGCCGCCATAAGCGTCGATCTCGCGCGTGTGCATCCGGTCATAGATCACGCCGACGCAGAGAAAGAGCGCGCCGGAGATAAAGCCGTGGCTGATCATCTGGAAGATCGCGCCATCCACGCCCTGCTGGTTCGCCGCGAAAATCCCCATGGTCACGAAACCCATATGGGCGACCGAGGAATAGGCGATCAGCTTTTTCATGTCCGACTGCACCAGCGCCACGAGCGAGGTGTAGACAATCGCGATGGCCGACATCCACAGGACCAGCGGCGCCATGATCTCGGAGCCCACCGGGAACATCGGCAGCGAGAAGCGCAGGAAGCCGTAGCCCCCCATCTTCAGCAGGATCGCCGCCAGCACCACGGAGCCCGCGGTCGGGGCCTGCACGTGGGCATCCGGCAGCCAGGTATGGACCGGCCACATGGGCATCTTCACCGCGAAGCTCGCGAAGAAGGCCAGCCAGAGCAGCACCTGCATCCCGCCGATGATGTGGACGCCCAGCACGTCGATCGTCCCGGTCGAGAACTGGTGGTTCAGCAAGGTCGGAATATCCGTGGTGCCGGCATCCACATACATCGCGATCATTGCGACCAGCATCAGCACCGAGCCGAGCAGCGTGTAGAGGAAGAACTTGAAGCTGGCATAGATCCGGTTCGCCCCGCCCCAGATGCCGATGATCAGGAACATCGGGATCAGGCCCGCCTCGAAGAAGAGGTAGAAGAGCACCATGTCCAGCGCGCAGAACACGCCGATCATCAGCGTCTCGAGCACGAGGAAGGCGATCATGTATTCCTTCACCCGCGTCTCGACGGTCCAGCAGGACGCGATGGTGATCGGCATCAGGAAGGTGGTGAGCATCACGAAGAGGATCGAGATCCCGTCGACGCCCATCTTGTAGGTCAGGCCGAGCACCCAGGGACGCTCTTCGACGAACTGGAACCCGGTGTTCTGCGGATCGAACCCGGCCAGCAGGAAGAGCGACAGCACGAAGGTCGCCGAGGTCGCGATCAGCGCCAGCCACTTGGCGTTGCGCTGTGCGGCGGCGTCATTGCCGCGCAGGAAGACCGCAAGGATCAGGGCCGCGACCGCCGGAATGAAGGTGATGATGGAAAGGAGGTTGTCCATTACTCTGCTCCGCCCCCGATCATCATCCAGGTGACCAGGATCGTGATGCCCAGCACCATGGCGAAGGCATAGTGAAAGAGGTATCCCGACTGCGCCCGGCCCGCGAGCCTGGTGATGAAGGGAATGATCCCCATCGCCAGCCCGTTGATCCCACCATCGATGGTGGCCCCATCGCCCTTGGTCCAGAGGAACCGGCCGATGGCCTTGGCTGGTTTCACGAAGACCGCGTCATAGATCTCGTCGAAATACCACTTGTTGTAGATGAAGTTGTAGACCGGCCAGAGCGCCTCCGCGAAGGTCTTGGGCAGGCTCGGCTTGTGGATGTAGAACAGGAAGCTCAAACCGAGACCGATCAGCATGGCCACGAAGGGGCTCAGCTTGACCCATTTCGGCACCTCATGGGCATCGGCCATGACCGTGTTCTCGGGCCCCATATAGAGCGCGCCCTCACCCGGCTGGCCCGCAAACACATAGTGATGCTCGCCATGGCCGTGGTCCTCGGCATGATCTTCGCCGTGGCTGTCCCCATGACCCTCTTCGCTCTGCTCTTCGGCGTAAGGCACGCCGTAGAACTTGCCGACCTGATCCGTGTGGCCGAAGAAGCTGCCATACCAGATCGCCCCGGCGAACACCGCCCCGAGGGCCAGAACGCCCAGCGGGATCAGCATGACCTTGGGGCTCTCATGGGCATGCTCGTGGGTGTGCTTGTCCCCGCGCGGCGTGCCGTAGAAGGTCAGGAAGATCAGACGCCAGCTGTAGAAACTGGTCATGAGGGCCGCGATCACCAGCATCCAGAAGGCGTACATATGCGCCGGGTTGGTGCCTGCAAACGCACTCTCGATCACGGCATCCTTGGAGGCAAAGCCCGCAAACCCAATCCAGCCCGTGAGCGGAATGCCAACGCCGGTGATGGCCAGCGTGCCGATCATCATCGCCGCGAAGGTATAAGGGATCTTCTTGCGCAGCCCGCCATAGTTTCGCATGTCCTGCTCGTGGTGCATGGCATGGATCACCGAGCCCGCGCCGAGGAAGAGCATCGCCTTGAAGAAGGCGTGGGTGAAGAGGTGGAACATCGCCACCGAATAGGCCCCCACACCGGCCGCCACGAACATGTAGCCCAGCTGCGAACAGGTCGAATAGGCGATCACGCGCTTGATGTCGTTCTGCACGAGGCCCACGGTCGCCGCGAAAAACGCGGTTGTGGCGCCGATGAAGGTGACGAAGGTCATGGCCTGGGGCGCGAATTCCATCACCGGCGACATGCGGCAGACCAGAAAGACGCCCGCGGTCACCATGGTCGCCGCGTGGATCAGGGCCGATACGGGCGTCGGGCCTTCCATCGCGTCCGGCAGCCAGGTGTGCAGGAAGAGCTGCGCCGATTTCCCCATGGCCCCGACAAACAGCAGGAAGGCCAGCAGGTTCGCCGCGTTCCACTCGGTCCATAGGAAGTGGATCTGCGTCTCGGCCAGTTCCGGCGCGGCGGCAAAGATATCCGAGAAGTTCACGCTGTCGGTCAGGTAGAACAGCCCGAAAATGCCAAGCGCGAAGCCGAAATCCCCGACCCGGTTGACGATGAAGGCCTTCATCGCTGCAGCCCCGGCCGAAGGCTTGCGCCAGTAGAACCCGATCAGGAGGTAAGAGGCGACGCCCACGCCCTCCCATCCGAAGAACATCTGCACCAGGTTGTCGGAGGTCACGAGCATCAGCATCGCGAAGGTGAAGAAGCTCAGATAGGCGAAGAAACGCGGTTTATAGGTCTCGCCCTCGCGCCATTGCGGATCGTGATCCATGTAGCCGAAGGAATAGAGATGCACGAGCGCCGAGACCGTGTTGACCACGATCAGCATGATCGCCGTCAGCCGGTCGAGCCGGATGGACCAATCCGCGGCCAGCGAGCCGCTGTCGATCCAACGCAGGATCTGCACCTGCTCGGTTGTGCCGTCAAAGGTGAAAAAGACGACCCAGCTCAGAAGCGCCGAGAGAAAGACGAAGCCTGTCGAGACCATCATCGCCGGTTTCTCGCCGATGAACTTCCAGCCGAACCCGCAGATCAGCGCGCCGACCAGAGGGGCAAAGAGGATAATCGTTTCCATGTGCTCAGCCCTTCATGTTCGAAACGTCTTCGACCGCGATCGTTCCGCGGTTGCGGAAGAAGCAGACGAGGATGGCGAGGCCGATCGCGGCCTCCGCAGCGGCAACGGTCAGCACGAACAGGGTGAAGACCTGCCCCACCAGATCCCCGAGAAAGGCCGAGAAGGCCACGAGGTTGATGTTCACCGCCAGAAGCATGAGTTCGATCGACATCAGGATGACGATGACGTTCTTGCGGTTCAGGAAAATGCCGAAAATGCCGATGACGAACAGCGCTGCGGCCACCGTCAGGTAATGCTCAAGTCCGATCATATCTTCTCTCCCGTCCCGCGGACATGCGGTGCCCCGGTCCGATGGCGCGCCGAGCGCGCCGTTTGCATCCAAATTCTGTCGCTCATTGCGCGCCCTCCGAGAACGGCGCCCAGCCGGACCGGGCCTGCGGGTAGGCCACTGCGCAGGCGCAGGGCTCGTCGCTCAGGGTCTCGATCCGGGTATCTCGTCCGGTGTGGCGCAGTGCGCCTGCAAGCCGGTCCAGATCAAAGAAGATCGGGTCGCGGCGTGTATGGGTGTCCAGAACGCGGGTCACGGCCGGGGTCCGGTCAAAGGGCGCGCGGGCGCTCATGCGTTCCTCGGCGGCGCGGGTCACCAGGGCCCGGCCGGTGTCGCATTCCGCGACGACGTAATCCGAGAACGTGCCCTCCTGAGACCACCAGACCCGGTACATCACCCGGCCTGCGCCCAGATCCCGGTGCCCGTCCTCGCCCCCATGGGAGATATGCGTCGTCCGGGTGCACGCGGCCAGATCGAGCGCGTTCGCCATGGGAACGCTGGCTCCGAACAGGGCCATGGCGGCCCCGGCTTGGCGCAGCATCTGGTGTCCTTCGACCATTTTGTCCCTCGGTCGTTGCTCTCTGGGCCAGTTCGGCCCCGTTCGTCTCGCGCGCCGCCCCGGTTGGCCGGGATCAGCGCAAGTCCTTTGGGCGGGTTAGAGCCCCTGCCCCGGCTTCACATCCTTGAGCTCCATCGCCTTGGCCGGATCGCGGTGCATCTGGGCAATCACGTTCTGGCGCTTGACGTCCACCCGGTGCCGCAGGGTCAGCACGATCGCCCCCACCATCGCCACCAGCAGGATCAGACCCGAAGCCTGAAAGAGAAGGATGTAATCGTCGTAGATCAGTTGACCGAGGGCGGCGGTGTTCTGCACCTCGTTGAGGTCCGGCGCCACAGCGCCCCGCTGGGCCAGCGCCTCGGGCGAGAAGGTCCAGTTCCCGAAGACCATGACCAGCTGCATGAGCAGAATGATCCCGATCAGGGCTGCCATGGGAATGTAATTCGCCATCTCGGCCTTGAGCTCGGCGAAGTCCACGTCGAGCATCATCACCACAAAGAGGAACAGCACCGCGACCGCGCCCACATAGACGATGATGAGCAGCATCGCGACGAATTCCGCGCCCAGAAGCACGAACAGCCCCGCGGAAGACAGGAAGGCGAGGATCAGCCAGAGCACCGAATGCACCGGGTTGCGCGCGAGCGTCACAAAAAGCCCGGCGGTCACAACGGTCAGCGCAAAGAGATAAAAGGTGATATCCGCGACGGTCATTCCTGCTCCTCCTCGCTGGTCTCGTCCAGTACCTCGGTCGCAAGCTCCATGGCCTTGGTCATGGCGGGGATGCCGCTGAACATGGCCATCTGGCCAATGGTCTCGGCGATCTCCTGCTTGGTGGCGCCCGCCTCGACGGCATGGCGCACGGTCATGCGGATCTGTGCCTCGGCCTGCGCGCCATGGACGGTCAGCCCGCCCAGGGTCAGCAGCAGACGGGTCTTGCTGTCGAGCCCCCCGGGATTGAAGGTCTGGCCCATCATGGCTTCCATGACTTCGGCCGGCACGGTCGGCCAGAGCTTTTCGAACCCTTTGGGGGTGAAGCTTTCGAGGGCCGGGTTCATGGCCTTGGCCCAGGCCTGGGACTGTTCCATGAGCGCCGCGAATGGATTTGAGCTATCGGTCATCGGTAGGGCGCATCCATTTCTAGGTTACGGGCGATCTCGGCTTCCCAGCGGGCGCCATTCTCCAGCAGCTTGTCCTTGTCGTAGAACAGCTCTTCGCGGGTCTCGGTGGCGAATTCGAAATTCGGGCCCTCGACAATCGCATCCACCGGGCAGGCTTCCTGACAGAAGCCGCAATAGATGCACTTGGTCATGTCTATGTCGTAGCGGGTCGTGCGGCGGGATCCGTCATCGCGCGGCTCGGCATCAATGGTGATCGCCTGGGCCGGGCAGATCGCCTCGCACAGTTTGCAGGCAATGCAGCGCTCTTCCCCGTTCGGGTAGCGGCGCAGGGCATGCTCGCCGCGGAACCGCGGGCTGAGCGGGCCTTTTTCATGCGGATAGGCAAGCGTCGCCTTGGGTTTGAAGAAGTACTTAAACCCGAGCTTGAAGCCCGCGAAAATGTCCATCAGCAGGAAGTACTTGGCCGCGCGGGTGTAGTCCATCTGCGCCATGGTCAGCCTCCGATTGCCCAGCGGGCATAGGCCCCGCCGAAGAGTTCAAACTGTGCCGCGAAGGCCACGAACACGACCCATGCGAGGGAGAAAGGCAGGAAGACCTTCCAGCCCAGCCGCATCAGCTGGTCGTAGCGGTAGCGCGGGACGATGGCCTTCACCATCGCGAAGAGGAAGAAGAAGATCGCCATCTTGCCCACCATCCAGATCGGACCGTCCGGCAGGAACGGGATCGGGGACAGCCAGCCGCCGAAGAAGAGCAGCGTCATCAGCGCGCACATCAGGAAGATCGCAATGTACTCGCCCGCCATGAAGAGCAGGAAGGGCGTTGAGGAATACTCCACCTGATAACCGGCCACGAGCTCGGATTCCGCTTCCGGAAGGTCAAAGGGCGGGCGGTTGGTTTCGGCCAGCGCCGAGATGAAGAACAGGAAGACCATCGGCAGATGCGGCAGCCAGTACCAGCTGAAGAACCCGAAGGAGCCATCCTGCGCCGCGACGATATCGCCGAAATTCAGCGACCCGGTCGAGAGGATCACGCCGATGATGATCAGGCCGATCGACACCTCGTAAGAGATCATCTGCGCCGCCGAGCGCAGGGAGCCGAGGAACGGGTATTTAGAGTTCGACGCCCAGCCGCCCATGATGACGCCGTACACCTCAAGCGAGGAGACGGCGAAGACATAAAGGATCGCGACGTTGATATCCGCCAGCACCCAGCCATCGTTGAACGGGATCACCGCCCAGGCGATCATCGCCAGCACGAAGGAGGTCATCGGCGCCAGCATGAAGACCGGCTTGTCGGCCCCCGCGGGCACGACCACTTCCTTGACCACGTATTTCAGCGCATCCGCCACGGTCTGCAACAGGCCGAAGGCGCCGACCACGTTCGGGCCCTTGCGCATCTGAACAGCCGCCCAGATCTTGCGGTCGCCATAGACGAGGAACAGCAGCGAGACCATCACAAAGCCCAGCACAGCAAGGCATTGTGCAATTATGAGCACGGCAATGCCCGGTCCAGTGGAAAAGAAATCAGCCATGTTTCCTCACATCGCCCTTTTGGTCCGGACGGGGTTCGGGGCCCCGCCTGATCCCCTTCATTGCGTCGGATCAGGACGGTCGAACCGGCCAAAATCCCTCGTTGCGGTGCAGCGTCGGTATACGGGTGTAAACCGTATCCCGCCTGCCTTGACCATCCCTCAGACCCGGGTTGTGCGGACTTGTCGCGCACTTTTCCGCCGAGATGGTTTGCCCTGTGATCACAAAGGATCCCGGGGGCCTGCGTGGCCGGGTCCAAGCCCGGCCTACGCCCTTATTCTGCGGCCATCGGGGCCTCGGCGCGGGCTTTGGCCATGGCCGTCAATTCGCCCATCAGGGCGCTGGCGCGCGCAATCGGGTTCGTCAGATAGAAATCGCGGATCACGTTGCGGAACTCGGCCTTGCCGAGCGTGCCCGTGGGTAGCGCCTGCCATGTGTTTTCCGGCACTTCGTCGATCTGCGCCAAGTGGGGCACATCAGCGATCAGTGCCTTGCGCAGTTGCGCCAGGCTGTCGAAGGGCAAGGTCGCGCCCATCTCCGCCGACAGCGCGCGCAAGATCGCCCAGTTCTCTTTCGCGTCACCCGGTGCGAAATTCGCGCGCAGGGCCAGTTGCGGACGGCCCTCGGTGTTCACGAAGAGCCCCTGCTCCTCGGTATAGGCGGCGCCGGGCAGAATGAGATCCGCGCGATGCGCGCCCCGATCGCCATGGCTGCCCTGATAGATCACGAAAGCACCCGGTGCGATTTCCACCTCATCGGCCCCGAGATTGTAGATCACCTCGGCCTCGGACACGGCCTCCATACCCCGGTCATTGGCGCAGCCCGCATCCAGCGCGCCCACCCGACCGGCCGCCGTGTGCAGAACGAGCAGCTTGGAATTTGATGCCTCGGCGAAGGCCATGGCGTGACCGAGAACTGCGGCCCCATCGGCCTCGTTCAGGGCGCCTTGCCCGATGATGACGATGGAGTCCTTCTCGCGGGTGTCCTCGGAAACCCCCTTCTCCAGAGCGGCGGAAAGCGTCGCGCGATCCGTGCCCATATGGACGTAATCATACGTCAGATCAACGGCTTCGCCGATCAGGCCCACATCGGCCCCGGCCGCCCAGGCCTTGCGGATCCGTGCGTTTAGCACCGGCGCTTCGAGCCGCGGATTGGTGCCCACGAGCAGGATCATCTCTGCCGTGTCGATATCTTCGATGGTGGCGGTCCCGGCATAGGCCGCACGATTATCCGCCGGCAGCTTGGCGCCATCGGTCCGGCACTCGACCACGCCGCCCTGCCCCTCGACCAGTTGCTTGAGCGCGTAGGCCGCCTCAACCGAGACGAGATCGCCGACGATCCCGGCAACCTTTTTGCCCTTCATGGCCGCCGCTGCCGCCGAGAGCGCCTCGGGCCAGCTCGCCCGGCGCAGCTTGCCATTCTCGCGGATATAGGGCGTATCAAGCCGCTGCCGACGCAGGCCATCCCAGATGAAACGCGTCTTGTCGGAGATCCACTCCTCATTCACGCCGTCATGGTTGCGCGGCATGATCCGCATCACTTCGCGGCCCTTGGTGTCCACGCGGATGTTCGAGCCAAGCGCGTCCATCACGTCGATGGTCTCGGTCTTGGTCAGCTCCCACGGGCGGGCGGTGAAGGCATAGGGCTTGGAAGTCAGCGCGCCCACCGGGCACAAGTCGATGATATTGCCCTGCAAATTGCTGTCGAGCGTCTGGTTGAGATAGCTGGTAATCTCGGCATCTTCGCCCCGGCCGGTCTGGCCCATCTGGGTGATGCCCGCGACCTCGGTCGTGAAACGCACGCAGCGCGTGCAGGAGATGCAGCGCGTCATCGCGGTGCCCACGAGCGGGCCGAGATCCAGATCATCGACCGCGCGCTTGGCCTCGCGGAAGCGGCTGAAATCCACACCGTAAGCCATCGCCTGATCCTGCAGGTCGCATTCGCCGCCCTGATCGCAGATCGGGCAATCCAGCGGGTGGTTGATCAGCAGGAACTCCATCACCCCTTCGCGGGCCTTCTTGACCATGGGCGAGTTCGTCTTGACCACGGGCGGCTGCCCTTCGGGCCCCGGGCGCAGGTCCTTGACCTGCATCGCACAAGAGGCCGCGGGCTTGGGCGGGCCGCCGACAACCTCGACAAGGCACATCCGGCAGTTGCCGGCGATGGTCAGGCGCTCGTGATAGCAAAAGCGCGGGATCTCGATCCCCGCTTCCTCGCAGGCCTGGATCAGGGTCATCGCCCCGTCCACTTCAATCTCAATCCCGTCGATCTCGATCTTGCGCAGGTCAGACATGGGTTACTCCGCCGCTACGGGCGCGCAAGCATGGGTCTGCCACATGCGCGCCTCTTTCAGATAAGACCAGCCAAAGGCGTGGTCGCTGTCTCCATGGGTCTTGAGATGGTCGAGCCGCGCCAGAGCCTCATCCAGGCTCGGGCGGTGACCTTCTGGGACCCACCACATTGCGAAATGCATCTCACCGAGGGTTTCGAACCACTCGGCGCGCTTTTCGTAGAATTGCTTGTGGATCGTGCCCCAGACAAAGCGTTCGAGGCTTTCCACATCCTCCCAGACGGTCAGGTTGGACACGAAACGCGGATCGCCATCGATCTTGGCTTCGGTATTGCCCGTGCCCGGCTCGCCTGAGCCTTCCATCATCCAGACAAAGCCCGGCATCCGCTTGCCCAACCCGTTCACCCGGTCGAGATTGGCCATGAATTCGGCCACGCGCGGATCGTTCGTGTCGGACCTGAGCCGACCGACATTGACCTGCGCCAGGTGATATCCGGCAGGCGCGGTCATTCGGAAAGCGCCTTTTCATCGATCAGAAGCATCCCGATCAGGGTATCTTCGCCGATCTCGGTACGACCCGCCGCACAGACCTCCGACCGAGAGGCCCCTTCGATCGGATACTGGGTCAGGAAATCCTGCTGCATGCTGGTAAAGATCGGGGTCGGATCGATCATCTGATCGAACGGCTCGTCCGTGTCGAACCCATCCTCGCCCAGCCGCGCCTCCAGCATCTCGAGCTGGCTCTGAACGGCAAAGAAGTTCAGGCCCAACGCGCCACACCCCTGGGCCAGAGCCTCGGCCATGGTCACGGCAAAGACCGTATTGGTGTAATAGCTCGGCGCCGGGCGCAGCGTTTCCGCGACTGCAGGACCCGCCATCAAAGCCGATATCAGACCGACACGGATCACGGTCCGGAGCTTTGCGACAGAGGAATGCAGAATTCCTTGACGGCCTGTCGAACCTCCGGGTTGGACGCCATGGCCGCGCAAAGGATCAGCGCGGAGAGCCCCCAGAACACCTTCCAGTGCCACGGTTTCGGTTGTTTCAGGTCCCGCTGCCGGTCCGGAGCCAGCTCCGTTCCGCATTGCGCACAGGTTATCACGCCGAACCCGGGTGTGTTCCGCGCGCTGCACAGATGGCACAGCCCACCATTCGGGTCGAGGCCACCGAGCCCATACATGTTGAATGACGGAACCCATCCGCGACCTTACTCCGCCGCCATTGCTGCAGAGACGCGCCCGGATTTCTGGGCCTTGATGCGGTCTTCGATCTCGTCGCGGAAGTTGCGGATGAGACCCTGGATCGGCCAAGCGGCAGCATCGCCAAGCGCGCAGATGGTGTGGCCCTCGACCTGCTTGGTGACGTCGAACAGCATGTCGATCTCTTCGACCTCGGCCTCGCCGCGCACCAGACGGTCCATCACGCGCATCATCCAACCCGTGCCTTCGCGGCAGGGTGTGCACTGGCCGCAGCTCTCATGCTTGTAGAACTTGGACAGACGCCAGATCGCCTTGATGATGTCGGTATCCTTGTCCATCACGATCACCGCCGCCGTGCCAAGGCCGGAGCCCAGCTCGCCGCGCAGGTAGTCGAAATCCATGATCGCGTCGCGCATGTTCTCGCCGCGCACACAGGGAACCGAAGACCCGCCGGGGATCACCGCCTTGAGGTTGTCCCAGCCGCCACGGATGCCGCCACAATGCTTGTCGATCAGCTCCTCAAAGGAAATCGACATGGCCTCTTCGACCACACAGGGGTTGTTCACATGGCCCGAGATCGCAAAGAGCTTGGTGCCCGCGTTGTTCGGACGGCCGAACTGCGCGAACCAGTCCGCGCCACGGCGCAGGATGGTCGGCACAACGGCGATAGATTCCACGTTGTTCACCGTGGTCGGGCAGCCATAGAGACCCGCGCCCGCCGGGAAGGGCGGCTTCATCCGGGGCATGCCCTTCTTGCCTTCGAGGCTCTCGATCAGCGCGGTTTCCTCGCCACAGATATAGGCCCCCGCCCCATGGGCGAGATAGAGGTCGAAATCCCAGCCGGACCCGGCGGCATTCTTGCCCAGAAGGCCCGCGTCATAGGCCTCGTCAATCGCCGCCTGCAGCGCCTCGCGCTCGCGGATATACTCGCCGCGGATATAGATATAGGAGGCATGGGCGCCCATCGCGAAGCTCGCGATCAGGCAGCCCTCGATCAGGGTATGGGGATCATGGCGCATGATCTCCCGGTCCTTGCAGGTGCCCGGCTCGGACTCGTCGGCATTCACCACAAGGTAATGGGGCCGCCCGTCACTGCCCTTGGGCATGAAGGACCATTTCAGACCCGTCGGAAAGCCCGCGCCGCCGCGACCGCGCAGCCCGCTATCCTTCATGATCTTGATGATGTCATCGCGACCCATCTGAACCAGCTTGTCCGTGCCGTCCCAATGCCCGCGCTTGCGGGCACCGGCCAGAGTGCGGTCATGCATTCCGTAGATATTGGTAAAGATCCGGTCCTGATCTTGCAGCATCTGTCACTCCTTCGCCTGGCGCGATCGCCAGAGCCTGAACCCCACCACCAGCGCCCAGAAGAACGCTGCCAGTGCGGCAAAATCGAATAGGAAGACAAACCGGACCGGCAGGCCCAATTCCCTTCCCGCAAAGTTCGCCCCGATCCACAGCACCATCGTGGCAGCGACCACGATGGCGGCGGTGCGGGCCTGCATGACGCGGGCCTGCTCTTCGGGATCCGGGCCTTGGGTCATGTGTCGTACACGTCGCCCTCATCGACCCGTTTGGAAAACTCCGTCTCGCCGCCACCGGCGAGCAGTTTGGCCTGCGCCACCCATTCATCGCGCGAGGCGCGCCCCTTGAAGCCTTCGAGGTTCTCATCCACCCAGGCCAGCTCGGCCTCAGACCAGGCCGCGACCTGATCGAAATGGTAGAACCCCATGGAATTCAGCACGCCTTCGAGCTTGGGTCCGACGCCCTTGATCTTCTTGAGGTCATCCGCCTTGCCGTCTCGGGCTGCCGATAGGGTTGCAGGCTTGCCCTCCGCCTCGGCCGACGCAGTCTCGGTGGCCCCATTGGAATAGGTCCAGGAGCCCTTGCGGCTGGCCAGTTCAGCCTCCCCCGCCAGCGGGGTCGACGGTTTCACGACACCGGTTGCCATGGCGGGCACGGTCGGCGCGGGCTCCGCGCTCGGGGTCGGCGCACCGCCCTGCACACGGGCACGCGCCGCGTCCATCTCGGCTTGCAGCGCCTCGACCCGACCTTGCGGGCGTCCGCCCTGGCCACAGACCATGATGCTCAGCGCGCCGCCGACAATGAGCCAGGCAATCGCGCCCATGAACGCACCTTGCAGGAATGACCAGCCTACAACCATCAGCCCAGCCGCCGTCAGCGCGCCCAGTAATATGCCGATCGCCCAGCAGATGATGGTGCAGGTCATGTCGTTGTTTTGTGTCGTCATTCCAGTTCTCCCCCTTTTTCAGAGCCGTTCGTTAGTAAACGTCCCCTTTTGTAACGCGGGAAGAAAATTCTGTCTCGCCTCCTGATGCGAGGGTCTTGGCCTGGGCCACCCATTCATCGCGGGAAGCGCGTCCCTTGAAGCCTTCGAGATTGTCATCCACCCAAGCCAGCTCGGCCTCGGACCAGCCGGCGATCTGGTCGAAATGGTAGATCCCCATGCCGTTCAGCATGGTCTCGAGCTTGGGCCCGACGCCCTTGATCTTCTTGAGATCATCGGCGCCCTCATCGCGCGCGGCGCTCAGCATCGCGGGCTTGGACCCTGTTTGCGTCGAAGCCGCTCCGTATTTCCACGTGCCCTTCCGCGTGGCCAATTCCGCCTGTCCGGGCAGTGCGGCGCTTGGCTTGACCTTCGTTGTCTCGGTGGGTGCAGGCGCGACGACCGGCTCCGGCGCCAGCTCCGCCGTCGTTGCCGGTGCCTCGGGTGTCGGCGCTTTTGCAGTGTTTGCAGGCTTGGGCAGCTCGGCGTCCTTGCCGAGCCACGGCGCCGTCAGGGGGACTTCGGTCCCGTCGATGCGCTTGATCGTGTCGCCAAGATCCACCGCGAGCCGCGCGGAGGCGTTATAGGCATCCTTGCCCGCTTCGTATTCGGTGAGGCTGGTCAGCCCGCCCGCCGGCTCGGAGGTGTAGCGCCCGTTCTGCGGACCGGGCACGGGCACCTCGCCCGCCGCCATCTTGTCCAGCAGCGCCGAGAAGCCCTCAACCGTCAGGTCCTCGTAATAATCCTTGCCGATCTGAGCCATGGGCGCGTTCGCGCAGGAGCCGAGACACTCGACCTCCTCCCAGCTGAACTTGCCGTCGGCGCTGAGCTGATGGGCCTTGGGCGCGATCTTGTCCTTGCAAACCGCGACCAGATCCTCGGCCCCGCAAATCATGCAGGATGTCGTCCCGCAAATCTGGATATGCGCAACGGAACCAACAGGTTGCAGTTGAAACATGAAGTAGAACGTCGCCACTTCGAGTGCCCGGATATAGGCCATATCCAGCATCTCGGCCACGTATTCGATGGCCGGACGGGTCAGCCAGCCCTCTTGTTCTTGCGCGCGCCACAGGATCGGAATGATCGCGGACGCCTGACGACCCTCGGGATACTTGGTCATCTGCGTCAGCGCCCAGGCCTCGTTCTCGGGCGTGAAGGCAAAGCTTGCGGGTTGGTCAGCGTGAAGACGACGCAGCATCAGATCGTTTCCCTCAGTGGCGCAACCTGTTCAAGGATCAGCAGAAGCTGTTCCAGCAGTTGCGGCAAATACGTCTCGACAAAGCTGCGCAGCGTGGCGCGCAGCCAGATGGCCAGTCCGGCCAGATAAGCGGCCATCAGACCGGCAAAGGCGATCAGCCCGGCGAACAGCCCGACAACGGAAGACCGCGAGGCCTTCCCCATCCCGGCGCTCAGCCAGAAGGACAGCACGAAGACCGCCCCGAACCCGATCGCAACCCACAGCATCAGCGGTCAATCTCTCCGAACACCACGTCCATGGTCCCGATGATCGCGGCCACATCGGCCAGCTGGTGACCCTTGGCCACGTGATCCATGCTCTGCAGGTGCAGATAGCCCGGCGCGCGGATCTTGGAGCGGTAAGGCTTGTTCGTCCCATCCGATTTCAGGAAGACGCCAAACTCGCCCTTAGGCGCCTCGACCGCGGCATAGACCTCGCCCTCGGGCACGTGGAAGCCTTCGGTGTAGAGCTTGAAGTGGTGGATCAGGCTCTCCATCGAGGTTTTCATGTCGCCGCGCTTGGGCGGGGTCAGCTTGCCGCGCGCGAGGACATCGCCGGGGCATTCGCGCAGTTTGACGATGGCCTGCTGGATGATCCCGAGGCTCTCGCGCATCTCCTGCATCCGGCAGAGATAGCGGTCATAGCAGTCGCCATTCTTGCCGATGGGGATCTGGAACTCGAACTCGTCGTAGCATTCATAGGGCTGCGCGCGGCGCAGATCCCATGCCAGGCCCGAGCCCCGCACCATCACGCCGGAATAGCCCCATTCGAGGATCTCTTCTTCGGTGACAACGCCGATATCGCAATTGCGCTGCTTGAAGATCCGGTTCTCGGTCAGCAGCCCGTCAATATCGTCGAGCACGGCGGGGAATTCGTGGCTCCAGGTCTCGATATCATCGAGCAGCTCGGGCGGCAGGTCCTGATGCACGCCGCCGGGCCGGAAATAGGCCGCGTGGAGACGCGCGCCGCAGGCCCGCTCGTAGAAGACCATGAGCTTTTCACGCTCTTCAAAGCCCCAGAGCGGCGGCGTCAGCGCGCCCACATCCATGGCCTGGGTCGTGACGTTCAGCAGGTGGTTCAGGATCCGCCCGATCTCGGAATAGAGCACCCGGATCAGGGACCCACGCCGGGGCACTTCGGTCCCGGTCAACTTCTCGATGGCCAGACACCAGGCATGTTCCTGATTCATCGGCGCCACGTAGTCGAGCCGATCGAAATAAGGCAGGTTCTGCAGGTAGGTCCGGCTCTCCATGAGCTTTTCCGTCCCGCGATGCAGCAGGCCGATATGGGGATCGCAGCGCTCGACAATCTCGCCATCCAGTTCCAGCACCAGTCGCAGCACGCCGTGGGCGGCCGGGTGCTGGGGCCCGAAATTGATGTTGAAATTGCGGATCTTCTGTTCGCCGGTGAGGGCGTCGTCGAAATTCGTGCCGTCCATCATGGTCTCAAACTCCAACTTCTGCCGCGTGCCAGCCCGCAGGAATGCGGCCCATCAGGCGGTGTACATGGTCATATTGCGGGGCCAGCGCTTTGGCGGCCTGGGCGCGGCGGCCCGGTTCCATCTCGATAGGGGCGCTCTGGTGCACGCGGGTGTCCAACGGGGCTGCGTGGTCCTTGATCCCGAGAAAGGCGCAGAGGCGCGAGACGGTCTCGGCCCGGAAGAGCTCTTCGTAGAAGCCCAGAAACCGGTCCCCTTCGGGGATCGCGGCGCGGATCCGGCTGAGCGGGCCCTCGTAATCGCAGCGCTCGGCCAGCGCGCGTTCCTCGCCCCTGGTCCAGCGGTCGAAGATCCAGTTGGCGCGGTCAGCGATGTCCTTGTCGGAGCCACCCTTCCAGCCCGCCATCATGCGGATATTGGACCAGAGCCGGTCAATCGGGTCGCGCAGCAGGTAGATGAACTTGGTCACGGGACCGAGCCCGGCCATCTTGCGCAGACGGTCCTCGCTGAGCAGCGCATAGGCCGGGGTGATATCGCCCACGACGCGCGCGCCCTTGCGGCCCTTCTTGAGGAAGCTGACATAGGCCCGGGGCCGTTCGACCCCCTGCGCCAGCAGCCCCAGATACCGGTCGATCTCGGCCACCTCGAAGCGCAGTTTCTCACGCGCCGCGCCCTCGGCCTGGCGCATCTTGGCGCGCAGCCCCATGCGTTTCTCGCAGAGCCCGTCGATCTGCTCCATCACCTGCCCGCGATCCAGCGCGTCGAAGTAATGCAGCTCCTTATGGGTCCACAAATGCACCTCCGGGTGGCGATCCAGGTAGTACTGGAGCCAACTCGTGCCCGCCTTCGTGGCACCGATCCCGAAAAGGAGCGTGACGTCGGCCATGGCTCAGCCCTTGGCCTCTTCTTTCTCGTCGCCGGGCAGGATGTACTCGGCACCCTCCCAGGGGGACATGAAGTCGAACTGCCGGTATTCCTGCACGAGCTTCACCGGCTCATAAACGACGCGCTTTTTCTCGTCGTCATAGCGCACCTCGGTATAGCCCGTGGTCGGGAAGTCCTTGCGCAGCGGATAGCCGCGGAAGCCGTAATCCGTGAGGATCCGGCGCAGGTCCGGGTGGCCCGAGAACAGGATGCCGAACATGTCGAACACCTCGCGCTCGAACCAGTTGGCCGAGGGGTGTTCCGAGATGATCGAGGGCACGATGTCATCGGCCCGCACCGGAACCCGCAGGCGGATCCGGTGGTTCTGGTACATGGACAGGAAGTGATAGACCACGTCGAACCGCTGCGCCCGCTCGGGGTAATCCACGGCCGTGATGTCGATCAGGGTCGAGAACTTGCAGGTCGCGTCGGTCTTGAGGAAGGCCACGAGGCCGACGATCGATTGCGGCGTGGCCACAACGGTCAGCTCGTCATGGGCGATCTCGGTCGAAATCACGCAATCCGGGCGCTTGAGCTCGATATGGGCGGCCAGTTCCTGAAGGGCTGCGGTCATTGGTGTGTCTCCTGCGCCTTAGCGCACAATCGTTCCCGTCCGGCGGATCTTGCGTTGCAGCTGCAACAGGCCATAGAGCAGCGCCTCGGCCGTGGGCGGGCAGCCGGGGACATAGATGTCCACGGGCACCACGCGGTCGCAACCGCGCACGACGGAATAGCTGTAATGGTAGTACCCGCCGCCATTGGCGCAGGACCCCATCGAGATCACGTAGCGCGGCTCGGGCATCTGGTCATAGACCTTGCGCAGGGCGGGCGCCATCTTGTTGGTCAGCGTGCCGGCCACGATCATCACATCGGACTGGCGCGGAGACGCGCGCGGCGCGATCCCGAACCGTTCGGCATCGTAGCGCGGCATGGAGGTGTGCATCATCTCGACCGCGCAGCAGGCCAGACCAAAGGTCATCCAATGCAGCGAGCCGGTGCGGGCCCAATTGATGATGTCCTCGGTCGAGGTCAGCAGAAAGCCCTTGTCCTGCAACTCGGCATTGAGGAGCTGTGTCGCGTGTTCCTTGTCGGGACCCGCGTCATAGGCGGCGGTGCTCACTCCCATTCGAGGGCTCCTTTTTTCCACTCATAGGCGAACCCGATGGTCAGGATCGCAAGGAAGATCATCATGCTCCAGAAACCCACGATCCCCACATCCTTGAAGGCAACCGCCCAGGGGAAGAGGAACGCGACCTCGAGATCGAAGATGATGAAGAGAATCGATACCAGGTAGAAGCGTACATCGAACTTCATCCGGGCATCGTCGAAGGCGTTGAAGCCACACTCATAGGCCGAGACTTTTTCCGGATCCGGATTGCGCACCGCCAGGATCACCGCAGCCAGGATGAGCACCAGGCCAAGGCCAATGGCAATTGCCAAAAATACTAGGATCGGAAGGTATTCTCGAAGCAAATCTTCCACGTGGGGCTCCTTCCTGCGTGGTACCGGGGACCAGCTCAGCGCGGTCCCGATAGTGTCGGTCCGGTCGTGGCGGGTCTACCTTTGCATACCAAGGTGGTCAACCGAGCCGCCTGCGGCAAACACGCCCCAACGCGCGCAGTGTACGCGTGTCCCGGGGCTCTGCCAGAGGCGGTGTGACGCAGGGCATGATCCGCCCCCGGTTTTCCCGCATAACGAGCATAGCATCTAACCACATATTGAATACAGGTTTAACTCCTGAGCAGGTTTTGCACCCCGCGCCCGAATTTCATGGGGCCCTCGGCCAAGGCCGGGTTGGCCGTTTGTGACGCAGAGCGCTCCAAGCCGAGGGCGTAGAACGGCCTGCGGGCAGGTCCAGCGCGGGAACACTTGCGCAACAACCCTCCTTGTCAGAAGGGCCGTGACCGCCGAGACCCCGGGACAAGCAAATGCCGGGCTTGGAGCCGCTTTTTATGGCGGTGTTTGAGAAGACGCATGTCACAGGCGCGATGGGCAGGCATAGCGCGTGGGAGCACGCGCATCACCGCACGCTGCGTCTGTCCCGGGTCGCGCGTGCCGGTTTCGCGCGGGCGTGTCGGGATGGCCGGCGTCCCGCGCCCCGACCCGGCCCTATGCGATTCAGGTGGTCAGGTCTCGGACATCCAGGGGGCGGGTCGCTTGGCGAAGAACGCGTCGATCCCTTCTGCGGCCTCGTCGCTTTCCCAGCGGGCAATGAGCGCGTCTATCGTGCTGTCGATCTCGGCCTCGCTGACGCCCCCCCCGAGGCGCAGCGCGAGGGCCTTGGCTTCGGCCACAGCGCCCGGGGCCGTGGCGAGATAGGGCACGACCTCGGCCTCGATAGCGGCATCCAGATCCTCCGGGGCCACGGCGCGGGCCGCAAGGCCAAGCGCGACGGCCTCCTCGGCCCCGAAGATCCGCGCAGACATGAAGACCCGGCGCACACAGGCCGCGCCCATGCGGGCGATCACGTAAGGGCCGATGGTCGCCGGGATCAGGCCCAGGCGCGTTTCGGTCAAGCCGAACCGCGCGGACGCGCTTGCGATGGCCACGTCGCAGACCGACATCAGACCGACACCGCCGCCGAGCGCCTGCCCCTGGATGCGCCCGATCACCGGCTTGGGCAGTCGGTTCCAGACCCCGAGCATCTCGGCCAGCGCGCGTGCCTCCCGGGCGCGGGTCGCCGCGTCGGCGGTCATTTGCGTCCGCATCCAGCCCAGATCCCCCCCGGCGCAGAAGCTTCGCCCCTGCCCGGTCAGGATCACCGCGCGCACCTTTGGGTCCGCGCCCAGTGTCTCGGCGCAAGCCTTGAGTTCACCGATCATCGCGGCATCCATGGCGTTGTGCTTGTCCGGCCGGTTCAGGGTCACGGTCACCACGCCGCGCGTGTCCCGCGCCAGATCGAGCGTGTCATAGGCGGTCATAGGCGATCTCCTTCGCTGTCAGCCCGGGCACGGCCTTGCCCGCGCGCACCCAATCATCATGTATCCAGACCATCCGGTCGCAAAACCACGTCTTCGGCAGCGCCGTCAGGACAATCCCGAACACCACCCAATCGGCCCAGAGCATGCACAGGCCCAGCCCCAGCACCAGCGCCCCGAGTGCCGCGGCATATCCGAGACACAGGGCAACCCGGCGGTGATGGGCCGGGATCTCGGCGCGGTGGTTCAGAAAGATCCGCTCCCCCAGCACGGCGCGACTGCCCCAGGAGGCAAAGCTGCGCGGCTCAGCAAAGGCGCGCGGGTTGGCCCATGTCCAGACCAGCACCAGCGCCACCGGGAGCAGCGCCCCCCAGCCGAGCCAGATCCGGCTCCAGATCGCGAGCGCCAGAAGCGGCAACACCGAAAACCGGGTCGCCACCGAGAGCGGGTTGGCATGGCACCGCCAGACCCGGTCATCCATCCCCATGAGGCGCTCGGCCCGGTCAAAAAGATCAGCCATGGGGCCGCGCCCCCAAGGCATCAGGGATCGCACCAACGGCTTCGGGGACCGAGAGCGCGCCCGTATCCAGATGCAGGTCTGCCTCGGGGAAGGCCTCGGAGCGCCGGGCGCAGAGGGCCTCCCAACCCGGCAGCACGAGCCCCGGAGCCCTCGGCGCGCGGGTCGCGAGAGTGTGAGGATGGGCCGCAGGGTCCGCGCAGCTCAGCTCAACATCCAAGTGCAGTCCCCCCTTTGCGCTGGCGGTCTGCCAAACCCTGCGAGTGCGCAGGATCGGGTTCGCACTGTTGGCGGTCATGTCAAACCCCTGTTCCAGCGCCACAGCCGACACCGCATAGCCCCCAACGGCGGGGTCGCCTGTCTCCACAAGGCTTTCGCGCAGGGCCGCCTCCCCCGGTCGACGCGCAGCCAAAGCGCCCCGGTCTCTGCCGCCCACGCGCGGGCGATCCTGCGCTTGCGGACACCCCGCTCTGGCAGACGCGCCAGGGCACCGGACTAGCGCAGGCCCCGGGCCATGGAGGCCGCCACGGCCAGCGCCGCGCGATCAAGCCCGGTCTCATAGCCCAAGGCGGCGAGATGATCGGCCACGGCCTCGGTGGCCACATTGCCCGCCGCACCGGGGGCATAGGGACAGCCACCCAACCCTCCGGCGGAGGCATCGAACACCCGCAGCCCCTGATCCAGCGCCACATCGATATTGTCGAGCGCCCGCCCGCCCGTATCGTGGAAATGCCCGGCCAGCTGCGTCACCGGCACCTCGGCGCGCACGGCTTCCAGCATCCGCGCTACGCGGACGGGCTCGCCCCGCCCCAAGGTCTCGCCCAGGGAAATCTCGTAGCAGCCCAGATCGGCCAGACGGGCGGCGACACGCGCCACGGCCTCGGGCGGGGTGGCGCCATCAAACGGGCAGTCGGTCACGCAGGAGACATAGCCCCGCACGGGCAGCCCCGCCTCTGCCGCCGCAGCGCAGATCGGCGCGAAGCGGTCGAAGCTTTCCTTGATGGTGCAATTAAGATTGGCCTTGCTGAACCCCTCACTGGCCGCCCCGAAGATCGCGATCTCGTCGGCGCGCGCCGCCAGCGCCCCTTGGAAACCGCGCATATTAGGCGTCAGCGCGGCATAGCGCAGCCCGTCCCGGCGCGGGATCCCCGCCAGCACCTCGGCCCCATCGGCCATTTGCGGCACCCATTTCGGGCTGACGAAACTGGCGACTTCGATCCGGGCGAACCCGACCTCGGCCAGTGCCGAGATCAGGGCGATCTTCTGGGCCGTGGGGATCTGCCGCTTTTCATTCTGCAGCCCGTCCCGGGGGCCGACCTCGACGATCTCGACCGTCTCGCTCATGGCGTGGCCTCCCAGGGGGGATAGAACGCCCGGTCGTAGATCCCCTCACCCGGCGCGGGCAGTGCAGCCTGAAAACCCGGGCGCGCGGAGATGGCGGCATACCAGGCCGCGCTGCGTGGAAATCCGTCCAGCGTCACGAAATACTGCCCCATATAGACCGCCTGCCCGACGCTGATATCCGCCGCCGAGAACCCACCCGCCAGCAGGCTGTCGCAGCCGGTTTCGCTCAGCCGCGCCTCGATCGCCTCGTAGCACTTGGCGAGCCGCTTGGCCTCGAGTCGCATCACGACCGGCGAGCGCATGGCATCCTCGTAGAGCATCACATGCTGCTGGGTGAGCGCCGCCACGTGTTGGCTCAGGGTCTCGGCGAAATGGATCCAGACGAGGAAGGCGCCGCGCTCCGGATGGCCCGGGTCCCGCCCCAGACCATCGGGCGAGAACCGCTCGCAGAGCAGTTCCGTGATCGCGCCCGTCTCGAACAGGGTCTCCCCGTCAAGCTCCAGCGCGGGCACCCGCCCCGCCGGGGACAGAGCCAGATAGGCCGGATCGCGCAGGGCGCGGTCGAACGGGTGCGTGATCACCTCGGCCTCGAGCCCCAGCTCGCGGATCAGCCAGAGCGAGCGCATGGACCGGGTCTGCGGACAGTGGTGCAGGCGGATCGCCGGTGTGCGGGCGGGTGCCGGTGCGCTCATGTCGGTGCCTCTTCATCCGGCTCCAGCAGGATGAGCGGCGTGCCTGCCGTGACCTGATCTCCGGTTTGCACGCGGATCTCGGACACGGTCCCGTCCCGCCCGGCGGTCAGGGTATGCTCCATCTTCATCGCCTCGAGAATGGCGAGCCGCGCGCCCTGGCGCACCCGCTCTCCGGTGGACACAAAGACCGCCTTGACGAGCCCCGGCATTGGCGCCTCGACATGTCCTGCCCCCGGGCCCGCCGCGGCCCCGCGCTGCAGCGGATCGGGCACTGTGAAATGGTAATTGTTCGACCAGAACACGCTGACACCCGCCGCATGGGTGACGATCTCGGCCGGGGTCGGCGCGCCATCCACCCACCAGACGCCATCATGGCGCGCGATCTCATGGGTCGCCTCGCCGATATGGACGCGGAACCGGTCCGCGCCAAGCGTTTCGATCCGGGTTGCGACCTCCTCCTCGCCAAAGAGCAGCATCTGGCTTTGCGCCAGCGGCGCCCAGAGCGTGAGCCCCGCGTGATCTGGCATCCCCAGATGCAGCCCCGCCGCACCGAGCCCTGCCAGCGACCGCGCCCGCGTACAGGGCACCGGCGCGGGCGAGAGCGTCGCGACCTCCCGGTCGATCAGGCCGGTATCCACCTCTCCGGCGAAAAAGCCCTCATGCCGCGCCAAAGCCCGCAGGAAGGCAAGGTTGGTGACGCTGCCCGCCACTTGGGTGGTCGCGAGTACCCGGTCGAGCTTGCGCAGGGCCGCCTGCCGCGTGGGCCCGGCGACCACCAGCTTGGCGATCATCGGATCATACCAGGGGCTGATTGTGTCGCCCGCGCGCACGCCGGTCTCGATCCGCGCGCCATCGGGGAAGGCCAGATGGGTCAGGGTCCCGGTGGCGGGCAGAAAGCCCTTGGGCACGTCCTCGGCATAGAGCCGCGCTTCGAAGGCATGGCCCGTGATCGACAGGTCCTGCTGAGCGGCGGGCAGGTCCTCCCCCGCGGCGACGCGCAGCTGCCATTCCACCAGATCGACGCCTGTGACGGCCTCGGTCACCGGATGCTCGACCTGCAGGCGGGTGTTCATTTCCATGAACCAGAACCCGTCCGCGCGCAGACCGTCACTGGCATCGACGATGAACTCCACGGTGCCAGCACCCGCATAGCCGATCGCCTCGGCGGCGCGAACGGCGGCGGCCCCCATGGCGGTGCGCATCTCGGGCGTCATGCCGGGAGCCGGGGCCTCCTCGATCACCTTCTGATGGCGGCGCTGGAGCGAACAATCCCGCTCGAACAGATGCACCGCGCGGGTGCCGTCGCCAAAGACCTGAACCTCGATATGCCGCGGCGTGGCCACGTATTTCTCGATCAGAACGGCGTCGTTTCCGAACGCCCCAAGCGCCTCGGCCTTGGCCGCCTCAAGCGCAGGCAGGAAGGCCTCGGGCGCATCGACCCGGCGCATCCCCTTGCCGCCGCCCCCGGCCACGGCCTTGATCAGCACCGGGTATCCGATGGTCCCGGCTTGCGCGGCCAGATGAGCGGGGTCCTGATCAGCGCCCTGATAGCCCGGCACCACGGGGACACCGGCCTCGGACATAAGGGTCTTTGCCGCATCCTTGAGCCCCATGGCGCGGATCGCCTCGGCCGAGGGACCGATGAACACCAGACCGGCGGCCTCGACCGCTTCGACGAAATCCGGGTTCTCCGACAGAAAGCCATAGCCCGGGTGAATGGCCTGCGCCCCCGTGGCCAGTGCCGCTTCGATGATCGCATCGCCGCGCAGATAACTGTCCCGCGGCGCGGGTCCGCCGATGGCGCATGCGGCATCGGCCATGGCGACATGGCGCGCGCCTGCATCGACCTCGGAATAGACCGCCACGGTCTGCACCCCGAGGCGACGGCACGTCTCGATCACCCGGCAGGCAATCTCGCCGCGATTGGCAATCAGGATCCTGTTAAACACCGACCGGCCTCCATGCCCATTGGAACACCAAGCGACCCAGCGTGACGCATCGCCAACCCTTGGGCTTTTGTGATCCCCACCTCATCGCGTGCCCTCGCTCAGGTCTTCGACCACCTCGAACCGCTCCCAATGGAGCAGCATGTCCGGCTCGAAGATGCCCATGTCGCGGTAGTAGCCCTCGTGCTGTCGACGCCAGCCTTCGAGGGTCTCGTCCTCGCCCTCCATCAGGGCCATCTCTTCGGTCATGTCGCAGAACCGAACCGGCACAAGCTCCAGCGTGCGGGTCA
Source organism: Dinoroseobacter sp. S124A (assembly GCF_049801015.1). Lineage (NCBI taxonomy): Bacteria > Pseudomonadati > Pseudomonadota > Alphaproteobacteria > Rhodobacterales > Roseobacteraceae > Dinoroseobacter > Dinoroseobacter sp. S124A. The sequence continues at coordinate 855,452 of NZ_JBNAGD010000001.1, read as the reverse complement.
CCAATTGCGGCACCTCGTCAAAATCCACAACGATGTCGCAGCGCCCGACCACCGGAAGCGCCTCCCCCTTGTCGACCGACCATTGCGACAGGCAGGTCGCACGCTTCTTGCCTGTGCGCACGAGATCCACGAGGACCCGGCTCAAGCCCGGCGCGTTTCCAAACTTGTAGGTCACGGCCCCGGGATACTGTGCCTGCAATTCTGCCACGGTCCGAGTCATCACATCCGGAACACGCCGAAGCGTGTCTCCTCTATGGGGGCGTTCAGGGCCGCGCGGAGGGAGAGGCTGAGCACGGCGCGGCTCTTGCGCGGATCGATGATCCCGTCATCCCAGAGCCGGGCCGAGGCATAAAGCGGGTGGGATTGTTCCTCGAACATGTCGATCGTGGGCTGTTTGAAGGCGGCCTCCTCCTCGGGCGACCAGCTGCCGCCCTTGCGCTCAATCGCGTCGCGCTTGACCGTGGCGAGCACCCCTGCGGCTTGCGCGCCACCCATGACCGAGATCCGGGAATTGGGCCAGGACCACATGAAGCGCGGCTGATAGGCCCGCCCGGCCATGCCGTAATTCCCCGCGCCAAAGGATCCGCCCACCACCATGGTCACCTTCGGCACCGAGGTCGTCGCCACCGCCGTCACCATCTTGGCCCCGTGCCGCGCGATCCCCTCATTCTCGTATTTCCGGCCCACCATGAAGCCCGTGATGTTCTGCAGAAACACAAGCGGGATCTTGCGCTGGCTGCAAAGCTCGACGAAATGCGCGCCCTTCTGGGCCGCCTCGGAGAACAGGACGCCATTATTGGCGATGATCCCCACTGGGCAGCCCTCGATATAAGCGAACCCCGTCACCAGCGTCTCGCCGAAGCGCGGCTTGAACGCGTCAAAGCGCGAGCCATCGACGATCCGGGCAATGACTTCGGTGATGTCGTAGGGCACCGAGAGGCTCGCCGGAACCAGATCCAGCAGCTCTTCGGGGTCGTAGGCGGGCGGCTCAGGGGCCAGCATCGCCACCGAGACCGGCACGCGCCGGTTCAGCCCCGCCACCGCGCGGCGCGCGAGCGCCAGCGCATGGGCATCGTCCTCGGCCAGGTAATCCGCCACGCCCGAAAGGCGTGTATGCACATCGCCCCCGCCGAGATCCTCGGCGGTGACCACCTCGCCCGTGGCGGCCTTGACCAGCGGCGGGCCCGCGAGAAAGATCGTGCCCTGCTCCTTCACGATGATCGTCACATCGGACATGGCGGGCACATAGGCCCCCCCTGCCGTGCAGGAGCCCATGACCACGGCGATCTGCGGGATACCCGCCGCCGACATCTGCGCCTGATTGTAAAAGATCCGCCCGAAATGATCCCGGTCGGGAAAGACCTCGTCCTGATTGGGCAGGTTCGCCCCACCGCTATCCACAAGGTAGATGCAGGGCAGATGGCATTCCGCGGCAATCTCTTGCGCGCGCAGGTGTTTCTTGACGGTGATCGGGTAATAGGTGCCGCCCTTCACGGTGGCATCATTGCAGATGACCATCACGTCCTGCCCGTGGATCTGACCCACGCCCGCGATCGCCCCGCCACAGGGTGCCGCCCCCCCATAGAGGCCATGGCCCGCCGTGGCCCCGACCTCAAGAAACGGACTGCCGGGGTCGAGCAGATTGGCCACGCGGTCCCGCGGCAGCATCTTGCCGCGACTCAGATGGCGGTCCCGTGCGGCAGCACCCCCCCCCGCAGCCGCCTGCGATGCTGCATCCGCGACGTGTTCGAGCGCGGCCAGATGCGCGGCGCGATTGGCCTTCGCCGCCTCCGATCCGCTATCCCATTGAGATATCAGCTTCACGCGGCCTGCCTCCTGCCTGATGGATATGCCCCTGCCGGGCGAAGGGCCGTTATGCCGCAGGGCAGCGCAGCCTCCGGTTGACCTGTATCAAAGCTGGCACAATCGGCCTGCGCGATGACAGCGGCGGAGACCAAACGAGGGAACGACCCATGAAACATATCACCCTGTCCGCACTCGCTGTTCTGGCGGCAACGGCCGCGGCCCCGGCTTTCGCCCAGGAGGCCGGAGACTGGACCATCGGCATCGGGATCGCCAATGTGAACCCGAAATCCGGCAATGGCGAACTGGATGCCATCGTCCCGGGCGCCGGCATCGACGTCGACTCGGACACGCAGCTGTCCTTCACCGCCGAGTATTTCTTCACGCCGAATATCGGTCTCGAAATCCTCGCCGCGACGCCCTTCAGCCATGACATCTCGATTGACGGGGTTGGGGATGCCGGGGATACCAAGCACCTGCCGCCCACCATCTCGGTGAACTACCACTTCACCAATTTCGAGGGCTTCAAGCCCTATATCGGCCTCGGCCTGAACTACACCAACTTCTTCCAGGAAAGCTCGCCGCTCGGCAAACTGGAGCTGGAGGACAGCTTCGGCCTTGCCGCCCAAATCGGCGTGGACATTCCGGTCACCGAGACCGGGGCGCTGCGCCTGAATGCGCGCTATATCGACATCGATACCGACGTGAAGCTGAACGGCGACAAGATCGGCACCGCCGAGATCGATCCGGTGGTTCTGGGCATCGCGTACGTGATGACCTTCTGAACCGCGATCCATCGCAGCCAAGCGAGGCGCGCCCGAGTGGCGCGCCTTTTGCCGATGCAGAGCCGCCATCATGTCTCAGGCCTCTGATCCCGGTCACGACCGGTGAAGGCCAGCCCGCCATCGCGCCGCACATAGTAGTCCCAGCCCTGCGCCGCCCCTTCGGGACGGCAGCGCACCACGACCCAGATGCCGGGATCCGTCCCGGGCACCGCCGCGCAATCGGTCAGATCCGCCGAGCCCGTGCCATCGAGAGCCGCGTGATCCTTGAGATATTGCGCCGCGTAATGGTCGATCACCGCGCTCTCATCCAGCGCCGCCCGTTGCGAGCCCAGCCGCACGCCATTGGCTGCGAGGATCAGCACGATGATGCCCAAGGGCAGAAACCAGAGCCAGCGCGGCCAGGCCATGGGCTCATCCCCCTTTGCCCAAAGGGGCGACAGAGCGCTCGGTGACAGTGGTCCGGGTCATGCCATGGCCGCCATCAACTCGCGCCCGACGAGCATGCGCCGGATCTCGGAGGTGCCCGCGCCAATCTCCATCAGCTTGGCATCGCGGAACATCCGGGCCACGGGCGCATCGTTCAGAAAGCCTGCCCCGCCCATGGCCTGAACGGCCTGATGGGCGACTTTCATCCCCTCCTCTGAGGCATAAAGCACACAGGCCGCCGCATCCTGTCGGGTGACCTCGCCGCGATCGCAGGCCTTGGCGACCTCATAGGCATAGGCGCGCGACGTGTTCAGCCCCGCATACATGTCAGCGATCTTGCCCTGCATGAGCTGAAAGTTTCCGATGCTCTGACCGAATTGCTTGCGCTCGACCATATACGGCATGATCTCGTCGAGGCAGCCCGCCATGATGCCGATATTGACGCCCGAGAGGACGACACGCTCGTAATCGAGACCGCTCATCAGGACCGCAACCCCGCGCCCCTCCTCGCCGAGAACGTTTTCGAAGGGCACTTCCACATCCTCGAAGATCAGCTCGGCAGTGTTCGAGCCGCGCATGCCGAGCTTGTCGAAATGGGGCGAAGTAGAGAACCCGGTCATGGATTTCTCGATGATGAAGGCCGTGATGCCCTTGGAGCCCGCCTCCGGATCGGTCTTAGCGTAGACCACAAGGGTTTCGGCGTCCGGGCCGTTGGTGATCCAGTATTTCGTGCCATTCAGGCGATAGTGATCGTTGCGCTTTTCCGCGCGCAGCTTCATGCCCACCACGTCGGATCCGGCAGAGGCTTCGGACATGGCCAGCGCGCCCACATGGGTGCCGTCGATCAGGCCCGGCAGGTAGCGGGCCTTCTGCTCCGGCGTGCCGTTGAGCTTGATCTGGTTGACGCAAAGATTGGAATGCGCGCCGTAGCTGAGCCCGATGGAGGCCGACACGCGGGAGATTTCCTCGACCGCGACCGTATGGGCGAGATAGCCCATGCCCGCACCGCCATCTTCCTCGTCCACGGTGATGCCCAGAAGGCCCAACTCCCCCATCTCGGTCCAAAGCTCGGCCGGAAAGAGGTTTTCGGAATCGGTCGCAGCCGCCAGCGGCTTGACCCGTTCCTGCGCCCAGCGATGGACCATCTCGCGCAGGGCTTCGACCTCTTCGCCGAGATCGAACCGCATGGATGCGGTGAACATGGGCGCTCCCTCCTCCCAAAAATTGAACGCTTGTTCATTTATAGGCGCGCGCGTCGTCCCTGTCCAGAGATTTCGCGCGCGGAGTGGGGGCGCTGCCCCCGGCGGCCCTACGGCCGCCTCCCCCGGGATATTTCGGGACTTAAGGGAGGGGCTATTCGGCGGCCATGGACCGGGGGAGCACCTCGGCCTCGGCGCGCAGGATGCGGGCGATCTGGGCGCAATCGGCCTCGGAGAAAGTGAGCGGCAGGCGCAGATCGAGCAACGTCGCAAGCACACGGTCGGTTTGCGGCAGCACTGGCGTCGGGGCATAGCGCCAGCTGTCATAGCGCGAGGTGAAGCCATGGGGTTCGGGCGCGCCGAACCATTTCAGCTCGACCCCGCGGGCCGCGCAGCGCGCCACATAGGCCGCGACCGCCCCGGGATCAGCCTCGGGCAGGCGCAGCTGGAAAGAGGAGGCGACGAAATGCTCCTGCTCCGGGCGATGGGTCAGGGCGATGCCCGGCGCGCCGGCGAGCCCGGCCTCAAGCACCCGGTAAAGCGCGTTCCAACGGGCCGCCTGACGCGGCAGATCGGCCAGTTGCGGGCGCAGGATCGCGGCGCGCAGATGGTCCATCCGACCCGAGACATTGGGCGTGTCGTATTTCACACGCTCGAACACCTCGGCCTCCGGGGCGGCCCCGTGGCGGGCATAGAGCATGTAGCTGCCCGACAAGAGGATCGCACGGGCCATGAGTTCTGCATCGTCAGAGATCAGCAACCCGCCCTCGCCGGAATTGATATGCTTGTAGGTCTGGGTCGAGAAACAGCCGAAGGCCCCGAACCGGCCCGTGGGCGTATCGCCCCAGGACGCGCCCATCGTATGGGCACAATCCTCGATCAGGGTCAGGTCATGGGCATCGCAAATCGCGCTGAGCGCATCCATGTCGCAGATATGCCCGCGCATATGGCTGAGCAGCAGCACCCGCGCGCCGCTGGTTTCGGCCTTGGCGGCAAGGTCATCGAGATCAAGGGTCAGATCCTCGGTCACCTCGACCAGCACCGGCTCGGCCCCGACGGCGGCGATGGCCCCGGGCACGGGCGCGAGCGTGAAGGCATTGCTCAGCACCTTGTCACCGGCGCCGATCCCCAGAGCCCGCATCGCCGTGCCCATGGCATAGCCGCCCGAGGCCACGGCCACGCAGTACCGTGCCCCGGTTTGGGCCGCGAATTCCTGTTCCAGCGCGCCGACCTCGCCCAGCTCGCCCGGGTCGAGATTGTAACGATGCAGACGGCCCGAGCGCATGACCTCGACCGCGGCGGCGATGGCGGCCTCGGGGATCGGCTCCTGCTGGGTGAATGTGCCGGTGAAGATCTCGTCAGTCATGAGCGCCTCCTGCGATAGATGTGCCGCCTTGCAAGGCGCAGGTCAATGGTCGGGAAAGAGGCTCCGCAGAACCGCGTCGAACTGGTCGTAATGGGGCAGCAGCGCCTCGGGGGCGAGGCGCGAGACGCCCTCGCCTTCGGGGCCAAAGGTCACCAGCATGGCGGGGATCCCCGCAGCCCGCGCGGTTTCGCGATCGGTCACCGTGTCGCCCACCAGCACCGCGCGCGCCGGGTCGCCGCCGACCCGGGCGATGGTTTCCAGCAGCGGCGCGGGATCGGGCTTGCGCACGGGCAGCGTATCGGCCCCGATCAGCGCGCCGAACCGGTCGCGCACGCCCAGCCGGGTCATCAGGGTCTCGGCCAGCCCCTCGGGCTTGTTGGTGCAGATCCCCACCGGGCAGCCGCGCGCGCGCAGCCGCTCGACCGCCGCCAGCGCACCAGGATAAAGCCGGGTATGCGCGTCGATCTTCTCGGCATAGGCCGCGAGCAGCACGGGATAGTCGCGATCCACCTCCGCCTCGGTCCAGTCGAGACCACGCCGGGTCATGCCCAGCCGCAGCATGGCGCGCCCGCCCGCAAAGGCCGTGGCGGCATCGGCCACCGGGTCGAGCGGCGCGCCCTGCCCGCGCGCCTCGAAACAGGCATTGGCGGCCGCGATCAGGTCGGCGCTGGTATCGGCAAGCGTGCCGTCGAGATCAAAGATCACCGTGACCGTCATTGCGCATCTTTCCGCCAATGGGCGTGAGGGGGTGAAAAGGGCCGAAACACCAAGTGACAGCGGGCCCGGTTGCGGGGCCTGCGCCGATGCGTAATAGAACGAGGGCGCAAGGTGAAGGGATGATGCATGTCGGTTGCGTTGATCGTATTGGCGGCGGGCCAGGGCTCGCGGATGAACTCGGACCTGCCCAAGGTGCTGCACCGGCTGGCGGGTGCGCCGCTGCTGGCCCATGCCCTGCGCGCGGGCGCGCGTCTCGACCCGGACCGCACGGTGGTGGTGACAGGGCATGGGGCCGACGCGGTCGAGGCGGCGCTGGCCGGTCTCGACCCCGAGGCTGTCTGCGCGCGCCAGACCGAACAGCTGGGCACGGGCCATGCGGTCGCCCAGGCCGGAGAAGCGCTGAGGGGGTTTGAGGGCGATGCGGTGGTGCTCTATGGCGACACGCCGTTCATCTCGTCCGAAACGCTCGAGGCCATGCAGGACAAGCGCGCTGCGGGGGCGGATCTGGTGGTGCTGGGCTTTAAGGCCGCCGATCCCGGACGTTATGGGCGGTTGCTGACGGCGGATGACCGGCTGACCCGGATCGTCGAGGCGAAGGATGCCAGTGCCGAAGAGCTCGCGGTCAAACTCTGCAATTCCGGGGTGATGATGGCCGATGCCAGCACCCTGTTGCGGCTGGTCGCCGGGCTCGGCAACGACAATGCGGCGGGCGAGTATTACCTGACGGATGTGGTGGCGCTTGGGGCGGCCGAGGGGCTATCGGCCCGGGTCGTAACCTGCCCGGAGGCGGAAACGCTGGGCATCAACACCCGTGCGGAGCTCGCCGCCGCCGAGCAGGCCTTTCAGGCCCGCGCCCGCGCCACCGCACTGGAAGAAGGCGTATCGCTGGCCGATCCGGACACCACCTATTTCGCGCTCGACACGGTGATCGGGCGCGATGCGCTGATCGGGCCGCAGGTTGTCTTTGGCCCCGGCGTGACCGTGGAATCCGGCGCCGAGATCCGAGCCTTCTGCCATCTGGAGGGCTGCCATGTGAGCCGCGGCGCCCTGGTCGGGCCCTTTGCCCGGCTGCGCCCGGGTGCAGAACTCGCCGAGCACACCCATGTGGGCAATTTCGTCGAGATCAAGAACGCCACGCTCGATGAGGGCGCGAAGGTCAACCATCTGAGCTATATCGGTGATGCCAGCATTGGCGCGGCGAGCAATATCGGCGCGGGCACGATCACCTGCAACTACGACGGGGTCTTCAAGCATCACACGGAGATCGGCGCGCGGGTCTTTGTCGGCTCGAACACCTGTCTTGTGGCCCCGGTGAAGGTCGGCGACGAGGCGATGACCGCAACGGGCACCATCGTGACCAGCGATGTGCCCGAGGGCGCGCTGGCCGTGGCGCGCTCGCGCCAGACCAACAAGCCGGGCTTTGCCCGCCGCTTCATGGATATGCTGCGCACCCGCAAGGCGGTGCTGGCAGGCGATGCAGGCGACACCAAACCGGGGGCGAAATAGATGTGCGGGATCGTAGGTGTCTTGGGGCGGAACCAAGCCGCCCCCCTGATGGTCGAGGCCCTGAAGCGGCTGGAGTATCGCGGCTATGACAGCGCGGGCATTGCCACGGTGCAGGACGGCGCGCTGGACCGCCGCCGCGCGCTCGGCAAGCTGGTGAATCTGAGCGACCTGCTGGTGGAACAGCCGCTCGCGGGCAAATCCGGCATCGGCCATACCCGCTGGGCCACCCATGGCGTGCCCTCGGTGGCCAATGCCCACCCCCATCGCACGGGGGCTGTGGCCGTGGTCCATAACGGGATCATCGAGAATTTCCGCGAGCTGCGCGCCGCCCTGCAATCGCATGGGGCCGAGTTCGAATCCGAGACCGATACCGAGACCGTCGCACAGCTCTGCGCGCAGGCTTTGGCCAAGGGCGCTGGCCCCGCCGAAGCCGCGCGCCGGACCATCGCCCAGCTCGAAGGGGCCTTCGCGCTCTGCTTTCTCTTCGAGGGCGAAGATGACCTGATCGTGGCCGCTCGCAAGGGCTCGCCGCTGGCCATCGGACATGGAGATGGCGAGATGTTCGTCGGCTCCGACGCCATTGCCCTGCATCCCATGACCGACCGGATCACCTATCTCGAAGAGGGTGATATGGCGCTGGTGACCCGCTCATCGCTGGAGATCACGGATGCCATGGGGCATCCCGTGCAGCGCCCCGAAACCCGCACCCGGATCGACGGGGCGCAGGTCGGCAAGGGCGGGCACCGGCATTTCATGGCCAAGGAAATCGCCGAGCAGCCCACGGTGCTGGCCGATTGCCTCGCCCATTACATCGGCAGTACGGGCGAGATCCGGATGCCCGAGGCCCTGCCCGATTTCGCGCAGATCGACCGGCTGGTCCTCGTGGCCTGCGGCACGGCCTTCTACGCTTGCCAGACCGCGAAATACTGGTTCGAGCAGATCGCGGGCCTGCCGGTCGAGATCGATATTGCCTCGGAATTCCGCTATCGCGAGCCGCCCATCGGGCCGCGCACCGCCGCACTTTTCGTCAGCCAGTCGGGCGAGACCGCCGATACGCTCGCGGCGCTGCGCTATTGCGCGGGCAAGGCGGAGCATATCCTGTCGATCTGCAATGTCCCCGAAAGCTCCATCGCGCGGGAAAGTGCGGTGGCGCTGCCAACGCTGGCCGGGGTCGAGATCGGGGTCGCTTCGACCAAGGCCTTTACCTGCCAGCTTGCGGTGCTGGCGGTGCTGGCCCTGCACGCGGCCCGGCAGCGCGGCGCGCAAACCGATGGCGAACACCAGACCCTGATCGACGAGCTGCGCAGCCTGCCCAGCGTCATGAACCTCGCCCTGAGCCGGGAGCCCGAGATCGAAGCGGTCTCGCGCGAGCTGGCCGAGGCGCGCGATATTCTGTTCCTGGGGCGCGGCCCGATGTATCCGATCGCCCTGGAAGGCGCCCTGAAGCTCAAGGAAATCAGTTATATCCACGCCGAAGGCTATGCATCGGGCGAGCTGAAACACGGCCCCATCGCCCTTGTGGATCCGGCGGTTCCGGTGATCGTCTTTGCCCCCAATGACCGGCTCTTCGACAAGACCGTCTCGAACATGCAGGAGGTCATGGCACGCCAGGGCAAGGTCCTTCTGGTCAGTGACAGTGCCGGTCTGGCCACGGCGGCCGAGGGCACCTGGGCGCAGGTCCAGATGCCCAAGATCGCGCCCGCCTTCGCGCCCATCCTTTACGCTGTGCCCGCGCAGCTTTTGGCGTACCATACGGCGGTGGCCAAGGGCACGGATGTGGACCAGCCGCGCAACCTTGCGAAATCCGTCACCGTGGAGTGAGACATGGCCAAGCAATTCCCCCGGATCGGCCTCGGCCATCAGAATTTCATCGAAGCGCAGCAGATCTTCTTCGTCGCGACCGCCGCCCCGGAAGGCCGCGTCAATCTCAGCCCCAAGGGGATGGACAGCCTGCGCGTGCTCGGGCCCAACCGGATCGCCTGGCTCAATGTCACCGGGTCGGGCAATGAAACCGCAGGGCATCTGAAGCAATCGCCGCGCATGACGCTGATGTGGTGCAGCTTCGATGCGACGCCCATGATCCTGCGCGCCTATGGCACCGCGCGGACCGTGCAGCGCGACAGCGCCGATTGGGCAGAGCTGGCCGACCTCTTTCCCGGTGGGCCCGAGAAACGGCAGGTCTATGATCTGAGCGTCGAGATGGTCCAGACCTCCTGCGGCTATGCGGTGCCCACCGCCGACGGCATGACCGAGCGTCCGGTTCTCAAGGACTGGGCCGCGGACAAGGGCGAGGACGGGATCCGCGCCTATTGGGCCGAGCGCAACCGCACGACCATCGACGGCGCGCCCACGGGGATCGAAGACAACCTATGAGCTGGCCCGCCCCGATCTCGCTGCACCGGGAGGAGGCCGCGCTCGTACCCCTGAGCCGCGACCATGCCGCGGCCCTGGCCGCCGAGAGCGCGGCGGGCGGGCTCCACAAGCTATGGTTCACCTATGTCCCCGCCCCCGAGGAGATGGTCGCCGGCATCGAGAGCCATCTGGCCAAGCAGGCGCAGGGCGAGATGACCCCGTTCTGCGTGCTGGATGCCGAAGGACGCCCCGCCGGCAGCACCACCTATTGCAGCCCGGATGCCGAGAACCGCCGGGTCGAGATCGGCTATACCTGGTACGCCAAGCGGGTGCAGCGCAGTGCGGTCAACACCGCCTGCAAGCGGATGCTGCTCGGTCACGCCTTCGAGACGCTGGACTGCATCGCGGTAGAGTTCTGCACCCATGTGCTGAACACGCCGAGCCGCCGGGCGATCGAGCGGCTGGGTGCCAAGCTCGACGGGATCCGCCGGGCCCATCGCATCATGCCCAATGGCACGATCCGGGATACGGCGGTCTACTCGATCACCGCACCGGAATGGCCCGCGATCCGTGCCCATCTCGACTGGCAGCTGGAGCGTCCAAGGTGAGCGACACCCTGACTGCCGAGGCCGCGCTGGAGGCTTTGCGCGCCCTCGGGACCGCCGGGAAGGCCGCTCAGATGGCCGCCTATCACAAGGTGGATCGGCCTTATCTCGGGGTCGCGAACGGGGATCTGGACGCGCTGGCGCGAGACTGGCGGCGCGCGCTGGAGGCTCCGGCGCGCGCGGATCTGGCCGGGGCGCTGTGGGACAGCAACATCCACGAGGCGCGGATCGCGGCCGCCAAGCTGCTGACCCAGGCGCGCCAGAGGGACGACACGGCCACATGGGACCGGATCCAGAGCTGGGTGCCCGAATTCGACGCCTGGGCCATCGCGGATCATGCCTGCATTGCCGGGCAGAAACGGCTGATCGCGGATCCGTCCCGCATCGACACGGTCGAGAACTGGACCCGGAGCGATCACCTCTGGACCCGGCGCGCGGCGCTGGTGATCACCCTACCCTGGACCAAGCAGCGGGACCCGAAACCCGATGAGCTTGCGGTCCGCGACCGGGTGCTGGGCTGGGCCGCAGGCTATGTCCCCGATCGGGCCTGGTTCATCCAGAAGGCCATCGCCTGGTGGCTGCGAGACCTGTCCCGGCGTGACCCGGACCGGGTGCGCGCCTTTCTGGCGGAACACGGAGCCGGGATGAAACCCTTTGCCCGGAAAGAGGCCGGGCGGCTTCTGCCGCCGGAGGAGGCCGCAGGATAACCCGCAGCGCAGAATCACCTTTGCGCGCCACCCCGCGCTTCGGCAAAGTGAAGCATAGCGGGAAAACATCACGAGATCATGAGCTTAGCGCGGCAGCCCTGCCCTTGCGCCTCTGCCGCGCCGCCGATACGCTCCTCCCATTGGGGGAGAAGCCATGACAGCCACGCCACTCATCGACCCGTTCCAGCGCGCCATCGACTATCTGCGGGTGTCGGTCACCGACCGCTGCGATTTCCGCTGCGTCTATTGCATGTCCGAGAACATGACCTTTCTGCCGAAGAAAGAGTTGCTAACGCTGGAGGAGCTGGACCGCATGTGCTCGACCTTTGTCGGGCTCGGCGTGAAGAAGCTTCGGATCACGGGCGGCGAACCTCTGGTGCGGCGCGATATCATGACGTTTTTTCATCGCATGTCCCGCCATCTGGACAGCGGCGCGCTACGCGAGCTGACGCTGACGACCAATGGCTCCCAGCTTGAGAAATATGCCGATGATCTCTTTGCGGCGGGGGTCCGGCGGATCAACGTGTCGCTGGATACGCTGGATGACCAGAAATTCGCCGACATCACCCGCTGGGGCCGCCTACCCCAGGTGATGCGCGGGATCGATGCAGCGCAGAAGGCCGGGCTGCGGATCAAGATCAATGCGGTCGCCCTGAAAGGCTTCAACGAGGACGAGCTCTTTACCATGGTCGACTGGTGCGCCGAGCGCGATATGGACCTGACCTTCATCGAGGTCATGCCCATGGGCGATATCGGCAATGAAAACCGGCTGGGCCAGTATTGGGCGCTGTCGGATCTGCGCGATAGCTTGCGCGAACGGTTCACGCTGACGGATCTGGCCGAGCGCACGGGCGGGCCCGCGCGCTATGTGCGGCTGGAGGAGACGGGCCAGAAGCTCGGCTTCATCACGCCGCTGACCCATAATTTCTGCGAAAGCTGCAACCGGGTGCGCCTGACCTGCACCGGAGAGCTCTATATGTGCCTCGGGCAGGAGGATATGGCCGATCTGCGCAAGCCCCTGCGGGATTACCCCGAGGATGACCGGGCGCTGGAGAACGCGATCCGGGCGGCCATCGCGCTTAAGCCCAAGGGCCATGATTTCGACTATTCCCGGCAGAAGCTCGACGGGCAGATGCCCCGGCATATGAGCCATACGGGCGGATAGGTCGGAGGGGGCGCTGCCCCCGCGGCCCTGCGGGGCCGCCCCCCGGAGTATTTCGCGAACAATGAGGCGGGATCAGTCCCGCGCGTAATGCCGGACGAAATTGGCGAGGATCCGGGCGCTGTCATCCACATCGGCCTTCGCGACCTCGGCGATCAGGCTGTCGGCTTCCTCGGGCGGGAAGTAGCCCTTTTCGCGATAGGCGCGGATGCGCACGGCCACGCCATCGCCATCGGCCTCGGGGTGGAACTGGGTCGCGTAGACATTGGCACCGTAGCGGATCATCTGAAACGGGCAGGCCTCGCCAGACATCAGGTGCACCGCGCCCTCGGGCAGTGCCTGCAGCGCTTCCTTATGGCCCACAAAGGCGTCGAACCGCTCCGGCAGGTCCGCAAGCAGCGGATCCGCCCGCCCGGCCTCGGTTTTGGTGCAGGGCACGGCGGCGACGCTTTCGCCATAGCGGCGTTTCGAGACCTCGGCGCCCAGATGCTGTCCCAGCGCGCCCATGCCGTAGCAGCAGCCCATGAAGGGGATGTCGCGCGCTGTCACCTCGGGCATCAGCGCAAGAATGGCGGCTTCGATCCGCGCCTCGACCGGGGATTTCGTCTCGGGCGCGTCGCTGAAACAGCCCGGACCGCCACCGACGATCACGCCGGAGAGCTGGTTGAGATCGAGCCCCTCGGGCAGGTCCTGATGATCGAGGCAGACCCGGATCGCGTCGCCTTCGGCGAGCCCGGATTTCGCGAGGATCGCCGCGTATTCATCATCGGAGACGTCCCGTTCGGGACGCAGCTGCAGGATCAGGAACGGTTTCATGGGGGCGGGTTAGCGAAGCCCGCGCCGTCGCGCAAGACAGCGCGCTGTCTCAGGAGGCCAGCGGCAGGCGCTGTTCCACGATCTCGGCCCACCAGGAGCAGCCCGCGGGGATCGCCTCATCATTGAAGTCGTATTCCGGGTGGTGAACATCGGCGGTGTCGCCATTGCCCACAAGGATATAGGCCCCGGGGCGCGCGTTGAGCAGATAGGCGAAATCCTCGCCCCCCATGACCAGCGGCGCATCGGCGCAATCCCCCGCCACCGAGCGCGCCACATCGGCAGCAAAGGCGGTCTCAGCCTCGGAATTCACCATGACCGGATAGCCCTTGTAATAGCTGACCTGCGCCGCGGCCCCCATGGCGGTGGCCACACCGGACGCGATCTCGGTCAGGCGCGTTTCGGCCAGAGCGCGGATATCCTCGTCCAGCGTGCGGATCGTGCCCTTGAGCGTGACCTCGGGCGGGATGACGTTGAAGGCCGTGCTCGCGGTCTGGAACGAGGTGACGGAGACGACGATCTGCTCCACCGGGTTTGCATTGCGGCTGGCGATGGTCTGCAGGGCAAGGACGATCTGACTGGCGATCACGGTCGGGTCGATGGTCTCATGGGGTTTGGCCGCGTGGCCACCGCGCCCGGCCACGGTGATCTCGAACTGGTCCGTGGCGGCAAAGAACGCCCCCGGGCGGATCGCGAAGGTGCCCGTGGGCACGCCGGGCCAGTTATGCATGCCGTAGACCTCTTCGATCCCGAACCGCTCCATCAACCCGTCCTCGACCATCTCGCGCCCGCCGCCGCCGCCCTCTTCGGCGGGTTGGAAGATCACCACGCAAGTGCCGTCGAAATTCCGGGTCTCGGTCAGGTAGCGCGCTGCGCCGAGCAGCATGGCCGTATGCCCGTCATGGCCGCAGGCATGCATCTTGCCCGGTGTCCGGGAGGCATAGGGCAGCCCGGTCGCCTCGGCGATGGGCAGCGCATCCATATCAGCCCGCAGCCCGATCACCCGGCCCGATCCCGTGCCCCGCCCCTTGATCACGCCGACCACGCCCGTGCGCCCAAGCCCCTCGACCACCTCGTCACAGCCGAAGGCGCGCAGTTTCTCCGCCACCATGGCAGCGGTCCGATGGGTGTCGAACAACAGCTCGGGGTTCTCGTGCAGATCCCGGCGCCAGGCGGTGATCTCGGGCAGCAATTCGGCAAAACGGTTCTTGATCGGCATGTCTCTCTCCCGACGGGGTCCGGCTCTGCCCTGTTAGGTGCGCCGAAAGGGGCAAGGGGTCAAGTCCGGGCTGTTTTTTCACCAAGCGCGCCCATGGCACCACAGGAACGCTCGTTTCGCGACTGAGCGCGCAGAGCTGCAGAAAGGGAAGAAATGACTGCCAAACCCGACATTCGCAGAACAGAGACCCGTCTCAGACCAAAACCCACAGTTCCGGTCCAAACGGTGGGTGGATGCTGGATTTACGTTTCGCCCACGGGGCATGCGGCCACCTCACATTCCCTTGATTTCGACCTGCCCCCTCCCCTATTTGCGACGGGTTAACCGTGACCCCGGAGGGCGACATGTACGCTGACCTTGGATTGGACTTTCTCGATGTGCGGCTGGCCTCGGCCCTGTTTGGCCTGGCGCTTGGCGTGCTCTTCGGTGTGCTCGCGCAGCGCACGCGGTTCTGTCTGCGCCGGTCGGTGGCGGGTGCGCCCGAGGAACGGCGCAGTGCTGCCGGGGTCTGGCTGACCGCGCTGGCCGTGGCCGTTCTCGGCACCCAGACGGTGATTGCGCTCGGCTATGTGGATTTCTCGGAGCATCGCTTCTTTGTGGCGGATCTGCCGGTGTTGGCGATCGTCGCGGGCGGGCTTCTGTTCGGCGCGGGCATGGTGCTGACGCGCGGCTGTGTCTCGCGGCTGACCGTGCTGGGGGCGTCGGGCAACCTGCGCGCCCTGACGGTCCTTCTGGTCTTTGCCGTGGTGGCCCATGCGACGCTCAAGGGCGTGCTGGCGCCCCTGCGCACCTCTCTCGGGAGTGCGACCGTCAATCTGGGCGATCTGACGGGCTTTGCCGCTCTGCCCGGCGGGGCCTGGGGCTGGACGGCGGTTCTGGTGATCGTGGCCGGTGCCGTGGTCATCCGCTCGGGCAACACGCCCGGCACGCTGGTGCTCGCCGCTTTGCTTGGCGCGCTGGTGCCGCTCGGCTGGGCCGGGACGGGCTATGTGCTGTATGACGATTTCGACCCGATCGCGCTCGAAAGCCTGTCGTTCACCTCCCCCGCATCCGAAAGCCTGTTCTTCGTGATCGCCTCCTCGGCCATCCCGGCGGGCTTTGGCACGGGGCTGGTTGGCGGCACGTTGCTCGGGGCGCTGGTGGCATCCCTGATCTCGCGCGAGTTCAAATGGGCCAGCTTTGACAGCCCGACCCAGACCGGGCGCTACATGGCCGGTGCGGCGATGATGGGCGTGGGAGGCGTGCTGGCCGGGGGCTGCACCGTGGGGGCAGGTCTTGCAGGCATCCCGACGCTGAGCTTTGCGGCAACGCTGGCGCTGGTGTCGATCGCGGTGGGCGGAGCGCTGACCGGGCGGCTCTTTCCCGAGGGGGGCGCTACTTCTCCATCCCTTGGCGGATCCGGTGCACAAGCATCCAAACCCCGAGCACTACCAGCGGAGTAGCCGCAGCCGTCAGCACGGTCTTGGAGATCCCCGAGGTATAGGCCAGCGGTCCGATCAGATAGATCGCCAGGTTCACCGCGTAATAGCTGATCGCGACGACCGAGAGCCCCTCGACCGTCTTCTGGAGACGCAGCTGCAGATCCGCGCGCCGGTCCATGCTTTCCAAGAGGGCCTGGTTCTGGGTCTGGCGTTCCACATCCACGCGGGTCCGGAGCAGTTCCGCCGCCCGCGTTGCCCGCCCCGCCAACTGCTGTAGCCGACGTTCCGTGGCCTTGACCGTGCGCATGGCCGGGTCGAAGCGGCGCATCATGAACTCGGCGAAGGTCTGACGCCCGTCAAACCGTTCCTCGCGCAGCACTTCGATCCGCTGGTTCACCAGCGCCTCATAGGCCCCGGTCGCGCCAAAGCGGAAGGAGCTCTGCGCCATGAGGTTCTCGAGATCCGCCGACACTTCGAGCAGCGCCTTCAGCGTCTCCTCGGCCTCGGTGCCGTCACCGCCCATGTCGCCGACCATGCTGGAGAGCTTGCCGTCGATCTCGCCCAGCTCCTTGCTGAGCCCGCGCACCCGGGCGAGGCCCAGCATCGAGATGGTCTTGTAGGTTTCGATCTCGGTCACGCGCTGCAGGACACGGCCCACCCGGCGCTTGCCGATCCCGTCAGAAATGAACAGCGCAAAGCGCGTATGCCCCGCCGCATCGATCCGGAAATCCCCGGCCACCACGGCGGAATCGTCCAGAACCGAGCTGACCGCCAGACTTTCGGGGACAAACCAGTCCTCTAGCTTGGTCTGGATCTCCTCAACGCTGGGACGCGCCTCAACCCGGATCAGGGACGAGACCATCCGGACGCCCGGCGCGCGCTTGAGCCAGTCCTCGGGGAAGACATCGAAGCTGTCGGGATCAAAGGGTTTCTCGGCCACGCCCTCGGCAAAGATCGTGAAGGTCACGAACTCCGTATGGCTTTCCCATTTCAGGGTGTGCTTGCCGATCTTGCCGAAGAAATGCGTGGCCCCGGGCGACGGGTGCGGCGCGCCGTAGCGATCCAGAAGTTCCAGCAGATGCGCGCGGTCCAGCCCCCGGTCGCGGGCGGCGGCCTCCTTGGGCTGCTTGATGGCCAGAAACACCGCATGACACGGTGCGGAAAGCTCGGGAAACGGGCGCGCATGCAGCTCGTTGGCCAGTGCATAGCGCAGCGGGTGATCTTGGATGGCGGTCATGCGGGCATTCCTTCTTTGCCCGCAAGATAGGGCCGCTGCAGCGCAGAGAAAAGGGAAAAACCCCTGCGTTGAACGGTTTAGCGGTACACCTGTGTATGCGGTGCCGCCCATCGGAAACCCGTATGCCGGGTGCTAGTAACTGCGCGGAAGTCCCAGAACATGTTGACCCAAATAGGCAAAAATCATGTTCTTTGAGATCGGCGCGGTCTGATAAAGCCGCGCCTCGCGCCATTTTCGCTCGATCCCGTACTCCTTGGCAAAGGCAAAGCCGCCAAAGACCTGCATGCAGGTTTCCGCCGCCGCCCAGCTGGCATCCGCCGCGAGAAGCTTGGCCATATTCGCCTCTTCGGCGGCCTTCGCGCCACTGTCGAAGAGGGTCGCGGCCTTGTTCACCATCAGCTCGGCGGCCTGCGCCTGGGCATAGGCCTGGGCGATGGGAAACTGGATGCCCTGATTGGTCCCGATGGGCTTGCCGAAGACCACGCGGTCATTGGCGTATTCGGTCGCGCGGCGGATGAAATACTTGGCATCCCCGATACACTCATAGGCGATGAGGATCCGCTCGGCATTCATGCTGTCGACGATATAGCGGAAGCCCTTGCCCTCCTCCCCGATCAGGGTGTCGGCGGGAATCTCGAGATTGTCGAAGAACACCTCGCAGGTGTTGTGATTGATCATCGCGTCGATCTTGGAGAGGCTCAGCCCGTTGCTCAGGGCCGCGCGCATATCCACCAAGAACACCGACATTCCATCGCTGCGCTTGGCGCATTGATCAGCAGGTGTGGTCCGCGCAAGGAGCAGCATCAGGTCGCTCTCCATCGCGCGGGAGGTCCAGACTTTTTGCCCGTTGATCACGTAAGTGCCCCGGTCGGTCTTCTCGGCCCGGGTCTTGAGCTGGGTGGTGTCCGAGCCCGTTGTCGGCTCGGTGACACCAAAAGCCTGTAGGCGCAGCTCGCCACTGGCAATCCCCGGCAGGTAGCGCGCCTTCTGCGCGTCGGAGCCATGCTTGAGCACCGTGCCCATCGTATACATTTGCGCGTGGCAGGCCGCTGCATTCGCGCCGCGCTCGTGGATCGTCTCCAGCACTGCGCCCGCCGCGGCGAGCGGCAGGCCCGAGCCGCCATAGGCCTCGGGGATCAGCGCGCCGAGAAAACCGCTCTCGGTCAGGGTGCGCACGAACTCTTTCGGGTAGGCATCCCGCGCATCGAGATCATTCCAATAGGCGTCCGGGAAGTCCTCGCAGAGCCGCGCGACCGCCTCACGGATATCGCCCCATTGCGGGCCCACGGGCATGGCAATGGCGTCGGTATCGATCTGGTTCATCTTATCCTCCTAGACGGCGTTGCAGGCGCGCAGATCGGCGATCTCCGCCGCGCTCAGCCCGTATTCGCCGAGTATCTCATCCGTATGGGCACCCGCATCCGGGGCGCTGGCGGTGATGGCTGCCGGGGTCCGCGACAGGGTCACGGGCTGCGCCACCAGTTTGGTCTCGCCGCGCACCGGGTGTTCAACCGGCGCGGCCATGCGCAGATGCTGCACCTGCGGATCGGCAAAGACCTCATCCATGGTGTAGATCGGGCCTGCGGGCACGCCAGCAGCTTCCAAAAGCTCGACCCAGTCTGTGGTCGTCTTTTCGGCAAAGATCGGCTGGAGCGCAGCCCAAAGCTGCGGGCGATGGGCAAAGCGGGCCTCCGCCGTCGCATACTCCGGCTGATCGGCCCAATTCGGCACCCCGATCGCCGCGCAGAACGCACGCCACTGGCTGTCCCCGCCGACCCCGAGATTGAGATAGCCATCGGCGGTCGCGATCACCCCCATGGGCGTCACGTAAGGATGGTCATTGCCCGATTGCGGCGGCACCTCCCCCTCGACCAGATAGCGCGCGGCCTGAAAGTCCATGAGCGCGATCTGCGCCTCCAGAAGCGAGGTCGCCACCCATTGCCCACGCCCGGAGCGTTCGCGCTCAGCCAGCGCCACGAGAATCCCGGTGGCCGCATAGATGCCGGAGGTGCTGTCGGCGACGGCGGCGCCCGCGCGCATGGGGCCTTCGCCGGGCATGCCGGTGACCCCCATCATGCCGCCCATCCCCTGGGCAATCTGATCGAACCCGGCGCGCTTGGCATAGGGCCCGTCCTGGCCAAAGCCCGAGATCGAGGCGAGAATGATCCGCGGGTTGATCTCGGCCAGGTCCTCATAGCCGATGCCGAGCCGGTCCTTCACATCCGGGCGGAAGTTCTCGACCACCACATCCGCCGTCTCGACCATCTTGCGGAACACCGACAATCCCTCGGGTTTCTTCAGATTCAAGGTGAGAGAGCGCTTGTTGCGATGCAGGTTGAGCATGTCATAGCCGTGCCGCGCGCCGCTTATCCCTGCATTGGGGTCCACGCCCTGGGGCGCTTCGATCTTGATCACATCCGCCCCGAAGTCCGCCAGCACCCGGCAACAGGTCGGCCCCGCCCGCACCCGGGTCAGGTCCAGCACCTTGAGATGAGATAGGGCCGTCATCGCGAACCTCCCCCGATGAAGGGCTCCAGATCGCGTCCGCCCGTGCCATCGGCGGCGACGAACCAATCGCCCATCTCGCTCGAGGTGACGAAGACCGTGTCATCGCGCGACACCAAGAGATCCAGAGCTTTTTCAAAGTGATAGGCGATATGGGGCACGCCGATGATATGGGGATGCAGGGCCAGGGTGATGATGCGCGGCTGACCCGTGCGCGCCATCTCGCGCTCATAGATTGCCAGCGTGGCCTCTACCCGTTTGAGATACTCATCGGAGCTGCCGGACTGGATCGCGTAGACCGGCACATCGTTGAGCTCGAACGTGTAGGGCAGCGCCACCATGGGCCCATGAGCCGTGCGCATCCAGCTAGGGAGATCGTCCAGCGTCCAGTCATGGAGGAATTCGACCCCCTCCTCGGCCAGGATATCCGGCGTCTGATAGGTCTCCCCCAGCCCGCAGCCGAGCCAGGCCCGGGCGCGCCGCCCACCGAGCTCTTCGAGCTTGGCGAGGCTCTGGCGGATCACCGCGCGCTCATCCTCGACGGCCTTGAGGCTCTGTTGGAACCAGCCATGACCCACCAGCTCCCACCCGGCGGCGATCACCGCATCGGTCAGGTCGGGATAGATCTCGCCCACCTGCGCATTGAGAAAGGCCGAGGCCGGCAGGTTCCGCGCGGCCAGCATATCCATGATCCGGGGCATGCCGCAGCGCATGCCATACTCGACCCAGGCGTAATTCGGCACATCAGGCGGCGCAGGCGTGGCCCCGTGGGGCGCCGGGATGATCCCGCGCGGCATGGGCCGGTCAAAGGGCCAATATTCGATATTCATGACCACATGCACGATCAGCGGCTTGCCCCGCAGGGGGGAAAGCGGCTTGCGCGCCGAGGCCATCTGATAGGGGATCCGGGGGTTGGACCAGTTGGGCAGCATGGGAGCGCTCAGTTCACATGCAGGCGGATCGCCTCGGGCAGCCAGTGCAGACGCACGGGCTCGCCGGGCTCGGGCAGATCGTCGAGCTGATCCGAGATCGAACGCGAGATCATCTCGGTCCCGTTCGGCAGGCGCACCAGATGCGATGTGGTCAGGCCGAGATAAACGCTCTCGTCATAGCTGCCGAGGATCGAATGCCCGTCCATGCCCGCATTGGCATCGCTGGCCCGGCTGAGCCCGACCAGCTCGGAGCGGATCGACAGATCCACGCATTGGCCGCCGCTGACCTCCTTGCCGCGCTTGGGCACCTGCAATTGCGCGCCCGCCACATCGACGGTGCAGCTCACACCGTTCACATCGGACACATGCCCGGTCAGCAGGTTGTTTTCCCCCACAAAGCTCGCGGTGAAGCGCCGCTCGGGCGCGCGGTAGATGTCGCGCGCACGGCCATGCTCGACCAGCTCCCCCTCGGCGACCAGCGCGATGCGGTCAGCGACGGTCATGGCCTCTTCCTGGTTGTGGGTGACGTGGATGAAGGTGATGCCCACCTTTTCCTGCAGATGCTTGAGCTCAAGGCACATATCCTTGCGCAACTGCGCGTCGAGCGCGGCCAGAGGCTCATCCAGCAACAGGATATCCCGGTCGAGCACCATGGCGCGCGCCAGCTGCACCCGCTGCTGCTGTCCACCGCTCAGCTCATGGGGTTTGCGGTCCGCGAACCCGGTCAGCCCAACCATGTCGAGCATCGCGGCCGATTTCTCGGCCACCTGTGCCTTGGGCAACCCGGCCACCGTTAGCCCGTAGCCCACATTGGCCAGCACGGTCATATGCGGAAACAGCGCATAGGCCTGAAACACCATGGTCGTGGACCGCTGATCCGGCGGCAGATGCCCCACATCGCGCCCATTGAGCAGGACATCGCCCGAGGTCGCCTTGTGAAAGCCCCCGATGGTCCGCAGGAGCGTGGTCTTACCCCCGCCAGACGGCCCGAGCAGCACGAAATACTCCCCGGCCTCGATGGTCAGATCCACATTCTTCAACGCCTGGACAGAGCCGTAATTCTTGCACAGGTTCCGGACTTCGACGGCGGGCGGTTTGGGCTGAGACGTCATGGTCAAGCTCCCGTGGCTTTAAGTGGACATGACCGGTGCGGCCTTGGCGCGCGCGGTGCGCGACAGGCTGTCGGAGCGGATCATGGTGAAAACGATGATGGAGCCGATCACGGCGATGGCGATGAAGCTCACCATGCTCGACATGGCATAGCTTTGCGGGGACATGCCGGTGTTGAGCATCTGGCTGATCAGAACGGTGGTGAAGGTGTCGAACCCGCCTTTGAGCAGGCTCGTGCGCGTATATTCGTTGAAACACAGGATCACCGTGAAGGAACACGCGCTGAAGACCCCCGCACGGATCTGCGGAAACTCGATATCCCAAAACGCGCGCCAGCCATCGGCGCCGCAGGCCCGCGCTGCCTCGGTCTGCTCGGACCGGTAGCGGCCCATGGTGATCAGGATCACGATGAAGGAATAGGGGATCGTGTAGATGATCAGCCCGATCACGGCGGTGGAAAAGCCAAGCTGCCCCCAGCCATCCATGAAGCTGACACCGATCAGATCGCCGAGCCAGACAAAGGTCAGGTTGAGGTTCTTGAAAAATACCAGCAGGGCGGAGCCAAGGATGTCCGGCGGTACGAAAAGCGGTGCCAGCATCAGGAACACGATGGGCAGCTTGTTGGTGCTCTGCTTGTAGAGCTTGGCCGAGATCAGCGCCATCGGCACCGCGATCAGCGTCACCACCACGGCCAGCGACAGGGTCCAGCGCAGGGCCCCCAGCAGGAGCTGATCCTGAAAGATCAGGCCATACCACTCCCACGTGAAGACATACTCATTCGCGCCGAAGCCATTGGCATTGAACGAGATATACATGACATACATCACCGGCGCCATCAGCGTCAGAACGATCAGCAGCATGTAGGCCCATTTCAGGCGATAGAGCCACGGATTGGCGAAATCATCGGTCATGGCGCGCCCTCAATTCAACGGTGTCAGGATCTTGGTGAGGTCGAAGAGCCGGTGCCCGAGATAGAGCAGCCCCATCAGCGTCGCCATCATGATCGCGCTCACCGCCATGGCCAGCGGGAAGTCGAGCGCCGTGATCGCTTGGGTCGCGATCAGCCCGGCATTCACCGCCCCCGCCCCGCCAAGGATGTTCGGCAAGAGTGCCACGCCCAGCCCGTTGACGAAGATGAACACGCTGCCAGCAAAGATGCCCGGTGCTGCCAGCGGCAGGATCACATCGCGAAACTTGCGCCACGTTCCCACGCCCAGATCATCGCAGATCTCGAAGATGTGCTTGGGCACGGCCTCCATCGCGAGGAACCCCGAGAAGACGATGAACGGCAGAAAGCTCAGCACCTCGCCGATCACCACCCCGGTATGGGTATACAGCAGCGCCGTGATGGGCTCGTTGATGATCCCCCAATCCTGCAAGGTGGTGTTGATCAGCCCGTTGCGCTGCAACACGGGGCGCAGGGCAAAGACCCGGATGATCTCGGACACCATGAAGGGCAGGATGAACAGCAGGATCACCCGGTGCTGCGCCACCTGCGGCAGGGATTTGCGGATGAACACCGCGATCGGAAAGCCCAGCACGAAACAGATCGCCACGGCGATGGCCGAGTATTTCATCGAGTCGAGGAAATTGGTCAGCCGTGCCGAGAAGAAAAAGTTCTCGTAGGAAAAGAGCGTGAAGCCCGGCTCCATCCAGAACATGGTCCGCTCGAACACCGAGAACACGACCGTCAGGGCCATGGGCAAGGCGAAAAACAGAACCATGAAGACAATGGGCAGGTAAAACACCCCGCGCGCGAGGCGCTCGCGCAGCGGGGGGGATGAGGCCTTGACGGGGGCGACCCCGTTAAAGCCCTGCGGGGACATCACGCTCATGACGCGCCTCAGGCGGCCTGAACCCGGGCCCACCAGTCCTGGTAAGCGCGAATATTGGTCGGGAAGACGTTCTGCCAGGCATTGCCCGGGTTCGCCAGACGCTCTTCCTTGCGCATCAGGCGCTCGGCCAGCACCGCCTTGGTGTCATCGTCGAAATCGCCGGGATTGGCTTCGATATACTCGCCCACACCGTTCATCTGCGGCGTAAAGCCGAGCCCGGCCAAAGTGCGCGATCCGAACCACGGGTCGAGATAGAGGTTCGCAAGCTTGTAGAACGCATCCTCCATGCCGCGATCCTGACCGCCCTTGGTCAGCATCACCACGTTGTTCCAGGACTGGTGCCCCTCTTTCATGGAGCCATAGCGGATGTCGTCGCCATTCTTGCGCGCCGCGAAGATCTGGATGACCTCCCAGCAGGAGGAGACCAGCACTTCTTCGGAGCTCAGCAGGTCCGAGCCGTTCTGGACCCCATCCCAGAAGGTGCGGAAATGGCCCTTCTTCTTGAGGTCGATCAGGAACTCGGCGACCTGACGCACCTCGTCCTCGGACATGTCCGACGGGTTGTCGATGCTGCCCTTGCCGGATTGCTTGAGGTAGATCGCCGTGTTGGTCAGGGTCGGACCGTAATCGTTCTGCATGGCCGCGCGGCCACGGAACTGGCTGTCAAACAGCGCCTCCCACGAGGTGAGCTCTTCGCCGATCACACCATGGTTGAACGCGAGGCTGTCGGCGTTCGAAATGTAGGGCACCGCCACGACCTTGCCGTCATGGCGGATCGTCGAGGCGTTATCGCCGCCCTCCTGATAGGTGGCGAGCATGTTGGACCAGTTGGGGATGCGGCTCGGGTCGAGCTCGACAATCGCGCCCTGGGAGGCCAGCGCATCTTCCATCCCGCCGCCATTGTCGGTCATCGCATCATAGAGCGCATTGCCATCGCCCACGACCATCTTCTGGATGGCTTCATCGGCCCGGGCGCTCTTGGCGATATTGGCAATCGCGATCCCCGATTGCGCTTCCATGGCCGTCCAGTCGCTTCCGCCCACCTTGGCGATACCCGGCGCCCAAAGCTTCAGGGCCTCCATGGCCGTGGCGCGCGCGCCCATGGCCGAGGCGGCAGCCCCCGCCCCCATCAGTGCCATCATCTGGCGGCGATTGAATTCCGTCTGTCGCATTGCAGAATACTCTCCTGTTGAAGCCACATCGCGGCGGCGTCGTTTTTTATCGTGAAAATTCCGCGTGACCCCGGTGCGCCCGCGCGCACGTCTCCTCACATCCCATTCCCACCTAAAACGAGGTAGATTTGCATTCCAAAAAGAAAAGGCGATTTTTGTCGACAAAATCGAGATTCCCGAGGTTCGAGCGAACCGCCTGACGCACGGCCCTGCTAGACCATTGTTTTTAATACCAATAAACACACAGCTCTTAGACAAAAGTCCGCTCCGGCCATGAAATTCTCCGGGTATCCGCGCTTTTCCGGTCGTCTTTGCGCGCCAAAAACCGATATAAATGTATACGAAACGACCGGAGGAGAGCGGGTTTGACCCTCGCAGAGCAGCTTGTAGGGATCGCGCAACGGCCTAAATCCGAGGCGGATCTGGCGCGCGCGGCGCTGCATCTGCTGGATTGGCTGGGCTGTATCGCAGCCGCACAGGGCAGTCCGGCGGGGCAATCTGCGCTGCGATTTGCAGGCTGGTCGCAGCTTGCAGAGGGCGTCGCACCCGACGCACGCGCCGAAGAGACCGCCTTTGTCACGGGCGCTCTGGGCAATGTGCTTGAGATGGACGATCTGCATCGCGCATCGCTTCTGCATGTGGGGGATGTGGTCTGTGCCGCCACGCTCGCAGCCGCGCTGACGCGGGGCGTTTCGGGCCCTGCACTGCTCTCTGCGCTGGTCTCGGGCTATGAAGTCGCGATCCGGATCGGCTCTGCTGCGGCGGCGCAGGGCTATGCGCCCTGGTACAACTCGGCCACATGCGGCGTGTTCGGCGCGGCCATGGCCAGTGCCGAGATCGCGGGGCTCGCCCACCCGGCCGATGCGCTCGCCCAGGCGGGGATGAGCGCCAGCGGGATCTGGCAATGCCGACTGGATCCCGGCACCGGCAAGCAGCTCGCCACGGCTCAGGCCGCCCGCAGCGGCCTCGTCGCAGCCCAGCTCGTGGAGGCCGGGTTCACCGGTCCAAACCGCATTCTCGAGGGGGAACTTGGGTTCTTCGCGATCTATTACCCGAACGCAGATCCCCACGTGGTGACCGCGCAGCCTGACGCGGATTTCGCGATCCATGAAGTCAGCTTCAAGCCCTATCCCGCCTGCCGCCACACCCATGCGGCCATCGCCGCCGCACTGGATCTCGCCGGACCGCCACCCGCGCGGGTTGAGGTGGCAACCTATGGCGCGGCCCTGACCTTTTGCGACAACCCGGCCCCCGAGACCGCCCATGAGGCGCGGTTCAGCCTGCAGCATTGTCTGGCCGTCGCCCTGACCCGCGGCGCGCCCGGGCTTGCGGATTTCGAGGCGGCGGCCCGTGCCGATCCGGTCCTCGCGGATCTGCGCGCGCGGATCACCTTGTGCGAAGACGCGGGCATGACCGCAGCCTTTCCCGGCCAGATGGGCGCCCGGCTGACCCTCTGGTCCCCCGATGGCGCCGCGCGCAGCCGCAACCGGGCCACCGCGCCGGGCGACCCGGAAGATCCGCTGTCCACCGCGGCGATCAATGCCAAGGCCCATCGCAACCTCTGCCATGGCGGCGCGTCGCCCGAGGCGGCGACAGGTCTGATCGAGGCCTGTCACGCGCTGCCCGAAGCGCGCGACCTGACACCCCTGCGCCGGGCGCTGACCCGCGCCCTCACCCACGGAGCTGCCGATGCCCCCCTTTGCTGACATGAAACCCGCCCTTCCCTTTGACGGCGTCGACCTCACCACCGGCTGGGCCCAAGTGCCCGGCGGGGCCCCCGGTGTGTGCCAGAAACTTCTATCCGGCGCGCTGGATGAAGAGGCCAAGATCGGCGTGCGCACCCGCCTGATCCGGTTCGAGCCGGGGACGGTCGCGCCCATGGAGTTCGTCCATGACTATTGGGAGGAGGTCTATCTTCTCTCCGGCACCCTGATCTCGGGCTGCGATCCCAGCGGTGCGGGCGGCAGCGCGCAAGCCGCGCCCGCCTATGCCTGCCGCCCGCCCGGCACCGTCCATGGCCCCTTCGCCGCGCCCGAGGGCTGTATGTTTTTCGAAATACAATACTATGTCTGAGCTCAGACCAGAGGATCCCCGCAGATGGACATGAAACTGAACGGAAAAACGGCGCTGGTCACGGGCGGCTCCAAGGGGATCGGCCTTGCGATCGGAACGGCGCTCGCCGCCCAAGGGGTCGCGGTCACGCTCGTGGCGCGGGATAAAACCGCCCTGACCGACGCCCAACGCACCGTGGCCGAAGCCACCGGGTCGCGCCCTGCGGTGATCGCGGCCGATCTCGGCTCCGATGCTGGGCGCGCTGCCCTGTGCGACCAGATCGAGACGCCCGATATCCTCGTCAACAATGCCGGGGCGATCAAGGCCGGGGGCCTGCGCGACCTGAGCATGGAGGACTGGCGCAGCGGCTGGGAGCTCAAGGTCTTCGGCTATATCCATCTCTGCCAGAGGCTCTACCCCGAGATGGCCACGCGCGGCAGCGGTGTGATCCTCAACATCATCGGCATGGGCGGACGCGCGGTCCGGCCCGCTTATATCTGCGGCGCGGCGGGGAATGCGGCCCTGATCGGCTTCACTCAGGCGCTGGGGGCCGAAGCCCAGAGCGCGGGCGTGCGCGTGCTCGGCATCAACCCCTCGCCCACTTTGACCGACCGGATGACCACCTTCTTCAAGGGCAAGGCGCAGGCCGAATTCGGCGATGAAAGCCGCTGGCAGGAGCTGATCGCACCGGATGCTTTCCCGTTTGGCCGCCCGGCCGCGCCGGAGGAAGTGGCCGATCTCGCGGTCATGATGGCCTCGCCCCGCATCGCCTATCTCAACGGCACCGTGGTCGATATGGATGGCGGCGGCCAGTGGAGCGGCAGGTCATGACCGAGACCCCGCTTGCCGACGGCCAGCTTGTCCTGAGCCAGGATGACGGGATCGCCAGGATCCGGTTCAACAACCCCGCGCGGCGCAACGCGATGACGCTGGCCATGTGGCAGGCGCTCGGCGATGTGGCGCGCGATCTGCCCGAGCGCACGCGGGTCGTGGTGCTGACCGGAACGGGCGACAAAGCCTTCGTCTCGGGCGCGGATATCTCGGAGTTTCCAACCCTCCGCCGCACGCCGGAGCAGGTCGCAGCCTATAACGCCACGGTGCACCGAGCGCTGAGCGCGGTGGCGGATCTGCCCATGCCGGTGATCGCGCAGGTCCGTGGCTATTGCATCGGGGGCGGGCTGGAGATCGCGACGCGCTGCGATCTGCGCCTCGCCTCAGACGACGCGCGGTTTGCCTTCACCCCGGCCAAGCTGGGCCTTGCGGTGGCGGCGGATGAGGTCAACGCGCTGGCGCGCCTGATTGGCCCTGCGGCCACGGCAGATCTGCTCTTTACCGCGCGGCAGGTTCCGGCGGAGGAGGCCCTGCGCTGGGGCCTGATCGCACGGCTGGTTCCCGGCGCGTCTCTGGAGGCGGCCACCGACGCGCTCGCCACCCAGATCGCCCGAAATGCCCCCCTCACCCTGCGCGCGGTGAAGGCTGCGCTGAGGGCGGGTCCCGACCCGGACATGGCGACCCGCGCCGCCGTGGAGGCCCAGGTCGCCGCCTGCTTTGCCAGCGCGGATTACGCCGAGGGTCAGGCCGCCTTTGCCGAAAAGCGCGCGCCGGTGTTTACAGGGACATGACGATGACCGCCCCGCACCCCGCCATTGGTCGCAGCGAGACCGTGACCGACACGCTCGACCTGCGACAGGCCCGGCACATGCAGCTCACGCTGGATCAGGACCCGACCCTCGGCCCGGGAGACCCGCTGCCGCCCTTCTGGCACTACCTCTATTTCAACCCGCAGATCAAAGCCTCGGACCTCGCGACCGACGGGCATGAGCGTCTGGGCCGCTTCCTGCCCGATCTCGGCCTGCCCCGGCGCATGTGGGCCGGGGGCAGTGTGACGCTCCACGCGCCGCTCCCCCTCGGGGCGGAGGTCACCAAGACCACCACGATCCGCGACGTGAGCCGCAAGAACGGTCGATCGGGCGCGCTCGGCTTTGTCACCGTGGCCCATGACTTTTCCCATGGCGGACAGCATTGCATGACGGAGGTGCAGAACATCGTCTACCGCGCGCCCCCGGCCCCGGGGAGCACCCCGCCCGCGCCGCCGCCCGCCCCCGAAGGCGCGACCTTCTCGCGCAAGGTGACGCCCGACCCGGTGCTGCTCTTTCGATACTCGGCGCTGATCTTTTACGGACACCGGATCCATTACGACGCGGAGTATACGCGCGAGGTCGAGGGGTATCCCGGTCTGATCGTGCACGGGCCGCTGACGGCCACGCTTCTGATCGCCTTCGGGATGGAACAGGCCGGCGGGCGCGCCCTGCGCCGATACGAGATCCGCGCCATGAGCCCCCTCTTTGCCCCCGCGCCCTTCTGGCTTGAAGGCCGGGCCGAGGGGGAGACCCTGTCGCTCTGGGCGCGGACCGAAGCCGGGGGCTCTGCCATGAAGGTGACCCTGTTTCTGGACGACTAGGGGCTCGTCTCGGGGGCCATCAGCGCGTCCATCAGCTCCCGCGCCAAGGCGAGCAACGCGGTCTCTGTCCCCGCAGCCCCCGTCAGCATCACCGAGCTGAGCGGATCATCGGGCAGCGGCACCGACAAAGACGCCCCCCCTGCGATATTGGCCAGCGCGGTGAAGCTCGCCTGATCCCGGGGCGGGCGCGTGCCATGGGGGAAAGATCCCGAAGGCGTGGTCGGCGTCAGCAGGACAAACCCCGCATCGAAACACGCCCCCAGGCCATCCCGCAGATCCGCCAGATGCCGCGCGCCCGCGGCCCGTTGATCCGGCGGGAGCTGCGCGCCGAAATCGAGACTGCGCCGTACGGATTGGCTCAGTCCCGGCTCTGCCGCCAGGGTCTCGGATGCCCGGGCGCAGAGCTCGGAAAACGCGGCTCTGCGGGTCTCTTCCGGTTCCCAGCCGGGCACCAGACCTGCGGGCGCGCGCAGACCGAGGCGGTCGGCCGCCGCCGCGACCCGCGCCACCGCCGCCAGCGCCTCGGGCGCGCAGGGGATCCCGGCCAGCTGATCCGGGATCATCACCCGCAATCCCCCTTTCGCCGGGGTCTGGTCGAACAGGGCATAGAGCGCCGAGACCTCTGGCAGCGTTGCCCCCAGAAGGCCGAGCGCATCAAACCCCGGCGCCAGTGGAAGAACACCGTCCAGCGGCATGGCCCCCCGCGCGGGTTTCAGCCCAACGATGCCGCAATAGGCGGCCGGGATCCGCACAGATCCCAGCGTGTCACTGCCCAAGGCCAGGCGGAGCGCACCGCTCGCCACCGCCGCCGCAGAACCACCGGAGCTGCCCCCCGCGCTTTGACCCGGTTGCGCGGGGTTCTCGACCCGGCCGAAATGGGGGTTGTCACTGGCCGCCCCAAGGGCCGCCTCGTCCATGATCAGCCGCGACAGGATCTGCGCCCCGGCGGCCCGCAATTGCGCCACGATCGGCGCGTCCTGCGGCGCGAGGCGGTCCCGGCGGGCGGCAATCCCGGCCGTCCAGGCCTGTCCCGCCACGGCGATGTTCGATTTGACCCCGATGATCTGGCCAGCGAGGGGGCCCGCCCCGCCCGCATGCTCCCTGTCGCGCGGCAGCGACCGCGCCCCGGCCTCGAGAAAGCGGTACGTCGCATCCGCGCGGGCGATCTGATCCCACGGATCCGTCACAGCACGCCCGCAGCCGCGGCCACCTCCAGCCGGGCCTGCATGGCGCGGATCACCGGCGCCTCGATCAGGCGCCCATCGATCACCACAAGGCCCGAAGGCGCCGCCGCATGGGCGGTCACCACCGCGCGCGCCTCGGCGATCTCGGCGGCACTGGGCGTAAAGGCCGATTGAATGGGCGCGACATTCGACGGATGGATCGCGGCCTTGCCCGTGAACCCGAGGTCGCGCGCCGATCGCGCGCGCGCGGCCACATGATCGAGATCGCGAAAGGCCAGTTCCGGCACGTCGAGCACCTGCAGCCCCGCCCCCTTGCCCGCATGGACCACCCGGGCGCGCGCATAGGCCAGCGGCGCTTCGCCGGGACCCAGCCCCAGATCCGCCGCAAGATCCACCGCCCCGAAGAGCAGCATCTCAAGCCGGGGCGTGGCGCGGGCAATGGCGAAAACCTCTTCGAGCCCTGCCGCGCTTTCGATCAGCGCGCCGAGCGCCATCCGTGCCCCGGCCTCGCCCAACACGGCATCGGCCTGCGCAATCTCGGCCGCAGATTCCACCTTGGGCAACAAAAGCATCCCCCCTTGGGGCGCGGCCCGGGCCAGCGCCACAAGATCCTCGAGCCCCGCGCGGGTGCGCAGCCCGTTGATCCGCAGCGCCTTGCGCGGATCGCCATCGAGAAACCCGATGGCATCGGGGCGCGCCGCAGCCTTCTGATCCGGGGGCACGGCATCCTCAAGGTCGAGGCAGAGGCAATCGACACCGCTGGCCAGCCCCTTGGGCACCGCAGAGATCCGGGTGGCCGGGGTGAAGAGCAAGGCGCGCCGGACAGGCCGCGCCGGATCACTCATCGGCTTTGCGCCCCAAGGCCTTTGTCATCTCGAACACCTTCGACGCGCCGGCCAGCAGATGGGTCGCCATCAGGCTCTCGGCCCATTCCGGGGCGCGCGCCTCGATGGCATCGATCAGCTCCGCATGGTGATGCAGGCTGCGGATGAGATCCGCGTCCGAATAGATCCGATAGGTCCGGGTCACCATGCCCACATCGAAGGCCATGGTCATCAACGCCGTCAGCCGGGGCGAGCGCGCGGCCATGACGATCCGCCTGTGGAAGCGTTCATTCGCCTCGGTCAGGATATGGTAATCCTCGTCCGTGCGCGGCGGCGTATGCGCGCGCATATCAGTCAGGATCTCCTTGAGAGCGGCGATGTCCTCGTCGCTGGCATGGCGCGCGGCCCGCTGGGCGGAATAGGTCTCCAGCAGTTTGCGGATCTGAAAGATCTGCTCGATCTCGTCCTCGGGGAATTTCGCGACCCGCGTGGTGTAGCCCGATTGCCGCTCGACGAAGCCCTCGAGGATGAGGCGCCCGATCGCCTCGCGCACGGGCGTGCGGCTGAGGCCGAGATCCTCGCTCAGGCGCTTTTCCGTCAGACGCTCGCCCTCCTGCAACAGCCCGGACACGATATTCGCGCGGATCGTGCGATAAGCGTGTTCGGCGGCGTTGATCCGCGGCGAGGCGTCGTTCATGGCGGTGTCCTGAATGGTCGGGCGTTACGCTGTATCTATGTTTTTTGTATACCAAATCCAGCAATCCGGCGACGGTTTTGTAACGGATAAGCTGGATAGAGCCGCGCAGGTACACCCCCGGCACGGCGGAAAACGCCATGGCCGCGCGCGGCATCCCAGCGCGATCACGAGCGGAGGGGATATGCCCCGCCCGCCATGCAGCTGGGCGCAGAGCACAGCAGGGCCTTGTTTTTCAGGGAAAATCCTAAGGGGACTCTTCGGGAAGCATCGCAAGGTAATCGGCAAGGCTTTGCCCGGCCACGACCTCAAAGTGCTGGCCCGTGCCCCGGCAGGCCACAATCCGGTCGGTGCGAAAAACGCGAAATCCGGTGCGCAGTCTGCACCATGAGGTCAGCGTCCAGACCGCGCCCCAGTATTCCATCTGCAAGGGCTGGATCTCGCGCGTGGTAACGGTGCCCTCCAGCGCGTGATAGGTGATCTCGACCAGCTCGCGCCCCCGGATCGCCCGCCGCAACAGCGGCATATGGGCAAAGCCTGCCCGCGCGCGGGTGAAGGGATAGACCCCGTGGCCCCAACGCGGCGGCGCCTCCCGCGCGATGGGGGCGGCCTGCGCGACTTTGCGCGCAAGGCTCTGGGCGGCCTCCTGCAGTTCGGGATCCGCGCCCTCGGCGACGATGGCCATCCCCAGATGCAGCGCTTCAAGCTCGGTCAGGGACAGGTTCAGGGCCGAGAACAACACCGGCTCGCGCAGCATGTAGCCCAGCCCCCGCGCCCCTTCGACCGGGATCCCCGTGGCGATCAGGGTCTCCAGGTCGCGGTAGATGGTGCGTAGCGACACCTCCAGCCTCTCTGCCATGTCCTGCGCCCGGTGCAGCCGCCCGTCGCGCAGGATCTCGATGATTTCGGCCAGACGTTCGCTGCGCCGCATGGGCTAGTTCACCGAGATGGCGAGCGTGCTGTGAAAGAGCTGAACACTGGGCCCGTCAATCGCCTTCATGAACTCTGCAAGGGATGGGTCCTTGCCGATCTCCGCTGCGGCGGCCCGCGCCTCGGCGAGGCCGGCCCATTCAATATGCTCGATCCAGGTGCCATCCTCGGTATGGGACAGGCGCCGGGCGATGAAGCCCGGGCGCTGCTCGACAAAGCGGGTCACACCTGCGGAGGCGTCGCGAAACGCCTGCGGATCGGCGCCGGGCACGAGCTTGAAGAGCACGGTTTCAATGGTGCGGGAGGTCGGGGTGTCCGTCATGGGTCATCTTTCCTGTTACGACATGGAGCCCTGGTCGTAACACCGCCCTCCTGACAAAGACTGTCAGGAGAGACGCAGGCCCGGACGGATCAGGCCGTGAGCCCCTCAGGCTCCGGCAGACCATGGGCCCGGCAACAGGCGGTCAGGGTGTTGGCCAGAAGACAGGCGATGGTCATCGGCCCGACCCCGCCGGGCACGGGGGTGATGGCGCCAGCCACCTCGGCGCAACTGTCGAAATCGCAATCGCCCACCAGCCGTGTGCCGCCCTCGGGTTTCTCGATGCGGTTGATGCCCACATCGATCACCGTGGCACCGGGCTTGATCCAGTCTCCGGGCACCATCTGCGGGCGGCCCACGGCGGCGACGACGATATCCGCGCCGCGCACGACCTCCGGCAGGTCCTTGGTGCGGGAAT
Source organism: Dinoroseobacter sp. S124A (assembly GCF_049801015.1). Lineage (NCBI taxonomy): Bacteria > Pseudomonadati > Pseudomonadota > Alphaproteobacteria > Rhodobacterales > Roseobacteraceae > Dinoroseobacter > Dinoroseobacter sp. S124A. The sequence continues at coordinate 821,698 of NZ_JBNAGD010000001.1, read as the reverse complement.
GGGCGATGGTGACGGTGCAGCTATCCCCGAGCAGCAGCTGCGCCATGGGCTTGCCGACGATGTTCGACCGCCCGAGCACCACGGCGTTCAGCCCGGAAAGGCTGCCATGGTGGTCGCGCAGCATCATCAGACAGCCGAGCGGCGTGCAAGGCACCATGGATTTCTGCCCGGTGCCCAGAAGGCCCACATTCGAGATATGGAAGCCGTCCACGTCCTTGGCGGGATCGATGGCATTGATGACCTTATCCGCATTCACATGGTCGGGCAGCGGCAGCTGCACGAGGATCCCATGGATCGCCGGGTCCTGGTTCAACGTCTCGACCAGGGCGAGCAGATCGGCCTCTGGCGTGTCCGCGTCGAGCTTGTGCTCGACGCTATGCATGCCAACCTCGACCGTCTGCTTGCCCTTGGAGCGGACATAGACCTGGCTCGCCGGATCCTCGCCAACCAGCACCACGGCCAGTCCCGGGGTCAGGTCATGGGTCTCCTTCAGGTGCGAGACATGGGTGGCAACTTTGGCACGAACAGTGGCGGCAAAGGCTTTGCCGTCGATACGGGTGGCGGTCATGGTTGTCTTTCCGTTTCGATCTGGGTCAGGGCATCGAGCCCCGCGGTCACGCCCCGCAGGGGAATGATCACCGTGGCATCGCCCGAGCCCTCGGGGCGATAGGTAATGACGAGCTCCCCCCCTGCCCGCATGGCCGACAGCAAGCGGTCGGTCAGGTCGGGATTGGTGAGCGTCACGGTTTCAAGGATATTCGGAAAATCGCGCTCACCGGGGATAAAATCCTGCCGGGTTGCGACGATCAGCAAGGTCTCATCGAAGAAAAAGCGCAGCTCGCTCAGAGTCTCGGAAGGCATGCCGCGATCCATGACCTCCATCGTCCAGCCACCGGGCGCGAGATGCAGCGAGACACGGCTGTCAAAGGCCGGCCCCCGGGAGTCCTGGTTCGACCGCACAAGCCGGCACGGCCCCGCGCCACTATCCGCGCAGACCGCGAGCCAGTCCTGCACATAGGCCCGGCGTTCGCCGAACGGATGCTGAAACCAGTCGAGATCGGCCAGCGCCGGGGCAAACGGCACCACCGCGAGCCCCGTCGCAAGCGCGAGGGTCAGGGCTCGCGCCCGGCTCATGGGCGCACCTCGGCTCCGCGCGGGGTCTCGGCATCGCCGAGCACGACCTCCTCGCGGGCAATGGACCACTCGATGAGCTGATGCCAGAGATCCGCCGCCAGCTCCGGGTCGAGATCGCGGGACGCGGCCAGCGCGCGCACATTGTCGAGCACCTCGGCCACCCGGTCCTTGGTGCGGGCGGGCAGGTTCTCGCGCTGCTTGAGTGTGATCGCCCGGTCGATATAGCCCGCGCGCCGGGCCAGCAGGGTGACCAGTTCGGTATCCAGCGCGTCAATCTCGACGCGAAGCTCCTGCATGCTCTGACACTCTTGGGGCGCGCGCATCATCTCTTCCTTTCCCGGGCTGTTGCCCCGCCTGCCTAGCGCGGCGGCGGGGCTGCGGCCAGTCCTAGAACAGGCCTTCGACCTCCCCTGCGTCATTCAGCCGGATATGCTCGGCCGAGGGGACGCGCGGCAGACCGGGCATGGTCATGATCTCGCCGCAGACCACAACGATGAAGCCCGCCCCAGCCGACAACCGCACTTCGCGCACCGGGATCGAATGGCCCACGGGCGCGCCGCGCTCGTTCGGATCGGTCGAGAAGGAATACTGGGTCTTGGCCATGCAGACCGGCAGATGGCCATAGCCCTGCTCTTCCCAGAGCTTGAGCTGATCGACGATCTTCTTGTCGGCGATGACCTTGTCGGCCCGGTAGATCCGCTTGGAGATGGTCTCGATCTTCTCCAGCAGGGGCATCTCATCCCGGTAGATCGGCGAGAATTGCGAGCTGCCGCTCTCGGCAATTTCGGCCACGCGGGTGGCCAGCTCGGCGGAGCCTTCGGAGCCAAGCTCCCAGTGGCGCGACAGGATCGCCTCGGCGCCCTGCCCGGCGACGTAATCCTTGACCGCCTGGATCTCGGCCTCGGTATCGGTGACGAAGTGGTTGATCGCCACGACCACCGGCACGCCAAAGCTCTTGAGGTTGCCGATATGGCGTCCGAGGTTCGCACAGCCCGCCTCGACCGCCGCCACATTCTCGGCCCCGAGATCGGCCTTGGCCACGCCGCCATTCATCTTCATGGCGCGTACGGTCGCCACCAGCACCACGCAATCGGGGGCGAGGCCCGCCTTGCGGCACTTGATGTTCATGAACTTCTCGGCGCCCAGATCCGCGCCAAAGCCCGCCTCGGTCACCACGTAATCGGCGACCTTGAGCGCGGTGGTGGTCGCAATCACCGAGTTGCAACCATGGGCGATATTCGCGAAGGGCCCGCCATGGACGAAGGCCGGGTTGTTCTCGAGTGTCTGCACGAGGTTCGGCTGCATCGCGTCCTTCAGCAGGACCGTCATCGCGCCCTCGGCCTTGATGTCGCGGCAGAAGACCGGCGAGCGGTCGCGGCGATAGGCGACGATCATATCGCCCAGACGCTTCTCGAGATCCTGCAGATCCTTGGCGAGACAAAGGATCGCCATGACCTCGGAGGCCACGGTGATGTCAAAGCCCGCCTCACGCGGGAAGCCATTGGCCACCCCGCCGAGCGAGGCCGTGATCTGGCGCAGGGCGCGGTCATTCATGTCGACGACGCGGCGCCAGGTGACGCGGCGGATGTCGATCTCCAGCGCGTTGCCCCAATAGATATGGTTGTCGATCATCGCCGAGAGCAGCGAGTGCGCCGAGGTGATCGCATGGAAGTCGCCGGTAAAATGGAGGTTCATGTCCTCCATCGGCACGACCTGCGCGTAGCCACCCCCGGCCGCGCCGCCCTTCATCCCGAAATTCGGCCCGAGGGAGGCTTCGCGGATACACACGCAAGCCTTCTTTCCGATCCGGTTCAGACCGTCGCCGAGCCCCACGGTGGTGGTGGTCTTGCCCTCGCCCGCCGGGGTCGGGTTGATCGCGGTCACGAGGATCAGCTTGCCATCGGGGCGGTCCTGCACCGAGTTGATAAAGCTCTGGCTGACCTTGGCCTTGTCATGGCCATAGGGCAGCAGGTCATCGCTGCTGATGCCAAGCGTGGCGCCGATCTCCTGGATCGGCTTCTTGGTGGCGGCGCGGGCGATCTCGATGTCGGACATGGTCGGCGGTCTTTCTCAACAAAAGGTCTCTGTCCTGAATGCACCTTGGATACGCATCCCGCAATGTTCTCAGGCCGACATTTTCTCTCTCTTCTACGGCGGAAACGGACCGCTTGCGCACCTGCGTTTCCGATCCGCGTCAGCGCGACCTGTTGGGTGATGGCCGAGACCGGGTTGGGGTGTCTGGGCGAAAACAGTGAGTCGCATTTTGCGGCAGTGCAGCATTTTGACCCGAGAAGTGAGACTGTACGTCTCAATACTTGGCAAATTCGTCAAAAACATCGCAGCCGCCCCAGGTTCGGGCCCGGGGCGGCTGTGTCTCTGCGCGGGGGTAAAAGCGCGGGGCAGCCCCCGCCGCTGGCCCTATTCCGCGGCGACGACCTGCGCCGGGTTTTCGACCCGCACGGCGGAGAATTTGAACTCCGGGATCTTGCCATAAGGATCGAGTGCCGCGTTGGTCAGGATGTTCGCCGCCGCCTCCACATAGGCGAAGGGCAGGAACACCATGTCCTCGGCCACCGCGCGATCTGCGCGGGCCATCACCTCGATCGAGCCGCGCCGCGTGGTCAGACGGACATGCCCTCCCGGCTCCACCCCCAGCTTGCGCAGGGTTTTGGGATGCAGGGAACAGTTCGCCTCCGGCTCCACCGCGTCGAGCACCGTGGCGCGCCGGGTCATGGAGCCTGTATGCCAATGTTCGAGCTGTCGGCCCGTGGTCAGGATCATCGGATAGCGCTCATCTGGCACCTCGGCGGGCGGGGTCACCCGCGCGGGCGTGAACATGGCGCGCCCGGCCCTTCGCGGGAAGCCGTCACCGAAGACGATGGACTGCCCCGGATCGGTGTTGGACAGCGACGGATAGGTCACAGCCCCCTCATCCTCCAGCCGCGACCAGGTGATGTGGTGGAGCGATCGCATGGACATCTTCATCTCGTTGAAGACCATGCGCGGCGTGTCGTAATCCCAGTCGAGCCCGATGCGGTTGGCCAGATCCACGATGACCTTCCAGTCCTCGCGCGCCTCGCCCGGCGCGTCCACGGCCTTGCGGCCCATCTGCACCTGACGGTTGGTGTTGGTGACGGTGCCGTCCTTTTCCGGAAAGGCACTGGCGGGCAGGATCACATCCGCATAATTCGCGGTCTCGGTCAGGAAGATGTCCTGCACGACCAGATGGTCGAGATGGGCCAGCGCCTTGCGCGCGTGTTCCACATCCGGGTCGGACATGGCCGGGTTCTCGCCGAGGATATACATCCCCCGGATCTCGCCGCGATAGACGCGGTCCATGATCTCGACCACGGTGAGGCCGGGCGCCTCCTCGATCTGGGTGCCTTTCCAGATATGGCGGAAAAGCTCGCGCACCTCCGGGTCGGTCACGCTCTGATAATCCGGCAGGACCTGCGGGATGAGCCCAGCATCCGAGGCCCCCTGCACATTGTTCTGACCGCGCAGCGGATGCAGCCCCGAGCCCGGGCGCCCCACCTGACCGCAGAGCAGCGCCAGCGAAATCAGGCAGCGTGCATTGTCGGTGCCGTGGATATGCTGGCTGACGCCCATCCCCCAGAAAATCATCGCCGCCTTGGCAGCGGCAAACTTGCGCGCCACGGTGCGGATCGTCTCGGCCTCGATCCCGCAAAGCTCGGCCATACGCTCGGGCGTAAAGGCCCGGATATGCTCGCGGAATTCAAAGAACCCCTCGGTGAAGCCCTCGATATACTGCCGGTCATAAAGCTTCTCTTCGACGATTACATTCATGATCCCGTTGAGCAGCGCCACATCTGTGCCCGGGCGGAATTGCATCATATGCGAGGCATGCCGCTTGAGCGCTTGACCACGCGGGTCCATCACGATCAGTTCGCCACCACGCTTAGCAAATTGCTTGAAGAAGGTCGCGGCGACCGGATGGTTCTCGGTCGGGTTCGAGCCAATGACAATGGCCAGATCTGCATTCTCGATCTCGTTGAAGGTCGCCGTGACGGCGCCGGAGCCCACATTCTCCATCAGTGCCGCGACCGAGGAGGCGTGGCAAAGCCGCGTGCAGTGATCCACGTTGTTGTGGCCAAAGCCCTGACGGATCAGTTTCTGAAAAAGATAGGCCTCTTCATTGGTGCATTTTGCCGAGCCGAACCCGGCGATGGACTTGCCGCCATAGAAGCTGCGCAGATCCACGAGACCGTGGGCGGCCTTGTCCAGCGCCTCTTCCCAGGTGGCTTCGCGGAAATGGGTCCAGGGGTTGGCCGGATCCACGTTCAGCCCCTTTTCCGGCGCATCGTCCCGGCGGATCAGCGGCTTGGTCAGCCGGTGCGGGTGGTGGATGTAGTCGAAGCCGAACCGCCCCTTGACGCAGAGCCGCCCTTCATTGGCCGGCCCATTGATCCCGTCGGCCTTGATGATCTTGCCATCCTTGACCTTGAGCGAGACTTGGCAGCCGACACCGCAGAACGGGCAGACCGAGGTGACCTCGTCATCATGGGCCTTGCTGTCGCCCTGCTGCGCGTCATCGAGCAGCTTGGATTCCATCAGCGCGCCCGTGGGGCAGGCCTGCACGCATTCGCCGCAGGCCACGCAGGAGCTTCCGCCCATGGGATCGTTCAGATCGAAGACCGGATAGGCATCATGCCCGCGCCCGGCCATGCCGATCACGTCATTGACCTGCACTTCGCGGCAGGCGCGCACGCAGAGACCGCATTGGATGCAGGCATCCAGATTGACCGACATCGCCACATGGCTGTCATCCAGCAGGGGAATGCGCGGGGTTTCCAGCTTGGGAAAGCGGCTGTCGGCGACGCCGGTCGCATCGGCCATGTCCCACAAGTGGGAGGACTTGTCATGGGCCTCGTCCCGGGCGGGCTGGTCCGTGACCAGCATCTCGACCACCATCTTGCGCGCATTCTCGGCGCGCGCCGAGTTGGTCGTGACAACCATCCCGTCCGAGGGCTCGCGGATGCAGGAGGCCGCCAAAACACGCTCACCCTCGATCTCGACCATGCAGGCCCGGCAATTGCCATCGGGCCGGTAGCCCGGCGCGGGCTTGTGGCACAGATGCGGGATCTTGAGGCCGCGCCCATGGGCGACCTCCCAGATGGTGGTGCCTGCCTCGGCCGTGACGGTTTCGCCATCAAGCGTAAATGTCACGGTCTGAAGTTGGGTGCCGTCAGCCATGGGTCAGATCCTTGCAGATGCGTGGGGGCGTTGCGGAAGGGGTGGTCATCGGTGTTGGTCGATCAGGATGGGATTGCCATCCGGATCCTCCAGCATGATCGAGGCCGGACCGGTGCTCTCGGGGTCGATCTCGGTCTTGGGTGTCAGGCCGCGCGCCTTCAGCGCGGCTTGCAAAGCGCGGATATCGGTGAACTGCGCGAGGGGCGCGGCGTCCTGGGTCCAGCCGGGATTGAAGGTCAGCATGTTCTTTTCGAACATGCCCTGAAAGAGGCCGATGACCTTGTCGCCCATCTTCATCATCCGCCAGCCCTCGCCGCCGCCCATCGCCTCAAAGCCGAGCTTTTCATAGAAGGCGATCGAGGCGTCGAGGTCCTTGACCGCGAGGCTGATGGAGAAGGCGCCAAGGTCACTCATATCTCGTCGCCGAAATGCTTGAGCGTCGACAGGATCGGGTTCGGTGCCGCCTGCCCAAGTCCGCAGATCGAGGCATCGGCCATCGCGGTGCAAAGCTCCGTCAGAAGATCTGCATCCCAGCTCTCGCCCTGCATCAGCTTGACCGCCTTTTCACAGCCGACCCGGCAAGGGGTGCATTGCCCGCAGCTCTCATCCTCGAAGAACCGCAGCATGTTGAGCGCGGCATCCCGGGCGCGGTCCTGATCGGACAGGATCACCACCGCCGCCGACCCGATGAAGGTCCCCAGCGGCTGCAACGTGTCGAAATCAAGCGGCACATCGGCCGTCGAGGCCGGGAGCAGGCCCGAGGACGGACCGCCCGGCTGATAGGCCTTGAACACATGGCCCTCGGCCATGCCGCCCGCCGCCTCGATGATGTCGAGAATGGTCGAGCCCGCCGGCAGAAGGTAGACGCCCGGAGTGGCGACCCGGCCCGAGACCGAGTAGCTGCGCAGGCCTGTGCGGCCGTTATGGGTCGTGGTGTTGAGCACTTCTGGCCCCTCGCGACAGATCTTGGCGATCCAGTGCAGGGTCTCGACGTTGTGCACGAGGGTCGGCTGACCAAAGATCCCCACCTGCGCCACGTAAGGCGGGCGGTGCCGGGGCATGCCGCGCTTGCCCTCGATGCTCTCGATCATCGCGCTTTCTTCGCCGCAGATATAGGCCCCCGCCCCGCGGCGCAGGTCGACATAGCCCGGCGCGACCAGCTTGGCCTCCTCAAGCGCGGCGATCTCGCGGCGCAGGATCTCGAGCACGGCGGGGTATTCGTCGCGCATGTAGATGTAGCAGCGATCCGCCTCGACCGCCCAGGCGGCAATCAGCATCCCCTCGAGGAAGAGATGGGGCGTCCGCTCCAGATAGTAGCGGTCCTTGAAGGTCCCGGGCTCGCCCTCATCGCCGTTCACGGCCAGATAACGCGGACCGGGATTGCCCCGCACGGAGCCCCATTTTGTGCCCGACGGAAAGCCCGCACCGCCAAGGCCGCGCAGACCGCTCTCCTTGATCTTTCCCTGCACCTCTTCCCAATCGCCGCTCTCGCGCAGATCGTTCAGGGCGCAATAACCGCCCTCGGCCCGGTAGGCCGCCAGATCCTCGTAAACGGGAATGGTGGGATGGGTGTGATCCGCCGCGATGGCCGCGTGGACCTTTTCCGGCGTGGCGTGATCGATATGGTTATGGCCCAGCTCCAGCACCGGCGCCGTGGCGCAGCGGCCCATGCAGGGCGCGCGCAGCACGCGGACCTCTGCCGGATCGAGACCATCCTCCAGCGCGGTTTTGAGCGCCTGCGCCCCGGCCATCTCGCATGACAGGCTGTCACAGACCCGGATCGTCAGCGCGGGCGGCGGCGTCTCGCCTTCCTTCACGATGTCGAAATGCGCATAGAAGCTTGCCACCTCGTACACCTCGGCCTGAGACAGGCGCATCTCTTCGGCCAGCGCCCGCAAATGGGCCGCCGAGAGATGACCATGGGCGTCCTGAATGAGGTGCAGAAACTCGATCAGCAGGTCCCGGTCCCGCGGGCGCTCGCCCAGCAATGCGCGCACCTCGGCCCAGGGCTGGTCCTCGACCTGACGGCCCTTGGGCGTCTTGCGCCCCTTGCCCTTGGCGGATTTCCATACGCCTTTGTCGTGATCGGTTTTGTCATCAAGCGCCATGTGCACATGCCTCCGTTATGGCGCAGGGTCCGCTTTTTGAAACCGTTTGCAACGCCATAATCGTCACTCTACGTCGTATTCCGAACACTGCGCAAACTTCGAACGGGCGGCGGCACGCCAAAGATGTTCGCAGGTTGCCGAAAGGAAACCCGCGCCGATACTTAGGTATCGGTCCGCTGGCCGGAGCGGCTCTGCGCGGGGGGTGTGAGCCCAATTGCGCCCCCCTGCGCGGCGACTCACCCACGGGCCCGCGCCCGGGATTCCCGTTGCAGCGCGCGGCTTGTCTTCGCTCCGAAAGCCCCCTCTAATCGCGGGACACCTTTCGCCCGACAGCTCAGGACGCGATGACAGACCCCAAACCTCCCAAGATCGATATCGCCGAGGCCCGCGCCCATCTGGAGCAGGTCTTTGACGACCATGAACAGGCGTTCGAGCGCTTCTTCCTTGCCCGGTTTCTCGACCTCGGCTTCGCCTACCTGCCCGAGACGGCAGGCGCGGCGGACAAGACCGGCTGCGAGATCCGCTTTCCGGTCACCGACCGGATCATGAACCCGCAGGGCGTCGTCCATGGCGGGGTCCTCGCGACGGTGATGGACATCTCCATGGGGCATCTGGTGGCCAAGGTCGCCGGGCCCGCAGCGACCATCGAGATGAAGGTGCAGTATATGCGCCCCCTGACCGACGGGCCCGCGCGCTGCATCGGATCCTTCACCAAGCGCGGGCGGTCCCTGTCCTTCATGGAAAGCCGGGTCTTTGACGCGCAGGAGCGGCTGGTCGCTCAGGCCAGCGCAACCTGGAAGATGCCCGCGGGGGCGGCGTGATGCTGGAGGATATCCCGAGCCTGATGGAGGCGATCCGCGCGCGGTTTGCCCATGTGGACAGCTGTCCCTTCACCGGACCGAGGGTGTTTTTCGAAAACGCTGGCGGTGCGCTGACCCTGAATTCGGTGGTCGAGACCTCGGCGCGGTTGGCGGCGATCCCCGACAATCAGGGGCGCGCCAATGGCGCATCCGAGGCCCTGGTGGCCATGATCGCCCAAGGCCGTGCGGATATGCGCTTGTTTTTCAACGCGGCAGAGGGAGAGGTGATCGTCGGAGAGAGCGGGACCGAGCTCCTCTTCCGGCTGATCCGCGCCGCCTGTCTCGGGACGGGGACGGGCGTGGTGCTGGGCAGCACGCTGGAGCATCCCGCGAGCCGGAGTGCCGCGGCCCATTGGGCCGAGATGGCCGGAATGGATCATGTGCTGATCCCCCATGACCCCGATACCGGACGGATCGAGGCCCGCGCCTATGGCGAGGCGGTGACGGCGACGACACGGGTGGCGACCGTGGTCCATACCTCGCCAGTCAGCGGGATCGGCATGGACCTGCCCGGGATTGCCGCCGCGATCCGCGAAGTGGCGCATGATTGTCTGATCATCGTCGACGGGATCCAGCACGCAGCCCATGGGGGCGTGGATGTGGCGGCGGCGAGGGTCGATGGCTATGTGGTCTCGGCTTACAAGATGTTTGCCCGCCACGGCTATGGCGTGGCCTGGCTGTCGGACAGGCTGGCCGCCCTGCCCCACGAGCATCTGCGCGGCGCGCCCGGCGCACCCTGGGAGATGGGCACGCGCGACACGGCGGCCTACGCGACCTTCTCGGATGTGGTGGCCTATCTGGACTGGCTCGGGACGCAGGTCAGCGCCGAGACCGGGCGCCGCGCGCGGATCAGCGCCGCGGCAGAGGCGATCCGATCCCATGAAGCGGCCTTGTGCAAAGCGATGTTGCAGGGGGTGGACGGGCTACGGGGTGTGGCCGAGATGCCCGGGATCACAGTCGTCGGTGGCGGGGCGAATGCCCACCGCGAGGGGCTCGTGACCTTTGCCCAGACCGGGCGTGACAATGCCGAGATCGTGGCCGCGCTCAACGCAGCCGGGATCCGGACGCATCTGCGCAAGGCGGACCACTATTCCGGGACGGTCCTCGACCCGTTGGGGATCACGACCAGCGTGCGGGTATCGCTATGTCACTACAACACGCATACGGAGGTGGCGCAGTTCCTCTCGGCCTTGGATGAGTGCATCTAGAAGCGCCACGCCGGGTGCTCGGAAGGCATGCCCTGCCCGCGGCAGGGCACCGGGCGCGGTGCACATGTGCACCGCGCGGACGCCCTGAGAACACATGCGTTACAAGTCTTTTCCGGCGGTTCAACAGGGCGCGTTGCGCGCTGAGGACATGTCCTCAGCGCCACCGGTCCGCGCCTTAGCCGTCGCGCTCGGCGATCCAGGCGAGATTGGGATCCATCTCGAACCGCCAGTTCCGGCGCGGCCCCGCCATCACGTTGAGGTAATACATCTCCACCCCGTAAGGCGCAGCGCAAGGATGGTGCCCCTTCGGCACCAGTACCACATCGCCATCCTGTACCGCCATGGGCGCGTCCAGTGACAGGTCATCGGTATAGACCCGCTGCATCCCGAACCCGTTGGCCGGGTTCAGCCGGTGATAATAGGTCTCTTCCAGATAGGTGATGCGCGGAAAGTCATCCTCGTCATGCCGGTGGCTGGGATAGGACGACCAGTTCCCCGCAGGGGTATAGACCTCGGTCACCAGAAGCGAGCCCGCCACGTCCCGCTCTTCCATGGCGATGTTGTGAATGTGGCGCAGATTGCTCCCTTGCCCGCGCGGCACCATCCGGATGCCCTCCGGCCCGAGCCGCTGCACCGGGTAGGTCCCCATGGCCGGTGCCGTACAGACCGCAAGCGTACACTCCGTCGTCGCCACCGCCGCCCAATCGGCCCCTCCCGGCACATAGAGGCAGTGGGGCGGGCGCTTGTCGAACACGTTCATCCGGTCGCCCATCTCGCCAAAGCCCTGCCCGGCCGCCGTGACCTCAGCCTTGCCCTCCACCAGCACGAGGATCGCCTCGCGGTCCCCGGTGGTTTCGGTCGCCGCCTCACCCGGTGCCAGATGGTAGAGATCGAACCCCACATAGGACCATCCCGCGCTCTCGGGGGTGATCGCGTGAACCTTGCCCTGTCGGGCGGTGGGACGGCGCAGAAGATCGGGCATTGGCTCTCCTTCAGGGGGCGCGGCGCGCGCCATGGGCATCAAGGGCAGCGGCAAAGGCCTCGGGCGACTGCCCTTCGGCCAGCGCGCGGGTCATCAGGGCCGCCTGGCTCTCCGGAGCCAGCCCGCCCCGGGGCGGATCGGTATCGAGATTGCTCGGAAAGGGATAGCCCTCGGCGCTGCATGCAATTGCGGCGGCGACCTGCGCCGGGCGCAGCTGGCCCTCGGCCGCCATGCGCTGCAGATGCGGATAGACCGCGCGGGCCATGGCGTCCCGGTCCAGCGCCTCCATCGCGCGGCCAAACGCCGAGGAGACCTGCATCAGGTTCACGAGCCGCTGGATATCCGGGCTGCGATTGGCCCCGGCGGCGTGAAACAGGGCCGGGTTGAAAAAGAGAGCATCGCCCTTTTCCAGCGGGATCTGCACACAGGACGCCTCGAACACCGCCCGGAAGGCCGGATCGCGATAGGCGAGATAGCCCGCTGCAAACTGCTGGGACCAGGGCAAAAGCTGGGTCGGCCCGCTCTCCACCGGGGTTGGACCATGGGCGATCCCCCCCTGCAGCGTGAGATAGGGCGAGAGGGTGTGAACATGGACCGGGTAGCGCAGCGCGCTCTCCTCGGTCTGGAAGCCGAGATGGTAGTCGCGATGGGCCTCCTGCGCAGCACCACCGGGCCGCACCAGATTGACCTGCGCGGTCATCTGAAAGCCCGGGCCGAGCCAGGCCTCTGCCGCGCCGGCGATGGCCGGCGCGCCGAAATACCGAACAAAGAGCGCAGGCTCCGCGAGGCAAAGCTTCTGCAGGGAATTCCAGATCCGGTCATTGGCCCCGGAGGCCGCGAAATGATCCGCACCACCCGCCCCTGCGGCGCGCTCCTGTTCGATGACGCGCAGGTAGAGCGCGGTGACCGCGTCGATGACCTCGGGCTCCGGCACCGCAGCGCGTTGGACGAAGACACCGGGCCCATCGCCCAGCACCCAGGCCCATTCGGCGAGCAGCCCCCGGCGCGCTACCGGATCCTCGAGATCCGCCCCGCACTCCGCCATGTCATAGACCGGCACCTTGCCCAGAACCTCCGCCGCGCGCGGCACCGCCTCGGGCAGGAGCGGTTGCGCGATCAGCGCCTCGAAGGCCGCCAGATCACAATCGCTGCGATCGAGATAGACGCCCGGCCGTGTCATGGCCCGGCCTCCGGATCCTTGGCTGCGGGGGCCTCGGGGACCTCAGAGGTCCCGGCGGGCTCAGGCAGATCGAAGGCAAAGAAGAAGACATAGGCCGAGTAGACCCCGATCCCGCCCGCAAGCAGCGCCCAATAGGGGTTGCCCATGGCGATCTCGACCCCGGTCCAGAGCGCGATCACGATCACCGTGGCCACCCGGCGCCACATGGGCCGGAAGAACGGCACGCGCAGCTCGAGGACGGCTTTGCGCCGTCCCCGTGCGGGTTTGGGATCAGACGGTGCCACCGAGCGCACCGTCGAGGGTGGCAAGCTCTTGCCCGCCAGCCATCATGTCCTGCAACTCGTCAGGCGTGATCTCGCCGCGCACAGCCGTGCCCAGCGTCCGGCCCCGGTTCAGCACCGTGAACCGGTCCCCCACCGCCAGCGCATGGCGCACATTGTGGGTGATGAAGACCACCGCGACCCCCTGCTTGCGCACCTTGTCGATGGTGGCCAGCACGTTGGAGGTCTGGCGCACGCCGAGCGCCGAGGTCGGCTCGTCGAGGATCAGGACCTTCGCCCCGAAATAGACGGCCCGGGAAATCGCAACGGTCTGACGCTCCCCGCCCGAGAGGGTGCCCACGGCCTGATCCGGGCCGCGCAGGTTGATGCCCATCTTGCGCATCTCCTCCATGGTGACGCGGTCAGCGAAACCGCGATCCAGGAAGTTGATGCCCGCAACCTTCTTCACCGGCTCGTTGCCCATGAAGAAGTTGCGCGCAACCGACATCATCGGGATCATCGCGAGATGTTGGTGCACGGTGGCGATGCCCGCCTCCATGGCGTCGCGCGGGTCCTCGAAATTCATCGGCTGACCCTCGAAGACGATCTCGCCCTTGGTGGGTTTATGCACCCCGGACATGGTCTTGATGAAGGTCGACTTGCCCGCGCCGTTATCGCCCAGAAGGCAGTGGCATTCCCCCGGGAAGACATCGATGGACACCCCGGCCAGCGCGATGACCGCGCCGAAATGCTTCTCGATATTCTTCATCTGAATGATCGGGGTCTGGTTGGTTTGCGTGGTCATCTCAACGTTCCCCCGTGATCATGCGGCGAATATAGGTGTTCAGGATCACAGCCCCGAGCAGGATCAGACCGAGGAAGACCCGGAAGAGCGAGCTTTCCACACCGGCAAAGAAGAGGCCCTGCTGGACCACCCCGAAGATCAGTGCTCCCAGCGCGGCCCCGATCACCGAGCCGTAGCCCCCGGTCAGAAGCGCGCCGCCGATCACCACGGCGATGATGGCCTCGAACTCTTTCAAAAGGCCGCGATCCGCGCCCGCCGAGCCGAACTCCATCACCTGACACAGCGCGAAGACCGTCGCGCAGAAGGCGGTGAACATGAACATCAGGATTTTGACCTTGTTCACGGGCACACCGGAATTGCGCGCCGCTTCCGCATCACCGCCAGAGGCGAAGATCCAGTTGCCGAAGCGCGTGCGCGTCAGAAGGATATGCCCGAAAATGATGATCACGATGGCCCAGACCACCAGCATGGGCAGCCCGTCGATCACCGGCTGACCGGCGCGGTTGCCGCGCGAGAAGGTCTCGATCAGGCCGATATCCGCGAGCATCTGGAAGACCGGTCCGCCGATCTTGCTGCCAAAGAGAGGGGCCAGCCAATCGCCCTCGGCCGCATCGCGGATCCCGCCGATGATGGTCTTGCTCTCAAGTGTCTGCGGAATGAAGATCGTGAAGCCGCGCAGGATGAAGAGGAAGGCCAGCGTCACGATGAAGCTCGGCAGGCCGGTGCGGATCACGATGATCCCGTTGAGTGCGCCAATTGCGATGCAGATGGCAAAGGTGATGAGAATGGCGATCCACATGGGCCAACCCATCACGACGCCGAACACGGCGATCATCATGCCCGCAAAGCCGATCATCGAGCCCACGCTGAGGTCGAATTCTCCGGCGATCATCAGCAGACAGGCGCCCACGGCAATGATCATGAATTGCGCCGAGACAACGGTCCAGTTCATGATCCCCTGCGGGGCGAACATGCCGCTGTCGAATGCGAAAAGTAAAAAGAAGACAAAGACGATAATGGTGCCGCAAATCCCGCCCAGTTCGGGTCGGATCAGGGCCTGTCGGAGTTTCGACGTTTCCTTGATCCGCTCGTCCGCTGCGGGTGGCGGTGATGACGTTGCCTCAGACATGATTTCCCCCCCATGGTCTGCTCTAGAGACAAAAAGGGCGGCAAGTTTCCTTACCGCCCTTGATGTGGATTAGCGGAACTCGCCCGCGAAGGCCTCGACCTTCTCAAGTCCGGAGGCGGTCACGAAGCCCGGGCCGGAGTTGATGTTGTTGCCCGGAAGCACGCCGTAACGGTCCCAGTTGGTCAGGATGACGACCGGCATATAGGCCTGCAGGAACGGCTGCTGGTCGATCCCCCAGTTGATGGTGCCGTCCTTGATGCCCTTCACGATCTCTTCGCCGAGATCGAAAGTGCCGAAATGCAGCTCACCAGCCAGACCCATCTCGTTCAGGGCCGCGATGGTCGGATCGGCAGAGACCGGGCCGAGGGTCAGGATGCCGTCCACGTCCTCATTGGCGGACAGGAAGGCCATGACCTTGTTCTTGACTTCGGCCGGGTCGGTGCCGCTGTCCATCATCGCGTCGCCAAGCTCGATGCCCAGACCATCCGCGTAGCCGCGGCAGCGCTCGCCCACGGTGGGCTGCTGGATCGCGTGGTTCACGCAGAGGAAGTTCGTGACCCCCTCGCCCTTGGCGCGGACACCGGCGGCAAAGCCTGCGTCATACTCGGGCTGGCCCACATACATCAGGGCGCCGATCTCGCGGGCCTGATCCGGGGTGCCGGTGTTCATGATGATGACGTCGATACCCTGATCCACGGCATTCATGATCGGGCCCTTGAGCACGTCGAAATCGGCCAGCGTGGTGATGATGCCATCGGGGCTGGAGGCCGCGGCCTGCTCGATGATGCGCGCCATGTCGGCGATGTCACCGGTCGGCGGGTTGCGATACTCGACGTTGACGCCCATCTGCTCGCCCGCGAGCGCGATGCCGTTCTTGATCGTGTTCCACCACGTGTCGCTGTCCGGTGCGTGGCTGACCAGAACATAGCTCAGATCCTGACCGTGGCCGTCTGCTTGGGCCGCGAACGGGGAAGTTACCAGTGCCGCACCGAGCGCCACCGACTGTAGGATGGTTTTCATGTCGTCCTCCCAGACTATGTCACAGCGCGTCTCGAGCGCGCAGATCATGTCAGACGGTTGTCCCGCCTCGCGACTCAGAGAAGCATATGCCAACCCACAATGCAACCGGTTGCAAAACCCGGATGCGGATTTTGCCCCGCGCCCCGCGCATCCCGCTCTGGCGGGCGCGGCGCATCAGGATATCGCGCCGGACTGCCCCGGCGTCCCCTGCGCGATTTCCGGTTGCCATGTTCACTTTTTGAGCGTCATGTCCTACATGTCTGCCCGTCAGGAGAGAGAATGCCGATAACGCTACGAGAAGTTGCTGAGCGCGCCGGGGTGTCCCGGTCTGCGGTCTCGCGCACCTTCACCGAAGGCGCGTCGGTCTCGCCCAAAACCCGCCAGAAGGTCGAGGCGGCTGCGAGCGAGTTGGGCTATCGCCCGAATGCGCTCGCTTCTTCGCTCACTACCGGAAGAACCAAGCTTATCGGGCTGATTTCCAACAACTTTCACAACCCTCTCTTTCTCGAGGTCTTTGACCTCTTCACCCGCTCTCTGCAGGATCGGGGGCTGCGTCCGCTGCTGGTCAATCTCAGCGATGAGGACGATCCCGAGAGCTCGTTGCAGATGCTCCGGCAATACTCGGTGGATGGGGTGATCGTGGCCTCCTCGACCCTGCCGCCGGAGTTTTCCAAAGCGTTTCGGCAGGCCCATATCCCGGTGGTCCACTCCTTCGGGCGCTTTGCCAGCGCGCCGGATGTGGACGTGGTCGGGATCGACAATATCGAATGCGGGCGCATGGCGGCGCGCACCCTGCTGGCGCGGGGCTATACGAAAATCGGGTTCCTCGGAGGGCCGCGCGAAGCCACCTCGACCATCGACCGGCGCGCCGGTTTCCTGCAGGTCATGGCCCGTCGTCAGGGGATCACCCTCACCGAGAGCTTTGCCGACGCCTATTCCTTTGCCGCGGGCAAGGCCGAGATGGCCCGCCTTCTGCAGGATGGCGGCATGGCCGAGGCGTATTTCTGTGGCGATGACGTGCTGTCCATCGGCGCGCTGGCCGCCCTGCACCGGGCTGGCCGCACGGTGCCCGGCGATGTCGGCCTGATCGGGTTGAACGACATGCAGATGGCAGGTTGGGACACGATCGACCTGACCACGATCCGTCAGCCCATCGACGCGATCATCCGCAGCTCGATCGAGCTGGTCGTGGCCATGCTTGAGGATCCGACCCGCGCGCCCGAGGCGCGCCTGTTCGAGTGCGAGATTGTCGAGCGGGGCACCTTGCGCGCCCTGCCCCAGTCCTGATCTCGGTCCTGATCCCGTTCAGAGGAAGTCGAAGCTGTCGGACCAGTCGGCCAGACGCTCGCCTCTCTCCGAGAACCGATCCCCCAGATCCGCGAACCGTTCGCCCGAAGGTCGGTTGGCACCGTCGAACTCATAGCGCCCGGCGATGGTGATGCTGTCATTCACGTCCACATCGACATCCTCATCGATCCCGAGGAACAAGTCCTTGATCGTAAGCCGGCTGTCGAGCGCCAGTCCGATCTCGACATCATAGACCAGCGCGAGAGCGGCCTCGAACGGGTCGTCATCGGTTGCCCGGTTGAAGCTGAACTCGAAGCCCAGATTGGCCCCGAGCGACAGCTTGGCCGAGAAGATATCCCAGGTGAATTCCACATCCGGCAACTCATCCAGCTGCGCTTGGTAGCTCGCGGCCGCGACCTGAAACGTCGCTTGGGCCTGTGCCAGCTCAAGCTCCGCAGAGACCTTGCCGTTCACCGCTTCGACAAACGCGGCTTCGAACTCTTGGACCGTGTTCTGGCTGACCGGGACCTCGACACCAAACTCGTTCTTCACAACGGTCTCAAGCTGCGTGGCAACCGAGTCATTGGCCAGGACCTGCGCTTCGAGCTGATCGACGGCATCCTCCAGCGCCTGAAAGTCGACCTCACCGGCCTCCTCCAGACGGGCCTGCGCCTGAGCCTGCGCGAGCGTTGCCTCGACAAAGTCGTTTTGCGCCTCGGTAAACGCCGCGGCCACCTGCTCAAGCTCCTGCTCTGCCTGTTCGAAAGAGGCGAGCGCCGTATCGGACAGATTTTTGAACGCGTCGCGCTGATCGACCAACGGCTGCAGGACGGCCCCGACGGGCGTGTCCAGGTGCTGTTCCACCGGGGCGGGCAGCCCCAATTGCGCCAGAAGAATTGAGATTTCGGCCGTCTTTTGTACGAAACTTGTGTTGAACGAAGCGAACTGGACCGAGAAGATCTCAACTTGTGCGTTCAGCGCATTGACCTGATCGGCAAGAGAGGCAATTTCGGCGTCCGCCTGTGCCACGGCAAGGGCGGCATTGGTGAAGGCGATCTGTGCTGCCGCGAACTCGTCCAGAGCATCCTGAAGGACTTGCGCGAAGGTATCGGCCTGCAGCTGGAGCGCATCCGTCGCCAGACGGCTGTCCCGTGCGCCTTGAACCAGCTCCAGCGCATTTTCCGCCTCTTCGAACGCGGCGACAGCTTCGGTAAAGGCGTTCGTCTTGGCCACCACTCCGTCCTGTGCCGCGAGGAAGGCCTCCAAAAACTGGGGATTGGCCGCGTTGAAGATGTCGACAAAAATGGACTCGTCCAAGGTCGTGCTGATGTCGGGGGTTCCGGTGGTAAAGGGCGCGTCGAACATCTGGTTCGGCGCGATCGGAGACATCAGACCCGAGTCGAGCACCTGCTGCCCACCGGGCAGTTGCAGGGACACGCCCACAGGGGTGTTGATCGCAATGACCGGAATTGCCGTCGTGACGTCCTTGCCATCGCCATCCAGATAGCGCGCAGAGACGATAACGGGCAGCGGAACACCGATTGGGAACTGCTGCAGCTCCGGCCCGGCCGTGAAGCGGAACACATCGCCGATGATCTCGACACTCCCCTGCCCATCGGGCACCGAGACATCGATGATCTCGATATCCTCACGGCGAGGCCCGCCCAAGAGAGGCAGATAAAAAGAGTTGCGCATGGGGGGATCCTCCGCAGAAATGCTGTGGTCTGTGACCTGTTCCTGATGTGCGGTACCGCAGGGGTGTTCCCGTCCCTCGGCTCGAAAATTCATTTTTGCACAACAAGGTTACTCTAGGGAGGGTGTTTACCTTTGGTCAACTCGTTGCTGAGCTGCGCGGGGAGGATTCCAGGCTTCGCAAGCGATTGTTTCGCGTACAGAAAACCGCTCAGGTGGTACGGTGATGAAAGATGCAGCGATTGCACACGCAAGAGGCGAAGTCCGCCCCCGCGCAGCAACCGGTCAGAGGAAGTCGAAACCGTCGGCAAACTCCGCCCATCGCTCGCCCGGCTCGAACCGTTCGGCCCGATCCCGACCGCCCCCCTCGAAGGGCACTCGGCCCGAAAGCTCAACGCCACGGTCGATATCGATGACGTTGACCTCGCCATTGACCTCGCTGGACGCATCCACCGCCAGGGCGAGCTCCACCTCATAGACCAGCGACAGCAGGCTCTCACGCGGGGCGTCGTCATTTGCGCGGTTCCAGTTGAACTCCAACCCGGCCTGCACATCCAGATCGAGGCTGATATCGGACAGCTCGAATTCGAACTCCACATCCGGCAAGAACGCAAGCTGCGCCTCGTAAGCTGTGGTTGCGGCCAGAAGCGCCGCCTCTGCCGCGCCCAACTCGGTCGCTGCCAAGCCCACTGCGCCCGCTGCCGCAGTGACGCCGATTTCAAGCGCTAAAACCTCAAAGCTCAGCAGGTCTACCGGCACCGTCAACCCGTTTTGCGACACCTCTGCCTCCAGAGCGCGCGCTGCCGCTTCGGCCGCGTCTGCCACCTGCCGCGCCTCGCTTGCAGCCTCCAGCGCGAAGGGCAATTCGAATTGTGCATTGCTGAGCGCCTCTTCCGCGTCGGAGAAATCGATCTCAGCCTGGCTGAGATCGTCCAATGCGTCCGAAACAGCGTTGAGCGCCGAGGTCAGCGCCGCTTGCGCCCCGCTCAGATCGACCCTTGCATCGGCGAGATCATCCTCGGCATCCACAAGGTCGTCATAAACCGGCTGCAACAGCGCGCCGATGCCAGGGATGTCCAGGGCAAATTCCAGAACCGACCGCGTGGCGTCAAACCCGCCATCCCGCAGGATCTTGAACGCGTCGTTGAGAAAATCCTCCGCCGCATTTGCGGCGACTGCCACAGCATTGGAGGCCGCCGTGACCGCACTGGAGGCAGATGCAGCCGCAGCCTGCGTACTGTTCACCAGGTCTTGCGCGGCCGCAATGGCCGCGGCTGTCCCCTGAACGAGCTCAGATGCTGCATTCACCGCGGCGACGGCCCCGCGCGCCGCGGCTTCCAACAAGAGTGCAGCCTCGTTGGCCGCATCTGCAGCAGCGCGCGCGGGAGCGGTCTCGTAGACCAGAGCGACCAGCGCCTCGGCGTCCTCCAGAGCCTCTTGTGCTGCTGCAAAGGACTGCTGCGCGGCATCCACATCGGATTGCGCCGCAGTGACCGCCGCCAGAAACTCCGGGTTCTCTTCATTGAACCGGTCGACAAGGATGGACTCGTCCACCGAGACCGGTGTGATGTCCGGAGAGGAAAAGCTCAGCGGATCATCGAGTTGATCGGCGACCGAGACCGGCGAGATATATGCCGTGTCGGTCACGACCCGCCCGCCCGGCAGGGTGATCTCCACGCCATCCGGTGTGTTCTCAGCCAGTAGAGGAATCTTAAACTCTCCGAGTTTGCCATCTATTGTTGCCCTGATGGGCACCACGATGCTGACCGGGACCCCGAAAGCCGCGTTGGTCAGCGCGGGTCCTGCCTCAAACCGCACCAGATCGCCAACGATGTTCAAACTGCCATTGGCACTCGACAGGCCTGTTGCCAAAATCTCCACATCGCGGATCCGATCACCGCCGAGCAGCGGAAAGTACAATGAATTGCGCATAATGGGATCCTCCGGGAAACACGTCGGTCATGACCAATACGTTCATGCGTCTCCGAAGGCATGTCTCCACCCCTGCCTTTCCGAGGACACACATATTAACGTCATTTTTTAAGCGGCTGTTTACGTTTGGTCAAGCTGTGCCGCACGGCTCGCCGGTGGGCGAGATACCTTAAATACCTGACTTATTTACCTAAAACGCCGCCCAACATGGGGGCGGCGTGGTGGTGGTGCGGGTGGCGCCGCAGTCAGGAGCTGACCGTTCAGACGAAGTCGAAACTGTCCGTGAGCTCGGCCCAGCGTTCTCCGGGTTCGAAGCGGTCGGCCCGGTCCCGCCCGCCCCCTTCGAAGGGCACACGGCCAGACAGCTCGAAGCCGCGGTCGATGTCGATGGTATTGACCTCGCCATTGACCTCGCTGGTGGCGTCGACCGCCAAGGCGATCTCAACCTCATAGACCAGCGACAGAAGGCTCTCGCGCGGCGCATCATCCGTGGCCCGGTTCCAATTGAACTCCAGCCCCGCCTGCAAATCCACATCGAAGCCCAGATCGGAGAGGGTGAATTCGAAATCCGCATCCGGCAGCAGGGCAAGCTGTGCCTCATAGGCCAAGTTCGCGGCCAGCAGCTCGCCCTCAGCCAGCAGCTTCGCCCCCTCGGCCAGGCCAAGCGCGGCCAGCGCCTCGGCCACATCAAAGGCCACATCATCGAGATCGCCCAGTTTCACCGGCGTAGAATAGCCCAGCTCCTCAACCTGTTTTTCCAGTCGCTCGGCGTCGGCCTCTGCCTGGCGCGCCAGGACATCGGCCTCGTCAAACGCGTCTTCCAAGGCGTCGATATCGATGGAGAGCGCATCGTTGAGTGCCTGCTCCGCCGCTGCAAAATCCACCTGCGCCTGTCCGAGCTGCGCCAACTCGGTGCTGAGCGCATTCAGGGCATTGCTCAGCGCGGCGTCCGCTGCGGAAAGGTCGATCCGGAGGTCGTCGACCTCATCCTCCAGATCAACGATTTCATCATAGAGCGGACGCACCAGCCCCCCGAGGATCGGCACATTCAGCACGGTCTCAAGAACGGCGCGGCTCGCAGCGAACCCGAAATCCGCAAGGAAGCCGAAGGCGTCATTCAGAAAGCCATTCAGATCGCTCAAGGCGCTTGAAAGCGCGCTGTTGAGACTGTTGACGACCGCCGAGGCTGAATTGGCCGTGGATTGTGCGACGGACACCGCGGTCTGGGCGATGTTGAGGTCGAACAGCGCCGCGTTGAACGCGGATGTTGCCGCGTTCACGGCCGAGGCCGCGCCGACGACCGCATCCTCGGCGATATTGGCAAGCTGGCGCAGCGCCGTTGCCCCCTCGCGAGCCAGAAACGCCTCGCCGAGGACAAAGGCCGCATCCTCCAGCTCAAAGAGCCGGTCCTGGGCGTCCTCCACATTCGATTGCGCGGCGTTCACCCGCCCTTGGGCCTGACTGATCGCGGCAAGAAACTGCGGGTTCTGCGTGTTGAAGATGTCGACGATGATCGAGTCGTCCACGGTGATCGGTGCGAAGCCCGGGCTGGAAAAGCTCAGCGGAGTGTCGAGCTGATCGGCAACCGAGATCGGCGAAACATAGGCGGTGTCCGTGACCGTGCGCCCGCCAGGCAGGGTCAGTTCCACACCGTCCGGCGTGTTGACCGCCGAGATCGGCACCCGGAACGCCACGGTTTGCGTCTCGTCGATCACCGCACGAATGGGCAGCACAAACTCCGTGACCTGGCCGAACGGTTTGCTCGTAAGGCCACTCCCGGCTTCGAACTTCACCAGATCGCCAATGATCTTGACGGTGCCCAGATCCCCCGGCTTCCCGGCGGCTTCAATCTCGATATCGACAGAACGGTCGCCGCCCAGCAGGCGGAGATAGGAAGAATCTCTCATGATTTTAATCCTTTACCCAAGGGTCATGCCTCGGCTGAAAATGCCTTGGGCCGCCAGTGACGGTAAAAAGAGCAACCCAGGGCCACGGTTGGTTCGACCAGAACTATTCCCCAGCCGTTATCCTTACGTCAATAATCTTGCCCCGCGGCCACCTTTGGTGCGCCAGAGGAACATGTGCCGGACCTGTTGGGTCTGCGCCTAACGCAAAACGGGCCGCCCCCGAAGGGACGGCCCGTCAAATGGCACTCCATGGATCTCGGCGCGCGCTCAGCCTCGCAAGGAGGGCGGGCGCGCATCGACCCAAGCGCCGTCCTTCGACGCCGAATCCACCGCTGCGTACACCGCCGCCATGGAGCGCAGCCCGTCCACCGCGAGGGGCAGGTCCCCGGCCGCCGCGCCGCGAATGCGTGCCGCCAGATCCACGTAGATGTTCGCCACGGCCAGCGGAAAGCCCTCGGGATGGGCAATGGCCACGCGGCTCAGCCGACCGGCCTCATCCGAGAGACCCGCCTCGCCCTTCTCGATGATCTCCGTCCGACCATTCAGGCGCGTGTAGTGGATCTGGTTCGGTTGCTCCGAGGCCCACCGCATTCCACCCAGCTCGCCAAAGACCTGAATGTCGAGCCCGTGCATCCGCCCGATCGCGATGGTCGAGGACCAGAGCCGCCCGACCGTGCCGCCTTCCATCCGGAAGTTCACCATGGCGTCGTCTTCGAGCACCCGCGCCGAGACCGTGGAGGCGAAATCCGCCGACAGTGTCCGCACCTCGTCGCCGGTGATGAACGAGGCCAGATGCAGCGCGTGGATGCCGCAATCGGCCATCTGGCCCGACACCCCGGCCATCTTGGGATCATAGCGCCAGCGCACCCGGGGATTGTCGGCGTCATCCCCCGTGGCGTGATGCCCGTGCGAGAAATTGGTGACCACCGTGCGGATCTTGCCCAGATCCCCGCGCCGGACCATCTCGCGCATCTCGCGCACCATGGGATAGGCCGAATAGCAGTAGTTCACCGCACAGATCTTGCCCGTGGCCTCGGCGATGCGGACGATCTCCTCGCCCTCTTCCACGGTCATGGTCATGGGCTTTTCGCACAGCACATGGAACCCGGCCTCGAGAAACGCCTTGGTGATCTCGAAATGGGTGTTGTTCGGCGTGGCCACTGTCACGAGATCGAGCTTGTCGGCGCGGCCCTTCTCGCCCTCCAGCATCTCCTGCCAGTTGCCATAGGCCCGGTCCGAGGCCACGCCGAGCCGCTCGGCATAGGCCTTGCCCTTGGCGGCATCCACGTCGAGCGCCCCTGCGGTCAGGGTGAAATTGCCATCGGCCATGGCGCCGAGACGGTGGGCCGGGCCGATCTGGCTGCCTTCACCACCGCCGATCATACCCCAGGTCAGTCTGTTCATCGCGCGATCCTCACTCAAATCCGATGGAGCGCAGATAGGCGCGGTTCAGCTTGGCATCGCCCAGCGGGTCCGTATCCGGCAGGGTCGGGTCACAATCCTGCTCCACCGTGCACCAGCCGGTAAAGCCACCCTCCTCAAGCAATTGGCGAACGCGTGGGAAATCCACGTCGCCATCTCCAAGATTGCAGAAGATCCCCTGCCCGCAGGCATCATAGAAGCCGGTGCGCTTGGCGATGACGTCGGCCTTCACCACCGGATCGATATCCTTGAAATGCATGTAGCTGATGCGCGGCAGGTGCCGTTCCATGAAGGCCACCGGGTCGAACCCGGCATAGGAATGGTGGCCGGTGTCGAAACAGATCTTGAGGATGCTCTCATCGACCTCGCTCAGCAGCCGCTCAAGCTCGGGCTCGAAATCCATGAAGCCTGCCGCATGGGCGTGGATCCCGACCGTCAGCCCGTATTCCTCGGCCCCCATCTTGGCCACATGTGCGATGCGGTCGCGATAGGCGCTCCACTCAGCGGAATCCATCTGCTCGGCGGCCTCGGCGCGACCTGCGGTGGGGGCCCGACGAGGCGAGATCGAGTCGATCAGTACAAGATGCTGCGCCCCATGGGCCGTCAGCGCCTGACAGGTGCGCACCGAGGCATCCAGCACCTCATCCCATGCGCCCGCATCGTGGAACGGACGAAAGACAACACCCCCGATGAGCTCGAGCCCATGCTCATCCAGCGCCTCGGCCACCTGCGGCGGGTCCTCGGGCATGAAGCCCACGGGCCCCAGCTCAATCCCCGTATAGCCCGCCTCTGCGTTCTCGCGCAGCACGTCGCGCCAGCCCGGGTTGCGGGGATCACCTGCGAATTCCACCCCCCAGGAACAGGGGGCATTGCCGATACGGATGGTCATTGGGGCATGTCCTTCACTTGAACCACATCCTGCCACTGTCGCGTGGCCTGAGATTTCTGCGCGGCAGCCACCACCTGGCTGACGGAGAGCCCGTCACGGAAGGTGGGCCAGCGCGGCGCGCCATCGGCGATGGCCTCGAGGAAATCGCGCGCCTCGATCGCGATCTGATCCTGATAGCCGGTCCCGTGGCCCGGCCCTTGGCAAAAGGGCAGATAGTCCGGATGGGCCGGGCCGGTTAGGATCTGCCGGAACCCGCGCTCGGCCTCGGGCCCCTCGGCCCGGTAGAGCCAGAGGCTGTTCTGGTCTTCCTGGTTGAAGCGGATCGCGCCCTTTGTCCCCGTGATTTCATAGATATAGCCCATCTTGCGACCAGTCGCGATGCGGCTGAAATAGAGATGCCCCATGGCCCCGCCCGCAAAGCGACACATCATCTGGGCGTGGTCGTCATTGGTCACGGCCACCCCGCCCCGGTCAGGGTGCACGGTTTCGATCTCGGCCATCAGCGACGTGATCGGCCCGATCAGCGCGAGTGCTGCGTTAATCATATGGGGGGCCAGATCCCCCATGGTGCCATTCGCCTCGCCCTCGGTGCGCCAGCTCGCGGGCATCTCGGGATCCGCATAGAAATCCTCCGTATGCTCGCCACGAAACCAGGTCACCTCGCCGATCTCGCCTTCTGCCACGAGCCGCCGGGCATATTGCGAGGCGGGCGTGCGGATATAGTTGAAGCCGATCATGTTGACGATGCCCGCCGATTCGGCTGCCGCCGTGATGGCCTGCGCCTCTGCCAGCGAAGCGCCCAGAGGCTTCTCGCAGAACACGGGTTTGCCCAGGGCTGCCGCCGCCTCGACGATGGCGCGGTGGGTCTCCTGCGGCGAGGCGATCACCACCGCCTCGACCTTTGGATCCGCCACGAGCTCAGTCCAGTCCTGCGCCGCCCGGGCAAAGCCGAACGCCTTGCGATACCGCTCGGCAGAGGCGGGCGACGAGGCCGCCACCATTTCGAGTCGCGGTTTCAGGCGGGTGTCAAACAAGGCCCCCACGCAGGCATAGGCGACCGCATGGGCCTTGCCCATATAGCCACCGCCGATGATGCCGATTCCGATCTCCGACATGAGCCCTCCCAAAAACCCTTGCAACCGGTTGCAACGTGAGTATCGTCTAACTCAGAACGCGGTCAAGTCAGAACCTGATCGCAGATCTGCGCGACAGTCGCGCGCTCTGGGAGGAGACACGAGAGATGGCTGGGGACACGGTCCGTCTGACGACGGCTCAGGCGATTATTCGCTATCTGAACGCACAATTCATCGAGATCGACGGCACACGACAGAGGGTCTGCGGTGGCGGTTTTGGGATCTTCGGGCATGGCAATGTGACCTGTCTCGGCGAGGCGCTCTATGATCACCGCGAGACGCTGCCGCTCTATCGTGGGCAGAACGAGCAGAGCATGGGATTCGCCGCCGCGGCCTATGCCAAGTATCACCTGCGTCGCCGGTTCATGTTCTGCACGGCGAGTGCGGGCCCCGGCACGGCGAACCTGCTGACGGCGGCGGCGCTGGCCCATGCGAACCGCCTGCCGATGCTGATGCTCTGCGGGGATGCCTTCCTGACCCGCCTGCCCGACCCGGTGCTCCAGCAGCTGGAGCATTACGGCAATCCCGCGCTCGGGCTGAACGATGCGTTTCAGGCGGTCACACGCTACTGGGACCGGATCACCCATCCCGCCCAGATCATCCAATCCCTGCCCGCAGCCCTCGCGACCATGCTGGATCCGGCCGATTGTGGCCCGGCCTTCATCGCGCTGCCGCAGGATGTGCAGGGCTGGACCTTTGACTATCCGATTGAGATGTTTGAGGAAAAGACCCACCGCATTCGCCGGATCACGCCCGATGCCCGCGAGGTCGCCGATGCGGCGGCCCTGCTGCGCGACGCCGAGCGGCCCGTGATCATTGCCGGGGGCGGTGTGCAATATTCTGACGCGGTGGCCGAGCTGACGGCTTTCGCCGAGGACCACAACATCCCCGTGATCGAGACCATTGCCGGGCGGGCCAACCTGCTCAACGACCACGCGCTGAATATCGGCCCCGTGGGCGTGACCGGCTCGGACAGCGCCAATGCGGTGGCCGAACAGGCGGATGTGATTCTGTCGGTGGGCTGCCGGTTGCAGGATTTCACCACCGGCTCCTGGACGGCCTTCGCCAAGGAGGCGCAGTTCATCTCGCTCAACGCCGCGCGGCACGATGCGGGCAAGCACCGCGCCCTGCCGATTGTCGGCGATGCCAAGCTCGGGCTGGAGGCGCTTGCCGCCGAGATGACGAACTATCGCTGCCCGGCCCAATGGACCGCCTATGCGCAGGAGGAACGCCGCAACTGGATGGCCTATGTGGCCGAGAATGTGCGCCCGGGGAACCGCCCGAACTCCTACGCGCAGGCGATCGGCGTGGTGAACGCGCTCTGCGATCCGCGTGACCGGGTGGTGGCCGCGGCGGGCGGCCTTCCGGCGGAGGTGACCGCGAATTGGCGCACGCTGGATATCGGCACGGTTGATGTTGAATTCGGCTTCTCTTGCATGGGCTACGAGATCGCCGGTGGCTGGGGCGCGCGCATCGCGCAGGCCGAGGTCGAGCCCGAGGCTGACACCATCGTCTTCGCCGGGGATGGCAGCTATCTGCTGCTGAATTCCGACATTTATTCCTCGGTCCTGACCCGCAAGAAGATGATCGTGCTGGTGCTCGACAATGGCGGCTTTGCAGTCATCAACAAGCTGCAGAACAACACCGGGAACGAGAGCTTCAACAACCTGATCGCGGACACCCCCACCGTGCCCGAGGCCTTTGGCGTCGACTTCGTGGCCCATGCGGCCTCCATGGGGGCGGATGCGGTCTATGCCGAAAACGCCGAGGCGCTGGCCGAGGCGTTCAAGGCCGCCAAGGCCTCGGACAAGACCAGCGTGATCGTGATGAATGTGGACGCCTATGAGGGCTGGACCACCGAGGGCCACACCTGGTGGGAGGTGGGCACGCCCCATATCACCGACAACCCCAAGGTCCGCGCCGCCCATGAAGAGATCGAAGCGGCCCGCGCCCGCCAGCGGAAGGGCGTCTGATGGACGTTCTCAGCGGCATCGCGCAAAAGCGGTTTCTGGTGATCGGGCGGGTGGGTATGGACCTGTCACCCGAACCGCCGGGCACCGGGATCGAGCAATCGACCAGCATGACGGTGGCCATGGGCGGCTCCTCGGCCAATATCGCCGCCGGTCTGGTGAAGTTCGGCGCCGAGGCGGCGCTGGTCACCCGGGTCTCGGATGATGCGGTGGGGCGCTACTGTGTCGCGCAGCTTGGCGCTTATGGCGTCGATGCCCGCCATGTGCACCCCATCGCGGGGGAGTATCGCAATTCGCTCGCGCTCTATGAGACCCGGGTCGAAGACCATAACTCGGTCATTTACCGCAACGGGGCCGCGGATTTTCAGATGTCCATCGCCGATGTGGAGGCCGTGGATTACGAGCAATATGGCGCGCTGATCACCGCCGGGACGGTCTTTGCCGCTGAACCCTCGCGCAGCGCGGCCTTTCGCGCCTTCGAGCTCGCCCGCGCCGCCGGACTGCCGGTGATCTTCGACGTGGATTACCGCCCCTATAGCTGGCCCAGCCCCGCCGTCGCCGAGGACGTCCTGTCCCGGGCCGGTGCGCTCTCGGATGTCATCGTCGCCAATGACGAGGAGTTCGGCTTCATGGCGGGCGGCATCGACAAGGGCCTCGCCAAGGCCCGCGCGCTCGCCGAGACCAGCGCCAGCATCGTCGTCTACAAGATGGGCCATCTGGGCGCGATCACCTTCGCGCTCGGCACCGAGACCCGCACGGGCATCTACGAGGTCGAGGCGCTGAAACCCACGGGCGCAGGCGACAGTTTCATGGCCGGGTTCCTCGCCAGTCTCGCCGAGGGCCGCCCCATGGATGAGGCCGTCCTGCGCGGCTCGGCATGTGCAGCCATCGTGGTGGCCAAGCCCGGCTGCGCCCCCGCCATGCCCGATACGGATGAATTGGAGGCGTTTCTCGCACGCCATCCCGGACCAAGCGCGCCCCAGAGCCGCGCGGAAGGATAAGCTATGCATATCGCACCATTTGACAATGAAAACAAACCGATCGTCGACGTAGATGATGCATTGGTTCCGCTGAACTACTTCAACATCGTCAAGCTCAAGAAAGGCGAAAGCTTCGGCTATGCGGTTCCGGGCTACGAGACCTGCATCGTCCCGGCCACCGGCCTGATCGATGTGAGCGCGTGCGGGTTCAGCGCCGCCAAGCTCGGCGGGCGCGGCGTCGATGTCTGGGACGGCGAGCCCGAGGGCGTCTATGTCCCCACCGGGATGGAGGCGCGCTTCACCTGCCTCTCGGACAGCGCCGAGGTCTTCATCGCCGGGGCCAAGTTCGACAAGGTGCTCGAGCCTTTTGCCGTGCGCGCCGACGAGCTCGACCTTGTGCAATACGGCTCGGATGACACCAAGACCCATCGCAAGATCAAGCATATCCTCGGGGCCAACCAGCATGAGCGCGTCGGGCGGTTGCTGGTGTCCGAGCTCTTCACCGTGGGTGCGGGCGGCTGGTCGGGCTTTCCGAGCCACAAGCATGACACGGATCGTCTGCCGGACGAGACCCGCCATGACGAGACCTACAATTTCCGGTTCAAGCCGAATTACGGCTCGGGTCTGCAGATGCTTCAGCGCGAGGACAACAAGCCCGGCGACGCCTATCACATCATGGATGGCTCCACGATCTGCATCGACAAGGGCTATCACCCCTGCGCCGCGCTGCCGGGCTACGAGATGTATTACTTCACCATCCTCGGCGGGCTCAGCCAGCGCAGCCTGAAGCAATATTTCCAGCCCACCCATGCAGAACAGCTGCACACGATCCCGGGCATCATGGACATGGTGGCGAAGTTCAAATGACCCTCGCGACGCTTTCCGATGTTCTGCAACCCGCGCTCAAGGGCGGCTATGCGGTGGGCGGGCTCGTCTGCCTCGGTTGGGAGGATATGCGCGCCTATGTGGCCGCCGCCGAGGCCGAGCGGCTGCCGGTGATCCTGCAGGCCGGGCCCTCCTGCCGGGCCCACACGCCCCTGCCCGTTCTGGGCCGGATGTTCCGCCACCTCGCCGAGAGCGTTTCGGTCCCTGTGGTGGCCCATCTCGACCATGGCTACAGCTTTGACGAATGCCGCGAGGCGCTCGATAGCGGCTTCACCTCGCTGATGTTCGATGGCTCGAAACTGCCGCTGAGCGAGAATATCGCCCAGACCGCGCTGATCGCCGAGATGGCGCATCGGGCCGGGGTCTCTTGCGAGGGCGAGATCGGCTTTGTCGGCTATTCCGACGGCGCCGCCAGCCAAGGCACGCACCCGGCCGAGGCGGAACGCTTTGCCTTTGAGACCGGCGTCGATGCCATGGCGATCTCCGTGGGCAATGTCCACCTGCAGCAGAACCGCGAGGGCGGGCTGGACGAGGCGCGGATCGCCGAGATCGACGCCCGGACCGAAGTGCCCCTTGTGATCCATGGCGGATCCGGCGTGCCGATTGAGCAGCGCGCCCGGCTCGCGCGCGGCACGTCCATCTGCAAGTTCAATATCGGAACCGAGCTGCGCACGGCCTTCGGCAGCGCCCTGCGCAGCGCCGTGGCCGCCGACCCGGACCGGTTCGACCGGGTGCAGATCCTGCGCGAGGTCGAAGCCCCTCTTGAGGCCGCCGCGCGGAGCGCCCTCCGCGCCCTCGCGCCAGAAAAGGAAATCGCATGAAACTGGGACTTTTGGGATGTGGCCGGATCGGACAGGTCCATGCCCGCAGCCTGTCACGCATGGCCGGGGCGGATCTCGTGGCCGTGGCCGACGCGATGCCCGCCGCCGCCGAGGCACTGGCCGCGTCCAGCCGGGCCGAGATTCGTGCGCCAGAGGCCATCATCGCCGGCGCGGATATCGACGCGGTGATCATCGCCACGCCCACCACCCTGCATTACGACCAGATCCACGCCTGTGCCGCGGCGGGCAAGGCGATCTTTTGCGAGAAACCCATCGATCTGAGCGCGGAGCGCGCCGCCGAGTGCCGCGAGGCCGTGGCCGCCGCGGGCGTGCCGTTTCTGACCGCGTTCAACCGGCGTTTCGACCCGAGCTTTGCCCATTTGCAGGCCCAGCTCCGCGCCGGGGCCATCGGCAATATCGAGCAGGTGATCATCACCTCACGCGACCCTGCCCCGCCCCCGATCTCGTATATCGAGAGCTCGGGCGGACTGTTTCGGGACATGATGGTCCATGACCTCGACATGGCGCGCTTCCTTCTGGGCGAAGAGCCGGTGGAGCTCTATGCCGTGGGCTCTTGCCTTGTGGATCCCGAGATCGGCGCGGCGGGCGATGTGGACACCGCCGCCGTGACCCTGACCACGGCGAGCGGCAAGATCTGTCAGATCACCAATTCGCGCCGGGCGACCTATGGCTATGACCAGCGGATCGAGGTCCATGGCGCGGAGGGCATGCTGCAGGCCGCGAACCAGCCGAGCCATCTCGTGACCCGCGCCGGGGGCGATGGGTTCAACAGCGCGCGGACCATGGATTTCTTCCTCGAACGGTATGAGGCCGCCTATCTCGCCGAGATGACCCATTTCGTCGAGGCGGTGAGCTCTGGTGCGCCCCTCAGCGCCACGATCGAAGACGGAGTGGCGGCCCAAAGGCTCGCCGACAGCGCGGCCCGCGCCATGGCCTCCGGCGCGCCGATCCGGCTCACGGCGTAGACGCTCAGGCGGGGGCGCGCCGCGCGCGCCCTTCGCATCCGGACGACCTCCGGGCCATTTTATCGATTTTATGTTGAATATCTGGCCTATATCGGCAAAAATGCCGCTATCGGGCCACCATATTCATGATGCGGGGCCCTGGCCGGCGGTTTCCATTGGGGCACGCTGGCCGGACGGTTAAGCTGACTCACCTATGCATGTTTGCGGAGACCACCAGATGCACGCGCAAGATCCTCTTTCGGCTTCGGTTCCGTCTCCGAGCGATGGCTCGGCCACGCAGCGCGCCTATCACACCTTGCGCAAGATGATCGTGACCGGCGCTTTGCAGCCGGGCGAGAAGCTCAAGATCGACGGGCTACGCAAGCGGCTCGATACCGGCGCCTCGCCGATCCGCGAGGCCCTGAGCCTGCTGACCTCGGACTACCTCGTGGAGCGGATCGACCAGCGCGGCTTTCGCACCGCAGATGTCAGCGCCGAGAATTTCGACGAGATCCTGACCCTGCGCTGCACGTTGGAGGATCTGGCCCTGCGCGAAAGCCTCGCCGAGGCCAGCGAAGCCTGGGAGGAAGAGGTGGTGCTGGCCCATCACCGGATGAAGCGCGCCAAGGCGGCGCAGGACCCGGATTACGAATCCTTCCACAAGGGGTTTCACATGGCGCTGCTGTCCAATGCGCGCTCGCCGATCCTTCTGAAATTCTGCTCTCAGCTTTACGACCTAAACATTCGCTACCGCTATCTGGCGGGCAGCGCGCTCAGCTATGGGCGGCGCGATGTGGGCGACGAACATGCGGGCATTCTGGCCGCCGTGGTCGCGCGGGATGTGGAGGCGGCGAGCACGCGGCTTCTGGATCACTATCGCAATACCGGCGCATTTCTCGCCGAGAGCCTTGGGGACAGCGCAGCCCCCAAGGTCGCCGAGTAGCCCCTCAGGCCAGCGGCACGAGGGTCAGGTCGAAGGTCACGGCGAGATACGCATCGGCCACCTTGCCGGACAAGGCGAACCCCTCGCGCGGGAAGCTGCCCGCGGGCCGGGTCTCGTAGCGCATGACGAGATCCTCGCGCACCCCGAACACCGTATCCTGATCGAGATAGGGGTCATCCTCGGGGAAGACCTCGGTCACGAGCGGTTTGTAGCCCTCGGCCTCGACGATGTAATGCAGGTGCGAGGGCCGCCACGGGTGACGCCCGCAGGCGCGCAGGATATCCCCCACGGGCCCGTCCGACGGCACGGTGTATTCCACAGGGCGCACGGTGGTGAAGGCATAGCGGCCGTCTTCGCCCACGGTCTGCAGCCCGTGGAAGGAATAGGTGTCCTGATCCGGATCCTGGCTGGAATAGAGCCCGTTGGGCGCGGTCTGCCAGATATCGAGCGTGGCCCCCGGAATGGGCGTGCCATCGGGCGCGCGCACCACCCCCTCGGCCAAAAGGACCGGCGCATCGAAATCCTTGCGCATATCCCCGCCCACGGCGAGCGGCGGCGATCCGGTGATGTGGAACGGCCCCAGCACCGAGGACGATGTCCCCTCGGAAGAGTTGTGCAGCATATCCACCAGCGATGAGAGCCCCAGCACATCCGAGAGCAGCACGAACTCGTGCCGCTCCTTGTCCGAGATCTCGCCAGCGCGTTCGAGGAACTGGATGCCCGTGTTCCACTCCGCATGGGTCAGGTTCGTCTCGCGGGCAAAGGCGTGCAGGTGCCGGACAAGGCTGCCCATCACCTCGCGCAGGCGCGGGTCCGTGTCGGCGCCCAGATAGCCCATGAACACATCGGTGATATTGTCTTTGGTCACATTCCGCATGGGGCGGTCTCCTGTCGTCAGAGAAGGGCGAGGCTGAGGCCGGGGAAGCGGATCAGCAAGATCAGCACCAGCAGCATCACGAAGGCAAAGGGCAGCGCCCCCAGGAACACGTCCTTGAGCTTGATCCGGTCATCATCGAGCGTGGCCTTGATGACAAAGCAACTGAGCCCCAATGGCGGCGTCAGCAGCCCGATCTCGGCGGCCACCACGGCCACGATCCCGAACCACACGAGGCTCAGCCCCATATCGTCGATCAGCGGCAAAAAGAGCGGCACGACGATCAGGATGATCGAGGCCGTGTCGAGAATGGTGCCGAGAAACAGCATCAGCACCACCAGCAGGACCATGATCCAGAAGAACGAGAAGTCGTTCGCCGCAAGGATGTTTTGCAACTCGTTGGGCAGCCCGGCGAGCCCCAGCATCCGGGCATACATGGAGGCCGCCGTGATCAGGAAGAGGATCGCGGCGGTGATATGCCCGGTCTCGATCACCGTTTCCCAGAAGCTGCGCAGATTGATCCGGCCGCGAACAGCCGCGATGATGATCCCCAAAAGCGAGCCCGCCGCCCCCGCCTCCACCGGCGTGGTCCAGCCCGTATAGATCCCGCCCAGCACGACGATGATCAGGCCGAGGATCGGCAGGGTCTTCACGGCGATCTCGGACCAGGGCATCAGGTCGCCCTCCTCCACCATCTCGCCGCCGACAAAGCCGGGGGTGAAGCGCCCCATGAACCAGATCGCCGCCACATAGGCCACGGCCAGCAAGAGACCCGGGATCACACCGGCGAGGAACATCTCGCCCACGGATTGCTCGGCCACGAAGGAGTAGATGATCAGCATCGCCGAGGGCGGAATGATCATGCCGAGAACCGAGCTGCCCGCGACGACCCCCACGGCAAAGCGCGGGTTGTACTTGTGGCGCAGCATCTCGGGGACGGACATCTTGGAAAAGACCGAGGCCGAGGCGATGGACGACCCCGTCACGGCGGCAAAGACCGCATTGGCGCCGACAGTGGCCATGCCGATCCCGCCGGTGATGCGCCGGAAGCCCTGGTTCATGACCGAGTAGATATCCGCGCCCAGCCCGGCCTTGGACACGATCAGCCCCATGAAGGTAAAGAGCGGGATCGTCGCAAAGGTGTATTCCATCGCGCTGTCGCCGATGGCGATCTTCAGCAGCGCGAAGGACAGATCCATGTTGTCGCGCATGATCCAGATCGCAAGGAAGCTCACGAGGCCGAGCGCGATGGGAATATACATCCCCAGATAGATCAGCACGATGATCGCACCGATCGAGATGAGACCGATATCGACGGGGGTCATGAGCCGCTTTCCTGATGCGGGGCGCTATCCCCGGTCTGCGTGAAGATGTGCAGGATGAAATGCACCGTGCAGAGGCAGGCGCTCAGGAAAATCACCAGCTTCACCGGCCACCAGGGCGCGGTGAAGACGCCAGGCACGCCAAAGAAGTCCTTGGTGTTCCACATCTCGAGGAATTCGGGCCAGATCGCGACGGCGACCAGCACCATGAAAAGCGCGCTGATCCCATCGATCACCCGGCTCAGGGCCCGGCCCACCGGGGGCTTGCGCCGCCGCATAAGCATCAGGAACCCGTCCGACCGGGTCAGCCGCCCCACGCGGATCACGTCCGGCAATTGCAGGAACACGATCAGCACCATGGAGAACTGCACGACCTCCACCGCGCCCAGAAAGGGCTGCGAGAAGATCCCGCGCGCGATGATGTCATAATTGACCACGGCGATCAGGGCGATGACCACGAAGGTGCCAGCGGCATTGGCGGCCATGGCCACGCCGCTGGCGATTTTGGCGAACAAGCTCATCCGGGGCCTTCAGAGCTCAGTTGACGGCGTCGTCATCGGACCAGTCGCGCACCGGGGTGAAGCCCGCCGCCTGCAACTTGCCCATATAGGTGTTGAGCATCTGCGTGCCCGGCTGCCCGGCCGCATCCAGGCTCGCCGCCCATTCGGCCGCGATATTCGGCATGGCATTGGCCCAGGCGGCGCGCTGCTCCGGGTCCATCTCGACGATGGTGCCCCCTGCGGCGACATAGGCGTCGCGGCTGGCTTGCGCGCGGTCCATGGCGATGCCTGCCACATGGTCGCGATAGGCCACGGCGACCTCCTGCAGGACCTCCTTCACCTCATCCGGGAGCTTCTCCCAGTAATCCTTGTTCACGGTGATCGTCTTGGAGTTCACCGCGCCCAGATCGGCCTTGAGCATATAGGGTGCCACCTCGGCGATCTTGAAGGTCGCGGCGGCCTCGGGCCAGAGCATCGCGCTGTCGGCCAGACCGGTCTGCACCATGTTGTAAAAATCGGTCAGACCGCCCCGCACGCCGGCGGCATTCTCGATCCCCTCCAGATAGCGAAGGTTCATGCCCGCACCGGCGACCTTGGTCCCTTCGAGATCCGACAACGCATTCACCGGCTCGCGCGAGAAGACCTGATAAGTGTCGAGCACCACGCCCGTGGCCAGATAGACCTGGTTCTGCGCATCGAACTCGGCCTGCATGGCCGGGTATTCCTTGGCGATCTCATCCACCGCCTTGGCCACGGCCCGCGCATCGGAGGACACGAAGGGCGTGACCGCCGCGAGCCCCTGGCTCGGCAGTTTCGAGCTGTGGAAGATGGTGGTGACGATGCCGATATCGCCCAGGCCCAGCTTCACCCCTTCGAGCACGCCCTTCGGCTTGACGATGGTGCCGCCATAGCTCTCCATCCAGTCCATCTCGTAATTGCCGGACATGGCGAGGCGCTTGTCGACCTCGGGGATGAAGAAGTTGGTGAACTCCTTCACCCAGAGCGCACGGGCCGGGTAGCCGTCGATCACGCTCACGCGGATCTTTTCCTGTGCCATGGTCGGAAGCGCGGTGGCCCCGATCAGAAGTGCCGCCAACGTGGCGCGGCGTGTCAGTTTGCTGAACATGGTATCCTCCCTTGATGGCCCTTTGGTCAGGCCTTCCTCCAAATCGTTGTCAGTTCGGTCCCCGCCCCGGCAAACAGCTTGGCGAGGGGACAGAATTTCTCGACCTCGCGGGCGACGGTCTGCAATTCTTGATCCGTTGCAGTGCCATCGCTGAGGACGGTCTGGGTGATGGCCTCGAAAGGCACATCGATTTCTTCGGCGAGCGTCACGCCCCGCCGGTCAAAGCGGCAGGTGACGCTGATGGCCAGATGGCCGATATCCACCCCGAGCCGCGTCGCGCATTTATGCCCAATCACATTGGTACAGCCGATCAGCGCGCCAAGGGCCGTGTCCGTGGGGGTGGGCCCTGCATTGGTCCCGCCCCGCTCGGTCGGCTCGTCGATCGCAAAGGCCAGATCGCGGATGGTGACATCCGCCCGTGAGTGGCTGGGGCACTGCGCTTCGGCCTTGAGCGTGACCGTGGGTTTCGGACGCAGCGCCATCGCTCAGATGATCTCGCAGATATCGTCAAAGCCAAAGCGCGGCAGTTTCTGGAACAGGGCGGTTTCATCCGCATAGCCGATATTGCACAGGAAGTTGGACTTCCAACCGTTCTCGGCAAAGAACTCTTCATCCACAATGGCATTCGAGAAGCCCGACATCGCCCCCACGTCCAGCCCCATGGCTCGGGCCGCGATCATGAAATACGCGCCCTGTAGGGTGGAGTTGCGATAGGCCGTGTCATGGGCATAGCCCGGCTTGCCGTCAAAGAGCGGCTTGCGATCTTCATGAGGGAACAGAAAGTCGAGCTTGCGCCAGTAATCCGGGTCCCAGGCGATGATCGCCGTGACCGGAGCCGCGCGCATCTTCTCGACATTCTTGGGCTTGAGCGACTTGGCCAGCCGGGTCTTAGCCGCATCGGTCGTCACGAAAATGAACCGCGCCGGGCAGGTGTTCATGCTGGTCGGGCCGTTGATCGTGATCTCGTAAAGCGTGCGCAGCATCTCTTCGCTGACCGGCTTGTCGGTCCAGGCGTAATGCGAGCGCGCGTCGCGTAGAATCAGGTCGATCGCGTCATCATCGAGCCGTGGTTTGCGCGCGCGCAGGGACCGCACGGCCTCCTGCGCCTGCGCTCGCAGCGCGTCGAGGGATTGATCGCCCTCCCCCATCATTCGGCCGCCGTCTTCTGGGACAGATCCGCCTCGTCGAGGATCGGGCTGGCGCAGATGCCGATGCCTTCGATCTCGATCTCGACGGTCTCGCCCGGGCGCAGCCAGCGCGGGTTGGGCTTCTTGGCGTGGCCCACACCGGGCGGGGTGCCGAGGGCGATGTGATCGCCGGGCATCAGGGTCGTGTAGCCCGAGATGATCGAAATCGCCTTGGCCGCCCCCCAGAGCATGTTGGAGGTGTTCGAGGATTGCAGGATCTCGTCGCCCACACGGCTCTCGATCTTGAGCCCCGTGGCGCCTTCGGGGAGCTCGTCGGGCGTGACGACGACAGGACCGATCGCGCCGGTCGCGTCGAAATTTTTGCCCGGCGTCCATTGATGGGTCTTGCGCTGATAATCCCGCACCGAACCGTCATTGAAGACCGTGTAGCCAAAGACATGCGACAGGGCGTCGGCCTCGGAGATGTGACGCCCTTCCTTGCCGATCACCACCATCAGCTCGGCCTCGTAGTCAAGCTGCTCCGAACAGCTGGGCCGCACCATGGGCGCGCCTGCGGCCATGATCGACTTGCGTCCCCGCATGAAGAGCGCCGGATAGTCCGGGATGTCGTAGCCGCCCTCCTTGATATGCTCGACGTAGTTCAGGCCAAGGCAGATGATCGTCGGCGGTGCCGTGACGGGCAGTGCCGGCACGATGTCGGACACCGGCACCGAGGTCCCGGCCGCGGCGAGGGCTGCCTCGGCCGCCGCGCGAATATCCGCGTCCTCGATCAAGGCGGACAGGTCCGTCCCGATGCCCGGCACAGCCGCACTCAGATTGATCGCCTGATCGCCGCTGACGGCAAATACGCTTTGTGCGCCTTCAACGCGCCCAACTAGAAATCGCATCCGAGCCTCCCTCTTGCTTGCGGGCATTTTTGGCGATAAAAAAACCCCAAGTCAAATAAAATCGATATTTTTAAATCACGGAAAGAGGGAGGGGTCTGATGCCGCCATGGGAGAGCTACAAGGCTGAGGCCAAGGCACGGGGCGCGCTCGCGCTGGAGTTGTACGTGGCCCAATCCACACCCAGCGGTGCCCCCGAGGCGGTGAAGGCCGCCCTGCCCGACCATCTGGCCTACCAGGCCGAGCTGGAGGCGCGCGGCGCGCTCGCCTTTGCCGGACCGATGTCGGATGAAACCGGGGCATTGATGGAAGGGATCGGCATGATCGTCTATCGTGTCGCATCCTTTGAAGACGCGCAGGCCCTGGCCGAGGCCGATCCCATGCATAAATGCGGCGCGCGCAGCTACGTGCTGCGCAAATGGCTGATCAATGAAGGGTCGCTGACCCTGTCTGTGGGCCTGTCGGGCAAGACCGTCTCGCTCAGCTAGGGCGGAGCATGGCAGCGCCCGCCAAGGCGGTCGCTGCGTGTCGGCGTCAGTGCCTGCTCTCTCTACTCCGGCCCCGGCCGGGGCGACGCGGGTCCGCTCTGTCCGGGGACCGGACAGAGCCACGGATCGCGGGTGCCCTGGCTCAGGTGCGTGCGGCTTCGAAGGCCGCCCAGACCTCTTCCAGCTTGGCGATGTCAAACCCCGGCGCACGGGCGGGCCCCAGGACAATCGCCTCGCTCGCCATCACGGTCCGGATCGCGGCCTTGAGCGTGTCGAACACCTCGGTCGGGATGACCAGCGCCCCGTGGCGATCCGCATGGATCAACTCGCCTTGGGCCACGCGCAGGCCATGCACCGTCACCGGGGTCCCGATCTCGGTCACATGCACGAAGGCATGGCTGACCCCGATGCTGCCGGCGAGCACGGGAAACCCCTCATCCATAACATCAAGATCGCGCATCACTCCATTGGTCACCGCCCCGGCGAGCCCGAGCCCCTTATGGACCGCCACATGAACCTCGCCCCACCAGCCGGCCACGCAATCGGGCGCATCCACATCCTCGATCACCGCGACACTGGGCGACGGCCCCGCAGCCATGGAGCGGAAGTACTCCATCCGCCGCGCCCGAATAACCTCGGGCGGCTCGGTTGGCGGTGCCAGTCCCGAGATCCTGGCCGTGCGCGCAAACCCGACAATCGCCGGATCCCCGGGACGCGAATGCTGCATCGTGCCGCGGGTATAGCGGTCGAACCCGCGCTGGCCCTGGGCGACCTCGATCGCGTTGCAGACGGTCGGCGTGTCCACGGCGCGCAACAGCGCCAGAAGGGACGGATCGATCATACGTTCAGCCATTGGGCAAGCTCCCTGGTTACGGCCTCTGGGGTCTCCAGCGTCGGCAGATGCCCAGCCTCCGGGATCTGCGCCAGCCGCGCGCCGGGGATCAGATCCCGCATCAACTCGTGGCGCGCGGGCGGGCACATCCGGTCCTCGGCCCCGCAGAGCACGAGCGTCGGCACTTGCACGCGGCCAAGGCTCTCTTGCTGGTCGGGCCGGGTCTGCACCGCATGTGACTGCGCGGCAAAGACCTGCGGGCCGAGATCCTCGGCCATGGATTGGCACAGATCGAGGATTGGATCCGTCGGATCATCGGAGGCGATGTAATAGGGCATCACCTCCTCGCGCATCACCTGCAGGAGCCCACCATCCAGCACGCGCGCGACCTGCGCCGCGCGATCGGGCGCCTTGCCGGGCGGATCCGCCTTGGGGTTCGTGTCGAGCAGTGCGAGCCGCGTGACCCGCTCGGGGGCCTGCCGGATCACCTCCATCGCGACGATCCCGCCCATGGAGAGCCCGGCCAGCGCAAACCGCGGTGGCGCGATCTTCAGCACCGACGCCGCAAGCGCCGCCATGCTGTCAGCCCCGATCAGGGGGGCTACGAGAATGGGCCGCGCATGGGACAGATCCGCGATCTGCGGCGCAAAGAGCCGCGCATCGCACATCATCCCCGGCAAAAAGACGAGAGGCTCTCTCATCCGGCCAGCGGCAGGGTCTTGCCCGCCGGATCACTGGTGCGGCGCACGCGGTAGAGGCTGACCTCGCCCGTCATGGCCGGGGACAGCGTATGGGACAGTCCGGCCGGGATCAGACAGGTGTCGCCCGGGTTGAGCACGGTCTCTCCACCGGCCCAGCCGAGCCGCCAATGCCCGCGCACGGGCATCAGAACCTCGGGCATGTCGCTGGCGTGCTCATCCGATGTGGCAGAGCCCCGGGTCAGGAACTCGACCTCGAAACCGGGCCGGTCCCGGATCACTGCCTCGGCACCAATCACGCTCACCGGCGCCCTGTCCGCGAGCGCCATCAGATCCCAGTAGCGGGCCACGTAATGGGGCACCACATCCGCCGTGCTGGGCTCGCCGCGCTTGGCGAGCTCGTCGGCGGGCATAAGCGGCATTGGCGTGACCCCCTCGGGCAGACGCTCGCCCTTGGCGCTGTCATAGAGCTTGCCATTGTCGCCCAGAACCAGCCCGTGGGAGCCGGCATCCTCGACGACCTGCGGGGCCCAATGCACGCCGCCTCCCGCATCATCGCCACCGAGCACGGCCATGATCATTCCGTAATCGAGCCCGATATTCTCGAACCCGCGAAAGATCCCCGTGGGGATGTTGAAGATATCCCCCTCCTCCAGCACGACCTCACCCGCATCGCCATGTCGCCCCCAGAAGAACCGCCAGCGGCCCTTGAGAACGAAGAAGACCTCGGCGGTGTTGTGGTCATGCAGCGAGTTGCGGCATTTCGGCGGCTGACCCGCAGCCCCGATATTGAAGCCGATCGCGTCGCGCAGATGGACATGCTGGTCCGGGCTTTCCGACACGCCGCCGCCAATGATGGTGAAGTTTTCCTTCTGGTCGGACCCCGGCGTATGGGCGTCGATAAAGGCGGTCTTGCAGGGCACAAGCTCGCCATAGCGCACGATGCGGGGCTCCAGATCGGGCGATGTCATGGGGGGGTCTCCTTAGGTCTGACCGTGGGACGGGTCTGGGGTTGGGGTCGGGACTGTGTCGGGGCTCTGGTCCGAAGGCGGATCTGTCCGGGGCCAGCTTTCGGGAATGCGGGCCGAGCCGCGCAGGATCAGCGGGCTCTCGAT
Organism: Dinoroseobacter sp. S124A; assembly: GCF_049801015.1. Lineage (NCBI taxonomy): Bacteria > Pseudomonadati > Pseudomonadota > Alphaproteobacteria > Rhodobacterales > Roseobacteraceae > Dinoroseobacter > Dinoroseobacter sp. S124A. Next base: position 779,985 of record NZ_JBNAGD010000001.1, on the reverse strand, counting down.
CTCGAGCCGCCCCATAGGGGTCACGCCATCCTCGATCATGCCGAGCAGCATGGTGACGGTTTCGTCGGCCATACGTCGCGCGGGCTGGCGCAGGGTGGTGAGGTCATAGGTCGGCCAGGCGGCCATGGCGACATCGTCATAGCCCACCACCGAGACATCCTCGGGGACCGCGCGGCCCAACTCGGTCCGCAGGGTTTCGAGCACGGCAAAGGCCATATGGTCATTGCCCACGAAAATCGCGTCGGGCGGGTCGGGCCGCGCAAAGAGGCTCCGCGTTGCCTCCGCCGCCACCTCGCGGCGGAAATGACTGTCGATAGTGGCCACGGGCGCCTGCCCAGCCTCGGCCAGGGCCGCCACGAAGCCCGCCTGCCGGTCCCGCCCGTTCAGTGATTTGCGCCAGCCTGCCACATGGGCGATGCGCCTGTGCCCGCCGGCCACGAGGAACTGCCCGGCCAGATAGCCGCCCGCGTAATTCGCCGCCGTCACCGATGGCAGGGTGCGATCCTCCTGCCCGCGGTTGAACAGCACGAAGGGCATGTTCAGGTCGCGCAACCGCTCGGTCAGAGAGTTCGACATGCTGACCGAGGCGAGGATGATGCCGTCCACCTGATGGGCCATCAGGTTCTCGACCACGCCGTCCACCTCCTCCTCGAGGTTCTGGGCGAAGATCACCATCATGTGGTAGCCGCGTGCGCTGAAGCGTTCCGACAGGATCTGCAGCGCTTCGGGGTAGAAGGGATTGGTGAGATAGGCGAGCACGATCCCGATCGTGTAGCTGCGCCCGGTATTGAGCGAGCGCGCGAGCGTATTGGGCCGGTAGCCCAGCTCGCGGGCGGCCTCCTGCACGCGCTGGATCTTGTCGGGCGAGACGCGGGAGCCGGGCGTGAAGACACGGCTGACCGTGGGCTGGCTTACGCCCGCCCGCCGTGCCACATCCGCCGCCGTGATCCGCGCCTCGGGCATGGGGCCTACTCCGCCGCTTCCCCGTAGGGCACGTTGCGCCCGCCATAGCGGCGGACCCGGACGTTGCACTGCTCGGCATGGCCGACAAAGCCCTCGAGCATGCAGAGCCGCGAGCCATAGGCGCCGATCTCGGCCGCTGCCGCGTCGCTGGTGATCTTCTGGTAGGAATGGGTCTTGAGAAACTTGCCAACCCAGAGCCCGCCCGTATACCGTCCGGCCTTCTTGGTGGGCAGGGTGTGGTTCGTACCGATCACCTTGTCGCCATTGGCCACATTGGTGCGCGGCCCGAGGAAGAGCGCGCCATAGGAATGCATCTCGGCCAGGAACCAGTCATCCCGGTCGGTCATCACCTGCACATGCTCATAGGCCATGTCATTGGCGACCTGCAGCATCTCGTCATAACTCTCGCAGAGGATCACATCGCCATAATCACGCCAGCTTGTGGCGGCGGTCTCGGCGGTGGGCAGGATCGCGAGGATCCGGTCGATCTCGGTCAGGGTGTCCTCGGCGAGCTTGCGCGAATTGGTGATCAGGCAGGCGGGTGAGTTATAACCATGCTCGGCCTGTCCCAGCAGATCCGTGGCGCACATCTCGGCATCCACGGTGTCATCGGCAATGACCATGGTCTCGGTCGGCCCGGCAAAGAGGTCGATCCCCACCCGGCCGTAAAGCTGCCGCTTGGCCTCGGCGACAAAGGCGTTGCCCGGGCCCACCAGCATATGCACCGGCTCGATGGTTTCGGTCCCGATGGCCATGGCGCCCACGGCCTGGATTCCGCCGAGCACATAGATCTCATGGGCACCGCCCAGATGCATCGCCGCGACAATCGCCGGATGGGGCGCGCCATCCACCGGCGGGGCCGAGGCCACGATCCGCGGCACGCCCGCCACCGCAGCCGTCAGCACGGACATATGGGCCGAGGCAACCATGGGAAACTTGCCGCCCGGCACATAGCAGCCCACGGATTGCACCGGGATGTTGCGATGCCCGAGGATGACCCCGGGCCGGGTCTCGACCTCGATATCCGTCATCGAGGCCCGCTGCGCCTCAGCAAAGGCGCGGATCTGGTCCTGCGCGAAACGGATATCCTCCATATCCCGGGTTGAGACCTTTTGCATGGCGGCCTCGATCTCGGAGGTGTTCAAGCGAAAACGTTCGGGCGCATAGCCGTCGAATTTCTGGCTGAGATCACGAATGGCCGCGTCACCGCGGGTCTGAATATCGGCCAGCGTCGTCTCGACGACCTTGCGGACCTTGGCGTCGTCTTCGGCACGCTCCGCCTCGGGCTTGGAGCGCTTGAGATACTCGATGGTCATGGGTCTAAGTCCTGATCCGGTTTCCGGTTTCGGGGTCAAAAAGATAGAGGTGGTCGGGGTTCAGCGAGATGCTGACCATGTCGTCCTGCTCCTTGCGCAGGTGCCGGTCGCCCTTGGCGATAACCCGTTGCTGGCCCCATTGCACGGTCAGAAGCGTCGCCTCGCCCGTATTCTCGAAGGCGTAGATGCGCACATCGATCTCGCCCTGCCCTTCCTCGGCCACGGCCATGTCATCGGCCCGCACCCCGAGGATCACGCTGGCGCGGTCGGCGGCGGGCACCGCAACGAGGCGCGTGCCGCCCGTGGTGACGAACATGCCGTCCGAGATCGAGCCGTTGATCAGGTTCATCGCGGGCGAGCCGATGAACCCCGCCACAAAGATATTCGCCGGATCGTTATAGATCTCGTCCGGGGTGCCGAGCTGCTGGATCACGCCATGTTTCATCACCGCCACCCGGTCCGCCAGCGTCATCGCCTCGATCTGGTCATGGGTGACATAGACCGTCGTGATCTTGAGCTCGCGGCTCAGATGCTTGAGCTCGGCACGCATGGTCACGCGCAGCTTGGCGTCGAGATTCGACAGCGGCTCATCCATCAAAAAGACCTTGGGCGTGCGCACGATGGCCCGCGCGAGCGCCACGCGCTGCCTTTGGCCGCCCGAGAGCGCCTTGGGCTTGCGGTCGAGAAACTCGGTCAGCTCCACCTGCTCGGCGGCGCGGCGGACCTTGGGACCGATCTCGTCCTTCGGGGTGCCGCGGACCTTGAGCGGATAGGCGATATTGTCGTGGATCGTCATATGCGGGTAGAGGCCGTAATTCTGGAACACCATGGCCACGTCGCGATCCTTGGGCAGGTCGTCATTGACCATCCGGTCGCCGATCCAGATCTCGCCATCGGTCGGATCCTCAAGCCCCGCGATCATCCGCATGGTCGTGGTCTTGCCGCAGCCCGAGGGCCCCAGCAACACGAGGAACTCCTTGTCGGCCACGGTCAGGGACTGGTTGTCGACCCCGATGAAGTCGCCCCAGCGCTTGGTCAAATCCTTGAGAACCACCTCAGCCATCAGCGTACCGCTCCCATGGTCATGCCTTGTACGAAATACTTCCGGATCAGCAGCGCCAGCACGAACATCGGCAGCATGATGATGATCCCGGCGGCACTCAGGAGGTTCCACAAATCCCCCTCCTCCGCCTTGAAGAGCGCGAGCCCGATGGGCAGCGTCACCGCATCCTTGTTGGTCAGGATCAGCGCAAACAGGAACTCGTTCCACGCGATGATGAAGCAGAAGATCCCCGCTGTCAGAAGCCCCGGCGCCGCCATGGGCAGCACGATATTGCGCATCACCTGCACCCGGGACGAGCCATCGACCATGGCGGCCTCTTCGGTGTCCATGGGGATCCCGTCGATGAAGCCTTTGATCATCCAGATCGCGAAGGGCATCACGATGGCGAGGTTCACAAGGATCAGCCCGACCCGCGTGTCCAGCAACCCCACATCCCGGAACATCACGAAAAACGGCAGGATGATCACCACCGCCGGAACGAATTGCGTGGCCAGAATGATCACCAGCATGGTGGTCTCGCCCCGCAGGCTGAACCGGCTGAACGAATAGGCCGCCATGGTCGCAATCGGGATCGCGAACAGGACCGTGACAAAAGCCACAAGCGTCGAGTTCACCAGCTTCTCGCCCAGATCATAGGGCGGCTCGAAGACTGTGGCGAAATTCTCCAGCGTAGGCGTGAAGAACAGCTTGAGTTGGAACACGTCGAGATGGGTTTTGAACGCGGCCAGAAAGATCCAGAGGATCGGGACCAGCATCACGAAGGTCGCCATCAGGATTAGGATGATCTGAATGCCGTTGACGATCTGTTTTCTTTGTTTCCCGGTCATCGCGCTCACCGCTTCTGGAACACGTATTTGGCATAGGCATAGGTGAGGAAGATCATCGGGATCACCATCAACCAGGCGACCGAGGCGGCGTAGCCGATCTGCCCGTATTTCATGCCGTTGAAATAGATGTAATGGGACAGGGTCTGGGTCGCCGTGCCCGGCCCGCCATTGGTCAGCATGAAGATCTGGTCGAAGGTCTTGAGGCTGAAGATCGATTTCAGGATCACAACCACGGCGAGCACCGGCGCAAGCTGCGGCAGGGTCACGTCGCGAAACACCCGCCAGCCCGAGGCGCCGTCCACCTGCGCGGCCTCGATCGTATCCTGCGGCACGCTGGCCAGACCGCCGATCAGAACCAGCGTCAGGAACGGGATCCAGCCCCAGACATCGGCCATCACGCAGACCGCAAAGGCCAGCACCGGATCGGCCAGCCAGGAGACATCCGCCAGTGGCGGGATCATCACCCCGAAAAACGCATCGAACAGGCCAAATTCCGGGTTGAACATGAACCGGAACGACACCCCGATCAGCGCGGGCGACATGGCAAAGGGCAGGATCAGCAGGGTCTGTACCCCCGAGCGCAACCGCCCTCCCGGCGCGAGCAACATCGCGAGCCCGAGCGCAAGGACCGTGGTCAGCGCCACGGTCAGCACCGTGTAGATCGCCGTGACCTGCACCGAGTTCCAGAAGGCAGGCTCTTCGAGGAAGGCCCAGCTGTAATTCTCCCAGCCCAGATATTGCTCCAGCGAGCCCGGGCGGTTCAGGCGGCCCACGGTGAAGGACAGCCGAAAGCTCTCGAGCAGCGGCCAGATCGCCGTGGCGAACACCACGAGGATGGCCGGCAGAACGAGCAGGTATTTGAGTGTGTTATCTCGCATCAGTCAGATCCGGAGCCCTCGGGCAGCAGGGTCACATGAGGTCAGGATTGGGGCGCGGCACGCAGCGCGCCCCGATCCATGTTGCGCGTTACTTGATGCGGCCTGCGCGGCGCAGCACCTTGTCGGACCGCTCCGCCGCGGCGGTCATCAGCTCGGCGACATCGCCGCCCGCCGCCGCTTCGGCAATCGCGGCAGAGAGGATATCGCCCACTTCCGGCCATTCCGGGATTTGCGGCATGATGTCAGACTGCTTCAGGCTTTCCCAGGCCGCCGCCTGAATCCCGTCATTCGCGGCATTCACATCCGGGTCCTGCAACGAGGCGATATGGGTCACCACGTTGTTGACGATCGACTTGCCGCCCACCTCACGCTCGGTGGCGTTGGCCTTGTCCATCTCCGGGTTCGACAGCCATTTGAGGAACTCCCAGGCCGCGCCTTGATTCTCGGAATATTGCGAGATCGAGAAGGGCATGGAGATCGCGTAGGTCTTGGTTTGCCCCTGATAGGAGGGCATGCCGACAAACCCCACCTGATCCTTGGTGAGGGTCGAGCTGTCTGGGTTGTAAAAGCCCGAATAGGCCCACCACCAGACCGGGATCATCGCGGAATTGCCCTGCATGAAGGACTGGCGCGCATCCTGCTCGACAAAGGCCAGCGAGTTCGGGTTGGTCACCTCGTGCTCGGTATGGAGCGCGATGTAATCCTTCGTCGCCTGGATCCCGGCTTCGGACGCCCAGGCCGCCGTGCCATCCTCGTTGAAGATGTCGGCCCCGGCCGCCCAGAGGAAGTTGATCCAGATGAACAGGTTCTGACGGTTGCCGTCATTGTTGTAATAGAGCGCAAGCGGCGCGATCTCCGGGTTGCTCTCTTTCAGCTCCTTGCCGATGCGCACCACGTCCTCCCAGCTCTCGGGCGGCTCGGGGATCAGGTCCTTGCGATAGAACATCAACTGCGGATGGGCCCGCAGCGGGAAGCCCAGGGTCTGGCCCTCGAACTGGGCCGAACGGGCAAAGGCCGCCGGGTAGCGGTCCATCGAGATTCCGTCCCGCGCCATCATCTCGTCAATCGCCATCAGCCAATGGGCGTTGGGCGGGCCCCAGCTATCGAGGTAGTTGACCACGTCGAAGGTGCCGTTGGCGGCGATCCCCTCGGCATTGATCTTCTCCTGCAGCGAGCCGAAGGGGATGAAAGTCCACTCGGTTTCGATGCCCGTCAGCTCGGTGAATTCGCCATCCCGCAGGCGCAGCCCGTCGAATTGCGGGGTCACAACGCTGAGGATGTTCAGCTTGGTGCCGTCAAAGGGTTTCCCCTCCAGCAGGTTATAGGGCATGTCCTCTGCCGCAGCGGTTAGCGGGGCCAGCATCAGGCTCGCCGCAGCGACCCCGGCTTTCAGGAAAGTCCGTTTGCGCATGTACTCCTCCCAGGTCAATGGCAACGTGTGGCGTCACCCTAGGCGAGGCTGAATGCGTATTCAAGGATTATCGTGAATGCGTATTCTCGATCTGTTGACGGCGCATGAAAAAGGCCGGGCGCTGGTGGCGACCCGGCCTCGTTCCGTGCCATGGCAGGCTTGGGGCCCTGCCCCGGCTTACGCCTTGGTGCGCTCGGATTTCGGGTCGTACATGGGCGCGAGGCTGGCCTGCGCCGCGTAACGCCGCCCGGCGATCTCGATCTCGTACCGCGCCGCTTTCATCTCGGCCGCAGGCTCGCGCTCATAGGCGCAGGGCACATAGCCCAGCCCCATCGCCCCGCCCAGGGCATGGCCGTAGCCGCCCGAGGTCAGGAAGCCGACGATCTTGCCATCCCGCACCAGCGGTTCGTTATGGTGCAGATGGGCGCTGGGATCCTCCAGCTTGAACTGCATGAGGCGCCGTTCGAGCCCGGTCTCGCGCTTGCGGAGCACGGCCTCGCGCCCAAGGAAGTCCTCCTTGCCGGGCAGGTCGGTCTTGACGGCAAAGCCGAGCCCGGCCTCCAGCACGTGATCCTCATCGGTGATGTCGTGCCCATAATGGCGGAACGCCTTTTCGAGCCGCAGGGTGTCCATCGCATGAAGCCCGCAGAGCTTCAGCCCGTGATCGGCCCCGGCCTCCACGAGGGTTTCCCAGACATGGGCGGCCATATCGGTGGAGATGTAGATTTCCCAGCCGAGCTCGCCCACATAGGTCACCCGGTGCGCCCTTGCGATCCCCATGCCGATCTCGATCTCGCGCGCCATGCCGAACGGGTGGTGCGCGTTCGAGAAGTCATTGGGCGAGCAGGCCATGAGCACATCGCGGGCCTTCGGCCCCATAAGCGGCAGAACCGCCTCGGAGGTGGTGACATCGGTGATGACCACGAATTGGTCGCCCACATGGCGGCGCAGCCAGGCCAGATCGCGCTGCACGGTGGCGGCAGGCACCACGAGGAAATAGGCCGTCTCGGACAGGCGCGTCACGGTCAGATCGCACTCGATCCCGCCGCGCTGGTTGAGCATCTGGGTATAGACGATCTTGCCCTCAGGCACGTCCATCTGCGCGCCGCACATCTTCTGCAGGAAAGCGCAGGCATCGCGCCCCTCCACCCGGATCTTGCCGAAGGAGGACATGTCGAGCATGCCCACCCCCTCGCGGATCGCCATATGCTCGGCTGCGCGGTTCTCGAACCAGTTCTGACCGGCCCAGTCGTATTTGTAGTCGCGCTCCTGCCCCTCATTGGCGAACCAGTTCGCGCGCTCCCAACCGGCGGTCTCGCCGAAGACAGCGCCTTTGGCCTTGAGGTGTTCGTGCAGGGGCGAGCGCCGGATGCCGCGCGCGGTCACCGGCTGGCGGAACGGGTAATGGTCGGCAAAGAGCCAGCCGAGGCTTTCCGAGACCCGCTCCTGCAGGTAGTGGCGATTGCCCTGGAAGGGCTGGGTCCGGCGAATATCCACATCCCAGAGATCAAAGGGCGGCTCGCCATCATTCATCCACTGGGCCAGCGCCATGCCTGCGCCCCCGGACGACACGATCCCGATGGAGTTATACCCCGCCGCGACCCAGTACCCGCCCAGCTCCGGTGCCTCGCCGAGATAGTAGCGATCATCGGGGGTGAAGCTCTCGGGCCCGTTGAAGAAGGTATGGATCCCCGCCTCGGCCAGCATCGGAAGGCGGTTCACCGCCGCCTCGAGGATCGGCTCGAAATGGTCGAAATCCTCGGGCAACTGGTCAAAACAGAAATCCTCGGAGATCCCGTTCATCCCCCAGGGCTTGGCCTTGGGCTCGAACGCGCCGAGCAGGATCTTGCCCGCGTCTTCCTTGTAATAGGCGCATTCATCCGGCACGCGCAGCACCGGCTGCGGCTTGAGCCCGTCAATGCCCTCGGTGACGATGTAGAAATGCTCGCAGGCATGGAGCGGCACGTTCACCCCGGACATCTTGCCGAGCTCGCGCGCCCACATGCCCGCACAGTTCACCACCATATCAGCGGCGATATGGCCCTGCTCTTCGCCCTGCTGCCAGCTGACGCCCGTGACGCGGCCGCCCGCCTTGGTAACTTCGGTGACCTTGACGCCCTCGACGATCTTGGCACCGCGGTTCCGCGCGCCCTTGGCCAGCGACAGGGCCACGTTGCTCGGGTCGGACTGGCCATCATGGGGCAGATACACGCCCGCGGTCACGCCATCGATGTTCAGATGCGGATACCGCTGGAGCACTTCGGTCGGGGACAGCTCCTCGACCTCGACCCCAAAGACCCGCGCCAGACCGGCCTGCCGCAGGATCTCTTCCTTGCGGTGCTCGGTCAGTGCCACGGTGATCGAGCCCGTTTCGCGAAAGCCGGTGGACACGCCGGTCTCGGCCTCGAGCTGGCCATAGAGCTCGGTGGAGTATTTCGCCAGACGGGTCAGGTTCTGGCTCGGACGCAGCTGACCGATCAGGCCCGCGGCATGCCATGTGGTGCCACAGGTCAGCTGCTTGCGCTCCAGCAGGACGATATCCGTCCAGCCAAGCTTGGCGAGGTGGTAGGCGACCGAACACCCGGAGACACCCCCACCGATAATGACGACGCGCGCGGACGTAGGTAATTGGGTCATGACAGCAGCGATCCTGTTTTCAGAAGCCCCGCCGCGCAGGCTGGGGTCTTGGGCCGATGGAAAGTCCGGAAGCGGGAGATCGCCCCGGCGCGCGCCGCCCTGCCCTGAGGCTGGGCCGGGGCTGGCGCAGCGCCGGGCGGTCTGGCTGTCAGATGCGGTGCTCTGTGCACGGGGCGATCTCCCAATCGGTGTGCCGGGTCCTGCACTGCGCTCTGCGGTGCAAATGCCCGTTGCTTGCGCATTCGTTGCCACAGACCGAAATGAAATTTCAAATCATTTTTTCACATCGGCGTGGAAAATTCTGGATTCCTTCACTGCGCCTGCGCTAGAGACCCTCTACAGCCCAAATTTCATCCAGACACGGAACCGGTCCTCAGCATGACACCGCATATCGGAGAAGACATCCGCGCCCTGCGGAAATCCCGGAACTGGACCCTTCAGGCGCTGTGCAATTCGGTCGGGCGCTCCGTCGGCTGGCTCAGCCAGGTGGAACGCGGACAGACCGCCCCGTCGATTCAGGATCTCTCGGCACTGGCAGCAGAGTTTGAGGTTCCGATCAGCTTCTTCTTCCGCTCGGCCTCGCAATCCGAGGAAGAGCGCGGCCTGATCGTGCGGGGCGACATGGCCGAGCCCATCGGGTCCGAGGAAAGCGGGCTGCGCGAACGGCTGCTCTCGCCGAACCTGAATGGCAATTTCGAGATGATCCACTCGACCTTCTCGGCCCATTCCGCCTGCGAAACCCTGATCAGCACCAAGGGCCGCGAGGATGGCGGCGTGGTGATCGACGGTCAGCTCGATCTGCAACTGGGGGGCACGTGGTTCACCCTCGCGACGGGTGACAGCTTTCAGTTCTCCGATGACGCCTATCTCTGGCGCAACCCCTATGACGCCCCGGCCACGGTGATCTGGATCGTCTCGCCGCCGGTCTACTGAGCCGCATCTTGCGCCGCAAAGGGGCGCAGGATCTCGGTGATCCGGGCCACCTGCGCGGCCACGAGATCCGCGTCATCCCGCGCCTCGACGTTCAACCGCAACAGCGCCTCAGTATTGGACCGGCGCAGATTGGCGCGCCACTCTGCAAAGCTCAGGCTCAGCCCGTCGGTCTGGTCGATCCCGACCGCGTCCGGGCCGAGCCGCGCCAGCACCTCTGCCACCGCCCTATCCGCATCGGCGACGCGAAAATTGATCTCGCCCGACGACGGGTGCCGCGCGCGCATCTCGGCGCAGCTCTGTTGCAGGCTCTGACCCGAGGCCGAGATCTGCGCCAGCATCAAAAGCCAGGGGATCATGCCGCTGTCGCAATACATGAAGTCGCGGAAATAGTGATGCGCCGACAGCTCCCCGCCATAGACCGCCCCCTGCGCGCGCATCAACGCCTTCATCAGGGCATGACCGGTCTGCCCCATCACGGGCACTCCCCCGGCGGTCCGCACGACGCGCTGGGTGTTCCACGCCACCCGTGCATCATGGACGATCCGCGCCCGGGGCGTCCGGGCCAGCATGGCCTGGGCAAGCACGGCCACGACATACTCCCCGGGGACAAAGGCCCCGGTGTGGTCAAAGAAGAAGCACCGGTCGAAATCTCCGTCCCAGGCCACGCCCAGATCCGCCCCGGCGGCGCGGGTCGGTGCCCCGGTCAGCGGCTGGTTCTCCGGCAGCATCGGGTTCGGGATCCCCGCCGGAAAGGCCGGATCGGGCGCGTGATGGCCGCGCGTCACCCGCAAGGGCGCGCCCTGCGCCTCCAGCCCCGCCACCACCGCGTCCAAGGTCGGGCCCGCCGCCCCATGCCCGCCATTGGCAAAAAGGTGCAGCGGCGCAAGCGTCGCCGGCTCGACAAAGGACAGAACCCGGGCGACATAGGCCGCGCGGCAGTCCACGGCCCGGTAGGACCCGGGCGCGCTCGCAGCCCGGCCCGTCCCCTCGGCAAGCCTGGCCTCGATGGCGCGGAACTGCGCCTCGGGCAGCGGGGCGGCACCGGCCCCGACCAGCTTGAACCCGTTATCGCCAATCGGATTATGGGACGCCGTGACTATGATCCCGCCCTGGGCCCGGTAGTGATCCGTGGCGAAGTAGACCTCTTCCGTGCCGCAAAGCCCGAGATCGAGAACCCCGCAGCCCGCACTTTGCAGACCCCGGGCCAGCGCCTCGGACAAGGCGGGCGAAGAGGCGCGCACGTCGCGTCCGATCACGACCTGCGCCGCCGACAGCTCCGCCGCCGCGGCCCGGCCCAGCCCATAGGCAAACGCCTCGGTCAGATCCTCTCCGACCTGCCCCCGAATATCATACGCCTTGAAACACTTCAGTCGGCCCACGCGGCACGCTCCTGCTCCAGAGCGGTCATGGTGCGCCGAGCGACAGAACCAGCGCAAGAGCCCACGCGCGCGGAAGGCTGCCCCGCAACAGGGCGGTAACAAAAAATGAAGCTGGGGGATCTGGGGGGGGATGGCGGAGAGACAGCCCGCCATCATCTCCCTGCACAGATTCTGAATCTCGATGATTACAATTAAGTATCTTCCGATTGTACCGGATTTCAGCCACTGTCGAGGAAGACTCTGTTGGTTCACTCGCAATGATGGCTTGTTAGCTGCCCGGATGGTTCCCACGGGTCAGCCCCCGATGCCGTGACAGACTCAGTTGTTAAGTCAGATTCCTTTCGACGGGAGCAAGGCCAGGGACCGCTATTCGGCTTGCCGCGTTGCATCCAGAAGGTTGTCTTCGGTCTTCTGGCCAGCCCGTTCGCGCTCTGCCGCCTCGGTGCTGGCATCCTCCTTGCGAGTGGGATCGGCCGCTTGCGGAAGCTGCGCTGGCGTTGTGGCCGGTGTGGCTTGGGCGCGCGAACCTCTGTCTGTTGTGGGCGCTGGGGTGCCCACCTCGCGCGACTCCTCGGCAAGCGCGCCGCCAAGCTGTCCGGCGCCGTCAAGGCGCACGCGGTAGATCGGCTCCGGCAGCCCGAAGCCCGCGGATTCCAGGGCGGACTTGGCCGTGCGGATCGCCTCGCCGCGCGCCTTGGCGAAGCTGACGGCATTCTGATCGACCCAGCCAGTGAAGGTGAGGATCACGTTTGAGTCGCCCACTTCGCTCACCCAGGCGCTGACCTCCGGATCGCGCAGGATGAAGGGCAGCCCCTGAAGCGCCCCGACGGCGGTTGCAAGGGCGCCCGCCTGATCTGCATCCGCATCCACCCCGAGATCGAAGCTGAACCGCCGTTGCGGATCGCGCGTGAAGTTCACGATCCGCCCCTTGAACACGGTCGCGTTGGGAATGCGGATATGGTTGCCCTCCGGCGAGATCAGGATCGTCGCCCGGGAGGTAAGCCGCGCCACAGTGCCCATATCCCCCTGAATATCCACAAAATCGTTCGGGCGAAACGGCTGGCGCAGGCTCAGCAAGATCGAGGCGATGAAGTTCTCCACCGTGTCGCGCACGGCGAAACCCAGCGCGAGCCCAACCACACCCGCCGCGCCGAGCACCGCCCCGATCAGCGCCGTGGCATTCAAAATGTCGAGCGCCAGCACCACCCCCAACAGGATGAAGCCGATCCGCGCAACGGCTCGGTAGACATCTGCGATGAAGCGGTTCGGTGCGAGCCAGGTCCAGATCGGGATGCGCGTTGTCAGCAGCCAACCGCCCGCCGCCACGACCAGAAAGGCCGTTACCGCGACGAGAAAGATCGGTGCCGATGCCAGCAGGTTCTGGCTACGCTCAATGATCCGCTCCGCGGCCGGGGCCAGCCGCTCTTCCAGCGAGCCGCTGACGGTCACCCGGTTCTCGATGGCAACAACGCCGGACACGCGATTGACCAGCGATGTCAGCTGGTCCTGCGCTGCGTTGTCGATGACATCGCCGTTCAGGCGTACGACCCCTTCGGTCACATTCACGCGCACATTTTCGAACGCGTCGATCTGCGCGAGCAGGTTGATGATCCGTGTCCGGATCTCGCCGTCGCTTGGCGCGGTTTCCCCGACCTCGATCGTGCCGCCGGTCTGTTCGGTCTCGGGCACGGCCTGGGCTGCGGCCGTATAGGCGAACGTGGCGACAAGCAGGGCGAGCAGGGCGCCAAAGACAACGCGGATCATGGGTAAACTTTCATTCTATGGGCAGCCCCGCCGTGCGGGGATAAGCTGCCACGGGGCGCCGCGGGGCGCGCAGTCGGTCTCAGGCAAGCGCGTCCGCGACCTGCTGCCCTGGGGTCATGTGATCGATCGCGGGCAGCATGGGATGCACTGGTGCATTTCGCTCGGCGGCCAGCCCTTCCAGCCAGGCGGCGACGCCCGCCGCGGCACCGGCATGGTCCAATGCGGCTTGCCGAGCGGGATCGTGGAGCTGCGTGGCGATGTCGAGTGTCTGCCGCCAGCCAGCCTCATAGCCCGGGAGTTGATGCCGCATATGCGCCGCGCCAGCCTTCGACAGGGCGCGCGCCTTTTCGATCTGCGCATCACAAAGGCTCCATTCCGGGACCACGATCCATGGCCTCCGCGCCGACAGGATCTCTGCCGAAATCACATCACCAGCATTGGAGATAACCAGATCTGCCGCAGCGATCTGCGTCTCATGCGTCACATCTCCGGACATCCGGCGCAGATTGGACGGATCGCCCGCCGCAGCCTCATCACCGGCCAGCAGCCACACACAGTCGGACACTGCCCTTGCACCTGCAATCACCGCTGCGTGCTGCATCGGCTGCGTGGTCGGGTCTGTCAGGGCAAGAATGACCGTTGCATCCTCCGGCAGGTTCAGGCGGCGCCGGGCGGCTTGCCGCTCTGGCACGCGTTGCAGACGCTCGAGACCTGCCGCGAAATGGGTCTTGCCGGTCCAGCCATGGGACCAATCCGGTTGCGCAAGGGCCTTGTGGAACGGCGCCAGCAGTCCTTCGGCCCCCGAGAACATCTCGTCATGGGCCTCATCCTGCCGCATCCCGTGCTTTAAAGCCACCACATGCGGGACGTCGCAGCGGCGGGCAAGCCGGGCGATCTCGGCGCTCTCATCGATCATCAAAAGGGCAGGATGTGCCCGGTCGAACCAGCGGGTCAGGGCATTCAAGTCGGCGCGAATGAGCGATGCCATCATCGGCCCCTGCCCCAGTGAGAACCCCGCATCGACCCCGGGCATAACGGCATGACCGACGTGCTTGCCAGTGCTGACCGAAAACGATGGAAGGGCTATCACCTCTGCGCGCCCCGCAACCTCGGCAATCAGCGTGGGGTCGGGGCAGAAGACGGTCACGGAGCGGCTCGGAGGAAGTGCGTCAATGATACGCGTGACCCGCAAGGCATGGTCGGACAGACCGTCTTGAACAAAAAAGCCGATGGGCCGCATGTCGGAGGCGCCATACTCCTCCAGTTCGAGATGAAGATCGCGCATGATTATGCTCCGCCGCTAGAACCTGAAACTGATGGGAGGTGGGGTAGTGTCGGGGACCGATGATCTCGCCGCGTTGTAACTGACCGCCCGACGGCGGCACCTAGCACGTGCGCGACGTCCGCGTGAGCGCCCCGGCGCTCGGTGCGCATTCCGTCGCTCATGATCTATCACGCATGTTGGTCAGGCTAGGCATGAAACTGGCTCCCGTGATCCACCGGATGGCACCGACCGCGCCTCCGATTGTTGTGAAAAGACAACGCCCAAGGTGCCGGGGATAGTTCCCGAGATAAGAAAATTTTTTGAAAGTTGGTCGCGGCGGCGGGCAGTCCAGCCGCCTTGCCGAGATGCGCGTCGCACGGGTCTGTGTACCGCAAGCCCGGGACGCAGGACAGGCGTGAACCGCCCTATGCGAACGCGAGTAGCGCGCTGCGACAACCAAGGGCCGCTTGGCGAACCTCCCGCGCCGTCGAAGCCCTCGCGTCCAGTCGGGGCGCGCGTCGCCAAATTTCTCAGGCCCGGATCGAGGACGGGTACAGGGCCTCGCGTCGTTCCTGCGCTTGCAATTGCTCCGACAGGTCTTCTTTCAGGAGCCTGACGTTCCGCATATTGGCCTTGAAGCTCGCATCGAAAATATCGCCGAAAATCGGAACGCCTCCCACGACAAAGTCGAGGCCGCTATTGACCCCCATACGGGCAAGTGTCGACTTCTGCGCGCCCAGCTTGTGCCCCTGATAGATGAGGTACAGCGCCGGGCCGAAGGTCACGATATCGCCGAGGCCGGGGATGAGCCCGACCACACTATCCCAGCCGAACCGCCAGCCCAGCACCGGAAGCCGGAACCGGGCATCCAGCCCATGGGCCAACCGGTCGAGGCGGGCGATCTGGTCTGCGGTAAGATCAGGCACGGCCACGCTCACCGGTTCGGGCGATGATCCAGACGGCATGCACGATGCCGGGGATGTAGCCCAGCAGTGTCAGCAGGATATTCAACCAGAAGTGCTTACCCAGTCCCACCTGCATGAACACGCCCAGAGGCGGCAAGAGCAGGGCGAGGATGATGCGGATGATGTCCATGGTAACTCCTTCGGTGATTGGTTTCGTTAAAAGCTCAACGTCCGGAACCGTTAAAACGTTCCACCGCAGCGCGCCGTGACCGGGCAGTGTTTCCACGCTTGCAAGAGGGCTGCTTTGTGGTGAGCAGAGGCCTCCTGCCCGCCCAAGCCGTTGTCTGCGTGCAAGCGATCGCGACGGGATCAGGCCGGGACGACTAGATCCAGAACACGGTGATGTCCGATCTCCGGGCTGGCGCAATCGGTCGAAAATGCCGCCTGCACCATTCTGGCACCGACCACGACCGGGTTGGCGTCGCTCGCCCAGATTGCGGCTTCGCGCGGGCTGAACTTCAGCAGCGTGACCTTCGGATCCTCGCGCCCCTGCTCAAAGCGCGCGGCCATGGCGATGGACCACAGCGCATCGATCTTCTCGTCGCTGTCATAGACGACGAGGCTGCCTGTGAGGCTCGCGTGGTAATTGCCCTTGCCGGATTGCATCGTATAGCGCGCCTGTCCGCCGTGACTGACCGCGGCCACCAGATCCGTGTCCGCCGACGTGATGAACCAGAGCGCCTGGGCCTCGGGATCCGCGAAATGGGTCATGGGTTGAGGATGCTGTCCGCTATCGGGCATCCAGAGCATACCGATGCGACATGCGTCCAGCTCGGACCAAAGCTCGGTCATGGCTTCATGGGATGTTTCATAACTCTCTGACATGGCTCAGGCCTTGTCTTTCCACGCCTGCAGCGTGTCTTCGGCTGCGGGCTTTCCCGCGCCGTACTCCGGCTCAAGCAGGGTTTGCAACTGGTTGCGGTCAGGCGTCTGGCCCGTTGCATCCTGTGTCCCGGCGTTGATGCGGTTCTTGATCTTTTGCCAATTGCCCTGGATCTGGTCCCAATTCATCATACGCTCCTCTTCGTTGCACGTGTCAGAGTGTTAACGGGTGCGGAGCGTGGTCGGTTCCGTCGCCCGTCCTAGACGATGTCTTCGGTGATCCCGGGCAGCGGCACCCGGAGGTCCGGCGCACGGTCGCGATCATGGGGTACGAGAAACCCGTATCGCTGGCTCGGAGCGGTGCGCAGATTGTCCTGCGCCGCATCCCGCCACCAACCCTGCGCCGCGTGCAGATCCAGTGCCTCCGCCGGGGCAGCCCCCCGCCACCAATGTGCGCAAATCGCGCTGCGCAGCATGTCCACACGGGCAGGATCCCGCACGGCGACTGCGGCCTCCGTATCCCAACGCAGGGACCGTCCGTTGAGATTGGCCGACCCGACCAGAGCGAACCTGTCATCGGCGATGAACACCTTGGAATGCACGTAGATGATCGGGGCATCTGCCAATGTGTTGAGCCCCTCCCCCGGCGCTGTGCGCGGTCGAACCGGGCTGAGAATGCTGAGCCGAGGGCCGAAGGCTTCCTTCACCCTTTTGAGCGCCTGATGGCTTAACCAGAGCCCATAGCGAGCATCCAGATCCCGATTATGCTCGAACGCCACATCGTCGGGCATGGCCGGCAAGACCAGAATCAAACGCAGCAGCGGCTTTTCCATGGCCGCGCGGGCCAGTGCGCGCGCGATGCGGCTCGAGCGCAGGAATTGCGTCTCGATA
Organism: Dinoroseobacter sp. S124A; assembly: GCF_049801015.1. Taxonomy (NCBI): domain Bacteria; kingdom Pseudomonadati; phylum Pseudomonadota; class Alphaproteobacteria; order Rhodobacterales; family Roseobacteraceae; genus Dinoroseobacter; species Dinoroseobacter sp. S124A. The sequence continues at coordinate 762,872 of NZ_JBNAGD010000001.1, read as the reverse complement.
TAAATCAGATGCTGCGCGTCTCGGATCCCCGCCAGATGCGCGGTCTCGATCTCGCTCAGAACCGTTTTGGGCGACAGGTGAAAGGTTTGCAGGTCGCGGGGCCGGGACAGCGTTCGCCGGAGATACTGCATCTCGCGCAGCGGCGGGGCTCCATGGGTTTGCGCCACGAAGCTTTCCAGATGCTCCGCCGCCTCGATGGCTTCTGGCCCCCGCAACAAGAGCTGCACATCCGTCCAGGTCTCGTCGGATGGTCGATCATGGGCCTGCGTGTCGAAGCGCCGCTCGTTGAGATCGAGACCGCCAATATAGAGCCAATCGCGATCAATGGTCGCGAGCTTCTGGTGCTGGGTCACGGTGGCAAAGGGAGGCGTTTTCTTGCGTTGCTTCCGCGCCAGAGGACCGAGGACCGAGCGCCAGACCTGCCCCGCACGCGCGGGGTGAAGCGCGGCCGCAACATGCAGGTCTGCGGCTGGCCCAGCCACCTCCCGCAGGGCCGCGCCCTGCCGCAGCGTGGACATCGACAGGTGGTGAAGTTCTTCCCCCATCACCGGATCGAAATCGCTGACGACCAGACGGATGCGCACGCCCTGGCCGAGCTTATGCGCCAGCAAATCGAACCAGTCCTCGCCGATGGCCCGGGCCGCGTCGCTCCGCAGTTTGGTAGCAAGATCGAAGATCCGAAACCCCATCAGGATCTCGCGCTCGGCGGACAGGATCGCCTGCTCGAAGGCCGGCCACGCCTGCGCGGCGGTGATGAGAACCTGAAATGGGGCGGGATTCGCCTCCGGGCTAGGCGGCATCCTGAGCAAACCCCGTCGGGTGGAACCGCACCGTCATGCAGTACCGCGTGTCGTCTTCGGTGACGTCCTGTTTCCCCTCAAGCTGGGTCACGAAAGCCCGCATGAGGCGGGACCCGATACCAGTATTCTCGCTGGGATCTTCCGCGTCAAAGCGGTCCCCCTTGGTGTTTTCCACGGAGAGGATGACGTCGCCCACAGGATCCCGAGCCAGGCCGATTTCGATCTCCGGATTTTGCCCCTCTTTGGACCCGGTATATTTCACCGCATTGGTCAGCATCTCTGACAGCACCATCGACAAAGGCACAGCCTGATCCGGGTAGAGCTGCATGGGTTCGAGATTGCGGGTAATCTTCAGCCGCTCATTGCTTGCCCCGGCGAGCCCTGTGACCTCGGTCACCATCTCCTCTGCCAAACTGGCCACATCGACCGTTGTCATATCGGGCGTCGTGTAGAGGGTCCGGTGGATCGCTGCGAGCCCCTGCACCCGCCGCTGCAGCCCCTGCAGCACGCGCTTGGCCTCGGCGGTCTTCACCGTACGGGTTTGCATATTCATCATGGATGCAATCAGTTGCAGGTTGTTCTTAACGCGATGATGTACCTCGCGCAGCAGCACTTCCTTGTCATGGAGATCTTGCTCCCGGCGCGCTTCGGCATCGCCGATAATGCGCGTCATCCGGTTAAAGGCGCGCTGCACCTCTTCGAACTCCTGAGACGGGTTTTCCATCGTGAGCAAATTCCGCCCCCGCTCGCCCAAAGCAAACCGGCGCGTCGCATCCCGCAGGGCGTGAATGTTTCGGATCACCATCCGGTGCAAGCCAAAGAAGGCGACCACGATGCCCGCGCACCACATCAGGATGGGGAACAGAATGGTCAAAAGCCCTTGGTTCGCGCCTTGGCCAACACCCAGCGCCTCCTCGGGCCAGCTCCCCAGCACGACGACTTCGTCCTCGAGAACCGTAAAGGTGGCAAATACTCGTGGATCGCCCTCGACCGTCTCCGCGCGAAATGTCGTTCCAGCCTTGGACCGCAGTTCCGTCAACGAGTAGCCCACGGGCAAGTACCTCTCCGCGCCATCCAGACCACCGCTGGCGGAAATGATCTCGTCATCGCGGTTGAGAACCAAGGTGCGCGCATCTTCCTGGCTCGCGGCGCCGGCAGGCTCGTTGTCGACGATCTTGTGCGGGATCGACATTGAAATGAACCCACTGAACGCTCCGGCCCAATAGACCGGGACGTTGGCGATCATCACGGATTGTCCGCTCACAGCGCCGGATTCGTTGACCTCAAAATTCAACCTCTGGCTCGCAATCGCCGTCGCGAAGCCCGGAAATTCCGAGAAGTCGAAGGGATCCCCCGTGCTAGAGCACTCCATGAAGCCATCCAGCGGCAGGTAGCCAACAAAGGCCACGTGGGGGTTCTGCACGATGAAGTCACTCAGGATTTCGCTGCAACGCGCGGGGTCTTCCGACAAAGGTCCGATCGCGGCGCCCAACCCGGCCCCCGCCCCAACAGCCTGAAGCAGGATCCGTCGCTCTGCATCGACGGCCCGCTCGGTCTCGGCGATCAGAGCCGAGCGGGCAAGGTCGTCGGCCCGCTCCACCACACTGCGTGTCTGGTAGAGCGAGATCATTCCGAGTGGGAACAACGCAAGCGTCATGAGCGCGATCAAACGCGTGGGCAGAGCGCCGAAAAAAGAGGACAGTGACATTCAGGCTGCGCTTTGGTTCTCCGCCACGATGCCATGGGTGACGCTGTCGGTCATTTCCATTGCGTCGGTTTCCGAGATGTCCAGCATCTCGGCGAGGCGATTGCGTGCACGGTTGACCCGGCTTTTCACGGTGCCCACCCGGACCCCGCACATATCGGCGGCTTCTTCGTAGGAAAAGCCACCGGCCCCTACGAGGATCAGAACCTCGCGCTGCTCGTCGGGAAGTTTCGCAAATGCCCGGTTGAACTCGCGCATTTGCAGTCGCCCGTCATGATCGGGCTTTTGCGCCAATGCACCAGCCAGTTCGCCTTCGCCATCCTCGACCTCGCGCTTGCGCTTGCGCCGCATCGAATAAAACGTATTCCGAAGGATCGTGAACAGCCACGCGCGCATGTTCGTCCCGACCTGAAATTTTTCGATATTCGTCCACGCCTTCACGAGCGTATCCTGCACCAGGTCATCCGCCGTCGCCGAGTTTCGCGTCAGGCTGTAGGCGAAGGCGCGCATGGCGGAAAGATGTTCGACGAGCTCGTCGCGCGGATCCATCTCCGGCGCCCCGCTCATGAGACGTCTCCGGAGGGAGTCTTCTTGTCTTGCGACTTGAGCTGCTCAAGCAATTGCATCAACCGATCCGGAACCTCTTCATTCAGCACATCGCTGTATGCTTTTTTGAGGTTCTCATCGATCTGGTCGTCGAGTGTTGAATTTCGTTTTGGCATCAGATTTGGATGTGTCACTTTTATTGGGCCCATGCGCGTTTGTGTGGAACCTAAACGCTGGACCACGCGTTTGGTTCCCGACTCACGTCAAAAAAATAGCACGTGACCGTGCGCTTTCAAAATAAGAGGGATCAATGTCTCAAACCGCAGACACTTCGCTGTCAGAACAAATCGGTGCAAACTTGCCTTACTTGCGACGCTATGCCCGCGCTTTGACAGGAAGCACAAACTCCGGGGACACCTATGCGGCAGTGACACTCGAGACAATTCTGACGGACCCAACGCTCTATGACGCCGGTCATGGCGCCAAGGCGGGCCTTTTCAGAGTGTTTCACGCCATTTGGTCAAGCAGCAGCGCTCAGATCGAAGACCCCACCCTGGACAGCGGACCAGCCGGAACCGCTTCGGCGCATTTGACGCATCTGACACCAAACACCCGTGAAGCGCTGTTGTTGCACACGGTAGAAGGGTTCGACATGCCCGAGCTTGCCTCCATCATGGGCCGCTCGGAAGGCGAAGTCAGTGAACTGGTCAATATCGCCTATGCCGAAATGGCCAAGCTGATCAGTGGCAAGGTCATGATCATCGAGGACGAGGTCATCATCTCTACAGATCTCGAAGGGATCGTCTCTGAGATGGGGCACCAGGTCACGGGGGTTGCGCGGACCGAGAGTCGTGCGCTTGATCTGGCGGCCGAAGACAAACCCGATCTCATCCTGTCCGACATCCAACTCGCGGACAAATCCAGTGGCATCGACGCGGTCAACCGCATCCTTGAACGCGACGGCGACATGCCTGTGATCTTCATCACCGCCTTCCCCGAGCGGCTCTTGACCGGCGAAGGCCCGGAGCCAGCATTTCTCATCTCCAAACCATATTCCGAAGAGCAGGTGCGCTCCGCCGTCAGTCAGGCGATGTTCTTTGCCTCGACAGAGACCTTGAAAGCCTGATCCTGACCCAAGATCGTCAAAAGCCCCGCCATTAAGCGGGGCTTTTTTCGTTGGCTCTGTTACTTGCTGAGCGCGCGCAGCATCCAGGCGGCCTGCTCGTGGAAGGCGCTCCGCTCGGTGGCGAGGTCTTCCGTCACCGGGTCGTGGCGCTCGCCGACCAACTGGATCAGCGCGTGCAGGCGGTGCGCAATCAGCTCGTGATCCGCGGCAAGGCTTTCGACCATCTGCTGGGCCGACATCTCCTGATGAGCGTCCTTGACGCGCGAACGCTCCATCAAAGCATCCAATTGCATCGGGGCAAACTCGCCCAGCGACCGCATCCGCTCCGCCAGTTCATCGGCGGCCGAGAACATGTTCTCATACTGCTCTTCGGTCAGCTTGTGGACAGAGTAGAAGAGCGGGCCTTCGACGTTCCAGTGGATTGCATGGGTCTTGAAGATCAGTCGGTACGTGTCCGACAGGACATCCGCGAGACCACTCGCAATGGTTTGCGTGTCGCGCACACCGGTCGAGACATCATCGCTAGAGGGAATGACTTTCAACGCTTCGGACATGGGTGTCTCCTTTATTTGTTCAGAAAACCAACGTCCGAACCCGGAACGAGTTCCCCATCAGGCCGCCTTTCTGATCCCGGGAAGGCCGCCCCCCGCGTCGTAATCGACCTGCAACGAGATCAGCGTGGGTCCCGCGCAGTCCTGTGCCGCACGCAAGACCTCCGCCAGATCCGCCAATCCAGTGACCGCGCCGTGGCTCCAGCCGAACGCTTTGGCAAGCCGCCCCCAATCGGGACGGCCGAACCGGAATTCGGGTGTCTCGCCCTCCTCTTTGTCCTGATGTTCGTCGATCAGGGCGTAACCGCCATCTTCCCAGACCAACACGGTCAGATCGAGCCCGAGACGCGCGGCGGTTTCCATGTCCTGCACATTCATCAGAACATCGCCATCGCCACAAATTGCCAGCACCCGCCCCTTGGACTGAAGGCGCGCAGCAGCCATCGCGCCGGGGAGGGCCAGCCCCATACCGGCCAAGCCGTTGGGAATGATGACCTGACCCGGCCGTTTGGGCAGCAGGTGCCGCGCCACCCAGAGCTTGTGCAACCCGACCCCGGACAGAACCGTATCATCGGGCGACAGCTGTGCGGTGATCTCGGCACAGATATCCTGCGGAGCGATGGGACCCTTCGGCGAGACCGTATGAGAGCGGGCCATGGTTTTCTGCATGCCGTCCCGCACCGCCGCAAAGGTGCTCGGCATCTCCCAGCGGTGCCCGTCCAGCAGATCACAGAGCGCCTCCAGGCTTGCGGTCAGAGACCCGGTTGCCTGCGCGGTCACCTGCCATCCTGCATCGGCCGGGGCGTCGGTCTCGCCCAGATGGACCACGGGCGTCACCCCGTCTCGCGTGAGGTCCGACAAGGGGTACTCGACGGGGTCAAACCCGACCGACAGGATCAGATCGGCGGCCTCGAGCCCCATGTCGATATAATCGCCCTCGGGCTGTCCCACGGAGAACAGGGAAAGCGGATGATCCGGCGGCAGGATACCTTTCGCCATGAAACTTGTGACCACGGCAATCCCGGTCGCCTCGGCAAACTGGCGCGTGGCTGCGGCGGCCTGCGCCCGCAGCGCCCCTGCCCCGACAAGCAGTACCGGCCGGTCCGCCTGACGGATCCGATCACACGCCTGTTGCAGCGCGGTCTCGTCCGGCAACGGGGAGCCAGGCGGCGGCGTCATCACAATGGGGGCCGAGCTCTGCGCGCTGGCGACGTCTTCGGGCAGGCACAGATGCACGGCGCCGGGCTTCTCCGCCCGCGCAATCCGAACGGCCTCGGCAACCGCGCCGGGAATACTCTCTGCATTCAGCAGGGTCTTGCTCTGCTTCGTGACGGGCGCGAACAAGGCCTCGAGATCGATGATCTGGTGGCTTTCGCGGCCCAGCCGGTCCAACGCCCCCTGCCCGGTGATCACGATCATCGGCACGAAATCGAGCGTCGCATCAGCAACGCCGGTCACGAGATTGGTCGCGCCCGGCCCGAGTGTGGCGAGGCAGACGGCTGGCTGCCCTGTCAGGCGGCCATGGACGCCCGCCATGAAGGCAGCGGCTTGCTCGTGCCGGCACAGAACGAAGTTCAGGTCACTGGCCGACACGGCGCTCATCAGCGCCGTGGTTTCCTCGCCCGGAACACCGAACACTGTGTCGATCCCGGCAGCCTCAAGCGCATCGATCAAAAGCTCGGCCCCCTGGCGGGTCTGTTGCGCGGTGGTTTCCATCAGATAACTCCTTGTGCCGACATGGCTTTGGCCAGCCTGCGATAGCCGGCGATACTTGCACCGCGCCTGTAATCGATCACCGCGCCAGAGCGGCCTTCCGCGGCAATCTGATCGTGAATGCTTTGCATGATGTCTCGCAGGTCTCGGTCGACCCGCTCTGCTGTCCTGCTGCGCCGGATGGCGTTCTGACTCATCTCGAGGCCACTGACGGCGACCCCTCCCGCATTTGCGGCCTTGCCGGGCGAGATCAGGAGGCCCTTGTCGCTCAACACTTCCTCGGCCTCATGGGTCAACGGCATGTCGGCGCCCTCCGCGACCAGTGCTACGCCCGAGGCCAAAAAGGTCTGCGCCTCGGCGGCATCGATCTCGTTTTGCTTGGCATACGGCAGTGCGATGTCGGCTTAGATCTCCCAAGGAGAGGCTCCCTCCAGATAGCTGGCGCCAAAGCCCGGGGGCGGCGAAGCCATATTCTCGCCCGCCGCCTTGCGCGCCTGCACCCAGCCCACCGCCTCGGCAGACAGGCCATCGGGCGCGTAAAGCGTCCCGCCCGTGTCTCCCTCCCAGGTGACGCGAAAGGACAGAACGCGATCGGGTTCAGCCAGGCGTGATAGAACCCGCGCCGAAGCGGAGGCACGGGCGTTCTTCTTGATCGTCAACACGTCCCGCGCGACGCCTTCAACCGCCTGTCGAAAATTCGATGTCTCGTCGGTCGGTCGGTGGATCCCAGTCATGAAAACGTCTGTCAGCGCATCTCTGCGGTTCATGGTTTCTCCTGCTTGGAAAGGAGCCGGTTTCCGGCCCTCGGTCGCTTTTTCTGATCCCCGACAAGGACATGTGCGACCAGCGACAGCACGCAGAGCACCGCGAACGCGCCGAACAAGATCCTGGCGATCCCGGTAGAGGCTTCGGCGATTTCCGTAAATCCGAAAACTGCGGAGACAGTCGCCGCACAGAAAAACACAAGGGCCCAAGCTGACATCACAGTTCCTTTCACACCCTCGTGTCTCCGACGACGAAACGTCCGAAAAACGGAAAGGTTCCGGGAACTCTCATCCGGACTACGCGTAGTATCTTTAAAGGAGATAGATATGATCGTCGTTCATCCCGACGTCGCTCGCAAGAGCGCGGACGCTCCGCCGAACAGTTCGCGCGCCCTTCGGGGCCCCGAGCAAGCCTATGCGCCTAGTCTTCTAGGGCGGCGCGTACATCCTCGGCGAGAAAGGGGCGCAACAGCGCGTTGAAGCCCAGCCTGTCAGCCAGTCCGGGATCGGCATCGATCAGGACGACCTTGCTTTGCGCCGCCTTCAGTTTGGCCACCAGGTTGCCCTGATCTGCGGCCCTGAGCGACGCGGCGACAAAGGCGACTTCGAGCGTCGCCAGATGGGTCCGCGCAATGTCATGTGCTGCATCCAAGGAGCGGCATACGGCACTGGTCATTCCGAAGAATGTGTCCAGCATCTCCGCCAGGTCCTGAGCTTCGACCGCATTGGTCGACAAAATCAAAGCGCGCGGCGCAGGTTGCATATAGACTCTCCAGATCGCCGACACGTGACACCATCGCATGCCCCACTCGACCGCGCATTAATCTACGACATACAGGAACACGAAAATGACAGTTGATTGCTCCGCATGCCCGTTGCGCAAGAAACCTCTGTTCACGCAGATCAACGATGACGAAATCGCCTTCATGCGCAAGTTCAAGACGGGTGAGATGAAGGTTTCCGCAGGGACTCAACTTCTGATCGAAGGGTCGAACGCGGCACAGCTTTATACATGTCTCTCGGGCCACGGGCTACGCTACAAGACATTGGCCGATGGCAGCCGGCAGGTCGTAAGTTTCGTTCTGCCCGGGGACTTTATCGGTCTTCAGGCCAGCGTCATGGGCCAGATGCACCACTCTGTGGAGAGCACCACGGACATGACCCTGTGCGTCTTCAATCGCACCGAGATCTGGAACCTGTTCAAGTCCCATCCCGAGCGGGCTTATGATCTGACCTTCCTCGCCGCCGTCGAAGAGCGGTTCCTGGGCGAAGCTCTGGCCAGTGTGGGCCAGAAGGGTGCGTTGGAGAAAATTGCTTGGGCGCTTTACCGCTTCTTCTCGCGGGCCAAGGCGATTGGGCTTGCGAAGGAACATGAATGCCCCCTGCCCTACAAGCAGCAGGATCTTGCGGATGCGCTGGGTCTGTCTCTGGTGCATACGAACAAGACGCTTGCCGTTCTGCGCCAACGCGGGCTCGCTGATTGGCGCGATGGTCTGTTGAAGATCCAGGATGCCGAGGCGCTGGCCGCGTGCGGCATGGTCGACGAGCCGGAAGTCCAGCGACGACCGCTAATCTGACACCACTTAACGAGACGGCCCGCCGCACCCCATGTGGCGGGCTCTTCCGCGGCCGGGCTTTGACGGTGAGCGCCTCGTACCCGACCTGCTCCCAACCAAATCGCATAAAAAAACCTCCCCCGAAGGGGAGGTCAGGTATTTGGCAAGCAACAGGAAGGGGACGTCGGCTTGCCGGCTCGCGCGCGATGGGCAGCTCTGGCGCGAGAACCTCAGGTATCAGGCAGGACCCCGGGCGTTGCGGGGGCCGAAAAACAACCAGATCAGGAAGCCGAGCAGCGGCAGAACCAGCACCAGCAGGCACCACAGCACCTTGGACCCCGTGCTCGCGGTAGAGCCGATGATCGAGACAAACGCCCAGATGTTGAGTGCAAGGAGGATCAGTCCTCCGAGTCCGGTAATTTCAATGCCCATGGGGGCCTCCTTTTGCTGAATTCAGGCCGCGCGCACTTCGGCGCTGCTCTTGAGCACCTCGTCGCCGTCGGATTGCTTGATGAGCAAGGCCGGGTCATCCGAGGAGCCGTTGCGCGTAACCTCGGTGCCCTTGATCGTTCGCTTGACCTTGCGGGTATAGATCTGGGTGACCTTGCCTTCGGCAGTGCCATTCCCCCAGTCCCAGGCGACTTTCTGTCCGACTTGAAAACTCATTGTCTCCTCAATGGTTGCGCAGGGCGTCGATCAGCTCTGCCTTGGACATGTCCGAGCGGCCTGGAATGCCGAGCGCCTTTGCCCGGTCATAGAGCTCGGTTTTATGCCACTCCTCATAAGGAGGGGCCTTCCCGCCTTTGGACGCGGGGTTTTCCGTGTCGCCCTGCCGACTGGCGGCCTGTGCATTCGCGATCCGCGCGGCCTTTTCCTTGGAGGCACCCTCGCGCCGAAGCGCGTCGTAGGTGTCACCATCCTTGATCTGGCTGCCATGATCGGGCATCGGGTCTCAGCTTTCGGCTATGGGCGGAACTTCGGTGTGTTGAAAGATGAACGCGCCATTAACGCGAGGGTTCCCGGTTACGGTGCAAAAATACTGTCCGCGAGGGTATCCAGCGTAACCGGCGGACCCGCCAGAAGCAGGCAATCGCCCGCAGTCAGGGCCGTTTCTGCCGATGCCAGTTTTTCGTGGCCTTCCCGGATCCGCGCCACGGCCCTCACGTCCTCCGGAAGGGGCAGGTCCGCGAGGATCGTGTCCTCCGTCCTGTCCGGAAGGGTCATCCGCCGCAAGCGCAACTCGGCCTGCAGGCTGGTCTCCTCGACGATCTCGGCGCGTTCCTCAAGCCCGTGGCAGATGCTCTCCGCCACGGTTGCATGGGGGGTAATCACATCATCGAGCTGCAATTCGTGGCACACATCGAGCAGTTCGGGCGAGACGATCTGCGGGACGACCCGACCATATCCGATGGACCGTGCCACCAGTGACGCGAGGATGTTATCGTCCGAGGCGTTGGTCAGCGCGATCAGATTGTCCTTCTCGCTGGAAAACGCCTCCCGCAGGGTGGTCGGCAGGGTACCGTCCCCTTCGATCATCCCGCAATCGAGCCGCTCGGCCAGGCGTTCGAGCCGTTCCCGGTCGCGGTCGATCAGCACAACCTCGTGGTTGAGCTCGATCAGTCTTTCGGCGGTGGCGACCCCGAACTTGGAGCCGCCGACGATGACGATACGCATGATGACTACCTCTTTCTGAACCACGTGCGCGGCAGAACGAGGACGAGCACCGCGATGAATTCGAGCCGCCCGAGCCACATGGCCAGGGTCAGGGCAAGTTTGAGATCCGGACTGAGATCCGCCCCGACGATCCCGGTGGACAGGCCCACCGTCGACAAGGTCGAGATCGTGTCGAACAAGGCGGGCAAGCCAGGGTGACCATGCGCGAGAAACAGGCTCCACACCGCCAGCATCGTCCCGAAATAGAGGACGAGCAGCGCGAGCAGGCTGATCAGCACCGCATCCGATACTGGCCTCCCCCGGCGCCGCAGGGGCGCCACCGCCCGATCCGGAAGCCGCGCGGTGCTCAGACTGTGGCGCACGCCGCGCAGCAACAGACCGACGCGCATCAGCTTTATCCCGCCGCCGGTCGAGCCCACGTCCCCCCCCATCACCATCGCGATGAGCAGCAAGATCAGGAAAGGCCCGCCCATAGGCATGGGTCCGGTCGAAAATCCGGCCGTCGTGGCCCCGGACACCAGATCGAGGAAGGCATCGGCCGATATCGACCCGCCCCATGGCAGCTGCAGAACGAGTGCCGAAGCACCCAGAAAGAGAAGCGCGCGCAGCATCCGTTGCGCCGCGCCCAGACGCCACGCCTCACCAACACGCCCGCGCAGAAGATAGACGTAGAACAGAAGGGAGACCGCCCCCACCGTGCAGGACAGAATGACCATCGATTGCCCTAGCAGGCTGTAGCTTGCCAGACTGTCGGATCGGGGGGCGAACCCGCCGGTTGAAATCGCCGACAAGGTCAGGACCAACGCCTCCTTGGCGTCAGGGATCACGAGTGCGGTCAGGGCACTCAGGACCAGGGTCAGACCGAAATACACTCCGAGGAGTTGGCGCGCCTGTGTCCGGGTGGAGGCGATCCGATCGTCGCTGTCCATCCCCGCATCGCCCAGTTTTCGCGCCGGAAGCCCCGGCGAGACTAGCAGCGCCAGTACCGCCGTGGCCATGGCGAGCCCCCCGCACCACTGCATCCAGGATCGCAGGACATGAGCCGAAAACGGCCAGCTGTCCGGGTCGCGCGCGACGGACAGGCCCGTGGTCGTGATCGCGCTCATGCCTTCGAACAGGGCGTCCACCGGGGGCATTCCAAGCGTGATGAAGGACGGGATCGCCAACACCGGCACCAGCGCGAACAAGAGCGCGACACTGACCATCGCCTCCACCTTGCGCAGATCGCGAGGCAGCGCGCGGCTATAGCTGGCAATCCAGCCCAGCATCGAAAGGGTCGCGGCCAGCAACATCCAGGCCGCAAGGTCCCATGACCCTTCGACCCCCGCCCAGATCGCGGGTGGGAGGAACACGACAGCGCAGGCCGGGGCATGCTTGGAAATCGTGATGAGAACGATCGCCGGGCGCGCCCGCTGTATGAGCGTGTCGCTCCCCGAGGACCCGTCGCGGGTGATCGTGCTCATGACCGGGCCTCGCGGGCCGGTGAAACAGGGAAAGGGGGGTTCAGCATTGCACCTGCAACGCGCGGCGGTTACCCCGGGTTCCCTATATCTTGGAACGAAGTGGCGCTTTGGTTGGTTTGTCCTGTGACATCCACCATGCAGGAGCCACGTATATGTCCCAAAGCGTTGACCCGACCACGACGGCCGAGCCACTGACGGAAACGCCGCACGAGCAGCGGCTGGTGGAAGAAGCTTCCGCGATGCCCTCGCGGCTTTTGTTCGAAACGATCCGACAAAGCGGCGAGGAGGAGCTGAGCCGCCCCAACGTGGCGCTGTGGTTTTCCGGGATCGCCGCCGGCATCCTGATCTCGTTTTCCGTGTTGGGGGAGGCGCTGCTCCGGTCCCATCTGCCGGATGCGGAATGGGCCTATATCATCGAGAATTTCGGTTATTCGCTGGGCTTCGTGCTGGTTATTCTGGGACGGATGCAGCTGTTCACCGAGAACACGATCACGACGGTCGTGCCGGTGCTCATCAATCCTTGCGACAACCTTTACAAGCGCACGGCAGAACTCTGGGGCATCGTTCTGCTGGCGAATGTGGTCGGCGCGTTCATCGCCGGGGGTTTTCTGCAGGTGGCCCCTGTCCTGAGCGACGAGGTGGCGACCGCCGTGGCAGAACTCAGCGCCCACGCGACTGGGATGGGCATGATCGAAGGCTTCGCCCGCGGTATTCCCGCCGGTGTTCTGATCGCCGCTCTGGTCTGGATGATGCCAATGGCCCGCGGTGGTGAGTTGTGGCTGATCCTGCTGATCACATGGCTCATCGCGCTCGGGGACTTCACGCATATCATCGCGGGCTCGGTCGAAATGGCCTATGCCATGCTCGGCGGTGATCTCGGGCCCCTGCGGGCGGTGTTCTGGTTCTTCCTGCCGGTCCTGCTTGGCAACGTCGTGGGCGGAACAGTCGTCTTCACGATGCTCGCTTGGGCCCAGACCCGCGCCGAGGTTGCCAAGCCTGCCGACTAGCAGACTGAGCTCTGACCAACAAAAAACCCTCCTGCCTTGCGGCGGGAGGGTTTTTCCTTGCGCGGCGATCTTGGCCGGGCGTCAGTTTGTGGTTTCCGCGTTGCGATGATCCGGACCATCCTTGGCGAGGCTGGATTTCGGCGCGTTGGGGTCCTCCATGCGCTTTTCAACCTTGTACTTGCTGCTGAGCGCGAAGGCGATCACGGCAAAGGCGGTGACCAGAAACAGAATGACAACGAGCTGGGTCATATCCATGGGACGTTTCCTTGTGTTTGGAAGATGAAAGGTTAACGCCCCGCCCTCAGACCGGTTCCTTTCCACCACGAAAAAAGGCCGGAGTGCTGTGCTCCGGCCTTTGCGATCTCACCTGTTGGGGGCGTCAGTTCTCGATCACGGCGCCCGTTCGTCCATCGATCTGGGTTTCGGGTTCCACCGGCGGTGTGCCCTCATCCGCCAGAAAGAAGAGATACGCCAGAAACAGAAACGCGGCGAAGCCTACGGCCAAGGCAATCCCGACAAGGGGCCCGATATGGCGTTTTCTCTGCGTTTCGAGGTTCGTGTTCGGCGCGGACATGATGTCTCCTTTGCAAACTGCATGTAGTTACAGGCCCAACGCGCGGATGGCAGGCCGGGTTCCAACCGGGGAGGCTCAGAAAGATGCGAGCGCGTCCTGCGTCACCTCCGGCGTCTGCAACCGCTGCGCAGCGCGTGCGCGCGCCGCCACGACAAGCGCGCGAAACAGGGCGCGTTGTCGCTTGGCATAGATGAGATACTCCGGATGCCATTGAACGCCGAGCGTGAACGGATCGGTCACCCCCTCAATGGCCTGCACCATTCCGGCGCTATCCTGCGCGGCGATGCGCATCCCCTGCCCCACGCGGTCGACCGACTGGCTATGCAGCGCGTTGACACGCATGGTGTCTGTACCGGCGATGAAACTCAGCCGGGTCTTGTCGCAGATCTGAACCTTGCGTTTGGGCATCACCGTCGTGATCGGCTTGGCGTCCGGATAGACTGTCCACGCATCCTGATGCAGCGATCCCCCGGCAGCGACGTTCAGCATCTGCGCGCCCCGGCAGATACCGAGCACCGGGATATGCCGGGACAGGGCGTCCTGCGCCAACTCATGTTCAAGAGCGTCCCGCGCGGGGTCGAGCCGTGCGGTCGTCTTGATGTCCATGCTGTAAAGCTCTGGCGAGATATCATCCCCGCCGCCAATGACGATGCCATCAACCGCGTCGAGATCCACCGGTCGCCCGGCACCCCAGCGCAGGCCACGCCCACCGGTCACCCAGAGGTTCAAATTGATGATGGGAAAGACACGCCAGCCCGAGCGGTTGGACGTGGTCACGCCAATGACAGGGCGTGTCATGACGCTTCCCGGGATTGCGGGATCGTGAGATCAGAGACCGTCCGCGCCCATTTGCGCGACCCACCAAACAGTTGCTTTCGATGCTGCGTCCAGGCGGAACACAGGGTCGTCAGCAAGTCCGGCGCCGCAGCCAGGGTTTCCACCGCGCGCCACATGCTCCACGCCTCAGACAGAGACCAATCCGCATCATTCAGGCGACAATCGGGCAGCCGGAAATGGAATGCCGGGCGTGCGGCCACTTTGAATGCATCGGGGAAGGCGCGCGCATAGGCCTGCGGCGCGTGAAACTTGAACAGGGGCAAGAGATCGAGCCCGTGGTTGCGCGTCTTCACATGGGCTGCGTAATGCGCGCATTGGATCGAGAACGGCGCATCGGGGTCGGCAACCAGCGCATCGACCAGCCCAACCGGCCAGGGGTTCACGAAGGGCAGCACCCGACGGGTGTTATCCGGCGGGAGGGTCGCACGCAGCCAAGGCTCCAGCAGTGCAAAGGCGAGAATGGTACGGCGGGTAAACGCCTCGTCCGGGTCATGCGCCTCCACATTCAAATGGACGCCAAATCCGCGCAACATGCTTTGGCCGGTTCCCTCGCCCCCTTCGCGCCGCAAGGCCGCGCAAAGCGCGTCGAGAATGGGCAACTGGGCCGGATCCAGCGGCTCGGTGATCACCTCTACGGGGATCAGGGGACGTGCAAGCCCGATCCCCGTCTCCAGCAACTCGGACGGATGGTCATGGGCGAGCGAGAAATCGAGCTCCACTCGGATATCGCCCAGTTCGGTTCCTGTGACCGTCGCCGCGTGGCGCGAATGTTGTCCCAGCTCCCCCCCCAATTCGTTGAGGATCAAGGCCACGACCTGTGCTTCGGTCAGGCCGGCAAATTCAATCTCGACGCCACAACGGCGCGGCCTGCCACTGGCGAGGTCGGGAAACGGGAGCGGAATGAAATGGGTCATGAACGCTCAACGCCCACATGCGGAAATGGTTCCCTAGCGGCGGCTTATCCGGATGAGGGTGATACGGGCTCGACCGGGATCGGCCCGTTGACCGTCAGCGTGCGATAGGGGAACGGGATTTCGATCCCGGCATCGTCCAGCGCCGCTTTCACCGATGCCACGACCTGATCTCGGCTCGCGCGGATATCGACGGGCCGAGAGCCTGTCCACCACGTGATCTCGAAGTCGATCGAACTTGCGCCAAAGGCCTGCGCAAATACCTGGATGTCCCGCACATCATCGCGCACCAGATCGACCTTGCGCACGGCCTTTTCGATCACTTCGCGCGCCTCGTCGACATTCTCGGCATAGGCGACCCCGCAGATGAGCGTCGCGCGGCGCACATCGCGATCCGTGCGCACGGTGACCGGGTTGTGAAACAGCTCGGCATTCGGGACGACCACCAGCTGACCGTCGGTCTGACGGATATGGGTGTCGCGGATTGTGATCGCCTCGACCTGGCCTTCGACACCATCACACTCAATGTAATCCTCGATCTGGAACGGTTCGCGCAGAAGGATCAGGATCCCGGCGAGGAAGTTCTCGAACGTGTCCTTGAAGGCGAACCCGATCGCAACCGACCCGAGACCGAGCGTGGTCAAAGCCCGCGCGGGCGTCACCGTCGGGAAGACAACCGTCAGTGCGATCAACCCGCCGATCAGCCAGAAGGTGACCGAGCTCAGCAGCTGCAGGACGTCGATCAGATTGCGCCGCATCCTTGCGCGCCCTCCGATCCGGCGCACAAGGCTATGGGCAATCTTGACCGCCAGGGCCGTGAACAAGAGGAGGAGAAGGGCAATGCCCAGCCGGGGCAGCGCGGCGAGGCTGGCTTCGGCCCAGCTTTGAAGCTGGTCCATGAGGGGGGCAAGGGCGTCGTCGGGCAGTGTCTGCATGAGATCTTCCATACGGTCAAAACGCCCTTCCCCGCATCCGGGTTCCGCCTCGACAGAGCGGACATGAAAAAGCCCGGACACAAGGTCCGGGCTCTTGGCAAAAGATCCTGGGGTGGATCAGTTCGCGGTCACGGTATTGCTGCTATCCGTGTCGGCAAAACCGGATTCCGCGCGACGCTCTTCCTCAGGGCTCTCGATTTCGAGGGTCGGCACGGTCACAGTGGTTTCACCCACAGAGACATCACCCACTTCGGCGTCAAACTCGGGCATGTTGCCGCCTTCGATGGACACTTCAGGCAGGGCTGCTTCTTCGGTCTGCTCAACATCGACCATGTAGGTGGTCCCGGCGATCAGGATGACAGCGGCCACGGCGGCGACGACAATATACGGGGTTTTCATGGTTGAATTCCTTTACTTGTGTTCTGGGGTGTCAACGCGGCGCTTCGGAAATTGTTCCCAACTTTTCGGGATCTTAGATCGAAGCGCGCGGCGGATTAGCTGCGCGGACGCAGCGCGAGACCGACGAGCACGCCGAGGCCGACAGCGCCGGCAAGTGCAGCACCCGGATGCTCGCGCACGAAACGCGTCCCCTCTTCGGTGGCCGAGGTTACGGCGCGGGACACTTCGGTGCTCAACTCGTCGCTCATACGTTGCAGGTCCTGCAGACCGGCATTGACCTGCGCCTTGGTGCGCTCGGTCATCTCGGAAATCTGCTCTGCAGCTTCTGCCCGGATCTCCTGCGCCTTGGTCTCGGGGGTCGCGGATTCGGGTGTCGCGTCAGTATTGTACTCGGCGAAGGACATCGTGTGCTCCTTTGGATTGCTTTCCGTGGATCAACGTCGCTTCCGCAGTTTTTGTTCCCCTTTTCCCGTCACAACCCTGCCGGTTCAGGATGGAACCTTTTTCGCTAGCGCAGCGTTGGGAGGATACAAGTCTGAAATCGTCTGAAAGGAATAAATCATGTTAGGTTGGGCTGTTACCTTCTTCGTCGTCGCCATCATCGCCGCCGTTTTCGGCTTTGGCGGTATCGCGTCTGCCAGTGCTGGCATCGCTCAGGTTCTCTTCATCGTCTTCGTTGTGCTCGCGATTGCCACTCTGGTGCTGCGCGCCGTACGGAGCTGACATGGAACGACCCGAGACCGCAGGGCGGTCTGATTAAAAGCCCCATTTGGTTGAACCAGATGGGGCTTTTTTTATGTGGTAATGAGCTGCGATTCACGCTCCGCCGACATCGCGGCATACATCCACAGCAAGACCGGAAGCGCCACGATCGCCCCGATCGGTCCCCAGAGCCAGAGCCCGAAGACAATCGCGATAAAGATGACCAGCGGGCTTATCTGCAATTGCTGGCCAACGAAAGCCGGCGTGACGAACTGCGCCTCCACGAGGTTGAGGCACAGGAATGCGACAACCGGCAACAGGGTCATCGCCCCCGAAAACTGCATCAGCCCCGCAACCAGCAACCCGAACATCACAATGATCGGCCCCAAGTAGATCACGAAGTTCAAGACAGCCGCCGTGAACCCCCAGAGTATGGCGTTGTTGACCCCGACTACGGTCAGAACCACCGCAGTTGCCAAGCCCAGCCCGGCATTGACCAGCATCACCATCGCGAAATACCGCGAGACAGCCCGATCCGCACGAAAGAGATTGTTCCGGAATGCACCGGCCTGATTGTAGATGTCATTGCGCGCGAGAATGAAGAAAAACAGAGTTCCAACGAATATCAGGATCTGCGCTCCGAAATTCGGTGCCAGCAGCAGGGCGTCCATGACCGTGGGAATGCTTTCGCCCAAATCCACCTCGGCATCGCTGCCGACCGTGCGTTCGATTTCGGCGCTCAGCTCCTCGATCCCGCGCAGGGCATTCGACATGGTTTCTGCCCAGTTCTGAATCTCAGCGCGAATTTTGGGAAGTTTCGACACCAGGGCCGAGATCAATGGCTCGAGCATCAGGAAAAAACCGGTGATGCCCAGACAGGCCGTGATCAAGGCCGATACGGCAACGATCACGCGAGGCACACCATATCGGCTCAGCCGATCGGCAATCGGGGAAACCACGACCCCAACCACCAGCCCCAGCACAACGGGGGCGAGAATGGGCTTGGCCAGATACAGGGCAGCTGCCCCTCCGATGATCGTCAGGAGGAGCAGCATGAGCCGAGCACTTCGCTCGGATAGAAGCACGGACAACATCAGAGGCCGTGCAACCGAAAACGGGTCGTAAGATCAGTGACGCGCATAGGCATTGCCCGTCACATGGCTCGCATCGGCGCTCGTGGCTGCAGGCGCCGTCGGAGCCGTGGCGTCTGTCGCACGGAGGGCAGCAAGCTCTGACTGCAGCATATCGGAGGCAGCCCCCATCAGACGGTCGCGATGCGCGCCGAGCAGCTCATCTTCACGTCGCGAGCTCGGCAGAGCCGAGGCGATCAATGCGCCAATCCCGAACGCGGCGGCCCCGAAGGCCAGCGGCTGGCGGCCATAGGCGGCCCCTGCTTTACGCGCGGTGCGTTCGGCTCGGGACTCGATCTCCATCTGGGTGGCGATCGCCTGATGGCGCAGCTTCAGAACACGCGCCCGGGTTTCGGGGTTGAGACGCTCAAGCCCGCTATTCACCGCAGCACGCAACCGGCGCGACGAGACTTTCGGGCGTCGTTCGCCCGTCGCATCCTGCCGGATCTGCGCATCGGCGGCGGCAACGCGCGCGTCGAAGCCGTCCATGGCATCGACCGGATCCGCCGCAGGCGTCGGAGATGCAACGCGGTCCCGGCTCCCGGCACCACTCATCAGCAGAGCGAGCCCTGCACCGACCAGTGCAAAGGCGGCCGGGTTCTTCTTCGCCTCACCCCAGACCTGCTGACCGATTTCCACGGCGTAGCCCTCGGCTGTTTGCGACATGCGCTCTGGCGCAAAGGTATTGGCGAGGGCGTCCAGCGACTGGGTCAGTGCGGCCCGGTCCCGCGCCACGCGACGTTCGATATGATCAAGTCGTTCTTCAGACATCGGTGGCCTCCTTGATATGCGCGACATCGCGCTTGATGTTCTCCGCCGTCCGCTCGGGCATCAGCGCCTCGGGCTTCAGCCGCGATTTGCCGACCATCACGAGCCCGATCGCCACAGTGAACAATACACCCGCTACGATGAGGGCCGCCGTGCCGATGCTCATGCCCGACATGGCAAGATAGTCGACGAAGGCCGCGGCCAGCGTGTTGAGCGCAACCAGCGCGGTCAGCGCGGCCACGCCGATCATGGCAAGGCCAGTGCCCGCCTTTGACAGCGACGTGGACAGCTCGACGCGCATCAGGGCGATCTCGTCCTGAACCAGCGTCGTGAACTGGCGCAGCGCATTCACGAAATGCGACGGCGCCTGCTTGATATCATCAGGATGGCTCATACCGCACCCCGCCCGGTCAGGTTCGCAGATCCGTGGGCACCCCAGGGATCATCGTCATCCTGCCATGTGGACGCGTCATGATACGCGGGAGCCGCAGCGGCGACCGGACGCTCCGCCTGAGGAGCGCGGGCCTTGAGGAACCGCGTGGCCGCCAGACCAAGCAAGGCAGCACCGCCGACAAACAGCGCCGGGTTTTCACGGGCGAACCTGCTGGCCGTCCGGGCCAGACGGTCGAGATCGGTCGTGCGAACCTGGGCGGCGACCTGCTCCAGCGCGTCAGCCACCTGGCTGGCGGCCTGTGCCTGCAACGTGCCCGCATCGAACTCCTGAGCCGCCGCATCGGCTGCATTCGCCACTTTCTGCGTCTCGGTCGCAGCCTTGTCACGCATGTCCTCCGCGTGGCTCTTCAGTTCGCGCTTGACCGTGTCCTTTGCGTCGTCAGCGGTCCGGCGAACCTGCTCACGAGCGGTTTCGGAAAGTGTCTTGGACGTGTCTGTATCACAATGCGCCATCGCATCCTCCTGCGGTTTGACAGTTGGAGAGGTAACGCCGCGCCGCACCAGCCGGTTCCATGGCTCGCCGAAACAACCGGGACGACAGTGCTGGCTCCGACAAAAATCGCAGAAATTCAGATGCGATTCAGGTGCCCTTATAACAGAAGTATGCCCCGAGCCGGCGAGGCGCGCTGGCGCCGGTCTTTTGCGAAAAGGTTCGAACTTTCTCGGAACTATCGGTCGGGGGGGCGTGTTGTGGATGCAAGTGGCACGGTGAGACCGCGCCACATAAACGTAACTACCATAGGAGTTTCACCGTGAAACGCATTCTGACCTACACCACCGCCCTGACCCTTCTGGCCGCTCCGGTTCTCGCCGACGCCAAGATGGACCTGGTGCGCGAGGCGCAGACGACCCTGAATGAGTACAACATTGCCTTTGATGCCGACGCCCTGAGCATGGAGCAGCTGGCCGAGATCAAAGCTCTCGACCTGACCGAAGAGAACTTTACGCAGCAGCGTCTGGAGCAGATCGTGGGTGTGAGTGCGTCCGACACCGCCGTTGACGGTTATGTGGCGACGCCCGACGTCGAGCTCGAAGTGAACATCCCGGAAAGCGACGTGGTCCAGGGTATTCTTGACGAGTACGACATTGCCGTGGACGCCGACAGCCTGTCCAACGAGAAGAAAGCCGAGATCCTTGCACTGGACACCAGTGAAGAGAACTTCACCAAGGAACGTCTTGAGCAGATCGTCTTCGGGTAAACCGATGTTCGGGGGAGTGTAGTGTGTGGCCCCCGGAAAGCGTGCGAGTTTCAAATTCAGTACGCGGGGGCGTCCCATTGGGGCGCCCCTTCTTTTTGTGAAGAATGACCCGTCCCCGAAAGGACAACCATGCGCGTGTTCCAATGCCCCAGTTGCGGCGAACAAGTCTACTTCGAAAATCTGCAATGCGGCTGTGGCGTCGAGCTCGGCTTTGATGCCGACCTCGGCACGATTACGCGGCTTGCGCGCCCATGCGCCTTTCGCGACGAGATCGTCTGCAACTGGCAGGCCTCCGAGGCAGGCGCCGCCTGTGCGGCATGTGCAACCACCCGGACCCATCCGGATCTGGCGGTCGAGGGCAACGCCGCGCTCTGGCGCCGGGCCGAAGCTGCCAAGCGTTGGGTGTTTGCGCAACTGATGGGGCTTGGTTGGTTTGCTGCTGACGATCCCGGCGCGCGGCCAAGTTTCGATCTGCTCAGCGAGCAGACCCGACGCGGCCCGGTGCAACCGATGATGGGACATCTTGACGGCCATATCACCATCAACGTCGCGGAGGCCGATCCGGCCGAGATCATCGCCCGCCGCGAGCAGATGGATGAACCCTATCGCACCATGATCGGACATTTCCGTCATGAGATCGCGCATTTTCTGTTCTTGCGCCTCGCCGAGGATCCCGGGTTTGCAGACCAGTTCCGTGGCGTCTTCGGCGATGAGCGTACGGATTACGGCGCGGCGCTCGCGCAGTATCATGATGCGGGTGCGGACCCCGGTTGGCGCGCGGCGCATATTACCGCTTACGCCTCCAGCCACCCCCACGAGGATTGGGCCGAGACGGCGGCGCATGCCCTGCACCTGCGGGACGTGACCGAAAGCGCGCGGGCAGTCGGACTTGCCCCCGCCGAGGTGCCCGATGATGCCGGAGAGGCGCTGAGCGCCTCTCTGGAGCTGACCATGGCACTGAACCACGTGAACCGCGCCATGGGGCTCGGCGACCTCTACCCGTTTGTTGTGACCCCGGCGGTGCGGGCCAAGCTGCGCGTGGCGGACGCTCTTCTGACAGAAGGCCCCGCAGTGCCGGGCTGAAACAGGCTGATGCGCGCCGAAGCCATGCACGACGCGGAACAACGACCCGGGTTGTGCGTTAACCTTTCAGCCGCAACGCGGTTCGAAACGCAACGAACGCAGAGAAGGAGATCACGATGAATTGGGATCAAATCGAAGGCGAATGGAAGCAGTTCAAGGGCAAGGTCCAGGACAAATGGGGCGAGCTCACCGATGACGAGATCGACCAGATCGAGGGCAACCGCACCCGTCTCGAAGGGACGATCCAGTCCAAATACGGCAAGACCAAGGAAGAAGCGAAGGAAGAGGTGGATCGCTGGCTCGAAGACGCCTGATCCGTCACATCAAAAAAGCCGGATCGCAAGATCCGGCTCTTTTTTCGACCCGTGTGATAAGCCCGTGGAGACCAGATGTCTCCACGGGTTTTTTCGTCAGGAGGCCTGTGCCTCGCCAAGCGTGTCGGCCATGGTCGCGCCCCGCTCGCCCATCGGCTTGGGATCTCCGACAGTGGTGTCCACCTTCGTTTGATGTTCGATCTCTGCGTTGAGCTGGCCGCCCACCAGAATGACGAAGGAGGTCAACCATAGCCACAGCAACAGGATGATCACGCCGGCGAGCGCCCCGAAACTTTCGTTGTAGCTGGCAAAATTGGCCACGTAGAGCGTGAACCCGATGGATGCGAGCACCCATCCGATACTGGCGAAGATCGAGCCCGGCGACAGCCAGCGCCATTGAGCATTGGTGCGCGACGGACCGAACCTGTAGACGATGGCGAGGCCCAGGGTAAGGCTCCCCAACATGACCATCCACGCGAGAATCTGTGTGCCCCAGAACGCAACACCGCCCTTCGAGAAGATGGTCAGCACCGCTGGCAGGATGGCGAGCACCAGACTGGCCAGGATCGCGCCGATGATCGCAAGCACGGTGACGCCGATCACCTGAAGGGTCTTGATGGCAAACCCGCGCTTCTCCTCCTCGTCATAGGCAATGTTCAACCCGACAAACAGCGTGTTGACCCCGCGCGATGCAGACCACAATGCCAGCCCGATGGAAATGAGCAGAGCCCAGCCCAACCCGTCGGATGTCGACACTTCGGTCGCCTGACCGATGACGATATCGAGAACCTCTGGCGGTACGATCCCGCGCAACTGTTCCATCTGCGCCAGGATCGTTCCGGGCTCGAGAAGAAGGCCACCGATCGCGAGCATGGCCGTGACCGCCGGAAAAAGCGCCAGCATCGAAAAGAAGGCAACCCCGGCGGCCACGAGGCTCAAACGCTCTTCGGCCACGCGGGTCTTGATCCGCATTGCAATGTCGTACCACCCCGCCACGGGAATGTCTGATGGGCGTCTGGCGTCTCTACCTCTGGTCACAGTGTTCTCCGTTTTCTGGGCGATTTCGGGTCCTTGTGCGGAATGCGACATCACCCGACACCGCGGTCACAGGGAGCCTCACGCAACAAAAAGAAACAAACTTCTGACGTGACAACGCGCGACAGGGGGACTCTGTTCCCGTCCGGGTTTGCGACCGCGTTGCGAGCGGCCGAGATCCGGGCATATCAGGTGCGGTTGACGTGCCGCGCAAGTCGAACAGACACGCCCAAACGGCAACAAAGGCAGCGCGAACGCCACCTCAGGATCTTCGGGAGTCAAACGGTCTAGGCCGCCGGGGGCACTTCGCCAAGACAGGCCCATGCCTTTGCCGCCTCGTCGGTGGAGACCGCCCTGGCATCGACCAGGGTGACCTTGTCCATAAGGTCGATGAGCTTCTCGGCCTTGGACAGCGCAGCGATGACCACATGGCGATTCACGTCGGTCAGGGCGCGGAAACGGAAATGGTCACATCCCCGTCAAACAGGCTGTCCCAGTCGTTTCCGGTGAAAGCAGTCAGATCGAGCCGCATGTCGATCTTGTCATCATGACGGTCAAAGGCTGCGCGCATGAACTCCACCAGCGCCTCGGCGGCATCATTCTCCACATGCCCGGCAACCCGGACCGCGTAGAGCTCCGGCGAGATGATGTCTCTCTGGGTGATCGTACTGGTTTGGAACTGGGTCATCTGGGCCCGCCCTGTGGTGCGCGTGACGCTAAAACGCGTTGCGAGGTCCAAGGTTCACTTGGGCAGGCGCCCGGCCCCGCGCCGCATCACGCCGCCTCCGCAGCAGGCGGCACGGGCAGGATCTCGACCTTTTCGGCGCGCTCGAGCTGGGCGATCTCGGCGAGGATTTTCTCACGCGCCATGCAGGCGATATCCCAGGACGTATTGGGATCCGCACACGGCAGACCGAACCAGACCTCCTTGCCGAACACATCCTGCTCGGCCACACGCACGGTCATCTTGTCCAGAGACCCGAGATCATCCTCTTCCAGCTCGTCAACGACCCTTTCGAACACGCTGCGTAGCCGATCCACATCGGCATCATGGGCACATTTGATCTTGATGACCCGGAGCATCTCGGGATCCTTCATGGTCCAATTCTCGAACGGCGTGGACACGAATTCTTCGACCGGCACAATGAGCCGGGTGCCATCCCAGTCCTTCAGTTGCACATAGGTGAAGTTGATCCGCTCCACGTGGCAGAGCGCCTCGTTGAAAACGATCCGGTCCCCGATACGGGCCGACTGGTTCAATGCAATCTGCAGGCTGGCCATGATGTTGCCCAGAACGCGGCGCGCCGCGAAACCCAACACAAGTGTCAGCGCCCCGGCCGTGCCGAGCAGGGTCAGTCCGAGGTTCTGAAAGAGGTTGGTTTGCGACAGAAAGACGCCGCCCCCGATCAGAACGATCGCGACCGTGAAGGCACGCCGGGCGGCCGCGACACGGGTCGCCATCGAACGCATATGCATCTGTTGCCGTTGGGTCAGGTCCGTCTCATCGAACCGGGTCAGCCCGTCTAGGACGACATCCGCCACATTCACCACAAGCCACAGCCCGGACGCCAAGAGGCCCAGCCATGCAATCGGGGTCAGGATTGTGCTGATCTGACCCGAAAACACCAACAGGTTGACCCCCGAGAACAGGGCAACGCCGGTTGCCACGGCCGTTGCCGCAGGCCCCCGCGCGGCCGACACGGCGCGTCGGGTAAGCTCGCTATCCATCCGATCCCGGACGCGCCCTAGCCCGCGCCAGACCAGCATTGCGCACGCCAGCGCCAGCCCGAGAAGCATCGGAAGGCCAATGATCTCCCACCACATGAACCCGAACCCGGCATTCTGTTTGAGAGGATCGGGCAGCATGCGCTCGAGCTGCGTCGGACCGTAGGCGGCATAGAGGGCCGGCACATCGCCGACTGTCCGGCGCGAGAAGATCCAGACCGCATCTGTCCCGGGCACCTGCACGCGATCCAGCCGTATCGAGGCCGGATGCCCCTGCACTTCCAAGGTCCAGAGCAGGATGGATTTCCGGGGTTGTCCGAGCATGGGTTCCGAGGAGTTGCCCACGGTCTGCATCGCATCAGGGCGATCGATTACCCGGTCCCAGTCGATCACCGCCTTGCGGGAAATCACGGTATAGAGCTTGCGCGCCAGATCCGCGCCGACCTGCGGCTGCACACTCGTATCGAAACCGTTGACGTTCAGCGTTTGCGCCGCCGTTGCCCAGTTTTCCTGACGCGCATGAAAGAGAAACGTCTCCAACGTGGCGCGCGGCGTGGCGCGATCTACCTCCGGCCCCGAAGGCGCGAGACCAATGTTCAGCTCGTCGATGCAGTAAACCGTCTCGCTGTCGCAAGCGCTCGACGACACCTGCGCCGAGGCGACGCCGGAGATTAGAATAAAAGTCAGCAGCAAACAGCGAAAAATCAAAGTCATGCCAAAAGAACGCGCAAACCGCGTATTTGTTCCGCTTTTGCTGCTACCCGAGCCTCTGCTGACGCGAAAACGCACTACTCGGCCGCGCGCCCGGCTCGGGCTCCACGCGTCTTAGAAGCTCAGGCTCGGATGTGCCGGGGGATTGCGGTCCTGCCAAGCGTGGCTGGCAAACCCGGCATGATTTCAGCCTGATCGCAAACAAGACGCCGGGCCCGCCCTTGGGATCGCGTGCTCAGCCGATGGCTCCCAGCTCGGCCAATTTCCGCTTGAGGCTATCCGAATTGTACGGCTTCTTCAGGATCGGGACATTCGGGAACTTGCTGACCAGGTCCTCATTGGCGCCATAGCCCGTGGCGAGCATGACCGGGATCTCGAGCTCCAGACATTTCCTGAGAACGGGCAGCGAGGTTTCATCACCGAGATTCACGTCGAGAACGGCCAAGGCAATCGCGTTCTTCTCGATGATTTCCAGCCCGCCCGCCACGGAGCCGCTCGTGTGCACGTAATCCGCCCCGAGATCGGAGAGCATGTCCGACGCGTCCAATGCGATCACCATGTTGTCCTCGAGCACGAGGCAATGTCCGGCGACCTGCACCTTGGCGACGTGTTCAACCTCGGGCGCGTCCGACGACACCGGCGTGATCTCAGCCTTGCGCACATGAGCCGAGGGCAGAACAAAATCCGCTTCGAGGCCGGTCATCCGATATCGCACCTCCGCCTGCCCCTTCAATTCGAAGGGAATGGAGCGTTCGATGATGGTCGTGCCGAACCCGCGCCGGGTGGGCGCCTGAACCGCCGGACCATCCATCTCGCGCCATGAAAGCTTGGCAACGCCGTCTTTTTGCAGGGCGACATCGATCGACACCGATCCCGACGAGTCGTTGAGCGCCCCGTACTTGGCGGAATTCGTCACCATCTCGTGCAGAACCAGTGCGAGGGTGGTAAAGGCCGTCGGCGACAATGCGATCTCGTCCCCGGTGATCCGGACGCGCTGCTCCTTGCCGGTCAGAAACGCCTTCACCTCGGTATCCACCAGATTGCGCAGCGGCACCCACCCCCACTCGGTCTCCGTGAGTTGGTCATGGGCCCGCGCGAGCGCAAAGACCCGGGCATCCAGAACGGTTCGGTAATCGTCCACCGTCTGCGCCTCTTCCTGCCCCTGCGAGACCAGACCCCGGATCAGGTTCAGGATGTTTCTGACCCGGTGGTTGAGTTCGGCAATAAGCAGTTCCTGTTGGTCCTGCGCCTGCTTGCGCATGTCGTTGCGCTCATCCGCCATTTTCAAGACAACCTCGAGAAGCGTCACGCGCAACGCATCCGCCGCGCGCAGCTCTGAGCCCCGCCACGGGGCACATTGCCCGCGCACGACTTGTTTCCACGCCTCGAAGCTCTTTCGCGGGGTCAACCGGATCCCGTTCGGCCCCGCCTCGACCGGTTTGTCCGGATTGCCCGCCCAGTTGACAGATGTTGCAATCTCCCGACGGAACAGGACGAGGTAATCTCGCGGCGTACGGGAGATCGGCAGGACAAGGATTCCAGCGACCCGGTCCGAAAACCCTTCGGCTTCGGGGTAGCGCTCTACCAAAGCGTGGGTCTGGTAAACCTGCCCGGATGGCGTGGTGTTCAGAAACCTCGCAAGCCCTGCAAACTCTTCAGCGGTCGGCGCGGATCCACGCGCTTTGTAGGTGCCTTCGGTGTAAATCGCGGCGCCGTCAAACGGGACGACTTCATTGATGCTCTCCGAGAAAACATCAAAGGTTTCGGAAACGCTTTTGCCCCCCGAAAGCTGCGACATGAGCCTGTCATGCAAAGACCGCGCCCGATCAATTTCCTCAAGCTCGGTGCTCAGTTCCACTTGCGCCAGCTCATAGTTGAACAGCTGCGCAAAAAGCTCGATCGCGCTCCGCAGGTCGTAGCCGACGTGATGCGCGGACCTGTGATGACACGCAAAGAGTCCCCAGAGCTTCCCGTTGCGCAAGATAGACACCGACATGGACGCAGCCACACCCATGTTGCGCAGGTATTCCAGATGGATCGGCGACACCGCGCGGGTAACGGCCAGTGACAGATCGAGCGCACGGCCATTCGGATCCGTGCTGGGATAGATTCCGTAAACCGGCGCATTCACATCCGAGATGATCCGAAGGGGATTGCGAACGTAGAGCGCGCGCGCCTGCTTCGGAATATCGCTCGCCGGGTATCGCAAACCCAGAAAGGGTTCCTGCTGCGGCTCTCGCTCTTCGGCAATCACGGTTCCGCTGTCATCTTCGTTGAACCGATAGGCCATGACCCGATCGAACCCGGAGAGGATCTTGATCGCCCGCACCGCCTCTTTTGCCATCTTGTCGATCGTGGAGTGCCGCTGCACGCGTGCAATCAAGGCCTGGACCGTCGCCCCGTCATCCTGCGGCTTTGGGTGTTCTGAACGGGGCTCGAACTCGAAGATGAGGTTGTGGTCGTTCTGACTGATCGAGATATCAAAGAGCCGAGAATCCCCGAAGGCAGCATGCGCAAAAACCCGGGCCGCCCCGTTTTGATAGCTGAGGACCTGCATCTTGGTCCGCAGAAAATGAACCGTCTCTTCCGGGAGAATATCGATGAACCGCGCACCTACCAACGTGCGCGCATCATACCCAATGAGATCGCCACAGTTCTCCGATGCATGGGTGATCATCCAATCCGATGACACAGCGATGAGACACCCATAGCTCTGAACGTTGCCGAGGATGTGAATCGGTTCCCGGTCACAATTCGTCAGGTCGTAAGTGGGTTCTTGGCGGGCGTTCTGAGTGTCAGACATGCAGGACTCCAAGCGACTTTCGCGCAGACTTCGCGCAAGCGTTGTAGAATTTGAAGATGCGGTCTGCATCTTTCAGGACAACCTTCGCAACAGGGTCCGTGCCGGGGATAGTCTCGGTCTGCTGACAGAACCCGCGCCAGAACTCGATATAGGTCGGTGCTGAAAAATACGCGCTCGCGCGCTGCGTCAACGGGTCGGTCGCAGCAGTCCAGCGCCGCTTCAAAACCTGCGTTCCGAGCCGTGATCCGGCGATCACGTAATCCAGCGCGAGCGGATGCGGGGCTCGGAGTGCGTCGCACGTCATGTGATTGGGTCGAACCCCGAGAACACGCAGGTCCGATTTTGCGCGCGCCAAGATGTCATCCATCACGCGCCGGCAGTCCTGTGAGCTTTCGAACCCCGTGAGTACGCTCAGCGCAGCGGTTTGCATACCGAGAAAGCCGGCAAGGCCGTCGCGCCTCCGTAGATCGAACTCAGACACGATCACGTCGAGCGCAATATGTGACCGGAGCGTCTCCCGGCGGAGCCGCTCTCGCAGATTTTCAGATGAAGGACGCCCCATTGCTCCAGTCGGTCCGTCGGAAGGAAGTTCTCTCTATAGGCGAACACCAGCGCGCCGCTATAAACTAGGACATAGTTCGCCCCAAAAAAATATCCATGGCTTCGCGTTTTGGTTGAGCGGTGATGAAACCAGGCAAATCGGTATACGAGCGCATATGCCCGGATGCGCAGTGACCCCGCGCATCACATGACCCCCAGAGACGTCCTCATCGCCGCATCCGCCCGAGGCAGGATTGTCAGGAGTTACAGATCAGCTTCGAGGAATGCGTCATCGGCATGGATCGGAAAGATCAGATCTTCCGCAAGGGTACTCAGATAAATCCCGGCATCGACACGGCCCACCGCCCCGGAGCGCGACAGTGTTTTACAGAGGGGTCCGACTTCGGTTGGGCTTGCGCGCATCGGGGTAAACGCCGCCTGCGCGGCTTCCTCGCTCACCCTGCGCGACTACTGGAAATCATCCCACGAATCATAGCGAGGCTGTTCATGGCGCGATGGTTCAGCTCTTCGAGCAAGCGATTTGCATGCAGCCCTGTTCGCGCTCTGCCTCAGGCCGCCGCCAACCTGTGAGCCCCCGCATCGCAAGGAGAAGCGTATGAGTTTGGTTTCTAAGCGAATACATCATGCGCGCGTTGAGAAGGATCACCTCCTGCGCGCGTGAAGAAGGTTCGTCCGCTCCCCGATCTTCGGAAAGACGTGGTGTACCTCGAAATCCTAAACTGTGATAGTGTCAGGAGCGATATGGATAAGAAGCGCGAGAGGGTCCGGGATCGCCCCTTGACCATTGCCGAGATCATCCAGACGCCGCCCAAGGGTCTCTCGCTCGTTCCCGTGGAAGGCATTGAAGTACGAAGGGCTTGCCGAAATCGCAGCGAAGCGCTCGTACAGGATCACCAAAGCCTCGCGAATGATGTCGGCAACCCCGGTCGGCAACACCCGCTCCCGCATCAAGCCCTCAACATGCGCCTGCCTGTTCCAGAAACCAAATTAGAGAAAGCCCAAATCATCAGCCCGGAAACAGGGGGCTGGACACTCGTGGGAGATCTTAATCTATTACACAGCCTCGCACTGAAGTGCTATCCGGCGGCCGTGTAAAGGATCGCTGGCCTGGGTGGGCGATTACATCGCTATGGCCTCGCTTCCATGGCTGTCGCCCGCTACATCTTAAGCTACCGCGGGCTTGGTTTCGACAATTATAGCAGTCGCGAGAGAGACTGCACCCTCCCAATATCGCAAAGCATAAAGGTCCCCGCGCACCAGACCTGCCTTCCTCTGTTGTGAACCATCAGAGCAGGAGGCACGCTATTAACGGGCGCAGACGCAGACGCAGACGCAGCGACTGCCTCTGATCTCAGTTGTGCGAGGTCCTGTTCCGACATGCCGGAGGTCCCTGCCATCAAGATGGATCGATCGGCCAGATCACGTGCGGCTTGTGACAGCTCCTGAAGGTCGGCGGTCTACAAGACCTCCAAGCGCTGTACCAGCTTTCGCAAGACCACAAAATTGCCGCTGCAATCGCGCAAGAGTTTTGCAAAGGAGGCCTCGGCGAATTCGGACCCGCCCGGAAGATGCGCGACGACATTTTAGGCCTCGGGCGCATCGTCAGTCGACTATTCAAAAGCACAATCCCAAAGAAGCGTTTTCAGCACCATGAGCACTTCGACCGCCGTTCCGGGATCGTTCAATCCCGGAGAAAGTGTCAATGACGTGATCTCTTAAGTCACCATGAGACCAAGTTCGGCGTTCTGCCCATGGGTCCTTACAGGGCCAAGGTGAAGGCGCTCTTAAGCTTGTCGCACACTGAGCATCAACGGGACCGGACACGTGCTCCGTGATATCTCCGGTGAGTATGTGTTTTCCCGGTCGCGCAGTGAGATGAAGTGTCGATTCCCTGGCAAGATAGGTTTGCAGGTGAGCCACGTCCATCAACTGCAGATACCCGGATAGCGACGCGCGCAATGCCCGTGTTTCAGACGGCATAACGGTGTTTTCCGTCAGCTCAGACGCGCCGAAAAGGGGGTGCCGCCCATGGGAAAACAGAGCCTCTGCGCGCGAAGCTGTGCTGTCGTCGAGGCTTCCCAAGGCCGTCAGGTGGTCGCTCCACCCCAGCTGCGAGAAAACCACGGCCACCACAACGAAAGCAGCTACACCTATCACCAGATGGGCCGCATCCTCTGGGTAGAAACCCACCCTGTAGAGCACCAGCGAACCAAGAGAGTAGACAAATGCCCCAATGAATACCGAGAGCATCGACTGGGCGTCATATCCTCAAGCAGAATTCGGTGCATCCTTGGTGTCGCAGTTTCGGCTACAGTGCGGTGGACCGAAACCATGATGCTCAACGACAACGTAGAGACGGCCAGCATGCTACTCGCAACAATTGTGAGCACCGGCGTAACCGAAAGAAATAGATATCCGTGGCAATCTCGGAACCGATTGCTGCGCTTGCGCGAGGATTTACGAACGTCGCTCCAAAGGACAAGAGCGCATACAGAAAGACGCGCAACCCCACGCACTGATAGTAGTGAAGGAACACGAGTTTTATCCACTTCAGTTTCGTCACAAGCGTCCCACTCCTCGCACAAGCCGGACCGTTTGAGACGTCGTCCATGTGGTCCTCCCCCACTGAAGTTATCCTCCGCTCTATTTAGGAAAACGCAGAAAACACATGGCACAGAAGCGTCCAAATCCCGAGGAGATTGTCACGACGTTACGGCAGGTTGAGGTCCTGAAGGGGCAAGCTATACCGCGTCTGGACGCGATCCGGCAGATCGGCGTGACTGAACGGACCTACTACCGTTGGAAGAAGAAGTACGGTGGAATGGGCACGGACCAATTGAAGGAGCTCAGGCGCCTCCAGAAAGAGAACGAACGGCTTCGAAAGGCTGTTTCAGATCTGATGCTGGACAAACCGATCTTGGCCTAGGCTGCAAAGGAAAACTTCTGAGCCCCACTCGCCGCCGCGCTTGCACTGATCGTGTTCGCGGTGAGTTGAAGGTCTCGGAACACCGGGCATGTCGTGTTCTGAGACAGCACCGATCCACCCAAAGACACGACTGGGGTGATATTGGGGCAAAGTCAACGAAAGCGAAGCCGCGTGTTCGTTGATTGGAGCCCCAAGGGCAACGACGTCCTAAGAGAGAGCAACGTAACGCGGAGAAGGAAGGAGTGGCGGAGAGACAGGGATTCGAACCCTGGAGACGGTTTCCCGCCTACACACTTTCCAGGCGTGCGCCTTCGACCACTCGGCCACCTCTCCGTGAGGGGCGTCTTAGCGCCAAAGCCGGGGCGGTTGCAAGGGCAGAAATGGGGGGATTTTGGCCAGCATGTCGCGCCTCGGGACTTCCCCTCGCCCGTGCTGCCGGCCCCCCGCCCGCGCGCCGATATTCCAGCGGCCCGGGCGGCGCGGGTCCGCGGCATCGTCCTTGGGCGATGCCGCCTCCGATCCCGTCAGGAGACCTCTTCGAAGACCGCCGGCAGGCTGCGGGGCAGCGCGTCGAGCCAATCGGGCACAGGCAGGCCCTTTTCCCGTAGGAACTCGGGATTGTAGAGCTTGGACTGATAGCGTGTCCCATAATCGCACAGGATCGTCACGATCGTATGACCCGGCCCCATATCCCGGGCCATCCGGATCGCGCCCGCGATGTTGATGCCCGAGGATCCGCCAAGGCAGATCCCCTCCTCCCGCAGCAGGTCAAAGACCAGCGGCAGCGCCTCGCTATCGGGGATGTTATAGCTGTAATCCGGAGTGAACCCCTCGAGATTCGCGGTGATCCGCCCCTGCCCGATCCCCTCGGAAATCGACGAGCCTTCGGATTTGAGCGATCCATGGGCGTAGTAGTGATAGAGCGCCGCGCCATCGGGATCGGCCAGCCCGACCTTCACACCTTTGGGCTGCAGCGCCATGCCGACACCGGCGACCGTGCCGCCAGAACCCGCCGCGCAGATGAAGCCATCCACCTTGCCGCCCGTCTGTTCCCAGATCTCGGGGCCGGTGGTCTCCACATGGGCCTGTCGGTTGGCCGTGTTGTCGAACTGGTTTGCCCAAACCGCCCCATTGGGCTCGGTCTTGGCCAGCTGCTCGGCCAGACGGCGCGAGTAATGCACGTAATTGTTCGGGTTCCGATAGGGTGCCGCCGGTACCTGCACCAGTTCCGCGCCCGCCAGACGCAGCATGTCCTTTTTCTCTTCGGACTGGGTCTCGGGGATCACGATCACGGTCTTGAAGCCCATGGAGGCCCCCACCAGTGCCAGCCCGATCCCTGTATTGCCCGCCGTCCCCTCGACGATCGTGCCGCCCGGCTTCAGCGCGCCCCGCGCCACCGCATCGCGGATGATATACAGCGCGGCCCGGTCCTTGACGGACTGGCCCGGGTTGAGGAATTCCGCCTTGCCCAAGATCTCGCAGCCGGTCGCGGCGCTTGCGGCATTCAGCCGGATCAACGGAGTGTGGCCAATGGCCTCCGCAAGGTCCTTGTAGGTCTGCATGGCGATCTCCCTTTCGCGCGGTGCCCGAGTGATACGCTCGGGCCGGGCGGACCTCAAGGGTGCGCGCGCCTGCGGGCGACCACCCCCGGTCGGGTGCGTCCCGAGCGCCCGTGCGGGTCTGTTCCGGAGGGTCCTCAGGGGCGCTGAATGGCGCGCAGGACCTCGCGATCCGCCGCGAGCCGCAGCGCCGAGATCATCAGCGGGCCATTCTGGATCCGGCCATCCCGGGTCATCGCCATCAGATCCTCGAATTCGACCAGGATCGCGCGGATATCCTCGGCCTCTTCGGCCACACCGAAGAGGCCGGCCGCACTGTCCGGCAGATCGGTCAGGCCGATATAGGAGGCCAGGTATTCCGTCACCGCACCGGGCGACGGGTAGTAGGAGCCGATATGGGCCAGATGCCACAGGGTCAGCCCCGCCTCCTCCCGCGCCTCGCGATGGACGGCCTCTTCCCAGGTCTCATTGCCATCGACCCGGCCCGCCACGGCCTCCAGCGTCCATGGCTGCGCATCGCCCCGGACAAAAGGCCCGACCCGGAACTGATCGACCAGCAACACGCGGTCGCGCACCGGGTCATAGGGCAGAAGCGTGACCGCATCGACCGACACGAAGGCCACGCGGCTGACCACCGGGCTCTGCCCGCCATTGAAGCTGGGATAGCTCAGGTGATGCTCTTCGAGGCGGAAAAAGCCGTTATAGCCGATCTCGACCCGCTCGGTTCGGATCCCGGCCCGGTCCGGCAGGCCGCCGCGCACGGGCGCAGGGCGGTCCCGGGCCGCGATGCGGGATTGCGCGCGCGCCTCCATCACCGGCCAGAGCGCCGCCATCTCGTCCGGTGACAGGCTGCCGTGATAGCTCATGGCCTCGATGGCGGTCTCTCGGGTGATCGCGCCATAGGCACTCTGCCACGCCGCCAGATCCCAGGCCCCGCCTGGCGCAAGGGCCGGCCCGCTCGGACGGTAGAGCGCGGCCGCCACCCTGCCCCCGTCCGCCAGATGCAGCTCAGCGGTCTCGCGGGCATAGCCGAACCCCAACTCATAGAAATCCAGACGCGACAGATCCGCTTCGGTAAGCCCCTCGATCACCAGACCCTCGGCCCGCGCCTCGGGATCGGCAGGCAGGCAGATCGGGAAGTCATGTCCCGCGGCCTGCCACACCGCCGCGCCGGGCAGAAAGGCGGGCTGGGTCACGGGGTGTCGCCCCAGAACCAGCGCGAGCAGCGCCGGATCGCGCAGGGTGCCGAACACGAACAGTCGGGTCATTCAGAAGGACGCCTCATTCAAACGCGTATCCCGCCCAGCGGACAAAGACCGCGCCGGTGACGATGCCCAGGGCCAGCACCGTCAGCACGGGCCCCTGAATGGCCATCTGACCGAAATAAAGCATCAGGTTCGCCACATCCGTCACCGCCTCGATGGGCCCGTCATAGCGCAGCTTGATGGAGCGTTGATAGGCCTCTTCGCCGGCGATCAGAAAGAGCGTCGCCACCAGCATCATCGCCACGGTCCGCACCGACAGCACGAAGGCCTGCCGCAGGGTCGATCCCACATGGGTGCCCGCCAACCGCCAGCCGAACCAGATCCCCGACAGGGTCGCAAGCGGCATCAGCGCCCCGGCTTGCCGCCCGTCAGGCAGGCCCGGGATGCCGATCCACGCGGCCAGTGCGCCGGTCAGTCCGAAAATGATTGCCCCGATCAGTTTTGCGCCTGTCGGCATGACGCCCTCTTGTCTGCCCTCACCCCGGTTTGGTCACGGTAATCTGCGTCACATCGCAGTTCCCGTAATGGAAGGTGGCAGCACAAGATGTCAGATAAAAGTTCCACATGCGGCGAAATCTGTCATCGAAGCCGAGGGACGCGACATCGTCCCAACGTTCGTTGAAGGTTTCGTGCCAGCGGCGCAGGGTCTGGCTGTAGCTTTCGCCGAACTCGATGGACCGCTTGACCTCGAGCCCCGCGCGGCGGATTTGCTCACGCAGGACGGTCGGCCCCGGCAGCATCCCGCCAGGGAAGATGTATTTCTGGATGAAATCCACGCCCTTGCGATAGGTTTCGAACTTCGCGTCCTTGACGGTGATGATCTGCAGCGTCGCGTGGCGGCCCGGGCGCAGACGGTCGCGCAGGGTGTCGAAATAGACCGGCCAGTATTTCTCGCCCACAGCCTCGAACATCTCGATCGAGGCGATCCCGTCATAGAGCCCGCGCTCGTCGCGGTAATCCTGCAGCTTGATCTCGACCTGATCGGACAGGCCCGCCTTGGCAATCCGGGCAACCGCGTAGTCATATTGCGCCTGACTGATGGTCAGGCCCGTGACCTTGAGCCCCCGCTCCTTGGCGGCATATTCCGCGAACCCGCCCCAGCCGCAGCCGATCTCGAGCACATGATCGCCGGGCTGGGCGCCCATCTCATCCACCATGGAGGCGTATTTGCGCTGCTGAGCGGCCTCGGTGCTTTCCTGCCCGGTTTCGAACATGGCCGAGGAATAGGTCATCGTGTCGTCGAGCCAGAGCCCGTAAAACTCGTTGCCCAGATCGTAATGGGCCGAGATGTTCTTCTTGGCCTGTTTCTTGCTGTTCGATTGCAGCCAGAAGCGCAGCTTTTCCACCGCACGCACCACGGCAAAGCCGGTATAGCCATCAAACAGCGCCTCATTATCGGCACTGATCAGGTCCATGAACGCCTGCAGGTCCGGCGTGCTCCACCAGCCATCGAGATAGGCGTCGCAAAAGCCAAGCTCGCCCTCGCGGATCAGACGGCCGAAGACATCGTCATTATGGATCACCAGCTCGCCCACGGGGCCGGGATGGGGCCCCTCGACCCGAAACCGCCGGCCGTCGGACAGGATGAAGTCCAGCCTGCCATGCTCGATTTTCGACGCCGTGTCGAAGGCCGCCTGGAAATAGCGCGGCAGATTGGTTTGCCCCTTGGGGCTGGTCAGGATCGTTTCGGCAGCGCCTTTGGTTCCGGCAAGCAGTGTCATTCGTGTCCTCGGCTATGGCCCGAGCGGGGCAGTCAAAAACGCCCCTGATTCAAGGACGTGTTCCCTTGTCGTAGGGGGTTTACACCAACGGTGTCAATTATGCGGCGTCCTTGCGCGCCTGATACGCGTCGAGGGCGCGTTTGCGCCCTGCGTCCAGGGCGACAATGGGGTCGGGATAGGGGTGATT
Source organism: Dinoroseobacter sp. S124A (assembly GCF_049801015.1). Taxonomy (NCBI): domain Bacteria; kingdom Pseudomonadati; phylum Pseudomonadota; class Alphaproteobacteria; order Rhodobacterales; family Roseobacteraceae; genus Dinoroseobacter; species Dinoroseobacter sp. S124A. The sequence continues at coordinate 726,169 of NZ_JBNAGD010000001.1, read as the reverse complement.
GGGCGACAGGCCCCAGCTGCGCGGCACCGCCGCAAAGAAGGACAGCGCATCGGGCTCCGGCGAGCCCTGCCCCTCGGCGATGAAGCGGCGCTGATAGCTCTGGTCCCGGTCGAACTTGTCGAGCTGCGTATCGGGGTTGAAGACGCGGAAATAGGGCGCGGCATCGGGGCCCGAGCCCGCCGCCCATTGCCAGCCCATGGCGTTCGACGCCGGGTCCCAGTCCACCAGACAGTCTTCGAACCAAAGCTGCCCGACCCGCCAATGGGTCATCAGGTGCTTGGTCAGGTACGAGGCCACGATCATCCGTCCGCGATTGTGCATGGTCCCGGTCACATACATCTCGCGCATGGCCGCATCGACAAAGCGGATGCCCGTACGGCCCTGCCGCCAGGCCTCAGCCTCCGGGTTGTCGTCGCGCCAAGGGAAGCCATCCCAGTCCTCGCGCCAGTTGCGATCCAAAAGGCGCGGCGTATGCCAGACAAGGTGATAGGCGAACTCGCGCCAGACCAACTCCTTGAGGAAGATCTCAGCCCCCGGCTTGCCGTCATGGAGCGCGCGCTGCCCGGCCTGCCAGCAGGTGGCGGGGCTGATCTCGCCATAGGTCAGGTTCTCGGACAGGCGCGAGGTGCCCTCGATGCCGGGAATGTCCCGGGCCGTGCCGTACGCGGCAACGCGATCCTCGATGAAGCGGTCCAGACGGTCGCGCGCGGCCTCCTCGCCCACGGCCAGATGCGGCGCGACGACCTCGGCACCGCGGTTCATGGCAGCGCCCAGATCCCACGTCGCAAGGCTGTCGCTCTCGGGCCACTGGTCCGGAGCCGGGATCGCCTTGGGTTGCGGGCGCGGCACATGCATCTCGCGGGTCCGCACGGATTTCCAGAAGGGCGTGTAGACCTTGTAGAACCCGCCCGTCCCGGTCTCGACCGTCCACGGCTCGATCAACAGGTGGCCGCCATGGCTCTGACCGTCGATCCCGTCGGATTTCAGACCGGCCTTCACCTCAGTATCGCGGGCGACCTGGGCGGGGTCATAGGCGCGGCTCCAATGGACGGCCTGCGCGCCTGTCTCGGCGCAGAGCGCGCGCAGCCCATCCAGCGCGGACCCTCGGCGCAGGATCAACTCCGATCCCAGCGCGCGCAGCCGCGTCTGCAAGGCCGCGATGCCGAGCCCGAACCGCCATTTCGGCGCCGCCCCCAGACTGTCGATCAGGTCATCGCAGAGGAAGACGGGGATGACCGGCGCGCCCGTGGCACAGGCCGCCAGCAGCGCGGCATTGTCCGACAGGCGCAGATCCCGCCGCACCCACCACAGAACCGGTGCCGTCTTGTCCGTATCGCTCATATCGCCCCTCACGCGCCATCCGCCCTGAGCGTGACATGGCGCGGCGCGAACGGAGGTCAAGCATTGCCGCGCGCGGAGGGGGCTGAGCCGCCGCGCCACCAAGCGGTGGCCCAGGCCAATGCTCGCGCAAAAGATGAAGCCCGGACCTCAAGGCCCGGGCTTGCAAGGATTAAATCACGATGATCCGTGTGGATCAGGCACGCACATCCACGACCACACGGCCCTTGACCTGCCCCTTGAGGATATCGCGCCCAAGCTGCGGCAGATCCGACAGGGTCGCCGGATTGACCATCGCTTCGAGCTTGTCCATGGGCAGATGGGCCGCGATCTCGCCCCAGGCGCGGACGCGGTTGTCATAGGGCTGCATGACGCTGTCGATCCCCAGCAGGTTCACCCCGCGCAGAAGGAAGGGAATGACCGTCGCCGGCAGGCCCGCGCCCCCGGCGAGACCCACGGCGGCCACCGAGGCCCCGTAATTCATCTGGCCGAGCACCCGCGCAAGCATGGCCCCGCCCACGGCATCGACGCAGCCCGACCAGGTCTCGGATTCCAGCGGACGCTTGACCGTTTCGGCGACATCCTCGCGGGCGACGATCTGGGTCGCGCCGAGGCTCTTGAGGTAGTCGGCGGTCTCGGGGCGGCCCGTGACACCCGCCACCTCATAGCCCTTGGCCGCAAGGATCGCCGTGGCGACCGAGCCCACACCGCCCGCAGCGCCCGTGACCAGCACCGGCCCCTGCCCGGGGACGAGCCCGTGATCCTCCAGCGCCATGACCGCCAGCATCGAGGTGAAGCCCGCCGTGCCCACGGCCATGGCCTGCTTGGTGCTCAGCCCCTCAGGCAGCGGCACCAGCCAATCGGCCTTGACCCGCGCCTTTTCCGCATAGCCGCCCCAATAGGCCTCGCCCACGCGCCAGCCGGTCAGCACGACCTTGTCGCCCGGCTTGTAGCGGTCATCGTCAGAGGCCGAGACGGTCCCGGCAAAGTCGATCCCCGGCACATGGGGGTACTTGCGCACCAGCCCGCCGCCCGGCCCGATGCAGAGCCCGTCCTTGTAGTTCACGGTGGAGTACTCGACATCCACCGTCACCTCGCCCGCGGGCAGATCGTCGATCCCGATCTCCTCGACGGCGGCGACGGGTTTCTCGTCGCCCTCCTTGCGGACCACCAATGCTTTCATCTGAACTCTCCTTGAGTCGTTCCGCGACGCGTCCCGAGAGGGCGTCGCTTAGTGCCAGAATGTGTCATGGACGATGGCCTCGCGGGCCCCGTCCTGGGTTTCAACGATCAACTCGGTGCCCGGATCCCAATGGGTCATCCGCACCATGCCAATCGCCACGTTGGTCGAGAAATCCGGGGACCAGGCCGCCGAGGTCACCTGCCCCACGGGCCGCCCCTGCGCGAGGATCGGCCAGGCCCGGTCACAGAGCGGCACTGCCTCGCCGCGGATCTCGATCGGACGGATCTGGCGGTTGGGGCCATCCATGGCCACCCGCAGGAGCGCATCACGCCCGAGGCAGCCAATGGCCGTCTGCACGTTGCAGAACCGCTCCAGCCCGCATTCATAGGGGGTGTTGGCGCGGGTCATGTCATTGCCATAGCTCAGCAACCCGCCCTCGATCCGCTCGATCCCGTTGGGACAGCCCGCGCGCACGCCCAGATCCTCGCCCGCCTCCATGAAGGCCTGCCAGAGGGGCATGCCCAGATCGCTGCCTTCGACGTAGATCTCGAACCCGCCCTGACGGGAATAGCCCGAGCGCGCGACCACGAGATCGCGCCCCTCGAACTGGAAAAACCCGAAGCGGAAGAAGCGCAGCGCCACGGCATCGGGGCCAAAGACCCGCGAGATCAGCGTATCGGCCAGCGGTCCCTGCAAGGCCAGGGGCGAAACATCGGGCTCTTCGACCAGCACTTCGAGCTGACGCGCATTGGCCAGCGCCTTGACCCAGAGCAGCAGATCGCTGTCGGCGATGGAGATCCAGAACCGGTCCTCGGCCAGCTTGAGCGCCACCGGGTCGTTGAGCATCCCGCCGGTCTCGTCAACCATCGGTACGTACAGGCACTGCCCCGGCAGCATGCCCCGCAGGTCGCGCGGCGTGAGCAGCTGCATCAGCTTGCCCGCATCCGGTCCGCGCAGCTCCACCTGACGCTCGCAGGACACATCCCAGAGCTGCACCTTGGATTTCAGGTGGTGGTAATCCGCCTCGACACTCTCGAACACCGTGGGCAGCAGCATGTGATTGTAGATCGTATAGGCCCGCACCCCGGCGGCCTCGACCCCGTCGGAAAACGGCGTGCGCCGCAACCGGCGTGACGGCGAAAGAAGATGCGTCATATACCCTCCGGCATGACAAAGAGATCCGTATCCCCGGGGCGCGCACCGGCTGCTGTCAGCATGGCGTGGATTTGACCCCGGTGGTGAGTCTGATGGTTGAAGAAATGAGCCACACAAAGCGCCAGCGGACGTGTCACATCCGCCTTCAGCGCGCCGGAATACCAGCTCAGACTGCCGCCCAGCGCGGCCTCGTCCAGCCCGTCCGCCCAGTCGCGGATCATCGCATCCGCATCCGCGCGCAGATCGGTCAGCCTGCCCCAGTCCTCGACGAAGCGGACACTCTCGGTGATCCCGCCCTTGGGCGTGTCCCACCCGTCGAACCGGCTCATCCAGAGCGTATCCCCCCAGAGCAGGTGGGAAAACGTCTGCAGGATCGAGCCGAAGAAACTGCCGCGATACTTGACCAGCTCCGCCTCGCCCAGACCATCGGCCGCCGCGATCAGCGCGCCGTTCTGCCAGGCGTTATAACGCGCCATGGTGCGGCAGAACTCAGGGGTGATCACGGCTTGGGTCCTTTCCAGTCGATCGGGGTGATATCCGCCGATTTCCCGTCAAAATCCCAAACCCGACCGTAATCGCGAACCTTCGAACGCAGCCCTTGGGCCACCAGAACGTCCGGACCCATCCAGTATTTTGAGTTCGAGACCATCACCGGATGGTTCGTATCCTTGCCCCCGATCAACTCGATCTCGCCCTGGATCTTGCGCCCAACGGTGATTTTCCGACGCCCGCCATCCTTCTCGATGATCACGCGCTCGCGCTCGGCGCCGAGGATCTCGGAGACGAGGAAGTGAAAGACCCCCGTGGTCCCACCCGCAGCGCCCGAGAAGATCTTCAGCAAACCGTTATACGCTTTTTGGGTCGCGCTCTCATCGATATAGACCGCCACCTTCCAACCGCCCTCGGCCATTTTGCCTGGGATATCCACGAGAAGGGCCGCGTTTATGCCGTCCAGAGGTTCACCTTCGAAATGTCCGCTATCGATGGAAACACCGAACCAGGTTTGACAATAGCCATTGGTCGGCGGGTGCTTGCCCAAGCTCACAACACAAGGGCAGAAGACCGTACAGGAGCAGTTCATGAACAGCTCCCCCTTGAGCGCCCAGTTCGTTGGCTCCATCCTGCGCCGTCGCGGGTTCATGCGGGCGTCGATCCGCTCCATCACCTGCAGCCGGTCGCTCTTGCGCGCTTTCTTCACAGCCATGCCTCTCCCTCCCTGTTGCCGGGTCTCAGACCCGACGTTTATCCGACAGCCGCGAGGCCGATGACGGCCAGCCCGGCCACGATGAGTGCCGCACCCATGGGGCGGATCACGTAATCCCCGATCTGGGGCAGTTTTTCGAGCACCATGAACAGGGTCGCGAGGCCCATCCACACAAGGCTCATGGTGCCCCCGACAAAGCCCAGCGCCATCAGGCCCCAGCAGCAGACCGCACAGAAGACGCCCAGCCCCGCCCCCATGCGCAGCCCGCCGACAAAGCCCGTGCGCCAATGGCCGAGGAAATACTGCATCGGCGCATGACAGACCCCGTGGCAGGTCGCCTTAAGGCGGCTGAACTGAAAGGCACCGACAACCAGCAGAAGCGCGCCCGCGGCCCAGAGCGAGTGGAACGCGCCGAGCCCGTCCACAAGCCCGACCCGCAGCGCCACCAGTTGCAGTCCCGCCAGCGCGGCGGCCATCCCGATCCAGACCGCGAAATACCCAAGCAGCACTCCGACCCAGCCGAGCCGCGTGCCATCGGCGGATTTGATCAGCGCGTCATAGGTGCCCATGGTTGGCACCATGGTGGGCAGCATCATCGCCGCCATCATGATCGCCCACATGGCAAAGAGCGTGCCGAAGCTTTCCATGGGCATCATGTTCATGCCCACCGGACGGCCCCAGACATCGACGCCGCTCATCCGGGCCATGTCGAACATGACCCACCACGCCAGAAGGATGATGACAAACACCGTGAGCCAGGACAGGCTCCTCATGGATGCGCGCAGATATGTCATGAATCCTCCCTCTTGCAGCGAAGGATTTATCGGCGCAGACTAAATGTCAAACAATTAATGTCTGACATATGGAGCGGGCATGGACTATCAACTCGACCCAGGGCGGGATCTCGCCGTTCAGATCGCCGACGCGATCAAGGATGCGATCCTGCGCGAGGACCTTCTGGTGGATGATCGCCTGCCCTCGGAGGCAGAGCTTTCCGAGCGGTTCGAGGTCTCGCGCCCCACGGTGCGCGAGGCGCTGAAACGGCTGGCCGCCCAGAACCTGATCCGGACCCAGCGCGGGGCGACGGGTGGGGCCTTCGTCAACCGGCTGAGCTTTGCCGAGGCCGCCGCGCAGCAGGAAACGACCGCCACGCTTGTGCTGAGCATGAACGCGGTGGATTTCGAGACCGCCTGCGAGGCGCGCTTTGCCCTAGAACGGGCCGTGGCCCCCCTGGCCGCGGCCCGGCGCGAAGACGCGCATCTCGCGGCCATGAGCGCCGAGGTCACGCGACAGGCGGACCCAGGATTGAGCGACACGGATTTCTGCGCCTCCGATGTGGCCTTTCACCGGGTGCTGGTGGAGGCGGCGGGCAATCCGGTGCTGAGCTACCAACTGGCGGGCGCGGTCGAGGGGATGCAGCCCCTGATGAACATGATCACCTACACCGAGCGCTCGCGCGCACGGATCGCGACGCTGCACCAGCGGATCCGTGACGCTATGGCGGCGCGCGATGGCGCGGGCGTCACAGCGGCCTTGTCGGATCTTGCCGACTATACCGCCGATCTCGGCAGCCAGATGCGCGCGAAACGGGCGGCGCGCTGACCACCCCGCCGCGTCCGGAACGCGGCGTATTGCACCTGCGCGGGGTTCTTTCTAACGTCGCGCCCGTAGTGTTGACCTTGGAGCTTGGGACCCTGATGACCGCAGCCTTTCGCCTGACCGCCACCACCGCGCTTGTTGCGCTCGCTGCCCCGGTCGGGGCCGCCGATGGTGATCTGATCGTCTTTGATTACGCCGGGTTCGAAGATCCCGCCTTTCACACGAGCTATACCGCTGCCCATGGGGCGAGCCCGGAATTCACCTTCTTCGGCGACGAGGAAGAGGCATTCCAGAAGATCGTCTCGGGCTTCAAACCCGATGTCAGCCATGTCTGCGCCGGCTCGGTGACCAAATGGGTCGAGAGCGGCATCCTGGAGCCCTGGGACATCTCGCGCATCCCCGCTTACGGCGATCTGAACGCGAACCTCACCGGGCAGGACGTGACCGAGGGCATCAGCGATGTCTATTTCATCCCGGTCGATTTCGGCTCTACGGCGATCGCCTATAACACCGACAAGGTGCCCGCCGAAGATGTCGCCACGCTCGAGATCTTCCGCAATCCGGCCTATAGCCAGATGCTGACCTTGCCGGACAATGTGGATGACGCCTATGCGCTGGCCTATCTGGCCACGGGCACCACGAACTGGACCACCGCCACCGACGCGGAGTTCGACGCCGCCTCCGCCTGGCTGCGCGAGGTGCATCCGAACCTGCGCACCTACTGGACCGATCCCGGTGAGCTGGCGCAGCTTCTGGCCACGGGCGAGGTCGTGGCGGCTTGGGCTTGGAACGAGACCCTGCCCACCATGGCCGAAGAAGGCTTCCCCATCGGCTATCAGCAGGAGGCGACCGAGGGCTCGTCCCTGTGGCTCTGTGGCTATGTGAACCTGGCCGAGGGTCAGGGGTCCGAGGACAAGGCCTATGATTTCCTCAACGCGGTGCTCGACCCCAGTTCGACCCAACCCCTGCTCGAGGCGGGCTATGGGCATTCCAACGCCGCTGCCATGACCGAGGTCGGGGCGGATGCGCTGGCCGAGGTGGGTCTGGGCGTGGTGAATGCCCCGGTGCTGGCCCAGCTGCCCATGGATATGGAGCTGCGCCAGAAGCAATCCGAAACCTTCGAGCGGATCAAGGCCGGGTTCTGATCCGGGCGATCACGAGATTTTTCGGGAACACCGCGCCTCGGCGCGGTGTTTTCGTTTCAGTGCGCCCTAGCTACCGCAGAGACATCAGAGAGACCCGGACCCCATGATCGACATTCTTAACATCCTCATCGCCCTCATGAGCATCGGCCTCGGCTGCTTCGGCTGGCTCGCCCCGAAATTCACCATGGAGACGCTCGACCTGCAGCGCGGCGAGACCACCATGGGCGTCTCCGAGATCCGCGCCTCGGCAGGCGCCCTCTTCGTCGGGCTGGGGGTCGGCGCGCTGATCCTTGGCAGCCCCACCGCCTATGCCATGGTGGGCTTTGCCTGGGGCGGGGCCGCCATCGGGCGCCTCACATCGCTTTTGCGGGACGAGGCCCCGACGCGCCGGACCTGGGGCTTTTTCGCGACCGAGGCGGTCGTGGCGGTCCTCGCGCTTGCGATCAACCTCTGATCCCTCTTTCAACTTCCCGCCGCTGTGCTTATGTTGGGATCTGTCCTTCGGGACTATGGACATAAACGCGCTCGTAATAAGCGGATCGGACCCGGGGGCGGTACCCGGCGGCTCCACCAACATCCCCGTCGTTTGCGGGCAGATGGGGCCGAAACAGGATCGACGAACGTCTAAAGGGGTTAGCTTTGTCTCGGCTGGGTGCCACCGTTATCGGCCTAAATTGTACAGTTGCAAACGACAACCGTGCTCCGGTGGCCGTTGCTGCGTAAGCAGTAACAACACCGAAACTTAAGCCCTTGCGCCTAGCCGCGTAAGGCGGGGTTCGCAGGCACCTGGCAACAGAAGCCTGCATTTCCCCCACAAATCATAGCTGTCTTTTCGGCCCAAATGAGCCCCCCGCTCAGGGTCCTCAGTTGCGTGCGGAACCAATATCCGGACTGCGTTGATCCGCAAAGCCGTCCGAGGCGTGACGCACGCGCCAGCAGATTTTCGTTCCCAAATAATTCAAAATCGTCAACAATGACCCCCTAACGGATTTTTCTTCGTTGTTTTTTCAACTTATCCAGTTTGGGAGCGCTCTCAATGCGACGCAGATTCATTTTACGATTGGTGACGGCACTCGCTGTGACTACCAGCCCGGCGCTGGCCGCGACCACATCGATACAATTCGGAGATGACGACTGCTTCGGGCTCGGCGGCGCCTGCCCAGGCGTACAGACCGCCCCGACAGTGCTGCCGCAGGACAACAGCACCGCCTTGGATCCGCTGAATACGGATGTTTTTGGCGAAATCGGGACAGCTTCGTTCTCGGCGGTCATCGATCTGACCGGAACCACGGTCACCAGTGCGACATTCACCGCAAAGGTCTGGGGGCTCGATCTGAAGGCAGACAGCCCGGCAAATGGCGGCTTGTTCGGCGATGCGTTCGAAGGGGCCCGGTTCCAGGTCAATGGTACGGATGTCGGCACGTATTTCTCCGCGGCCACCCCGGATGGGAACGGGCCGAACCGGATCGAGACGGTGATGTTCGACGTGGCCACTGACCTGATTCTGGACGGAACGAACACCCTGACCATTATACCGGAACAAGATTTTCTTCAGTTCGCCGCGCCGGGATTCTCTGGACAAGATGCTTACGCCATCGACTTCGTGAGCCTGACATTCGAGACCGAAGCAACAGCTCCGCCCCCGCCGCCGGTTCCCCTGCCGGCCGGACTGCCGCTCTTGCTGGGCGCGCTCGGACTGCTTGGGTATGCCAGGCACAGAAAGACCTGATCCGGCCCCGCCGAAACCCTAACTCGCCCCATTACCAACCCGCCTGTCGCACAGCGCGACAGGCATTTCAAAACCTGTTCGGGAGAAACCATGTCCACTTCTAAATCACTTAAAGCCTCGCTGTTTGCAGTACTCACCGCAGCCCTGATCGGCCCCATGCCCGCGAGCAAGGCCAATGCCGGCGCGGAACCGTTCATCGGAGAGATCATGCTCGTGGGTTACAACTTCTGCCCCCGTGGATGGACCGAAGCCGACGGAAAGTTGCTCGAGGTCTCGCGATTCTCCGCGCTGTTCGCGCTCTATGGCACGATCTATGGCGGCGATGGCCGCACCACCTTTGGACTGCCGGATCTGCGGGGCCGCGTGCCGGTGTCCCTTGGCCAAAGCGCTGGCCTGAGCTACCGTGCCCTGGGTCAGAAAATCGGAATCGAAACCAACACCTTGACCACAGACAATATGCCGGCTCACAACCATGGGGTCGCCGTCGCCATTCAAGGCAACGCGGCTCCGGGCTCGTCGCCGTCTCCTGCGGGCGGGGTGCCGGCCCTGTCCACGAACGCCCCCATCTATAGCACGGCGCCGAACACGCTGATGAACAGTGACATGGCGAGTGTGACCGAGACCACCGTGGGCAGCGGGACAGCCGTGAACAACATGCAGCCGACACTTGTGCTGCGCTACTGCGTGGCGCTGCAGGGTATTTTTCCGTCCCGCAACTGATTGCGGCCTCGCGTCGCGCAACGGGACCCACGTTGCCCGGCGCAGCCCGGATCACTGCATGATTGCACGTTGCCCGCGCGGCGTGCAGTCTGGGGACATGATCGCTCTTCTGCGCCCACTTGCCTTCGCCTCGATCCTGCTTGCCGTCGCCCTTCCGGCGCGCGCCTGTCAGACCGCGCTGCTACTGGCCATCGACGTCTCGCAATCCATCGATGCCGCCGAATACCGGTTCCAGACCGAGGGGCTGGCCGACGCGCTTGGCGATGCCGAGATTGCCGATGCGCTGGTGCAGGGGCAGATGGCGCTGGCGGTCATGCAATGGTCGGGCCGCGGTGCCCAGCAGATCTCGATCCCGTGGACCCGGATGCAGACCAAGTCGGATCTCGAACGGTTCGCCCAACAGGCCCGGATGATGCCCCGCGCCTATATCATGTCGAACACCGCCGTGGGCGAGGCGCTCAGCACAGCCATGGCCCAATTCACGCAGGTGCCCGATTGCGCGCGCAAGGTGATCGATGTCTCCGGCGACGGGCCGGACAATGCGGGCACGGATCCGCGCGGCGCCCGTCGCGCCGCCGAGCGCGCCGGCATCGAGATCAACGGGCTGGCCATCGAATCCCTCGGTCTGTCGATCACCACCTATTTCAAGCGCTCGGTCATCACCCGGGGCGGTTTCGTGATGACCGCGCGGGGCTATCGCGACTATGCCCGGACCCTGCGCGAGAAGATCCGCCGCGAGACCGCGCAGATCATGTTCTAGGCCCGCCACCTTACAGGAGCTCCGATGATCGCAGTGATTTTTGAGGTCTATCCCGCCGAAGGGAAGACCGACGCCTATCTCGCCATGGCCGCCGAGATGCGCCCGCTCGTCGAGGAGATCGACGGCTTTCTTTCAGTCGAAAGGTTCGAGAGCCTGACCACGCCGGGCAAGCTCCTGTCGGTGTCGTTCTTTCGGGATGAAGAGGCGCTGGCCGATTGGCGCCGCCTGACCAAGCACCGGCAGGCCCAGAAGGCCGGGCGCGAAACCATGTTCAGCGATTACCGCCTGCGCGTGGCCCATGTGCTGCGCGACTACGGGATGACCGAGCGGGACCAGGCCCCGGATGACAGTGTCGCGCTCCATGGCTGATCGTCATGCGCCCGTGACCCTGCGGCGCTAGATCCGGCCCATGGCCCCTGCCCCCTCCCTTGCCGAGCTGACCCGCGTCTTCGGACGGATCGGTCTTCTGTCCTTTGGCGGACCCGCCGCCCAGATCGCCCTGATGCAGGAGGAGCTGGTCGAGGCGCGCCCCTGGCTGACCCAGCCGCAATTCCTCAACGCGCTGTCCTTTTGCATGCTCTTGCCGGGGCCCGAGGCGATGCAGCTTGCCACTTATGCGGGCTGGCGGCTACGCGGCACGGCGGGCGGGCTGATCGCGGGCGGGCTTTTCGTGCTGCCCGGGGCCTGCGTGATCCTGGCGCTGGCCTTTGCCTATGCCCTGCTCGGCACCGTGCCCTTGGTACAGGCGGTGTTTCTCGGCGTGCAGGCAGCGGTGGTGGTGATCGTGCTCAAGGCGCTGCTCGGTCTGGCCCGGCGCACCCTGACCGCGCCGGATCGCTGGGCGCTGGCCGGGCTGAGCTTTGCCGCGATCTTCGTCTTTGGCCTGCCCTTTCCGCTGATCATCGCGCTGGCGGCGGGCTATGGCGCGCTGCGGATCCGCGTCACGCCGCTGGAGCCGCCCGACCCCGCCGCCCGTCCACCGCGCCCGGCCTGGGGACGGATCGCCCTGTGGCTGAGCGCTTGGCTGGCCCCGATCGCCCTTCTCTGGGCCATGGGGGCGAGCTTTCTGACCCAGATCGCGCTCTTTTTCGCCAAGCTCGCGGTGGTGACCTTCGGCGGGGCCTATGCGGTGCTGGCCTATATGACCCAGGAGGTCGTCGCCGAGCGCGGCTGGCTCGACCCGGCCCAGATGATTGACGCGCTGGGGCTGGCCGAGACCACGCCCGGACCGCTGATCCTCGTGACCCAATTCGTGGGCTTTCTCGCCGGGTTCCTGCAAGGCGGGCCGGGGCTCGCATTGGCGGCGGCTCTGGTCACGCTCTGGGTGACCTTCGTGCCCTGCTTCCTGTGGATCTTCACCTTCGCACCTTACGTGGACTGGATCGCCACGCGGCCCCGTCTGACCGGCGCGCTGCAGGGGATCACCGCCGCGGTGGTCGGGGTGATCCTGAACCTGGCGCTGTGGTTCGCGCTCCATGTGCTTTTTGCCGAGCTTTACCAAGTGCCCCTACCCGGTCTGGCGCTGATCCTGCCCGAGCTTGGCAGTATCAACGGGCGCGCGGTGGCCTTGACGCTGGTTGCGGCCTATCTCTCGCTGCGTCTGCGCCTTTCCCTGCCCTGGGTGCTTGGCTATTGCGCGGTTCTTGCCGGGGGGCTCGCGCTGGTCTGAGCCGGGCTTCGCAGAAACACCCTTTTTCCAGAGCGGACCTTTCCATTGTCTGCGACTCAACTTACCCTGACCCCGCAGATGATGAGGAGCCCATGGATGGCTGACCGCCTGGACTATGGAAACATGATGCACCGCGCCATGCGGTCCCTGATACAGGACGTCCTGCGCGAAGTCGCGGATGGCGGATTGCCGGGGGATCACCACTTCTTCATCACCTTCGACACCCAGCATCCGGAGGTCGAGCTGTCGGATTGGTTGCGCGAGCGCTATCCCGATGAGATGACCATCGTGCTGCAGCACTGGTTCGACGGGCTCGAAGTGCGCGACGCCGATTTCTCGGTGATCCTGAATTTCGGCGATCAGCCCGAAGCGCTGACCGTGCCGCTGGACGCGATCCGCACCTTCGTGGACCCCTCGGTCGAGTTTGGCCTGCGGTTTGAAAACCACGAGGACAGCGATGACGAGGCCGAGGAGGACGCCACCGAGGACGGCCCCCACGAGGTCCGCACCCTCGTCCCCGCCGCCGAAAGCCGGAGCACCCCGCCCAGCGACGCCGCCGAAGACGCCGAGAAGCCCGCCAAAACCGGCGAGGCCGAGATCGTCAGCCTCGATTCCTTCCGCAAGTAACGACCCACCACCCGGCCCGGCGTGATCCCTGCGCCAATTGGCCCTGACCTGTTTGCGCAATCACCGATTGCCCCGCATGCATGCGCCCGGTAAACGGCATGCGAACGTATACGGAAGGGAGCGCCCCATGACCGAGACCCGCACCGAAACCGATAGCTTTGGCCCGCTTGAGGTCCCCTCAGACAAGTATTGGGGCGCGCAGACGCAGCGCTCGATCATCAACTTCCCGATTGGCTGGGAAAAGCAGCCCATCGCGATTGTTCGCGCGCTTGGCGTGATCAAGAAGGCCTGCGCCCAGGCCAACCACGCCAATGGCAAGCTCGGCGATGACATTGCCCCGGCGATCATCCAGGCGGCGGGCGAAGTGGTCGAGGGCAAGTTCGACGACAACTTCCCGCTGGTGGTCTGGCAGACCGGCTCCGGCACCCAGTCGAACATGAATTCCAACGAAGTGATCGCCAACCGCGCGATCGAGATCCTCGGCGGCGTGATCGGGTCCAAGGAGCCGGTGCACCCGAACGACCACTGCAACATGGGCCAGTCGTCCAACGACACCTTCCCCACGGCCATGCATATCGCCACCGCGATGACCGCCCGGGACGTCACCCTGCCCGGCCTGAAAAAGCTGCACGCCGCGCTGGAAGCAAAAGTCGCCGAGTTCGACGGCATCATCAAGATCGGCCGCACCCACACCATGGACGCCACGCCGCTGACGCTTGCGCAGGAATTCTCGGGCTACAGCCATCAGGTCGCCATGGGCATCGCCCGGGTCGAGGGCGCGCTTGGCCGGATCTATGAGCTGGCGCAAGGCGGCACCGCCGTGGGCACCGGACTCAACACGCCCAAGGGCTGGGGCGAACAGGTTGCGGCGAACATGGCCGAGATCACCGGCCTGCCCTTCGTCACCGCCCCGAACAAGTTCGAAGCGCTCGCCGCCCATGACGCCATGGTCGAGATGTCCGGCGCTTTGAAGACCGTGGCGGCAAGCCTCTTCAAGATCGCCAATGACATCCGCCTGCTGGGCTCCGGCCCGCGCTGCGGTCTCGGTGAGCTGATGCTGCCGGAAAACGAGCCCGGCTCGTCGATCATGCCGGGCAAGGTCAACCCGACCCAATGCGAAGCCATGACCCAGGTCTGCGCCCATGTGATCGGGAATGACGCCGCCGTCGGGTTCGCCGGCACGCAGGGGCATTTCGAGCTGAACGTCTACAAGCCGATGATGGCCTATAACGTGCTGCAATCCATGCAGCTCATTGGCGATGCCTGCGTGGCCTTCACTGACAATTGTGTCGTGGGCATTCAGGCCAACACCGACAGGATCGAGAAGCTGATGCGCGAGAGCCTGATGCTGGTCACGGCCCTCGCACCGACCATCGGCTATGACAACGCGACGACCGTGGCCAAGACCGCCCATAAGAACGGCACGACCCTCAAGGAAGAGGCGATCAAACTGGGCTTCGTGGACGAAGAGACCTTCGAAAAGGTCGTTCGTCCCGAGCAGATGATCGGCCCCAAGTAAGATGGCGGGCAAGCTGACCTTCTGGTTCGAGCTTGCCTCCAGCTATTCCTACCTCTCGGCCATGCGGATCGACGCCATGGCCGAGGCGGCAGGCGTCGCGGTAATCTGGCGCCCGGTGCCCCTCGGCCCGATCTTCGGCAGCCAGGGCTGGGACACGTCGCCATTCACGATCTACCCGGCCAAGGGGCGCTATATGTGGCGCGATATGGAGCGGCTCTGCGAGGCGCGCGGCCTGCCCTTTGCCAAGCCCGACCCGTTCCCGCAGAACTCGATCCACGCCGCGCGCGTGGCGCTGGCCGCGCTTGAGACGCCGCAGGGCCGCGCCTTTTGCAAGGCGCTCTACACCGCGCAATTCGCCCGGGGGGCGCATATCGCCGAGCGCGCGACCCTCGAGACGGCGCTGCGCGATGTCGGCTTGCCGGTGGAAATGGTCGAAGCCGCCGCCGATCCCGCCCGCAAGGCCGAGCTCAAGGCCTGCAGCGATGCGGCAGCAGAGCTGGGGCTTTTCGGGGCGCCGAGCTTCACCGTCGGCGATGAGCTTTACTGGGGCGATGACCGGCTCGGCGACGCGCTGGACTTTGCCGCCGCGCAGCCCGCGTAAAGGCCGCGAAACCCGCGATCCGCGCTTGCTTCGCTGCAGCGCAGAGCGCATCCTGTCGCCATGGCCCAGATCACGAATCTCCGCACCCATCGCAAGCAGAAAGCCCGCGACGACAAGCGCAGCGCGAGCGCGCAAACCGCCGCTGTTCATGGGGAAACCAAGGCGGATCGCCTGTTGCGCCTGACCCGGGACGCGCAGGAAAAACGCCATCTGGATCAACACTATACCGAGGATGAGTAAGCGGCCCGTCAAACGCTCGCTGACCCTGCGCGGGCACCGCACCAGCGTCTCGCTCGAAGATGAGTTCTGGGCGGGCTTCCGCGAGATGGCCGCAGCGCGCGGTTTGCCGATCAACGCCCTGGCCGCCGAGATCGACACGGCGCGCGGCACGGACATGGGGCTCGCCTCGGCCATCCGCCTCGCCGTGCTGCGCCACTACCGGGACGGGTCCGGCCCCGCGCCCGGCTGAGCCGCGCAGTCCTCAACCCGGAGCCAGATCCCATGGCGCGCCCGCACGGTCAGATGCGCCTCGGGCACCGGCACATGGGCCGGGTCGGCGGTGAAGGCAAACCGCTTGACCAGCGCCGCAAGGAGCAGCGTCCCCTCCGCCATCGCAAATCCCGCCCCCGGGCAGACGCGCGGCCCCGCGGAAAAGGGCATATAGGCCTGACGCTGGCTCTCACGCGTTTCCTCACGTTGCCAGCGGTCGGGGTCGAACCCATCCGGATCCGACCAGAGCCGCGTATGCCGATGCAGATGCCAAGGGCTGAGCACGACCTGCGCCCCCTTTCGGATCGCCCGGTCCCGCCAGCGCCGCGACTTTTGCGCCTCTCGCACCATCATCGGCACCGGCGGATAGAGCCGCAGCGCCTCGCGATAGACATCCCGCGTCAGGCGCAGCCGCGACAGATCCGCGAAGGCCATGGTGCAAGGGTCGAGATCGGCCAGTTCGGCGCGCACCCGGTCCTGTATCTCCGGTGCGGCGGCCAACAGATAGAGCGCCCAGGCCAGCGCACTGCCACTCGTCTCATGGCCCGCCAGAAAGAAAATCGCGACCTGATCGACCATCTCGTCGGTGGAAAAACGTGCGCCGGTCTCGGGGTCTGGCGTGGTCATGATCTTGGTCGCCAGATCCCGTGGCGCCCGCCCGGTGGCGATTTCAGCCGCGCGGGCCTCGGTCAGCTCGGTGATCAGGCGGCGCAGGTGGCGGGCGGTATCTTGCGTGGCGCGCCGGTGCCCCCGGGGCAGCCAGCGCGGCAGGGGCAGGAACGCCCCGAGATTGAGGATCGGCTGGCTGCGTTGATGGGCGCGAAAGGCGGCAAAGACCTGCCCCGCGACCTCGTCCTCGATCGGCACAGAGAAGAGCGTCCGAAAGATCACGTCGGCGGCGGCATGGGCGCAGACCTCCTCGATCTCGACCAGATCGGCGGCGGCACGGGGGGCGAGCCGCGCGAGCGCGGTCCCGGCGGAAGCCTGCATATCGGCAAAGCTGTCCTTGACCCGCCCGCGCTCGAATGCCGGATCGATGATCCGACGTTGCCGCGCCCAATCCGCGCCGTTGGTCAGAAACACGCTGTCGCCCAGCAGGGGGCGCAGCCCCTCTCCGATCCGATCCGATTTCGGGAAATCCTCCGGGCGATCCGACAGGACCTCGCGCAGGATCTCGGGGTCATTGACGAGGTAGGAGCGGAAAAAGGGCGTGCGAAACTCCGCCATCCAGGCCCGGTAGAGCCGCGCGGGCTGCGCCGAGAGGATATCTCGGCGAAAGAGTTGCAGGTAGCGCCAGAGCGAGACCTTCTCAGCCCGTGCGGCCGGTTTCGGGGCCTGCAGGGTCACGGGCGCGGCGCCACGTTGCGGCGCAATACGCTGGGCGAGGACGCCCGGCCCGCGAAGCGGTCGCGCAGGCTCAGCGGACCTGCTGTGATGCGAAAATAGTCATAGTCGCCGGGCCGGTCGAAGGCGCAGAGATACTGGAAATGCAGGCGAAAGTAGCGCCAGCGCAGCCGGGCCCAGGTTTCGGGCGCGAGGGTTTGGGTGAACCGGGCCGAGATGACCACGGGCGCGCGCTGATCCGCCCCCGCCACACCGCTCACGGCCACGGGATCGCAGAGCGCAAAGGCGCAGCCATCCCCCGGCGCGGTCACATCCAGCCAGAAGATCCGGTCCTGCGCGCCCAATTCGGCCAGATCCGCGCGCAGTTGATCGGCGCGCGGCAGGGCCGAAACCATAGGCACCACCTGCCCGAGGGTCAGCAGCCCGAGCGGCACCGTCACCGCCACCCGGTTCTGCCGGCTCAGCTCCGCCAGCACGCTGATCGCCAGATACGCGCCGGAGGAATGCCCCACGACGAGCACCTCATCCGCCCCCTCCTCTGCCGCCGCCGCAATGGTCTCGGCGAATTCGGTCAAACGGGCGGCGAGCGGCGCCGGATATGCCCCGCCGTCGCGTGCGGAATAGGCATAGTCGCGCATCAGGTAATGGGCATAGAGCCAGCGATCCGCCCGGTAGGCCCCCTGCAGCACCGCAAGCCCCAGAACGAGCCCGCTCAGCCCGCCAAACACACCGCCAATCGCCCCCCAAAGGGCCAGGCCCAGCCCCAAGGCCACGGCGAGCTGCCCGAGCAAGGCCACCACTGGATAAAGCGCCGCGATCACAGGCCCCTTGCGCAATCGCGCCAGTCGCCAGAGCGCACCGGAGGCAAGATAGATCCAGGCCGTGCGGAGAAGTGCGAGATATGACGCGGTCACACCGCCCTGCATCGAGGCCTGCACCAGATCGGACCAGACAAGCACCGTGACTGTGCTGTGAACCTCGGCCCCGTCTTCGGCAAACTGCACGGTCCAGCCCGTGCCGCCCGGCTGCCCCTGCAGGCTGAGATCATAGCCGCTGATCCTGGCTTGTGCGGCCCCTTCGCGACGATAGAGCTCGCGGTAGCGCCGGGGCGGAAACGGGTCATAGCCCGGCAGGTAGAACACCTTGCGCCGTCGCACCGGGGGGCCGGGGTTTGGGTCCGTCATGCTCTGCCTGTTCCGCGTCTGTCCTGAGACTAGCCGCCGGACTATCCTTTGAACAGGTAAACGGCAGATTAACACATAGCCGCGGCACAGGTTTTCGCGTGCGGTTCCCGGCGGGCTTGGCTAGAACAGGGCCATGAGCAATCCAATTGAACTCGACGCCCGGGGGCTGCTCTGCCCCCTCCCCGTTCTCAAGGTCCGCAAGCGGCTGAAATCCGTACCCAGTGGGACGGAGCTGCACCTTTTGGCGGATGATCCGGCGGCCATCGTGGATGTGCCCCATTACTGCGCCGAGAGCGGGCATGCCCTGCTCCGCCAGAGCGATGAGGGCGACGCGCAGCTCTACGTGATCCGGAAGTCCTGATCCCCGAGAACCAAATCCGCCTTGCGGCCCTGCCCCACAATTGAAAAACGCGCCCGAAGGCGCGTTCTCAAGATCAGCGGGACATGGACCACCAGCCCCGGCGTTTTGGCTTGTCCGAGGCGGGTTCCGGCTCGGGCGCGGCGGCGACCTCTTCTGCCACGGGTGCAGGTTCGGCTTCGGGTTCCGGCGCGACATCAGATGCCGTTTCCGCCTCAGGCTCGGCCTCGGGTTCGGGCTCAGGCTCGGGAGTTTCCTCCGCCAAGGGCGCTTCCGCGACCGTATCCTCCGCAACCGGCTCGGCTGTCTCCTCGGCGGGCTCGGCGACAGCCTCCTCCACCTCGGTGTCTGCAATCTCGGGCGCTGCTTCCGCCGCAGGCGCGTCTTCGGCAGCCGCATCTTCTGGGACCGGTGCATCCTCTGCAGGCGCTTCGGGCGCGGCGGATTTGGTCTCCGGTGCGGCCTCGGCATCTTCTGCCGGTGCCTCGGTCGCGCTTTCGGCCTCGGTGCTCGCGGATTTCCGACGGCGACGACGCCGCCGCTTGGGCTTGGCCTCTTCGGTGCTGTCCGTGTCGGTCTCGGCCTCGGGATCCGCAGAGGTCTCGGTCTCGGCAGCGGCTGCCTCGGACGGTGCATCATCCGAATTGGTGGCCTCATCCGATGCGGACGACCCGTCCGATCCTTCACCGCCATTGCCCCGACGCCGACGCCGGCGGCGACGACGCTTGCGCGGCGCACCATCCTCCGAGGCCTCCTCAGGTGCGGGGGCGGCTTCAGCCTCCGCCTCGACCTCGGCCACTTCGACGATCTCGGCCTCTTCGACCTCATCGGCGGCGGAGGTATCGATGGAAATCACCGGCGCTTCGATCTCGACCACCTTGCGGGTGGCGGTCTTGAACTTGTCGATGGTGAAATCCGCCCCGGACAGATCCGTGGACGCCTCGAGCCGTACGGCCATGCCGTAACGCCCCTCGATCAGCGCGATATGCTCGCGTTTCTCGTTGAACAGGTAGTTGATGACATTGATCGGCGCCTTGACCAGCACTTCGCGGACCCGGCGGCGCATGCCCTCTTCCTCGAGCGCGCGGATGATCGACAGGGCCAGCGAGTTGTCCGACCGGATCAGGCCGGTGCCATGGCAGTGGTTACAGGGTTGCGTCGTGATCTCGAGCATGCCCGGGCGCAGACGCTGACGCGACATCTCCAACAGGCCGAAGCCCGAGATCCGGCCCACCTGAATGCGGGCGCGGTCGGTCTTGAGCTTGTCCTTGAGACGCTTCTCGACGGCGGTGTTGTTGCGCCGCTCTTCCATATCGATGAAATCGATCACGATCAGACCGGCCAGGTCGCGCAGGCGGACCTGACGGGCCACTTCCTCGGCGGCCTCGAGATTGGTCTTGAGCGCGGTCTCCTCGATGGAGCCCTCTTTCGTCGCCCGGCCCGAGTTCACGTCGATCGCCACCAGCGCTTCGGTCACGCCGATCACCAGATAGCCGCCGGACTTGAGCTGAACGGTCGGGTTGAACATCCCCGCGAGATAGCTTTCGACCTGGTAGCGGGCGAAAAGCGGCAGGTTGTCCTCGTAGAGCTTAACGTTCTTGGCGTGGGACGGCATGAGCATCTTCATGAAGTCCTTGGCCACGCGGTAGCCCGCCTCGCCCTCGACCAGCACCTCGTCGATATCGCGGCTGTAGAGGTCGCGGATCGAGCGCTTGACGAGATTGCCCTCTTCATAGATCGGCGCGGGCGCGATGGATTTCAGGGTCAGATCGCGGATCTGTTCCCACAAGCGTTTGAGGTAGTCATAGTCGCGCTTGATCTCGGTCTTGGTGCGCTTGGCCCCGGCTGTTCGCACGATGAGACCCGCGCCGCGCGGCACTTCGATCTCGGAGGCGATCTCCTTGAGCTTCTTGCGGTCGGCGGCATTGGTGATCTTGCGGCTGATCCCGCCCCCGCGCGCGGTGTTGGGCATGAGCACGCAGTAGCGGCCCGCAAGGCTCAGATAGGTGGTCAGGGCCGCGCCCTTGTTGCCACGCTCTTCCTTGACGACCTGCACCAGAAGGACCTGACGGACCTTGATGACTTCCTGGATCTTGTAGCGGCGTTCGCGACGCTGACGGGGGCGGCGGATTTCCTCGGCCACATCCTCGTCGGCGACATCTTCGATGCCGTCATCGCCTTCGCTCTCGGCGCTGTCCGCCGAGGTTTCGGTCTCGGCATCGCTCTCGGTCTCGGCGGCCTTCGATTTGCTCCGGCGACGCGAACGGCGACGCTTGGGCTTTTCATCGGGCGCCGGGTCTTCGGCGGTCTCGTCCTCGTCGGATCCACTGCCCAGAACGGGCAGCGGGCCATCCTCCTCAGAGGAATCCACCAGATCCATACCGGGGATCGAGCGGGTCTCGGCGGCGTCTTCGGCAACCGGCTCGGCCGGCGCATCTGCTTCGGCCTCCGTGGCGGGCGCCTCTTCGGCGGCGGCCTCTTCTGCAGCGGGCTCCGCGACCGGAGCCTCTTCGACCGGTGCGTCTTCGGCCACGGCCTCCCGCGCCGCGTCTGCGGGCGCGTCGGATGCAGCGTCAGCTTCCGCCTCGTCGGGGTCCTTGACCTCGGCGTCGGAGGTTACGACCGGGTCTTCGCCCTCGATGGCATGGGCCATGGGGGCACGCGGGGTGTCATCCCCCTCGTCGCTGTCATCGCCCTCGGTGGTCTCGCCCTCTGCGGCGGCCTCGGCGGTTTCGTCTTCCGGCGCTGCAGCTTCGGCTTCGGCATCCTCTGCCGGAGCATCCTCAGCGTTCTCAGCGGCAGGCGCTTCGGCCTCATCCGCGACGGCCTCCTCAGCCGCAGCCTCCTCGGCGGGGGCTGCGTCCTTCTCTACGGCCTCGGTCTCGGCCGTCTCGGCCTCGGCAGGGGCGTCTGCCGCAGCCGTATCTGCCTCGGCCTCAGCGGCGTCGTCAGCTGCCGCGGTGTCGGCCTTGGCCTCCTCGGTTGCAGCCTCGGCGGCTGTGTCGGATTTCTTGCGGCGGCGGGAGCGGCGCTTCTTGGGCTTTTCCTCTTCCTCCGCGTCGGCCTCGGCAAAGGCCATTTCCTCGGCCAGCAGGGCCTCGCGATCCGCGACCGGGATCTGGTAGTAATCCGGATGGATCTCGGAAAAGGCAAGGAAGCCGTGGCGGTTGCCGCCATAGTCCACGAAGGCCGCCTGCAAGGACGGCTCCACCCGTGTGACTTTTGCGAGATAGATATTTCCGGCGAGCTGCCGTTTGTTTACGGATTCAAAGTCGAATTCCTCGACCTTCGTTCCGTCAACCACCACGACGCGGGTCTCCTCCGCGTGGGTGGCGTCGATAAGCATCTTCTTAGCCATGGTGTCTTTCTGCACGAACGGCTTGCGCCAGGGGGCGCGAGGCCCGATGACATGCTGTTCGTGGATCGTTGTGCAATGGGGGCCGCGCGGCGCAGGGCAGCAACGGGGAGTGTCCCGTTCACCTTGGCTTGTGGTTGCAAATCGAATTGCAAAGCCGGTCTGCTCGCCTCGTCGCGGTACATCGCGTTTCTCCGGCCCTTGCGGGCCAATCTAACTCCGCACGGTACGTCATGCGGCATGAACCGGGACCGGCTACTGCGGCATGGGTGCGCGCATGTGCCAGACCCCTGAAAACACTGCGCCTTGTGCAAATCGGCTTGGTTGCCGCGATCTGGACGAGGGTGCAGGTAAACCTGAAACCGGACGGCACCGCCACACTGTCGGCGGGCGCCCGTTCGCCTAGATAAGTCCAGTAGGCACCAAAACACAATGATTGTTTTGCGCGATCCGCCGGGCAATGAGACGCAAAAGGGCGACCCGAAGGCCGCCCCATGTTCGCGTTAACAATTTTGTCCTCAATTTCCGAGCAGGTTGGGGACAATCGTCACCACACCGGGGAATAGCCAGAGCATCGCCAGTGCCGCCACCTGGATCACCACGAAGGGCAAAACACCGCGATAGATATGGCCCGTGGTCACCGAGGGCGGCGCCACCCCGCGCAGGTAGAAGAGCGCGAATCCGAAGGGCGGGGTCAGGAACGAGGTCTGCAGGTTCACGGCGATCATGATCGTCACCCATTTCGGGTCCATCGTGCCGCCATAGATCACCGGCCCCACGATCGGGATGACGATGTAGATGATCTCAAGGAAGTCGAGCACAAAGCCGAGGATGAACAGCACCAGCATCACAATCAGGAAGACCACGAGCTCGTTGTCGAAGCTGCGCAGGAACTGCTGGATGTAGTGCTCGCCGCCAAAGGAGATCACCACGAGGTTCAGCAGCTGCGAGCCGATCAGGATCGTGAAGACCATGCTCGTGACCTTGGCGGTCTCGCGCACCACCGGGCTCAGCACGCCCCGCGTAAAAAGCACCCAGCAGGAATAGAGCAGGCCGAGCACCGCCACGTGATAAGCGGCCTGGGCGATGATGATCGCGACCCAGTCCTCAAAGGCGACATTCGCCACCCCCGTGCGCAGGTCGAAATTGATCCCGATCACGATCATGATGACCAGCGCGAAGGAGGCGCCGATGATCAGCTTGGCCGATTGCTCGTCCTCGCGCAGCTTGCGATAGGCCGCGAGCATGATCGCCCCCCCTGCCCCCAGCGCGGCGGCCGGGGTCGGGTTGGTGATCCCGCCCAGGATCGAGCCCAGCACGGCCACGATCAGGACGAGCGGCGGAAAGACCACGCGGATCAGATCGTTCTTGCCGAGCCGCGCCACCGCCGTGCGGCAGCCGTAGAGCACCATCAGGAACGGGATCGCCATCAGCATGAAGCTGCCCCCGGCAGACATGGTCGCCGGGATCAGCACCGCATCCACCGCAAAGGCCAGAACCACCCCGGCCCCGCCAATGATCAGCGGCAGCGGATTGGCCGAGGGGGCCACACCCCGCGCCACGATTAGCGTCAGGGCAAAGAGCAGGAAGAAGATGGTCATGCCGCTGCCGATGGGCGCGATATTGGCCAGACGCTCGGCCTTGGCGGCCTCAAGCTCCTCGGGCGTCAGGTCGCGCCGCTCGGTCGCCCCGCCAGAGCTGGCGATCTCTTCGGCCTGAGCGACGGCGCGGTCCCATTTCTCTTGCCCGTGGAGCTCGATCATCGAGGCCTGACAGATGGGGCTGACATTGGTGCGCAGCTCGGCCGAGGCGCCGACCTCGGTCACGGTCGAGACCGTGGTCGATTGCGACCCGATCAGCCCGACATTCATCGCCAGCAGGATCGCCGCGATCAGGCCGAAGGGCGCAAAGAGGAACCAGGTCAGCGCCTCGTTGCGGGTGATGATCTCGCCCGTCGGACGGTCACTGATCACCGGCGGCGCCTTGGACGGGTTGAAGGCCGCAAAGCCGAAAGCATAGAGCGCATAGAGCAGCGCCAGCATCACCCCCGGCAGCACCGCCGCCTGAAAGAGCGTGCCAACCGAGAGCACCGCAGGCTCCCCGAGGAAGGTCAGCGCATCGGTGCAGCCGGCGATCTGGGCGCGTTTCTCCTGCCCCGTGGCGTACATATCCCCCGCAAGCGTGCCGAGCAGAACGATCACGATCGAGGGCGGAATGATCTGCCCCAGCGTGCCCGAGGCCGCGATGACCCCGGTCGAAAGCTCCTTGGAATAACCATTGCGCAGCATGGTCGGCAGGGCTAGCAGGCCCATGGTCACCACGGTCGCGCCCACGATCCCGGTGGAGGCCGCGAGGAACGCGCCCACGACGACAATCGACACCGCCAGACCACCGGGCAGCGGGCCAAAGACGCGCGCCATGGTGGTCAGCAGATCATTGGCGATCTTCGAGCGTTCCAGCGTGATGCCCATCATCACGAACATCAGCACGGCGAGCAGGGTCTCGATGCTCTGGCCCGCGATCACCCGCTCGTTCAGCCGGTTCACGATGAAGGACAGGTTGCGGTCCATCGCCTGTTCCCAGCCGCCGGGGAAGAGATGTTCCTCGATCCGTGGGAGTTCGGGGTACCTGAAGACGCTGATCGCCTCGCGCGCCACGCCCTCGGCAATCAGGGCCGCGTATTCCGGGCTCTGGGTGTTGATCGCCTGATGTATGAGCAGGCCCGCACTGTCGAGCGCGGCGATGATCCCGAAGGAGATCACCCCCGCCCCGCCGATTGCAAAGGCCACGGGGAAGCCCGACATGATCCCGCCAAACAGGCACAGGAACACGATGATCAGGCCAACTTCGATGCCATCCAGTCCAAAAATCATGATGTGATGTCCCGTGCCCTAGTGGATTTCTGCGACGCGCTCGGCGTCTTCATCACCCAAGGCATCCTTGTCGTGATATTTGCCCAGGCTCTTCTCGCCCTCGCGCAGCTCCATGAAGGAGCGCAGGAAGAACGCGACCGCCTGCAAAAAGACCATGGCCACGAAGAGGCAGATCAGGATCTTGAACAGGAAGTAGCCGTTGAAGCCCTGGGGGCTGAAGCCGACGGTCTCGACATTCCAGCGCACGGCCCGCGCCTTGAGCAGCATCCGGTCGAACGGGTCGGAGGCCGAGATTTTCGGCGTGATCAGGTGGCGCCACATGAAGAACCAAGAATAGAGCCAGATCAGCACCATGGCGGGCATCATGAAGATGACGCTGCCGACCATGTCGATGATCTTCTTGGTGCGGTGGCGGACCACGGAATAGACCAGATCGACGCGCACATGCCCGCCCTGCACAAAGGTATAGGCGCAACACAGGCATACGACGATGGCGTTATAGAGCTTCAGCTCTTCGCCGAACCAGCTCAGATCCTTGGTAAAGGTATAGCCGAAGGGCCCGATCGAGATCTGGCTGACCAGAAAGAAGCGCTGCAAAAGCACGATCAGGATCTGTTGCAGCACCATCAAGAGCCCGGCCCAGGCCGCGAAACGCCCGACGATATTGGCAAACCCTTCGAGCCCGATCACCATGCCCCACATGGCGCGCGGCTTGGCGATGCCGATCCCGATGGCGATCAGGAAGAGCGTGAAGATAAAGAAGAAGAACTCCACCGAGGCGCCGTAATAGGCAAAACGCATGAGCGCCTGCTTGTCCTCGGTCGTCTCCAGCCCGCCGATCCAGCCCAGCCACTGGCTTGGGTTCGCGATGGCCCAGCCCGTGTTCACGATGGCCTGGCCTATGTTCTGGATCACCCACCAGATGCCCCCGGCAAGACTGGCAAGAAGGTTCGGATCTGCTTCGGTCTCCATCGGCGGTCCCCCGGTCGTCATGCTGCGCGTCTGTCGGTTATCCGATCTGCTGCGCGGTGCTGTCTATGTGGCAAAGGCCCCACCGGGGGGCCTTTGCGGATCGTATCGGGTTGTGTCAGCCCAGAACGCGGTTGCGCTGTGCGACGAAATTAGCGTCCGACTTGAGCAGCCAGTCCGAGGACTTGGCGAGCGAGGCGTCGAAGCTGTTGCGGATGCGGGCGTAGAGCTCGTCATCCATGTTCTCGTCGAGCACCTCTTTCGAGGCAGCGCCGAACGCATCCCAGACATCATCCGGGAATTGCAGCGCGCGCACGCCTTGCGCCTGCAGACGGGCCAGGGCCGCGCCGTTCATGGCGAGCGTTTGGCTCAGCTGGTACTGGGTGGTGGCGATGGCGGCGTTGCTGACGATGGCCTGATGGGCCGGGGACAGCTCGTTCCACACATCGAGGTTCATGGCCGCGATCAGGCCCGAGCCCGGCTCGTGGAAGCCCGCAGTGTAGTAGACCTTTGCCACTTCCTGGAAACCGGCCTTCTCGTCCGCCGCGGGACCAACCCACTCCAGACCGTCCAGCGCGCCCGAGGACAGCGCTTGATAGAGCTCGCCGCCCGGAATGTTCTGGACCGAAGCGCCGAGCTTGCCGAGCACCTGACCGCCAAGGCCGGGCATGCGGAAGCGCAGGCCGTTGAAGTCTTCGGCCGAGGTGATCTCGTTGCGGAACCAGCCACCAGACTGGGAGCCGGAGTTGCCGCACTGCATGGAGTGCAGGCCAAAGATCTCGCCCAGCTCGTTATGCAGGTCCTGACCACCATCATGGTAGTACCAGTTGGTCAGCTCCTGCGCGGTGGCGCCAAAGGGCACGGCCGTGAAGAAGTTGTAGCCCGGGTGCTGGCCCCCGAAATAGTAGTCGGCGGAGTGGTAGAGGTCGGCCTGACCGGAGGTCACGGCATCGAACACCTCGAACGCGCCCACAAGCTCGCCCGGGGCCTTCTTCTCGATGATCAGGCTGCCGCCGGACATCGCGTTGACCGCTTCGTTGAAATAGGTTGCCGCGTCATCGAGAACCGCGAAGCCGCGCGGCCAGGATGTCACCATGGTCAGTGTGCGGGACCCTTGCGCGATGGCCGGGGCCGCAAGGCCCGCGCTCGCAACGGCGGCTGTCCCACCCAGCGCCGAGTTCCGCAAGAAAGAACGACGATCCATAAATATCCTCCCCTAGAGTGTCTAATTGCCCATCCCATTACGTGACGGGCGGATCGTTAAGAGTGCGCGGACCCTAGCCGCAGGTCGGGCGCGGCGGAATACCCACCACTACGTATTCAGGAAAATAATATCAGGACACCGAGTTTCCGTTACGTCACTCATTTCGCCACCCGGCTTGGCTTGCAGCCATCGAAGGCGCTAACACAGGGCATGGCCCGGCTTTTCGCCTTCCTGCGCGCGCGCTTGCAGCTGAATTATGCCCAGAAACTCTTCTTTCTGGCGACCATTCCGCTGGTCCTTGCGGTGGCGGCGATCTCGCTGGTGGTGGCCAATCAGGCGCGGCAACTGGCCGAACGCGAGATCTCGGTGCTCGAAACCCAGCTGATCGAAGCCAAGAAGCGCGAGCTCAACAACTATATTCAACTCGCCCGCACGGCGTTCTTTGCCGAATACGGTCGCGCCGCCCCGGATGATGCCGTCGCCAAAGAGCGGGTGACCCAGATCCTCGCGGCAATGATCTATGACCGGGACGGATTTTTCTTTGTCTATCATTACGATGGCACCAATCTGGTGAGCCCGCGCCAGACCGATCTGATCGGGCGGAACTGGGCCGGGCGTCTGGACCGCAACGGGGTGCCGGTGGTCGATGAGCTGATCCGCATCGCCCGCTCGGGCGGCGGGTATCACACCTATGACTGGGAAAAGCCCTCGACCGGCGAGGCAGAGCGCATGATCACCTATGTGGTGGGCCTGCAGGACTGGCAATGGGCGCTCGGCACGGGGATTTTCATCGATGACGTGCTGGCCAATGTGGCCGCGGCCCGCGCGGTGACCGAGGAACGGGTGGCCCGGACCTTCTTCTGGATCGGAGCGATCACGCTGGCCGCCCTGCTGGCGGTGTTCGGTTCGGGCCTGATCATCAATATCCGCGAACGGCGGCTCGCGGATGCCAAGCTCAAGGCCCTGACCCAACGGGTCCTCGACACCCAGGAAGAAGAGCGCGGCCGCGTCGCGCGCGAGCTCCATGACAGTATCAGCCAGCTTCTGGTGGGGATCCGCTACGCGCTGGAGCTGGCCCGCCGCCGTGTCCAGGCCGGGGACCCCCGCGCCGAGGACAATATCGGCAAGGGGATCGACGGGCTGAACGGCGCGATCCAGGAGGTGCGCCGGATCAGCCGCGACCTGCGTCCCGGCCAGCTCGACGATCTGGGTCTCGGCCCGGCCATCCACGCCCTGACCGAAGAGTTCACCAAACGCACAGGGATCAAGGCCGATCTGAAAACCGTGGTCTTCCGCAACCGGCTCGCGCCCGATGCCAAGATCGCGCTTTACCGCATCGCTCAGGAGGCGCTGACCAATATCGAGCGCCACGCCCAGGCCACCGAGGTCCATGTGGACCTGTTCGGGCACAAGACCGGCGCCACCCTGCGCGTGGCCGATAACGGGCGCGGCCTCGCCAGCAGCCCGGATCTCGGCCCGGCGGCCGGTGGTCTCGGCCTGCGCAATATGCAAGAACGCGTGGAACAGCTGGATGGCACCCTGCGGGTGTTCTCCTCCGAACGCGGCACGCGGATCGACGCCACCGTGCCGCTCAGCCATATCCTGCCGCCCGACCCGGACCGGGCCGCCGGCCCCCAGCCGCAACCGCAACCGCGAAAGGCGCGCGCATGACGACCCAGACCCCGCCCCGCACCCGTGTCGTGATCGTCGATGACCACCCGATGGTGGCCGAAGGCATCGAAGCGATCCTCGAAACCTATGACGACCTGCAGGTGGTCGGCCGCCTCTGCAACGGGCGCGAGCTGATCGAGCAGGTGGAACGCCTGAACCCGGACGTGATCCTGCTCGACCTGAACATGCCCGAGATCAACGGGCTGAGCGCAACCGAGATGGTGCTGGAAAAACGCCCCGACACGCGGATCCTCGTGCTGTCCATGCATGACAGCCCGGAATACATCTCCAGCGCCATGAACCACGGGGCGCGCGGCTATATCCTCAAGGATGTGCCGACCGAGGAAATCCGTCTGGCCATCGATGCGGTCATGCGCGGCGAGACCTATCTCTGCACCGGGGCCACGGCCTCGATCACCCCGGACACCGCCGATGGGCGCGAACCCCTGACCTCCCGCGAACAGACCGTGCTGCTGCAACTGGCCTCGGGCAAGTCAAACAAGGAGGTCGCCGCGGCCCTCGATATCTCGGTGCGCACGGTGGAAACCCACCGCAAGAACATCAAGCGCAAGCTCGGGATCTCCTCCACCGCCGGGCTGACCCGCTACGCGATGGAACACGGGGTGCTGCAGGGCACGGGTGTGAACTTCTAGCGCCCCTCCCCACTTCATTGTTCCTGAAATACTCCGGGGTCTGGGGCAGAGCCCCAGGACCTCACAGCGGCGGGATGTCCCCATCGGCGCGCTGCGCGTGAAACCGCGCCTCGAACCCATCGAAATCCCCGGCCTCGATTGCGGCCCGCATCTCTGCCATCAGCTCCTGATAGTAGTGCAGGTTGTGCCAGGTCAGCAGCATCGAGGACAGGATCTCGCCCGCCCGGAACACGTGGTGCAGATAGGCCCGGCTATAGCTCGTGCAGGCCGGACAGCTGCAGGCCTCGTCCAGCGGGCGTGGGTCATCCGCATGACGGGCATTCTTGATGTTCACCACGCCGTTGCGGGTAAAGACCTGCCCCGTCCGCCCGGACCGGGATGGCAGCACGCAGTCAAACATGTCGATCCCGCGCTTCACACCGCCCACCAGATCATCGGGCTTGCCTACACCCATCAGATAGCGCGGCTTGTCCTCCGGCAGCATGCCGGGCGCGTAATCCAGCACGCCGAACATCGCCTCCTGCCCCTCGCCCACCGCGAGCCCGCCCACCGCGTAGCCATCAAACTCGATGGCGCGCAGGGCTTCGGCGCTCTCACCGCGCAGGTCTTCCTCGAGCCCGCCCTGCTGGATCCCGAACAGCGCATGACCCGGTCGGTCCCCGAACGCGTCCCGCGATCGGGCCGCCCACCGCATCGAAAGCTGCATGCTCTCGGCGATGCGCTTGCGATCCGCGGGCAAGGCGGGGCATTCGTCGAAACACATCACGATATCCGAGCCGAGCAGCTTCTGGATCTCCATGGAGCGTTCCGGGCTCAGCATATGCTTGGAACCATCGATATGGCTCTTGAAGGTCACGCCCTCCTCGGTGAGCTTGCGCAGCCCGGTCAGGCTCATGACCTGAAACCCGCCGGAATCCGTCAGGATCGGACGGTCCCAGTTCATGAAGGCATGCAACCCGCCCAGCCGGTCGATCCGCTCCGCCGTGGGGCGCAGCATCAGGTGATAGGTATTGCCCAGCAGGATATCCGCCCCGGTCTCGCGCACGCTCTCGGGGCGCATGGCCTTGACGGTGGCAGCGGTGCCCACGGGCATGAAAGCCGGTGTGCGGATCTCGCCGCGCGGGGTGTCGATCCGCCCGAGCCGGGCGCGGCCATCCTGGGCCAGTTTGGTATAGCGAAAACGGTCAGTGGTCATGGGCTGCTGTTACGACCCCGCCGCGGGGGCGTCACGCGAAAACTGACATCGCGCGCCACCGCAGGGCGCAATCCGCCGCCCAACCCTGCCCGTGCGCTAATCCAGCGGGGGCAGACCCGCGGTCTGGCGCAGTTCGACCTCGGCGCTGCGCACGGCAAAGCGCAGATCCCGCGCCGTGGAGCGCAAGCCGGACCGCTCCGCCAGATAGAGCAGATTGCGCAATTCATCGGGCAGCCAGTTCAGATCCGCGCCCGGGGGCGCCGGGGGCTCGGCCACGTCGCGTCGATAGGCTTGGGGCGCGTGATGGTTCTGTGTCATCCGTCTCTCCTCCTGTCTGCCGTCCCGATTGTTCCGGGTTGTGCGCTTGGGGCACGCGCTTTGGCAGAATCCTCGTTCCTGACCTTCTCACTCTTGTTAGATCAGATCAATTGATGCATGATCATAGATGTATTGCATTCATCGATACGACTGATTGGGCTCCGCTGTTCCATCACACACTCACGGACGCACCGCCCAGGTAACAAGATCAACCTTTGACGCTTGATCCTTGCTGGGATCAGGTGTCTCTGCGAGAGGGAGCTTGCGAGCTAGGGCTATGAAAGAACAGGATATTTACGGGCTCGATGGGCGACAGCTAAAGCTGTTTCTATCGGTGTTCGACACGGTGTCGGTCAGTCGCGCCGCCGATCAGCTTGGCATCACCCAATCGACGGCGAGCCACGGGCTGGAGCGATTGCGCAAGGCGTTGGGCGATCCTCTTTTTGTCAAATCGGGCCGTGGAATCACGCCCACGGACGCCGCCAAGGACCTCGCCCCGCGGGTCCGCGCGGTGCTGATCGGGCTTGAGGGGCTGCGCACCTCGGCAAAATACGACCCCGCCCAGGACACGGGCGAGATCCGGATTGCCACCAATGTCACCGAGATCATGCCCAAGCTCAGCGACATCAAAACCCGGATCCGCGCCGCGGCCCCCCATGCCAGCATCCACTTCCTGGACATGGGCTCGCGCTCGAACTCGGCCGAGATGCTGTCCTCGGGGGCGGCCGATCTGGTGCTGGCGGTGAGCATGGCGAACTACCCGTCGCTCCTGATGGCCGAACGGCTCTATGCGGATCGGTCGGTCTGCTATTACAGCCCGGACAAACGTGGCCCGGTCACGACCGAGATGGCCTTTGCCGAGGCCAAGCACGCGGCCCTCGATTTCGGCGCTTCCATGAAAAGTGCCGTCGAGATCGCCCTGGAGAAACAAGGTGTGATCCGGCGGATTTACATGACAGCGCCGAATTCCTATGCGCTGGCCGAGCTGATGCGCGGATCGGACTATGTGGCGACCATGCCGCAACGGCTCCATGCCACTGTGTTCAAAGAGTTTGAGTACAGCGTGCCGCCGGTCACCCTGCCGGCAATCACCCATGACATGATCTGGCATGTGCGTAACGATAACACCGCCCGGAACCAGTGGCTGCGCAGCGTGGTGCGTTCGACGCGTTAGCACACCTTTACGCCGACCGGCTAAATCCTTATATCTTTGGTCAACATTACTGTGAGATCTGAAATGAGTGTTGAAACCTCTCCCATGGAAGGGACGCCGATGATCCGGCCCTCTTCCACGGACCATCCTTTGCACGAGCAGATCGTCGAGGCCTGTCGCACGGTGTTTGACCCGGAAATTCCGGTCAACATCTACGACCTCGGGCTGGTTTACACGATCGAGATCAACGAGGCGTCCGAAGTCGATATCATCATGACCCTGACCGCACCGGGCTGTCCGGTGGCGGGCGAGATGCCCGGCTGGATCGCCGAGGCGGTCGAACCCCTGCCCGGGGTCAAGCAGGTCAATGTCGCGCTCACCTGGGAGCCGCCCTGGGGCATGGAAATGATGTCCGACGAAGCCCGTCTCGAGCTGGGCTTCATGTAATCGCCGATCCGGGGTGGCTTGAGCCGAGGCCGTGCCGCCCCTACATCTGGATAGAACCGCTAGAAGGACCTTCGCCATGTTCGGCATTCCGGGCCAACCTCCTGTCACGATCACCGAGCGCGCCGCCGGTCACATCGCCCGCCTGATGGCCAAGGGCGACAAGCAAGGTCTGCGCATCGGGGTCAAAAAGGGCGGCTGCGCGGGCATGGAATACACCATGGATTACGTGGACGAGGTCGATCCCAATGACGAGGTGGTCGAGGTTGGCGAGGCCCGCGTTCTGATCGCGCCCATGGCGCAGATGTTCCTGTTCGGGACCGAGATCGATTACGAGACCTCCCTGCTCGAGAGCGGCTTCAAGTTCCGCAACCCGAATGTGGTCGATGCCTGCGGATGCGGCGAGTCGATCAAGTTCGACGAGAGCATCGCCGCCGACCGCTAGCGCCTTGCGCTAGGCCTTTGGGTGACGCGCCCGGCGCGGTTGCGGCCGCGACGGGATCTCCTTCAGAAGCCCCCCGACCCCCATTGCCGCGATATCCGCGCCGCTGACGGGCACGCCACAGGCGACCCGTTCCAGCACCCAATCCGCCCCGTTGAGCGCGGGTGAGCGCGCGCAGCCCGGCAGGCCGATCACGGGCCGGGCCCCGATCTCCCCCAAAAAAAGCAGGTTGCCCGGATCCACCGGCATGCCGAACCGGGTCACGGTGCCGCCTGCCGCGCGCACCCCCTCGGGCCCCACATCCGCCGGATCCGAGGTGGCCGAGGCCGTGAGCAGCAGCGCCATATCCCCGGAAATCCCGGCCAT
Source organism: Dinoroseobacter sp. S124A (assembly GCF_049801015.1). NCBI lineage: Bacteria > Pseudomonadati > Pseudomonadota > Alphaproteobacteria > Rhodobacterales > Roseobacteraceae > Dinoroseobacter > Dinoroseobacter sp. S124A. Next base: position 692,902 of record NZ_JBNAGD010000001.1, on the reverse strand, counting down.
GGCCGCGCCGATCTCGTCGGCGCGATGGGGCACGCTGCGGGTCTCGCTCAGGGTCATGCCAAGCTGGGTCAGCCGCGTCTCGATCGCCGCGATGCTCTTGTCGCGCAGGCGCGCATCCTCGGGCCCGAGCTCGGTCAGAACCAGCCCCGCACTGCCATGCACCGCCGGGCGCAGGCGCAGGGCCCCTGTACCGGCGCGCGCCGCAGCCAGCATATCCGCCTCGGCCACGCCATAGGCGATGATCTTGACTGTCCCCACCAGCATGCCGGGCGTCACACGGGCATATTGCGGCACCGTCGCCAGGGTGATCATCGGATTGACCGAGTTCAGCGCCGCGATGGCGCTTACATCTATCTCAACAATACCAGAGGCTTCCGCGACGATATTCACCCGCCCGGTGAAGGGCGCGGTCAGCCGCAGCGCGGCCTGTTGATCCGCTGCGCGCAGGGTATCGGCCACCCCGGCCGCGGCAGTGTTCTCGTCCACATCCCCTGGCTCCATCCGGGCGACGATCACCTCGCTCAGCCCGGCAGCGGCCATGTCCGCCAGCATCCCGGCGCTCAGCACGGTGCCCTTGGCGATCTTGCCCGAGGGAAGTTTCTGGGCATGGGCAAGCAGCCCGCCCTCCGCGTCCGACAGCGGGACGGATCCGAATTTCATGGTGCTTTCCGCAGACGGTTAGTAATCTCAGCCATGATCGAAATGGCGATCTCGGCGGGGGATTTCGCCCCGATATCCAGCCCCACCGGCGCGTGGATGCGCCCGATCTGAGCTTCGGAGAACCCGGCCTCCTCCAGCCGTGTCACCCGCTTGCCATGGGTCCGGGTCGAGCCGAGGCAGCCGAGGTAGAAACACTCGGACGCCAGCGCCACGCGGATCGCCGGATCGTCCAGCTTGGGGTCATGGGTCAGGGTCACGACCGCCGTGCGCGCATCCAGCCCATGGGCCTCAAGCGCCGCATCGGGCCAGTCATCGAGGATCGTCTCGCCGGGAAAGCGGCTCTCGGATCCGAAGGCGGCGCGCGGGTCGATCAGCACCGGGTCATAGCCCGCCAGCCGCGCCATGATCAGGAGCGGTTGGGCGATATGCACCGCCCCCACCACAACCATGCGCAAGGGCGGGTTGTGCAGGCCCAGAAACCACGCGCCCTCGAACCCCGACTTGTCGGCCCGCGCCCGGACCGCCAGCGCCTCGGCCAGCGGGTCTTCGGTGCCCGGGCGCACGAGGCGCCGCTCCCATGTCTCGGGGGCCACGGCCAAAGCGATGGGCGCGCGCGCGGCACGGGCCTCGACCAGCTCGGCCAGCATCGCGGGGTCGATATGGGGGCCCACAGGTTCCACGATCACCCGAATCTCCCCGCCGCAGGCGAGGCCCACGGCAAAGGCTTCGTCATCACTGACACCAAAGCGCATGGAGCTGGCCTTGCCGCTTTCCAGCGCGTCGAGCGCCTCGGCGACCACGGCCCCTTCGACACATCCGCCCGAGACCGAGCCCGCAAGCTCCGCCTCGCCCGAGATCACAAGCTGGCTGCCCACCGGGCGCGGGGCCGAGCCCCAGGTCTCGACCACGGTGGCGATCACGGCCCCCTTGCCCGCGCGGTGCCATGCGAGCGCCTGTTCCGGCATATCATCATGTGAAATCGGCATGTTACTCCTCCCGGTGCCGACTATGACCCAAAGCCGTGCGGGGGACCAGAGGCGGCGGGCGGCGCGGGGCGGTCCCGGGCTGGGCGAATTCTTGCACGGGCGCGCGGCGCGACTGGCATCCCGGCCCGACAACCCCCATCTGACGTGGTAGACTAGGACCACGCCGTGACCGCCGGAGCCCGAGATGATCCCCCCCGCGACCCTTGCTGCCTTTCGTTTCGGCTATGGCCCTGCCCCCGATGGCGCGGGACCCGGGGATGCAGCGGGGCTTTTGGCCTCGCTTGCCGAGACCGGCCCGGCGGCGCGGGATGACTGGGACGACCGCCATGCCCTGCTGCGCGAGCGCCGCGCCGCACGCAAGGACCGCCGCGCGCAGGTCGCGGGGGCCGAGGCCCGCAATCGCAAGATCAACACTGCCTATCGGGAACTTCGGCTGCGCGATCACAAGATCCGGCTGAGCGCGGCGGTCGGCGCCCCGGTCGGGTTCGACCAGCGGCTGCGGGCGTTCTGGGACGACCATTTCACGATCCAGGCGCAGGACGCGACGCTCAAGCTCCTCCTGCCGCATTTTCACACTCAGGCCATCGCCCCCCATATCACCGGGCGGTTCCGCGACATGCTGCGCGCGGCGAGCACCCATCCCGCCATGCTGCTCTATCTGGATCAGACCCGCAGTTTCGGGCCCAATAGTCGCGCGGGTTGGCAGCGCGGGCTGGGGCTGAACGAAAACCTTGCCCGCGAGATCCTCGAACTGCACACGCTGGGGGTGGATGCCAGCTATGCCCAAACCGATGTGCGCGAGTTTGCCGAGCTTCTGACCGGGCTGCATTGGGATGCGGAGGGGTTCCGCTTTCGCCCCCTGCGGGCCGAGCCGGGCGCAGAGACGGTGCTCGGCCAGCGCTATGGGGGCGATGATGCAGATCTCGCCCCGGTTCTGGCGGCGCTGGACGATCTGGCCGCCCATCCCGACACGGCCCGGCATCTGGCCCGCAAACTGGTCGTGCATTTCATCGGCGCGCCTGCGCCTGCGGATCTGGTGGGGGCCATGGCCGAGGCCTATCTCAGCGCGGACACATCGCTCATGGCGCTTTATGAGACGATGCTGCAGGACAAGCGGGCCTGGGCCCCGGCCTTTGCCAAGGTGCGCCAACCCTTCGAGTTGATCGCGGCGGCTTGCCGGAGTGCGGGGTTCGATGCCGCGCAGATCATGGCGCAACGGCCCGGTGTGATCGCGCGGGACCTGCTGAACCAGCAGGCGCGCATGGGGCAACTGCCCTGGCGGCCCGATGGCCCCGATGGCTGGGCCGAGGATCCCGAGACATGGATCACGCCCGTGGGGCTCGCCGCGCGATTGCGATGGGCGCAAGATTTCAGCGCGCGGCATCTGGGCGACCATGACCCCCGCGCCTTTCTGAATTCAGCCCTGGGTCCGCGCGCCTCGGCAGTTCTGCGCAGCGCCGTCGCCGGTGCCGAGAGCCGCCGGGACGGGCTGACACTGGTTCTGGCCAGTCCCGAGTTCAACCGCCGTTGAGAAGGAGCATGCCATGACGATCCACCGCCGACAGGTTCTGCGCTCTGGCCTTGCCCTGGGCTGCTCGCTCGCAGCGACCCCGTTGATGACGCCGGTGACCTTTGCCGCGACGCCCGGCGATGCGCGGCTGGTGGTGATCGTGCTGCGCGGTGGGATGGATGGGCTCGACGCGATACGGCCCCTGGGCGATCCGGGGCTCAAGGCCCTGCGCCCCGATCTGGCGCAGGAGGGTCTGGCGCTGGACGGGATGTTCGCCCTGCACCCGGCGCTCGCGCCGTTGCTGCCGCTCTGGCAGGCGGGCGGGTTCGCCGCGGCCCATGCGGTCTCGACCCCGTATCGCGACCGGCGCAGCCATTTCGACGGGCAGGACGTGCTGGAAAACGGCGGCAATGATGCCGAGGGGCAACTGACCGCCGCCGGAGACGGCTGGCTGAACCGGGCCGTGGCGCAGATGCAGGGCGCGCGGGCCGAGACGGCCTTCGCCGTGGGCTACACGACGCTGATGCTTTTGCGGGGGCAACAGGAGATCTCGACCTGGGCCCCCGATGCCGCGCTCGACCTGACACCGCAGGCGGATCTGCTGCTGCAGCGAATCTATGCCCAGGACCCGCTCTTTGCCCAGGCCCATGCGGAGGCCGAGGCCCTCGCCGCCCTCGAAGGCGACGGCCCGATCTCGGCCAACAAGGCCCGGCGGGCAGAGGCGCTGGCCCGTTTCACCGCCCAGCGCCTGCGCGAGGACACCCGGATCGCGGCCTTTTCGCTGGGCGGCTGGGACACCCATGCCCGGCAGGACCGCACCCTGCCCCGGGCCCTGTCCGAACTGGTCACCGCGATCACCGTCCTGCGCGACACGCTCGGCCCGGACTGGTCCCGGACCGTGGTCATGGCGGTGACCGAGTTCGGGCGCACGGCCCGGCTCAACGGGTCCGGCGGAACCGATCACGGGACGGGCGGAGCCGCGCTCTTTGCCGGTGGGGCGCTGGCGGGTGGACGGGTCCTGAGCGACTGGCCCGGCCTGCGCGAGGGCGCGCTCTTTCAGGATCGTGACCTGATGCCCACGCGGGATCTGCGGGCCATGGCCGCCTGGGTCCTGCGCGATCACATGAACCTGCCGCGCTCGGCGCTGGAGACGCTGGTCTTTCCCGGGCTCGACATGGGCGCGGCACCCCGCCTGATCGCCTGACCCGGGATCTGCGCCTTTAAGACCATAGCCGTCTTCCCCCCGGGCGCGAAAGCGGGGATGATCGCCGGATCCCCGGAACGAGTAGCGCAATGGATCCCCGACTTTTCTACCTGACCCTCGGCAATGTGGTGATCGGCACCGGCACGATGGTGATGTCCGGCATTCTCGACCCGATCGCCGCGGATCTGGGGATCACCGTCTCCGCCGCGGGACAGGTCACTACGGTCTATGCCCTGGCCTTCGCGCTCGGCGCGCCGGTGATGGCCACGCTGACCGGGAGGTTTGACCGGGCCAAGGTGCTGGCCGCGGGCTTGTTGCTCTTTGCGGTGGCGAGCCTTCTCAGCGCGCTGGCCCCGTCTTACGAGGTGCTGATGGCGGCGCGGATGCTGGGCGGGCTGGCGGCGGCGATCTTTTCGCCCACGGCGGTGGCCGTCGCGGCAAGTCTTGTGCCGCCCGCACAGCGCGGCCGCGCCATCGCGCTTGTCTTTGGCGGCATGACCATCGCCAGCGTCTTTGGCGTGCCCTTGGGCACATGGGTCGGGCTGGCGCTTGGCTGGCGCGAGATGCTTGCGGGGCTGAGCGTTGCGAGCCTCGGGGCCGTTCTGGCGCTGTGGTGGGGCGTGCCCAAGGGCCTGATGCTGCCGCCGGCGAGCCTTGCGCGGTGGGGCGCGGCGCTGCGCCAACCCGGTGTTGGACTGCTCCTTGGCGTGACCGCCTTCCAGATCGGGGGATGCTTCGTGCTCTTCGCCTTTTTCGGACCTTATCTGGGCGGGGTGACCGGACTGGCGACCGAGGGGATCGCCGGAATGCTCTTTGTCTTCGGACTGGCCAGCCTGATCGGGAATTTCGCCGCAGGCTGGGCGGTGGACCGGTTCGGCGCGGGCCGCGTGACCCATGGGGCGGTGGCGCTGACGGCGCTGAGTCTGCTGGCGCTCATGGGCACGGCGGGTCAGCCCGTGGCAGCGGGGCTGGCGATCATTCTCTGGGGGGCGACGGTCTTTGGCATCAACACGGCCCAGCAGGCCAGACTGGTGGAGGCGGCCCCGGACTATGCGACGGTGATCCTGCCGGCGAATTCCTCGATCCTCTTTGCCGGGCAAGCGCTCGGGGCGGCTCTGGGCGGGGTCGTGGTGGCCTGGGGCGGGCTGGCCGTGCTGCCGCTGGTGGGCGGGCTGGTGGTTCTGGTGGCTCTGGGCCTGTCCCTCAGGGCGGCAGCGCTGCGCCCGGCTTAGGCCGCGCGCATCATCGCCATGAGGCGCGCCTTCTCGCCCTGATCATCCTCGCGCGAGATCGCTTCCGACAGCGCTTGCAACGAGGCGATGTTATGGCCCGCCCGGAAGCTGTCCACATGGGGCAGCATCGCCATGATCCCCGCCGCCTTGGGCGCGAAGCCGTCCCAGCGCAGCAGCGGGTTGATCCAGATGAGCTTGCGCGCCGAGAGATGCAGGCGCGTCATCTCGAATTCAAGCGCGCCCGGATCGTCCCGGTCGAGCCCATCGGTGATCAGAAGCACCACCGAGCCCGTGCCCAGCACCCGGCGCGACCAGTCGTGGTTGAACTCCTTGAGGCAGGCGCCGATCCGCGTGCCCCCTTCCCAATCCTGCGCCTCGGCCCCGGCGGCGGCGAGGGCTGCATCCACGTCGCGCTGATGCAGGTGGCGGGTGATGTTGGTCAGCCGCGTGCCGAAGGTGAAGGCATGGACCTTGGCCCAGCCCGCCCCCTTGGCATTGCTGACCGCGTGCAGGAAATGCAGCACGGCCCGGGAATACTGGGACATGGAGCCCGAGATATCGCAGAGACAGACCAGATTGGGCCAGCGGATGCGCGGGGCCTTGGTGGCCAGATGGTGGATCTCGCCACCCTTGCGCATGGCCTCGCGCATGGTGCGTTGCCAATCGGCGCGCGCACCGAACGGGTCGGCCTTGGTCCGGCGCGACCGCAGGGGCTTCACCGGCAGGCTGAGCTGGGCGATCAGGCGCTTGGCCTCGGTCATTTCCGAGTTCGACATCTGCTCGAAATCGAGGGTCTGGAGCCGTTCCTGACTCGACATGGTGCGGGAGGCATCGATCTCGATCTCGGTGCCTTCGTCTTCCATCTCGGGCATGTCCGGCAGGTCGCGATCCACCCCGTCGAGCAAGGCCTCGGCCGCGCGTTTCTCGGCGGCCTTGGCTTTGCGTTCCTCGGCGACGCCGCGCACCATGGGCGTCAGGAAGGACATCATCTGCTCCATATAACGCGGGTCGCGCCAGTAGAGCCGAAAGACCTGGTGGAAGACCGCGCGCTGCTCGGGGCGCGAGACGAAGCAGGCCTGCAGGGTGAAGTAGAAATCCCGCTGGTTGGTGAAGCCCGCCGCCTGCACCGCCTTGACCGCGTCGATCACCCGCCCCGGCCCTACCGGGAGCCCCGCCGCCCGCAGGGCCCGGGCGAAATAGGTGATGTTATGGCCCAGCTTGGGATCGTCGGGCAGGTCGAGATCGAGGAATTCCGCCATGGATCAGGGGTCCGTCCGCGCGGCACGGCGGGGGGCTGCCTGCCCCCCGTGCCCCCCGGGGATATTTCCGGACTTAAGATGGGCAGGGCGCAGGTCTGTCATGCGGGGGACAGTTCGGCGCGGACCTCTTCGAGGATCTGCTTGGCGGCGGAGCCTTCGAGTTTCTGAATGTCGTCCTGGTATTTCAGGATCGCACCCAGTGTGTCGGCGATGACCTCGGGGCTGAGTTCCAGCACGTCGAGGGCCAGCAGGCATTTCGCCCAGTCGATGGTTTCGGCCACGCCGGGTTTCTTGAAGAGATCCTCGGTGCGCAGGCGCTGGACAAAGGCCACGACTTCACGGCTGAGCGCTTCGGCGGCCTCGGGGGCGCGGGCCTGCAGGATGGCGATCTCGCGTTCGAATTCCGGGTAATCCACCCAGTGATAGAGGCAGCGGCGCTTCAGGGCGTCATGGACCTCCCGCGTGCGGTTCGAGGTGAGCACCACGAGGGGCGGCTCGGCGGCGGCCACGGTGCCGAGTTCGGGGATGGTCACCTGGTAATCCGAGAGCGCTTCGAGCAGAAAGGCCTCGAAGGGTTCATCCGTGCGGTCAATCTCGTCGATCAGCAGGACCGGCGCGCCGCCCTCCTGGGGGCGCATGGCTTCGAGCAGCGGGCGCTCGATGAGGTATTCGTCGGAAAAAAGCTCGGTCTGGAGCGCTTGTCGGTCTGCGCCACCCGCAGCCTCCGCTGTGCGGATCGCGACCATCTGGGCCGGGAAGTTCCATTCGTAGACCGCCGAGGAGGCATCGAGCCCCTCATAGCATTGCAGCCGGATCAGCCGCTTGCCGAGGGCTGCGGCCATGGCCTTGGCGATTTCGGTCTTGCCCACGCCCGCCTCGCCCTCGAGAAATATCGGGCGGCCCAGGGTGGTGGCCAGAAAGACCACGGTCGCGAGAGGGCGGCCACAGACATAGTTCTGGGTGCCCAGCACCTCCTGCACATGGTCGATACTGGTGAATGCGTTGCTCATCGGCTCCTCCGTTGCCCTCACCCTGCATGGCCGCCCCCCGGGGTCAAGCCCGCCTAAAGGCGGAGATGGCCCGACGCGCGCTGCGGCGCCGCGCCGCGCCTTGATGGACGCCCGCGCCCCGGCGCGCTATGTTCCCGCCGAGGCGCAGGAGGATGCAATGAACGTCACGACCCCGATCACTCAGAAGGACGCCCCGGACCTGTCGCAGTTCGATTGGGCAGACCCGTTGCGGCTGGAAGATCAGCTCAGCGAAGAGGAGCGTATGCTGCGCGACGGGGCCGCGGCCTTTGCGGCGGACAAGCTCGCACCGCGCATCATCGACGCCTATCGCGAGGCCACGGTGGCGCCCGAGATTTTTGCCGAAATGGGCGCGGCGGGCCTGCTCGGTGTGACTGTGCCCGAGGCCTATGGCGGGCTCGGCGGGTCCTATGTGGCCTACGGCCTTGTCGCGCGCGAGATCGAACGGATCGACAGCGGCTATCGCTCGATGATGTCCGTGCAATCCTCGCTCGTGATGTACCCGATCTATGCCTATGGCACGGAAGAGCAGCGGCAGAAATATCTGCCCGGGCTGGCCGCGGGCAAGCTGATCGGCTGCTTCGGGCTGACCGAGCCCGATGCGGGCTCGGACCCGGCGGGCATGAAGACCCGCGCGGAAAAGACCGCCACGGGATACAAGCTGACCGGGTCCAAGATGTGGATCTCGAACGCGCCCATCGCCGATGTTTTCGTGGTCTGGGCCAAGTCCGAGGCCCATGGCGGCAAGATCCGGGGCTTTGTACTCGAAAAGGGCATGACGGGGCTGAGCGCGCCCAAGGTGGGCGGCAAGCTGAGCTTGCGCGCCTCAGTGACCGGCGAGATCGTGATGGACGGAGTCGAGCTGGGCGAAGATGCGCTCCTGCCCGGGGTCGAGGGCCTCAAGGGGCCGTTCGGCTGTCTGAACCGCGCGCGTTACGGCATCGGCTGGGGCGTGATGGGCGCGTCGGAATTCTGCTGGCACGCGGCGCGGCAATACGGGCTCGACCGGCACCAGTTCAAGCGCCCCCTCGCCCAGACCCAGCTATTCCAGAAGAAGCTTGCCGATATGCAGACCGAGATCGCCCTTGGCCTGCAAACGGCCCTGCGCGTCGGCCGCCTGATGGATGAGGGGCGTGCCGCGCCCGAGATGATCAGCCTGCTGAAGCGCAACAATTGCGGCAAGGCGCTGGAGATGGCGCGGATGGCCCGGGACATGCATGGCGGCAACGGGATCTCGGAAGAGTTTCAGGTCATGCGCCATATGGTGAACCTCGAGACGGTGAACACCTATGAAGGCACCCATGACGTGCATGCGCTGATCCTCGGTCGGGCCCAGACGGGCCTGCAGGCGTTCTTCTAGGTGGATCCGGACGCCCGTTACGTCACCATTTTCGACTGCGCGCTGCTCGAGACCGGGGAAGCGCGCGCGCGCCTGTGGCGGGGCCCCCTCGATCCGGACCCGGTCGTGGTGCGGATCACGGCGGTGCCGCTCTTTCTGACATCGCCCTTCGAGCTGGGCACGGGCGCGCAGTACCTGCTGCGCCCGCTGGACCGCACGGGCCAGCCGATCGCGCTGGATCCGGAATTCACTGCGCGCACCGGGATCACCGAGACGATGATCGCCCGTCAGAGCATGAATGTGCCCGAGGCGCTCTTGGCCCTCGACCGGCTGAGCGGTGGCGGGCGGCTCTTGTCCTGGGGCAAGGATGAGCTGCACCTGATGGCCATCGGGTGCTATGCGGCGGGGTTCAAACCTCCGATTCCGGTGGGGCGGTTCGGCAGCGCGGCCGCGTTGCTGCACAAGGCCGGGATTGCGCTGGAGCGGATCCATGGGACCGAGCCGCGCGGGATCGCCGAGCTCTGCGATGTGCCGCCGGCCCCGACGGACGCAGATACCGCCACATGCATCGCCCGCGGCCTGCAGGGCCTTTTGCGGCGCGAGATGCTGTCCCCCCGTGATGTTCTGAAAGGCTGACGCGCGCCGCCCGGCCCGGATCCGCGCCTTCGGTCGGCGCGGGTCCAGCGGATCGGGACCGGCCAAGCGCGCGTCACGAGGTGCCCGAAGGGGTCAGGCGCGCACCCGCAACTCGGCGATCCGGTCGGCAAAGGCATGGGCGAGCTGCGCGACCGCCTTGGCACTGTCAGAGCGCTGCGCATAGGCGCGCAGGCCCACGATCTCGGCCTGATAACGTTGCCCGAGGGTGGTCGGATCGCTTTCGCCTGCGATCTCGCCCAGATCCCGCGCCTCGGCAAAGGCGGTGATGAACATCGCCTCGGTCTCGGCCATCAGCGTCTCGGCCTGGGCGCGCAGCCCCGGCACATCCGCGGTCTCGAGGATGGTCTTGACCAGCATGCAGGCCCGGGCCGGTCCTGTGCGACTGCACAGATCCGCGAAGTTGCGCATATGGGTCTCGAGCGCGGCCAGCGGCCCCATCTCGGCGCGCAACTCGGCAAAGCCGCCCTGCCCGCTCTCGGCATACCGCTCCAGCGTGAGCCCATAGAGGGTCTCCTTGTTCTGAAACGCGGCATAGATCGAGCCCGGGCGCATATCCAGCGCGGCCTCAAGATCCTTGAGCGAGGTCCCGTGATAGCCCTTGGCCCAGAAAAGATCGCGCGCCCGGTCAAGGGTCGCGGCGCGGTCATGGGAAGGGCGGCGGGCCATGTCAGGTCCTTTGTGCAAAGCGGGTCCGGTTACGTTCTAGCCCAGCCTCGGGGCGAGGCCAGATGACGTTTGAGTGATCGCTCAAATATATTCTTGAACGATCACTCAAGAAAGGTATGTCTTGTCGCATCAACCCATATCGCCACGAGAGAGGCTGCCATGACCGATTTCACCCTGCACGACCTGGACACCGCCCCGGATGCCAGCAAACCACTGCTGGAAACCTCCCTGAAGAATTTCGGGCGGATCCCCGGCCTGCACGCGGTCATGTCCGAAAGCCCCAAGACCTTCGAAGCGTACCAGCTGCTCCACAAGCTCTTCACAGAGACTACCTTCGACGCGGATGAGCTGACGGTGATCTGGCAGAGCATCAATGTAGAGCATGCCTGCCATTACTGCGTGCCCGCCCATACGGGCATCGCCAAGATGATGAAGGTCGATGACGCGATCACCGAGGCCCTGCGCAATGAGACGCCCCTGCCGACGCCGCGGCTCGAGGCGCTGCGGGACTTCACCCTGACCATGGTGCGCAGCCGGGGCAACGCGACCGAGGCCGAGGTGCAGGCCTTCCTCGATGCCGGCTTCACCCGCGAGCAGGTGCTCGAGGTTGTGCTGGGGATCGCGCAAAAGGTGATGTCCAACTACATCAACCATCTGGCCGACACGCCGGTGGATCAGGTGATGCAGAAATTCGCCTGGACCAAGGCCTCGCCCGAAGCCGCCTAAGCCCTTGATCCTGCCGGGGCGGGCCTCCTAGGGTGTGCAGACACTTTCGGAGAGCCGCCCCCCATGTTCCTCTCTATCATGCCGGTCGAAACCTGGTTGGCCTTCGTGGTCGCCTCGACCCTTCTGCTGCTGATCCCCGGCCCGACCATCCTGCTGGTGCTGAGCTATGCCCTGAGCCAGGGCCGCCGCGTGGCCGTGAGCACCGCGGCCGGGGTCGCCCTCGGCGATCTGATTGCCATGAGCGCCTCGCTCGCCGGGCTCGGCACGCTGGTGATGACCTCTGCCACGCTCTTCACGGCCCTGAAATGGGTCGGCGCGCTCTATCTCGTCTGGCTCGGCATCAAGCTCCTGCGCAGCCCGCCCTCCGCAGGGCTCGAGGCCGGGGTACCGGCACAGGCCAGCCCGCGAGAGACCTTCCTGCACGCGACCACGGTCACCGCGCTGAACCCCAAGAGCATCGCGTTCTTCATCGCCTTCGTGCCGCAATTCGTGAATGCTCAGGCGCCGCTCCTGCCGCAATTCGCGCTGCTGACCGGGACATTCGTGACCCTCGCGACGCTGAACGCACTGGCCTATGCACTTTTGGCTGACCGTCTGCGGGCGCAGATCCGGCGCCCCTCGACCCTGCGCTGGCTGACCCGTGCCGGGGGTGGCACGCTGATCGGGATGGGGGCGCTGACGGCAACCGCGCAGCGTGCCGCATGAGCGATCCGTTCTTTCATCCGGTCTCGGGGACCGAGCTGCCGCGCTATGCGGGGGCGCCGAGCTTCATGCGCCTGCCGGTGGTGACACCGGATCATCCGCGCTTTGCCGAGGTCGAGATCGGCCTGATCGGCACGCCCTGGGATGGCGGCACCACGAACCGCCCCGGCGCGCGACACGGGCCGCGACAGATCCGCGACATGTCGACGATGATCCGGGCCCAGCACGGGGCGACGGGCGTGGCCCCGTTCCGTCTGGCAAATTGCGCCGATCTGGGGGATGTGGCCCCGAACCCCGCCGGGCTCGAAGACAGCATGGCGCGGATCACGGCCTTTTACCGTGATGTTGTGGCCGCCGGGATCCGCCCCCTGACCGGGGGCGGCGATCACCTGTGCACCCTGCCGATCCTGCGGGCGCTGGGGGCGGAGGGTCCGCTGGGCCTGATCCAGTTCGACAGCCATACGGATCTCTTTGACACGTATTTCGGCGGGACGAAATTCACCCATGGCACCCCGTTCCGGCGCGCCATTGAAGAGGGGCTGATCGATCCGGTGCGCACGGTGCAGATCGGAATCCGAGGCACGGCCTATGGCACCGAGGATCGCGACTATGCCCGCGATGTCGGGATCACCATCATCCCGATCGAGGCGTTTTTCGAGCGGGGCATCGCCCATGTGATGGATGAGGCGCGCGAGATCGTCGGCGCGGCCCCGACCTATGTCACCTATGACATCGATTTCGTGGACCCGGCCTTTGCGCCCGGAACCGGGACGCCCGAGGTGGGTGGGCCGACCTCTTATCAGGCGTTGCAAGTGGCGCGGGCTTTGCGCGGGCTGAACATCATCGGCGCGGATCTTGTCGAGGTGGCGCCGCCCTTTGATGCGAGCGGGGCGACGGCCTATCTCGGTGCGTCGCTGATGTTCGAGATGCTGTGCCACATGGCCGAAGGGCCGCTTTGACCCATTGCGATCCCGGCGCGCCTGCGCCGGGCTCAGCGGGCGGTCAGCAGCTTCCATCCCAAGGCGCAAAAGCCCAGTTCCAGAAACAGATAGATCAGCAGAAGCGGGTGCGGCAGACCATCCAGCAAGAGGCTGAGCGCCCGGCCCGCCGCCAGCCCGCCCATGAAGATCACAAGGCTCCAGAGCGCGGGGATGCGCAGGTCCGGCTTGCGAGCGCCCATGAGCCAGAAGAGCGCCAATGCCAGATAAAGGCCCATCACCGCGCGAAAGATATGCCGCGTGTTCACGGCCGAGGCGTCGATCCCGAACATCCACGGCAGCGTGACATTGGGTGCGGCGCCGTAGCCCAAGGCAATTGGGGTGAGCCCCACCGCGGCCAATGTCAGGAAAGCCGGTTGAAATCGCGCGAGGGTGCTCATGGGTCAACTCCGTTCTGGTGCGGGATCCCGTGACGTAGCCTTGCGCCAATGCACCACCCGTCCAGCCCTACATCACGGGGGCCGGGCCCGTAAACGCGCGTCTTGCCCCCAACCGACCCGCTCTCGGCGGATCACGCGGCGGGTTTAGGACGCTGCGCAGCAATCAAGCCGCGCAGGTGGGGCCAACGCGGATTGTCGCGATCGCCGCACGTCAGCCCCCGACCTGCAACCCGTCTGGCGCGCCCTCCGGGCCGGTTAGAGCCCGCCCTCGGTCTCAAGAAAGGAGACGATCTCGGGCACGCCCTGCCCGGATTTCAGCGCGGCCATCACGAAGGGTCGCGGCCCGCGCGCCGCCTGTGCGTCGCTCTGCAGCAGGTTCCGGTCCACCCCCACATAGGGCGCGAGATCCGTCTTGTTGATCACAAGCAGATCCGAGCGCGTCAGCCCCGGTCCTTTCTTGCGCGGGATGTCCTGCCCCGCCGCCGTGTCGATCACATAGATCGTCAGATCGGCCAGCTCGGGGCTGAAGGTCGCGGCGAGATTGTCTCCACCGCTTTCGATCAGGATCACGTCCAGATCCGCAAACCGCGCCCTGAGATCGGCCACCGCCGCGAGATTGATCGAGGCATCCTCGCGGATCGCCGTGTGCGGGCAACCCCCGGTCTCGACCCCGCGGATCCGCTCCAGCGGCAGGGCCTGCGCGCGCATCAGATACTCCGCATCCTCGGAAGTGTAGATATCATTGGTGATCACCGCGACCGAATACCGGTCACGCAGCGCCCGGCAAAGCTGTTCGGTCAGCGTGGTCTTGCCCGCCCCGACCGGCCCCCCGATCCCGACCCGCAGCGGTCCGTTCTCAGACATCCGCCTCGGCCTCCTCTTCTTCGGAAAAGACTTCAAGTGCCGCGTTCAGCGCATTGATCGCACTTGGAAAACCGCCATAAAGCGCCATCTGCCAGATCACCTCGCCGATCTCCTGCTGGCTCAGACCGGCCTTGCGCCCACCCGCGATGTTCACCTTGAGCTGCGGCTTGGTCTGCCCGCCCAGAGCGGTCAGCGCCGCGATGGTCGCGATGTAGCGCTCGCGCAGGGGCAACCCGGGTCGGGCATATTGCCGACCATAGGCAAAATCCACCACGCCCTCGGCCAGCCCGGGCACCAGATGGCCATAGCGGGCCTCGAGCGCGGCCTCCATGCCCGGGTTCAGCTCTTCTGAGAGTGTGCGTCCTGTCTCGGTCGTGGTCATGTGCGGAAAATCCTGACTTCTTGTGTTTCATGGCCCATGGCGGCGAGATCCCCGCGCAGGGCGCTTGTGGCGACCTCTTCCAGAGGCAGCGCCGCGAGACGGGTCGCTTCGGCAGAAATCGCGTCATGCAGCGCCTGCGACACGCGCTGCCCCTCGGTTTGCCCGAGCGGGATGAGACGCACGGCCCCGGAAATCAGCCCCCCCAGAAACGCCTGCAGGTAGAGCGCGACGACCTCCTCGGGCGGCAGGCCGAGGGACCGGGCCCGCGCCCCGACCGCGACGGGATAGGGCAGCGGCGAGAGCTGCTCGGGGCATAACGCGTTGGTCGTCTGCACGAAGGCCGCGCCCTGATCCCGGGTCTCGGACCAACGCTCTGCCGAGGTCGCGAGCGCCTCGGCCGCTTCGGCCAAGACCTCCAACGGATCCCCTGCTGCCGCGCGGGCCACCAGCAGGCCGTCGGTCTGGCAGCTTCCGGCCATGAGCAGGCCTTCGAGCCAGATCCGCAGGCTGTCCACATCGTGGATCTGCCCGGCGGTGATCGCGTGTTCGAGCCCGTGGGAATAGGCGTAAGCGCTCACCGGAAAACCGGGGGAGAGCCATTGGGCAAGGCTCAACCGGCTTTGCAGGGCGCGCGCCGTGCCATCAGTCATGGCTGTGCCCGTGGGAGTGGCCATGGCTGTGGCCGTGGTCGTGGCTGTGCCCGTGTTCATGGGTGTGACTGTGGCTATGCGTCTCCGCCGGTCCATGATCATGGCCCATGGTCCGGCCATGGCCATAGGCGCCGCCCTCGGGCGTGAAGGGCGCGGTCACCTCGGTGACCTCCGCCCCCAGGCCCTGCAACATCCCCGCCAGCACATGGTCATGGCGAATGAACAGCGCATCCTCGGCGATCTGACAGGGTGTGTGGCGGTTGCCGATATGCCAGGCCAGCCGGGTGAGATCGCCTGTCACGCGCAGCAGCGCCTCGGGCGCGGCCTGCACGGCGATCCGGGTGCCATCGGGGTGATCGAACCCGTGCTCGGGACCAAGGCTCACCACTTCGGGCAGGTCGAGCACAAAGGCCCGTCCCCCCTCGGAGACGAGCCGCTTGCGCCGCAGGAACCTGCCCTCGTAATCGAGGCTCAGGCGATCGGTGGCCCCCTCAGCGCTGCTCAGGCGTGTGATCCGGGGCGCGCTCATGCCAGCCCCCATGGGGTCCGCTGAGCACCCTGGCACTGGCTTTCTGCCGCAAATGCCGCTTCAGACAGGCGCGGGTCAGACCCATCCGCGCAAGACCGGTATCCGTCAGCGCGTTCAGGGCGGCAAACTCGGTCGCCATGGCGTGCGCCGCGCGCAGCTCGGACCAGGCCTCCCGAAGGCGCGAAAAAATCCCGCGCGTCGGGTGCAGAGATATCAGGAAATTCGAAACCATAGGATTGGGGATCTTTCGTGTTCGATCTTTCCTCCCGGGCGTATGCTATTGCATACAACCCATTCGGACAGCAAGCAGACGCCCCGCAACCCGGGATTGCACCGGGTGCAGAGCTGTCGGCGTGACGCGGGCTCAGGCCCGGGCAGCCAGCGCGCGCAGTAACGCGTCGCGGGTCGTGTCCATATCCTCGAGCTCTGCCGGGGTCAGCGCAAAGATGCGCTCGGCTTCGAGCTGCAACTCGTGCGCATGGGCCAGCCGGTTGGGCGCGGCCATCACGGCGTCGAAGATGGTGGTGGCCAGGCGCGAGACGGCCGGGCGGTCGAGAACGAGACTTGTCATTGGAAACCTCCGTGGAAAGGGTCACGTGTTTCCTCCCTGTATCCCATGATATGCAATGGTGGACGGCGCTTGGGTAGGCCTGTCTCGGCAAGCCCGGGTTGCGTTCGGAGCATGCCCCGCGCGGGCGGTGGCGCGGCGATCGTGGTTAACGCGATCTTCAGCGCGGCGGCGCAGATTGGGCGGGAGCCGCCGCCCGTGAGACCGAGATGACACGATCCCTTTTCGATGGACTGCCCCTGCCCGACCAGCTTGCCATGCTGCGCGCAAGGCTGCGGGCGTTGAAGGCCGAAGAGGCCGCGATGCGCGCGCAGATCCTGGCTGCCCAGGGCACCGGGGCGCTGCGCGGGTTGGCCTATGACATCCGCATCGTCCACAGCACCCAGCGCAGCATGCTGAAAGAGCGGCTCCCCCTCGAGATCCAGAGCAATCCACGCTTCTTTCGCCGGTCCGAGATTGCGCAGGTCCGTCTGGTGCAGCGGGCACATGTGCCCGCTGCGGACGCGCGAGATGCCAAACCGTCCGGGTCCCTGGGCCACCAGCGGCCTGTGCACGCGGGTCCGCGCAGTCCGGCTTGCCGGACTGCGCCACCGCGCTAGCAACCGCGCAGGTCTCTAGCGGTGAAACCGGTCGCGGAAGACATGGGCGGTGATCTGATCCCGTGCCACCCCAAGCTCGGCCAGCCGCGCATCGGACAAGGCATGGAGTCGCTTGAGCTCGCCCAGTCGCGGGGCCACCGCGCGTTCGGGGTTCACCCCCAAACCAAGCTCTGCAAAGAAAAGATCGATCTGGCTCTGCACGGGATCGGGGCGCACCCCGGGGATTGAAAGATATACGGTCATTGTCAGCCTCTTGGTTGGGGGCCGTAACACGCCCCCTTCCTGCGACAATATAGCGCAATCCTGTCATGGATCCCGTCTCTCCGGTCTGTTTCCTGGATCGTCTGCCGGGGACTGCCCGGTAATCCGGCACCGGGCCCGTGCTACGCCCGTTCCCGACGCGCTTATGGTCCCCGCTTCTGCGCGCGTGGCGCATGGATCAGAACATGAAATACCGCTGGGCCAGCGGCAGTTCCGTCGCAGGCTCGCAGGTCAGCAACTCGCCATCCGCGCGCACCTCATAGGTCTCGGGATGCACCTCGACCTCGGGCGTGGCGTTGTTCAACACCATGGAGGACTTCCCGATCTCGCGGCAGTTCTCGACCGCAAGCGTCTGCTTGGCCAGCCCGAGCCCCCCGCCGATCCCGGCGGCCTGCGCCGCTTGGCTGACAAAGAGCACGGCCGAGTTTTCGACCGAGCGGCCATAGGCGCCGAACATCGGTCGGGTATAGACCGGCTGCGGCGTCGGGATGGAGGCATTCGGATCGCCCATTTGGGCGCAGACGATCGTGCCGCCCATCAGGACCATCTCGGGCTTCACGCCGAAAAAAGCCGAACTCCAGAGACACAGATCGGCGCGCTTGCCCACCTCAATCGAGCCGATATGGCTGCTGATCCCATGGGCGATGGCCGGGTTGATCGTATATTTTGCCACGTAGCGGCGCACGCGCAGGTTGTCATTGTCGCCGGTCTCATCCGACAGACGCCCGCGCTGCTTCTTCATCTTGTCGGCGGTCTGCCAGGTGCGAATGATCACCTCACCCACCCGGCCCATGGCCTGACTGTCCGAAGCGATAATCGAAAACGCCCCCATATCATGGAGGATATCCTCGGCGGCGATGGTCTCCTTGCGGATCCGGCTCTCGGCGAAGGCCACATCCTCGGGGATGGCCTTGTCCAGATGGTGGCAGACCATGAGCATATCGAGATGCTCTTCGAGGGTGTTCACCGTGTAGGGCATGGTCGGGTTGGTGGAGCTCGGCAGGACATGCTCCTCGCCCACGACCTTCATGATGTCGGGCGCATGTCCGCCGCCCGCACCTTCGGTGTGGAAGGCATGGATCGTGCGGCCTTTCATGGCGCCGATCGTGTTCTCCACAAAGCCGCTCTCGTTCAGGGTGTCCGTGTGGATCATCACCTGCACATCCATGTCATCGGCCACGCTCAGGCAGCAATCGATGGCCCCGGGCGTGGTACCCCAATCCTCGTGCAGCTTCATGGCGCAGGCCCCGGCCTCCACCATCTCGACCAGCGCGCCGGGCAGGCTCGCATTGCCCTTGCAGGACAGGCCGAAATTCATCGGGAAGGCGTCGAGCGACTGCAGCATCCGCCCGATATGGAATGACCCGGGCGTGCAGGTCGTGGCCAACGTGCCATGGGCCGGACCGGTGCCGCCGCCGAGCATGGTGGTGACGCCGGAATGGAGCGCATCCTCGATCTGCTGCGGGCAGATGAAATGGATATGGCTGTCAAACCCGCCCGCAGTGAGGATCCGTCCCTCGCCCGCAATCGCCTCGGTGCCCGGGCCGACGATGATGTCGACGCCGCTCTGCGTGTCGGGATTTCCGGCCTTGCCGATGGCCGCGATGACGCCGTCGCGCAGGCCCACATCGGCCTTGTAGATGCCCGTATGATCCACAATCAGCGCATTGGTGATGACGGTATCCACTGCGCCCTCGGCGCGGGTGGTCTGGGCCTGACCCATCCCGTCGCGGATCACCTTGCCGCCGCCGAACTTCACCTCTTCCCCATAGGTGGTCAGGTCCCGCTCGACCTCAATGATCAGGTCCGTATCCGCGAGCCGCACCTTGTCGCCCGTCGTGGGACCATACATGTCAGCATAAGCGGCGCGAGAGATCTTGGCGGGCATGGGCAGTCCTTGGGTCAGTCGGTCTTGGATATCTGTTCTGCGGCAGTTTAGGCCCCCGGCCCGGAAATGCAGCAAGGAAGCGCATTTTCAGGCAATCCAACCGCCCCGGAGGCCGCGCGCCGCCCAAAAATCAGGCAGCGCACTCAGCGAATTCACTGCATCTTGCGGGGGCCGCGCTTGACCAGACGCTTGCGGTTCGCATTGGTCGCCTTGTTCAACCGCTTGATCGAGGCATCCATGACCTGTGCCGGGTCCTTGCCCTGCATCGCGGCCACGAGGCCATCACTGCCGGACTTGATGAAGACCTTGGGTTTCTCGGCCACCATCCGCCAGTTCTCGTCAAAGGGCGTGTTCCAGAACCCCGCCATGCCCATCATGCGGAGCATGATGACCGAGTTGGTCTCGAACCCCAGACGCCAGACATTCGCGCCGGTGCTGAGATAGTCGAACATGTTGGAGGTATGCTTCATGGGGGCTGCTTTCACTTGGGGCAGAGGCACTGACAATCACGGTCTCTGGTGGGGCAAGGCGCGGGCCCCGGGGGCCCATGCCGATCTTGGAACGGGGCTGCGCCCCGGGATTACGCCTTGCTGGGCGCGGGTTTGGTCGTCTTGGCCTTCGCCGCCGGCGTCTTGGCAGGGGCTGCCTTGGCCTCGGGCTTGGGCGTGGCTTCGGCCACCGTTTCCGGCATGGGCGCGAGGCTCACGGTCTTCTTGCGCGGCGTCCGGCGACGGGTGGGCTTCGGCGCGGCGCTGGCCTCGGCGGCGGCAGGAGCGGCCTTGGCGGCGGGTTTCGCCGCCGGTTTCGGCGCAGCTTTCGCAGCGGGCTTCGGCGCGGCTTTCGCAGCGGGCTTCGGCGCGGCTTTCGCAGCGGGCTTCGGCGCGGCTTTCGCAGCAGGCTTCGGCGCGGCCTTCGCAGCGGGCTTCGGCGCGGCTTCGGCAGCAGTCTTCGGTGCGGCCTTGGCAGCCGGCTTCGGCGCGGCCTTCGCAGCAGGCTTCGGCGCGGCCTTCGCAGCAGGCTTCGGCGCGGCCTTCGCGGCAGGCTTCGGTGCAGCCTTCGCGGCGGGCTTCGGCGCGGCTTTCGCGGCAGGCTTCGGCGCGGCCTTCGCGGCAGGCTTCGGTGCTGGCTTCAGCTTGGTCACCGTGGCGCTTTTGGCGGACGCTTTCGCGGGCATCTCCAGCGCTGTCGCCGCCATGGCGGCTGCTGCGGTCTTGGCAGCGGCCTGCGTGCCGGTCTTTGCGACCGGTGCCGAGGACTTGAGGATCTGCGTGCGCAGGCTCACCGAGTTCGGCGAATAGACATTGGCCAGTTTGAAGGCGCTCTCGGCCATCTGCATCTGCATCTCGACAGACATCTGCCAGAATTTCATGCCGCTGGCCCAGAAGTCCATCGGCGTCCTAAGGTTGGTCATTACAGTGCTCCCATAATCCCCTGATTGAATCCGTAGATCTTGCGCGCCCCCCCGAACGGCACAAGCGTGATGTCGCGGGTTTGTCCGGGCTCAAACCGGACCGCCGTTCCCGCAGCGATATCGAGCCGCATCCCCCGCGCCGCATCCCGATCAAAGGAAAGCGCCGCGTTGGTCTCGGCAAAATGGTAATGGCTGCCCACCTGCACGGGGCGGTCACCGGTATTGGCCACGGTGAGGGTCAGCGCCTCGGCCTCGGCATTCAGCGTGATCTCGCCCTCGGCGGGCATGATTTCCCCCGGAATCACTGGCCTGTCCCCCCGCCGCGACGGTGCGGCGGTTCGGGCCGCACGCGCACGGGTACGGGCCGGGTGGCAGGGGCCGGAAACAGGCGGTCGAGGGCGGCGCGCAGGCGGTCGATCAGATCTTGCATGGTCTCGTCTCCTCGGGTCATCGAATGGGGTGGTGGACAGTCACGAGCTTGGTGCCATCGGGAAAGGTCGCCTCGACCTGCACGTCATGGATCATCTCGGCGATGCCTGGCATGCATTGATCGGCCCGCACCACGCTGGCCCCGGCCTGCATCAGGTCGGCGACACTGCGCCCATCGCGTGCGCCTTCGACCACGTAATCCGTGATCAGCGCGATCGCCTCGGGGTGGTTCAGCTTGACGCCACGCTCCAGTCGCCCGCGCGCCACCATGGCGGCGAGGCTGATCAGCAGCTTGTCTTTCTCCCTAGGGGTGAGGTTCATGTCCTCTCCTCTCTCGTCTGTCGTCTTTTCACATGGAGGCGCGGCCTGCGCCTCTCAAGCCCGTCCCGGCGCGAAGCGGTCCCCTGTGGCCACACGCCGCTCATACCTGCCACACCCGGGGCATGGCGCGCCCGTCCCGCAACAGCTCCAGCAGCGGCACAAGCGCCTGTTTCAAGGGCTGCGCATCGGCCGCCATGGCCCGGACAACCAGCTTGCCATCCCAGGCCGAGGCGGCCCAGTCCACACCCTCGGGTGCCAGCCGGCGGACCGCATCGCGGGCAGTTTCCGCCGCAGGGGCCAGAAACACAACCGTCGAGATCGCCCGCGCCCCGTCCATGCAGACCGGGTGGTCGAGCGCATCGGGGCCGAGGGCAAAGGGCTCCCACAGAACAAGCCGGCCATCACGGCGAACCTTCCGGTCATCGCGCAGGGCCACCTCGGCCAAAGCCTCGCCCATGGCCGCGCGACCGAAGACCAGCGTCTCGACCCAGAGCAGCGAGGCATCCCCCGCCAGGGCGATCCGGGTCTCGCGGCGCGTCGCGCTGCCGTCAAAGAGGATCGTCTCCTGCGGCAGCCAGTCCAGCCGACCGCCCGCACCGACGCTCAGATCCACGCGGATCTCGCCCGCCCCCTCCGCCGCGCGATAGGCGCGCTCGGCGGTCTGGGTCGCCGCGGTGGCCCGCGCGCCCGGCGCCAGGTCGAGCCCGTAGGACAGCCGGTCGCCACCGGTGATCCCGCCCGCGGTGTTCAGAAACACCACCTCGGGGTCGATGGAATGGGTGCGCGGCAGCATCGCCTTGGCGCAGCCCTGCTGAGCCAGATCCCGCAGCCGTGTCTGTCCGGCCCCATTCACGCCCAACGCCACACGGGCCACACCGACACTGCGTTGCAGGCGGGGGGACGAGGACGTCGCGGGAATATGGTCGAGCATGAAGGCTCCTTTCCCGCGCACCCTGCCCCGCCAGCCGCCGGGCTGCAATTCCACGCTATGCCGCAGTGCAGAAAGATCCCGCCCTGTGGCAGATCCGCCTTCGTGCGCCGCGCGATTGCCGGGCGAAGCGCTCAATAAATGTGCAGCACCCGGGCCCCTGGCCCTCTGGCTCTGGGCGGTCCCATCGGGTAGGACCCAAACGCACCGCTGCGGCGGGAGAGTTACGAGCCGAGAGGAAATCACATGCGTCTGACCCTGCGCCGCCCGGATGACTGGCATCTTCACCTGCGCGACGGCGAGATGCTCAAGGGCGTGCTGCCCGAGACGGCCCGTCACTTCGCCCGCGCGATCATCATGCCGAACCTCGTGCCGCCGGTGGTGCGCGGGGACGATGCGGCGGCCTATCGCGACCGGATCCTGCAAGCCCTGCCCGAGGGGATGACCTTTGCGCCGCTGATGACGCTCTATCTGACCGAGGAGACCGATCCGCAGGATGTGGCCGCCGCCCATGCCTCGGGCCTTGTGACAGCGGTAAAGCTTTACCCGGCTGGGGCGACAACGAATTCAGCCTCCGGCGTGCGGGATTTCGACAAGGTGCGCCCGGTGCTGGAAAAGATGGCCGAGATCGGCCTGCCGCTGTGTTTTCATGGCGAGGTCACCACGCCCGAGGTGGATATCTTCGACCGCGAGGCTGTGTTCATCGACACGGTGCTCGACCCGTTGCGCCGCGCGACGCCGGGCCTCAAGGTGACGATGGAGCATATCACCACCGCCGATGCGGTCACCTATGTCACCGAGACGGCGGGCCATATCGGCGCCACGATCACGACCCATCACCTGATGATCAATCGTAACCACATGCTGGTGGGCGGGATCCGGCCCCATTACTACTGCCTGCCTGTGGTCAAGCGCGCCTCCCATCAGGAGGCTTTGCGCAAGGCCACCATTTCGGGCAATCCGCGCTTTTTCCTCGGGACCGACAGTGCGCCCCATACCGATGACAACAAGGAAACCTCCTGCGGTTGCGCGGGCGTTTTCTCGGCCTCCAACACGATGGCCTGTCTTGCCCATGTGTTCGAAGAAGAGGACGCGCTCGACAAGCTCGAAGGGTTTGCCAGCCTGCACGGCCCGGCCCATTACGGGCTGGCACCGAACGAGGCCACGATCACCCTGGAGCGCAGCGAGACCCCGGTGCCCTACCCGGCGCGGATCGAGACCGGTGCGGGCCCCGTGACCCTGTTCGACCCGGGTCACCCGCTGCATTGGCACGTGCGCGACTGAGCATCTTCGCGCCAGCGCGCGGCGTTGCCGGGCCCGCGAGGTGACCGGGCGCGCAAGATCGGTTAACGTTCTCCTGACGCCGCCCGTGCGGTGTTGGACATGCTCGGCGTTTTTGCCGAGTGCCGTGTCCTGTGTTTGAACACAAAGGAAATTTCATGCTCCGATCCGTTTGCCTCGCAAGCTCCGCCCTCGCCCTCAGCGCCGTCATGGCGCAGGCCGCCCCGGTCACGGCGATCTCCGAACTCTCGATGAGCCATTCCTTCATCATCAACAGCGGCAGTCGGCCGACCGGGATCGAGATCGAGACCGCGCCGGATTCGCTGACCTTGGAAGGACAGGCAGAGAGCCAGGTGGATGGGGCGGGTTTCACCACCACCGAGTCCAGTGACGTTCAGGTCGGAAACTCCTTCTCCGATCCGCCGCTCCCCTTCGAGGCGCAGCGGTCGCAAACCCAGGTCAATCTTGGCAACGGGGACGTGGCCACCGCAGGCTATGACGTGTCCATCCTGGTGGTAAACGACCCGGATCTCGGCAATTCCGCGAACGCCCCGACCCGGCGCGAGATCGAACAGTTCGGGATCGCGGCTGTGTCCAATGCGGCCGATCCGATCAACGGCTCGGCCATATCGGACTTCAACAACACGCGGGACTACCGCTTCACCAATATCACGAACGACACGATCTCCTTCAACATCGTCGGGCAGTTCGAGGCCGAGATGCGGGCGGAGCATCAGGGGCCCGAGGGGTTCGCCCGCACCTCCGGCAGCTTCGAGGTGCTGTTTGAGACCGGGCCCGGCGTCGACATCACCTACTTTCCCGTCGCGCCCTACCTGATCACCGTGGACGAGGACGACCCCAATGCCTCCGTCGCGGAGATGTTCTTTGCCGATGATGGCGCGGTCGCGGGCGTGACCTTTTCCGGCGGGGCCTCGGCCATCGCCGATGGCACGGAGGTCGTCGCAAGCCTGAGCGCCCAGAGCCGCTACGTCTTCGGCGTCACGCTGGAGGGCGGCGCGTCGATGATGCTCGAAACCGCGTTCTCGCAGGTCAACGCCGTGCAGGTCGCCATCCCCGACATCCCGCCCGTCCCCCTGCCGGCGAGCCTGCCGCTGCTGCTGGCGGGTGTGGGGGGCGTCGCCGCCCTGCGCCGCCGAAGCCGCTAGGCCCTGCCCTGCGGCACCGCGCGCAGCACCGCCGCAGGGGTTCAATCCGGGCGCGGATTGTTTTAGGGGGAGGCGATCCACATTCGCGAGGCCGCCATGATCCCCACCAGCTTTCCCGACAAAGCCGAAATCGCCCGTCTGACCGCGTCGATGCTGCTCGAGATCGAAGCGGTGCATTTCAACGCGCGCGAGCCTTTCATCCTGGCCTCGGGCCTGCCTTCGCCGACCTATATCGACTGCCGCAAGCTGATCTCCTTTCCGCGGATCCGCACCACGCTGATGGATTTCCTGACGGTGACCGTGATGCGCGAGGCCGGGTTCGAGGCGTTCGACAACGTCGCCGGTGGCGAGACTGCGGGCATCCCCTTCGGCGCGCTGGTGGCCGAACGCATGGCCCTGCCCATGACCTATGTCCGCAAGAAGCCAAAGGGCTATGGACGCGACGCCCAGATCGAGGGCGTGATGACCGAAGGCCAGCGGGTGCTGCTGGTCGAGGACCTGACCACCGATGGCGGCTCCAAGTTGAAATTCGTCGACGCGATTCGCAAAACGGGTGCGGAATGCGGGCATACGGCGGTGATTTTCAGCTATGGAATCTTCCCCGACACCGAGGCCAATCTGGCCGCCCATGGCGTGAAACTGCACCATTTATGCACGTGGTGGGATGTGCTTGCCGAGGCCCGAGAGCGCGGCAGCTTTGATGCCGAAACGCTTGGCGAGGTTGAAACATTTTTGAACGCGCCGCGCGCCTGGCAAGAGGCCAACACACCCGCCTGACACCCTGCGACGGCGGGTCGCAAGCAGGGTTTCGCCGCCTGTGGACAATTTCCGGGCAGGGAAAAAACTTCGCCCGGTGACGTGGCGAAATCGCACAACCGGTTGACCCGAGCTACCCTGCAACCGCAAGATGCGGGGGCAATCCCGACGTTTTTAGTTATGCACAGAGTTACCAACAATTGCTCTGGCGGACCCGTTGGGCCATAGGAGATGTCCAACGCAATGGGGGGCTGACGCGTGAACGAGGTGGCGAATTTGCCGGAGGCTGTAGCGGCGCTGGCACTGGATGGCGCGGGCACCGGACTGCCCCACAACATCGAGGCCGAACAGCAGCTTCTGGGCGCGATCCTGACCAATAACGACATCTTCGACCGGGTGGCGATGGTCATCCAGCCCGAGCACTTTTTCGACCCGGTGCACCGGCGGATCTACGAAGTCGCGGCCACGCGCATCCAGAAGAACGCCCTTGCCTCGCCCGTAACGCTCAAAGCGTTTTTGGAAGACGACCCCGGGCTCGCCGAATTGGGCGGTCCGGCCTATCTCGTGCGGCTGGCCGGGGCCGCGATCAGTGCCTTTGCGGCCAAGGATTATGCCCAGATGATCTACGATCTGGCGATCCGGCGCGAGCTGATCGAGCTGGGCCGCGAGATTGCCAGCAAGGCCGCCGAGGTCGATGTGGCCTCCGAGCCCAAGGAACAGATCGTCGAGGCCGAGCAGGCGCTCTATGCGCTTGGTGAACAGGGCAAGTCCGACAGCGGCTTCCAATCCTTCCTGCGCGCGGTGACCGCCGCCGTGGACGTGGCCAATGCCGCCTACCAGCGGGATGGCGGGCTGGCCGGGGTCTCGACCGGGCTGATCGACATGGACAAGAAGCTCGGCGGGCTGCACCGCTCGGACCTTCTGATCCTCGCGGGTCGCCCCTCCATGGGGAAAACCTCGCTCGCCACGAATATCGCCTTCAACATCGCCAAGGCCTATCAGCGCGGCCGCCGCGCCGATGGTACCGAGGGCACGATCAATGGCGGCGTGGTCGGGTTCTACAGCCTTGAAATGAGCGCCGAGCAGCTTGCGGCGCGGATCCTGTCCGAAGCGGCCGAGGTCCCCTCGGAACAGATCCGCCGGGGCGACATGAACGAGACCGAGTTCCGCCGTTTCGTCGAAGCCGCGAAATCGCTCGAGAGCTGCCCGCTCTATATCGACGACACGCCCGCCTTGCCGATCAGCCAGCTGGCCGCCCGGGCCCGGCGGCTCAAGCGGACCAGCGGGCTCGATGTGCTGATCATCGACTATCTGCAGCTTGTCCGCCCGGCCACGGCCAAGGACAGCCGCGTCAACGAAGTCTCTGAAATTACACAAGGTCTCAAGGCGATTGCCAAGGAACTCGACATTCCGGTCATCGCCCTGTCACAGCTCAGCCGTCAGGTGGAGAACCGCGAAGACAAGCGGCCCCAGCTGTCGGATCTGCGAGAATCAGGCTCCATCGAGCAGGACGCCGATGTCGTGATGTTCGTGTTCCGCGAAGAATACTACAAAGAGCGCGAGAAGCCGGGCGACGACAACCTAGAGGCCATGGCGCAGTGGCAAGAGCAGATGGAACGCTTGCACGGACGTGCTGAAGTGATCATCGGCAAGCAGCGCCATGGCCCGATTGGCACCGTGGATCTGAGCTTCGAAGGGCAGTTCACGCGCTTCGGCAATCTGGTGAAAACCTATCAGCAGGGCAGCGACGGCAGCTTCGGCTGAGCCTGCGGCCCCTGCGACCCTCGCACACGCCCGGAAATGCGGCACCCCGCCCGGGGGACATGCGCTTTGCCGTCAAAGCCTCGTGAGCGGCCATTTCCCCTCTCCCATTCCCGCCGGGCTTGGCTAGGCTGGGACCATGCGTTGGTTGATCCCTGTCTGTCTCGCCCTCTGGTCCACCCTCTCGCCCACCCTCCCCTCCGCCGAGGAGATCGAAGTGGATGTGGAGCTGTTGCTTGCGGTCGATGTCTCGCGCTCCATGTCGCCCGCCGAGCTTGAGATCCAGCGCCGGGGCTATGCCGAGGCTCTGCGCTCGGACGAGGTGATCGCCGCCCTGCAAAGCGGGCTCCTGGGGCAAGTGGCCCTGTCCTATGTGGAATGGGCGGGCGCCGGGGCGCAACGGATCGTGGTGGACTGGACCCTGGTCGAGGATCGCGCCGGCGCCGAGGCCTTCGCCGCCCAGCTCAGCGCCAATTACAACCCGGCCCTGCGGCGCACCTCGATCTCGAGCGCGCTGTCCTTCGGCTGGGAAAGCCTGCGGGATAATCAGTTTGTCGGGCTGCGCCGGGTGATCGATATTTCTGGCGATGGGCCGAACAATCACGGCGGTCTCGTGACCTATGCCCGCGACCGGGCGGTGGCGGACGGGATCGTGATCAACGGCCTGCCCTTGATGACCGAGGAGGTCCCCCGCTCGCCCTGGCACCTGGACAATCTCGACGTCTACTACCGGACCTGCGTGATTGGCGGTCCGGGCAGTTTCGTCATTCCGGTGACGGATTGGGCGCAATTCGCCGATGCGGTGCGCCGCAAACTGGTGCTGGAGCTGGTGGGGCTCACCCCCGGCCCCGATGCTGCGCCGCGCCCACGACCGGTGCAGTATATTCCCGGCCCGGATGACGCCACGGATTGCCAGATCGGCGAGAAGATCTGGCAGCGCAATCGCGGCTATTGGGGCGCGCCCTAGCCGACCTTGGTCCAGGCGGCGGTGACCGTGGGCCAGTGCAGGCAGTTCTGACCTTCGGCCATCACCGCGCGGATCTGGCCCGGCAGGGTTTCACGCTCCTGCTCGGTTAGAACTCCGAGTTGGACGCCCATGGGCGCGAAGCCCGACACCGCCATGGCCAGCATGGTATGCTCGGATCCGACCTCGAACCGCCCCTGCATATCCGTCCCCACGGGCATGGGCAGGCCCGCCGCCGTGAACCACTCGCCCAGCTGCACCCCGGCCCTGAGCGACCGCCCCGCGGCCTTGAGCGTGCCGTTGACGACCTCCATCCCGCGATCTAGCACCGGATGGGATGGGGCGCAAAGCATTGTTTCCATGACGTAATCCATCGCGATCAGCGTGCCCCCGGGTTTGAGCAGCGAGGCCAGCCGCCGCACCATGGCCACCGGGTCGTCCATATGGATGAGCAGGAACCGGCAATAGACCAGATCGAAGGGCGCGCCGGGCACCGGGTCGCCATCGAGCAGGTTGGCCGCGTGGAAGGTGAAGTCGCGCCCCTCCTCCTCGCGCAGCCGGGAGACGCCATAGGCGCCGACATCCGGGTCGATATCGACCCCGGTGACCTGTCCCTCGGGGCCGACCATCCGCCCCATCAGGCGCATCACCTCGCCGGGCCCGCAGCCCGCATCGAGTGTCGCCATGCCCGGCCCCAGCCCCGCAGCCTTCAGGACCCGCTCGGTCAGCGGCTCCCACACCTTGGCCTGGATCTTCAGGCGCTCATACTCTCCTTCCGTGCGGGCAATGACGTAACCGTCGGAGTTTTCAATCTGCGCCATGGGCATATCCTTGTGATCAATCTAAAACCGGTTCGCGAAATCCATCCGCGCAGCTTGGCACGTGGCGGCCCGATCCGCCTAAGCCTTTTGCCCATTGCGGGCGGGGTGCCGGATCGGCGTCGGTGGGCGGCGGGGCGCGTGCGCCCCGGATAGGTCTTGACGCGGCGCGCGGGGCTGTCAAAACCCGGGTATGGCCACCGCATCGCTTTCCATCGACCTTGACGCAATCGCCGCCAATTGGCGCGCCCTCGACCGGGCTTCGGACCGCGCGGTCGCGACCGGGGCCGTGGTCAAGGCGGATGGCTACGGGCTGGAGGCCGGGCGCGTGGCCCGCACCCTCGCCCGGGCCGGTGCGCGGCAGTTTTTTGTCGCCGTCGTCGAAGAAGGCGTCGCCGTGCGCGAGGCCCTGGGCCCGGGGCCCGCGATCAATGTCTTTTCCGGCCATATGGCGGGCGACACACAGGCGATTGCCGGCGCGCGCCTGACGCCGATGCTCAACTCCGCCGATCAGCTTGCCCGCCATCTGGAGGCCCTGCCGGGCCACCCGTTCGGGATCCAGCTTGATACCGGCATGAACCGGCTCGGCATGGAGGCGGATGAATGGGCCGCCGTGGCCGAGTTCGCGCTCAGCCAGTCGCCTCGCGTGGTGATGTCGCATCTGGCCTGCGCCGATGAACCCGGGCACCCGGCCAATGCGGCGCAACTGGCGGAGTTTCACCGGCTGACCGACGGGATCTCGGTGCCGCGCAGCCTGGCGGCGACCGGGGGCATCCTGCTCGGCGCGCCCTATCATTTCGACCTGACCCGGCCGGGCATCGGGCTCTATGGCGGCGCGCCCTTCGCGGCAGCACAGCCCGTGGTGCGCCTGTCGATCCCGGTGGTGCAGGTCCGCGCGGTCGCGGAGGGCGAAAGCGTGGGCTATGGCTGCTCTTGGGTGGCGCAGCAGGACGGCGCGATCGCCACGCTCTCGGCGGGCTATGCCGACGGGCTGATCCGCGCCATGAGCAACCGCGCCATGCTTTACGCGGGCGATGTGGCCTGCCCGCTGGCCGGGCGTGTCTCGATGGACCTGCTGACGGTGGATGTCGGCCATCTGGACCACGTCCCCGACAGTCTCGATCTGCTCTGCCCCGCGCAAGGCGTGGACCGGCTGGCCGATGCCGCAGGCACGATCGGCTACGAGATCCTGACCTCGCTTGGTGGCCGCTATGCCCGCCATTATGCCGGAGACGCGGGATGAGAGCCTTCCTCGGCGCGATTGGCGCGGCCTTTCTTGGCCTTCTGGCGAGCACCGGACGGTTTGCGATCTTCACCGGGTCGGCCTTCAGCCATATGGTGCGCCCACCCTTCTACATGAAGGAGTTCTGGCAGGCCGCTTTGAACATTGGGTTTTTCAGCCTGCCCGTTGTCGGCCTGACGGCCTTTTTCACTGGCGGCGCCCTGGCCCTGCAGATCTATGCCGGGGGCTCGCGCTTCTCGGCGGAGGCAGTCGTGCCGCAGATCGTGGCCATCGGCATGGTGCGCGAGCTGGGCCCGGTGCTGGGCGGTTTGATGATCGCAGCGCGGGTCACCTCCTCGATTGCCGCCGAGATCGCGACCATGAAAGTGACCGAGCAGATCGACGCGCTGGTCACGCTCTCGACCCATCCGATGAAATACCTCACGGCCCCGCGCGTGCTGGCCGCCATTCTGGTGGTGCCGCTGCTGGTTGCGGTGGGCGACACGATCGGCGTGATGGGGGGCTATGTGGTCTCGACCAGCCGCCTCGGCTTCAACCCGGCGAGCTATCTGCAGAACACGGTCGATTTCCTCGAGATGCGCGACATCGTCTCGTCCCTGGCCAAGGGCGCGGCCTTTGGGGGGATCGCGGCACTGATGGGCTGCTATTTCGGGATGAATTCCGGGCGCGGTGC
Source organism: Dinoroseobacter sp. S124A (assembly GCF_049801015.1). Lineage (NCBI taxonomy): Bacteria > Pseudomonadati > Pseudomonadota > Alphaproteobacteria > Rhodobacterales > Roseobacteraceae > Dinoroseobacter > Dinoroseobacter sp. S124A. The sequence goes on along the minus strand of NZ_JBNAGD010000001.1, from coordinate 662,063 downwards.
GCAGGGGGTTGGCGCGGCGACGAAATCCTCGGTGGTGGCGGCCGCCGTGCTGATCCTCGCGGCGAACTATGTGCTGACAGAGGTGTTTTTCTCCGGATGACAGAAGCCCCTTCCACCCCGATGATCGAGCTGCGCGGCGTGACCAAGGCCTTCGGGTCCAAGGAGATCCTGCGCGGCGTCGATCTGGTGATCCCCAAGGGCGAGAGCATGGTGATCATCGGCGGCTCGGGGACCGGCAAATCCGTGACCCTGAAAAGCGTGCTGGGGCTGATCACGCCGGATGCGGGCCAGATCCTCGTGGATGGCGAGGATGTCACCAAGGTCGAGCGCGACGCGTTTCTCGCCCGGTTCGGGATGCTGTTTCAGGGGGCGGCACTGTTTGACAGCCTGCCGGTCTGGCAGAACGTCGCCTTCCGCCTGCTGCGCGGCTCGCTCAAGCGCCCGCGCGACGAGGCCCGGGAAATCGCCATCGAGAAACTGCGCCGCGTGGGGCTGACCCCAGATGTGGCCGACCAGCTCCCGGCGGAGCTGTCGGGGGGCATGCAGAAACGGGTGGGCCTGGCCCGCGCCATCGCCGCCGAGCCCGAGATCATCTTCTTTGACGAGCCCACCACCGGGCTCGACCCGATCATGTCCGGCGTGATCAACGACCTGATCCGCGAGATCGTGGTCGAAATGGGCGCCACGGCCATGACGATCACCCATGACATGACCTCGGTGCGGGCGATTGCCGATGACGTGGCCATGCTCCATGGCGGCAAGATCCGCTGGAGCGGCCCGGTCTCGCAGATGGATGACAGCGGTGATCCCTACCTGACCCAGTTCATCACCGGCTCGGCCGAGGGCCCGATCGAGGCGGTGTGCTGAGCGTTTGCGCGCCTGTCGGGCAGGGATTAGGGTCTGCGCATGCGTAAGCGCGCCATCAGACAGATCGCCGCGGGTCGACCGGCCCCTGCCCTGCCCGGGCCACGCGGATGCGCCGGGTCGTGAGCGCGCGGGCGCTCGCCTGGGCGAACCTGTCGCTGCTGGTGCTCTTTCCCATCGCATGGATGGCGCCGCTGATCCGGGCCGGGCTACTGCCGCTCTTTGGCCTGTCGGAAATCTCCGTCCTGTCGGGCATCGCGAGCCTCTGGGGCACAGCGCCGGCTCTGGCGGTGCTCGTGGCGTTGCTGGCCGTGGTGGCCCCCTATGCCAAGACCCTGACCCTCGCCGCGGTGCAGTTCGGCTATCTCGCGCGCAAACCGGCCTGGCTGATCTGGCTCGGGCGGCTGGCCATGGCGGATATCTTTCTGATCGCGCTCTATGTGGTGATCGTCAAAGGCATCGGGCTCGGGCGGGTCGAGGTTGCCTGGGGGCTGGCGCTGTTCACCGCTTGCGTGTTTGCCTCGCTGGTTCTGAGCTATCTCGCAACGCCGCGCGGCGGTTTGACGCCGGACGCGGGATCGGGCAAGACACAAGCCTGATCCGCAATATTTTGCGGCAGGTGGGCCCGCGCCCACTATCCCTGCCGCACGAGGAGACTGCCATGGCCAAACCCGCGATCCGATTTGTCTGCGCCGAATGCGGGGCGACCCATTCGAAATGGTCGGGGCGCTGTGATGGCTGCGGGGCGTGGAACACCATCTCGGAGGAAGCCCCCCTGAGCGCGGGCCCGGGCAAAAAGAGCCTTGGGGCGGCGCGCGGGCGCACGGTTCCGCTGGGGGATCTGGCGACCGAGGATGCCCCGCCCCCCCGTATGACCTCGGGGATGGAAGAGCTCGACCGGGTGCTGGGCGACGGGCTGGTCGAGGCCTCGGCGGTGCTGGTGGGCGGCGATCCGGGGATCGGGAAATCCACACTGCTTCTGCAAGCGGCGGCGAGCTTTGCCAAGGCCGGGGCCAAGGCGATCTATATCTCGGGCGAAGAGGCCACGAGCCAGGTGCGCATGCGTGCCCGCCGTCTGGACCTTGCGGATGCGCCGGTGCAGCTGGGGGCCGAGACCAACCTGCGCAACATCCTCACCACGCTGGAGGCCGAGGCCCCCGAGGTCGCAATCCTCGATTCGATCCAGACCCTGTGGTCCGACACCGTGGACAGCGCCCCGGGCTCGGTCTCGCAGGTGCGCGCCTGCTGTCACGAGCTGACGACCTTCGCCAAGCGCAGCGGGACCAGCGTGATCCTCGTGGGGCACGTGACCAAGGAGGGCCAGATCGCCGGCCCCCGCGTGGTCGAGCATATGGTCGACACGGTGCTCTATTTCGAGGGCGAGCGCGGGCACCAGTTCCGCATCCTGCGCGCGGTCAAGAACCGCTTCGGCGCTGCCGATGAGATCGGGGTGTTCGAGATGACGGGCGCGGGGCTGGCCGAGGTCGCCAACCCCTCGGCCCTGTTCCTGTCCGGGCGTGATGCACCCGCGCCCGGGGCGGTGGTCTTTGCCGGGATCGAGGGCACCCGGCCCGTGCTCTGCGAGGTGCAGGCGCTTGTGGCGCCCTCGGCCCTGGCCAATGCGCGGCGCACGGTGGTGGGCTGGGACAGCAGCCGGTTGTCGATGATCCTCGCTGTGCTCGAGGCGCGCTGCGGCATCCCCTTCATCGGGCTCGATGTCTATCTCAACATCGCCGGGGGCTTGCGGATCAGCGAACCGGCGGCGGATCTGGCCGTGGCGGCGGCGCTGCTCTCGGCCCGCGAAGATGTGGCATTACCGCCAGATATGGCAATCTTTGGCGAGATCAGCCTCTCTGGCGCCCTGCGACCGGTGGGTCAGACGGAAAACAGGTTGAAAGAAGCGGCGAAACTTGGTTTCACCAAGGCGCTTGCCCCGGCGGGCAGCAAAACAGGAACGACCGCGGGACTTTCGGTGCAACAGATGCCGGATCTGGCCACGGTGGTTGGAGACATGTTCGGGGCCGGTTGATCGCCCTTGAAAGAGTGAGCGCGGCTATGGACGGATTTACCCTGGTTGACGGCATCGTGGCGGGTGTCATCTTGGTCTCGGCCCTGCTGGCCTTTTCGCGCGGGCTCGTGCGCGAGGTCATGGCCATTGCCGGATGGATCGCCGCCGCGATCGTGGCCTTCCTCTTTGCCGGTCAGGCCGAGCCGCTCCTGAAGGAGCTGCCCTATGTCGGCCCCATCCTGCAGGACAGTTGCGAGCTGGCGATCATCGCGGCCTTCGCGGCGGTGTTCGCGATCACGCTGGTGGTGGTGTCGGTCTTCACCCCGCTCTTTTCCGGACTGATCCAGCGCTCGGCTTTGGGCGGGATTGATCAGGGCCTTGGCTTCTTCTTTGGCGCGGTGCGGGGAATCCTGCTCGTGGCTGTGGGGCTGCTGGCCTATGACCGCATCATGACCACCGAGACCATCCCGATGATCGAGGAAAGCCGCTCGGCCTCGGTGTTCGGCGCGTTCTCCGCCCGTCTCGAAGCGCAGATCCCCGAGGATGCCACCGGCTGGGTCGTGGGCCGCTACGAAGAGCTGGTCGGCAATTGCGGCGCACCGAGCTGATCACGTTTCGCGCCCGGCGGACCCTCTGACACAGCGCTAACGCTGCACTGACGCAACGTCATCCATCCTCTCCTCAGCACCGATTTGCAGGAGGCCGTGATGGACAGGTTCATTTTCAACACCGACGCGTTCGACCGGATCGAAGAGATCCCCGGCGAGAGCCAATTCAACCCCGATGTCCTCACCATGCCCCGCGTTCTCGGGGTCTGGGGCTCGGATGGTGCGAGCCTGCAGTCCCCCGCCCTGACGGGCATGCATATCGACCCGGTGATCCCCGGGACCGCCGAGCCCATGCTCGATATGTCCGTCGATAGTCTTTTCTAGTGAGTGGCTGAGTACCCGCCTTGCGGCCCTGCCCGCCCCTCTCGGGTCGGGTCGCAAGCCTTACATATCGGACCCTGGGGCCCCGGCCCCTCCCTCCCGCAAGGGTCCGATCCGAGGCGAGCGCCCCCCAGCGCTGCGTGGAGTTTCCCCAAGACCCGCGCCCCCGCCTCTTCCCTGCGCTGCAGGGCTGCCGCCCGCCCAGATCCTGGGCGGGCGTTGGCGTTCCGCACAGGACCGGTGCAAATCGACCGCCGAACGCTCGCCTCCGAGGCAATCCGGCCTATCTGGCGCGGCGAACCTCTCGGCAGGGGACCGTTGCGGCTGCGACATCCACACATGTGATAGTTTCGTGACAGATGCAGCTTCAGCGATTACACCTCGCCGCGACCCCAAATGGATTCGGAGCGCCCCTTGTCCCACTCTGACACGCAAGCCCCCGAGATGCCCCCTGCCCATCCGTTCGATGACGACAAGCTCCGCGAGGAGTGTGGCGTTTTCGGTGTGATCGGCGTCTCGGACGCAGCGAATTTCGTGGCCCTCGGCCTGCACGCGCTGCAGCACCGCGGACAGGAAGCGGGGGGCATCGTCTCCCACGCGCCCAAGGTGGGGTTCAACTCCGCGCGCCGCTTCGGCTATGTGCGCGACAACTTCACCAAGGCCTCCCTGATGGAGACCTTGCCCGGCCCCCTCGCCATCGGCCATGTGCGCTACTCCACGGCCGGCTCCAAGGGCAACACGGCGATCCGCGACGTGCAGCCCTTTTTCGGCGAGTTTTCCATGGGTGGGGCGGCGATTGCCCATAACGGCAACATCACCAATGCCGATGCCCTGCGCCGCGAGCTGATTGAGCGCGGCTCGATCTTCCAGAGCTCCTCGGACAGCGAGTGCATCATCCATCTGATGGCCCGGTCCCTGCAGAAATCCATCCCCGAACGGATGAAAGACGCGCTCCGCCGATGCGAGGGCGCGTTTTCCGTTGTGGCGATGACCCGCACCAAGCTGATCGGGGTGCGCGATCCGCTGGGCGTGCGTCCGCTCGTTCTGGGCCAGCTCGGCGATGGCTGGGCGCTGGCCTCAGAGACCTGTGCCCTGGACATCATCGGCGCCGATTTCGTGCGCGAGATCGCACCCGGCGAGATGGTCGTGGTCACCGAAGAGGACGGCGTTCAGAGCTATTTCCCCTTCGAGCGCCGCGCCAGCCGCTTCTGCATCTTCGAGCATGTGTATTTCTCGCGCCCTGACAGCATCATCGATGGCCGCTCGGTCTATGACACGCGCCGGATGATCGGGGTAGAGCTCGCCAAGGAAAGCCCGGTCGACGCCGATCTCGTCTGCCCCGTCCCCGATAGCGGCACCCCCGCGGCCATCGGGTTCAGTCAGGAAAGCGGCATTCCCTATGCGATGGGGATCATCCGCAACCAGTATATGGGCCGGACCTTCATCGAGCCGACCGAGCAGATCCGCAACATGGGCGTGCGCCTGAAGCTCAACGTCAATCGCGCGCTGATCAAGGGCAAGCGGGTGATCCTGGTGGACGACTCGGTGGTGCGCGGCACGACCTCGCGCAAGATCAAGGAGATGATCCTCGATGCCGGCGCGGCCGAGGTCCATTTCCGCATCGCCTCGCCGCCCACCTCCTGGCCGTGTTTCTACGGGGTGGACACGCCGGAGCGCGAGAAGCTGCTGGCCGCGACCATGTCCGAAGAGGAAATGCGCGACCATCTGGGCGTCAACAGCCTGAAATTCATCTCGCTCGACGGGCTCTACCGCGCCGCCGGTGTGGCCGAGGGCCGCGACCCCGGCGCGCCGCGCTATTGCGATGCCTGCTTCTCCGGCGAGTACCCGGTGGCCCCTTCCGACATGCTCGAGAAAGGGTTCCAGCTGCGCACCGCGGCGGAATGATCCGCTACCGCCCGCACCATTTCCTGTGCTCCCTCGGGTTCGAGGGTAAGGGCTATTCCGACGGGTTCACCGCGAATATGCATAGCATCGTGGTGGGCCAGCTCCGCGCGCCCGGCGGCGATGCGGTCGAGATCGAAGTGACCGCGATCACCGACGATATCTGCGCGCCCTGCCCCAAGCGACGCGGCAGGCTCTGCGTCGATCAGGGCAAGATTGCACGGCTGGACCGGGCCCATGGGGACGCGCTGGACCTTGCCGCCGGCGACCGCATCACCTGGGGCGCCGCCCAGGACCGGATGGCCGCGTTGGAGCCCGAGGATCTCGACCGGATCTGCGCGGGCTGCGCGTGGCTCGAGATGGGGATGTGCAAGACCGCCCTGGCGCGGCTGAAAGAGACCCGCCCGGCTCTGGACAGGCAGCAGACGCCCGCTACCCTTCGTGCAGGGTAAGACGGCGGATCCTCCGCGCGCCCGCCGAAGGATCGGGAGCGGCGCAGGATGGACGCGATATTCACTCAGTTTGTGACGCTTTGGGTGGTGATCGACCCGGTGGGGACGATCCCCGTTTTCATCGCCGTGACGGCCATGGTGGCCCCGGAATTGCGCAAGAAAGTGGCCCGGGATGCCAGCCTCTTTGCCATCGGTATCTTGCTGTTCTTTCTCGTGCTGGGCCAATTCCTGATCGAGGGGCTGGGGATCAACCTCAACGCCTTCAAGGTCGCGGGCGGGATTGTCCTGTTCCTCTTTGCGCTGACCATGATCTTCGGCGAGCCCAAGCAGAAGACCGACCAGAATTTCAGCGAAACCTGCGGCGGGACAGGCGATGTCTCTCCGGCGGTCTTCCCGCTTGCCGTACCCTCGCTCGCCTCGCCGGGGGCCATGCTGGCGGTGGTGCTGTTGACGGATAAGGGCGAGACCGAGATCGCATCCCAGGCCATCACGGCGGGCCTGATGGTGGTGGTGATCTTCTTTGCCTATCTCTGCATGCGGCTGGCGGATCCGATCATCCGCCTGATCGGCAATGAGGGCTCGGCGATTGTGAGCCGCGTCATGGGGATGATCCTCGCCTCGGTCGCGGCGGACACGGTTCTGCGCGGTCTGGTGAACATCTTTGTGCTCGGGCAGGTCAGCTGAGGCTGCGCGCTCAGGTCAGGCCTTGAGCGGCTTCGACATCCGGAAATTGCGCAAGGTGATGCCCTCTCGCACGACCTCTTGCGCCGCATCCACCTGCCATCCCTGTCGTTCGAAAAACGGGCGCGCGCTCAGGCTGGCTTCGGTGTGCAACGCGCTCAGGCCATGACGCCGCGCCTCCGCCTCAAGGGCCTGATAGAGCCGCCATGCCACGCCGCGGCCCGCCACCTGCGGGGCGACATAGGCGAGATCAATCCGGCCCCGGGGCTCTAGCGACATGAAGCCGACGACAGCGCCCTGCTGCAACGCGAGCTTGCAGGTCTGGCCGCTCAACCGCGCGGCCCAGATCTCGGGCGGGCGCGGCGCTGCCCCCGCCCAGGCGGTCTGCTGCTCCGGCGTGTAATGCGCGCCGGTCCCGAGATGCACCGCATCAAAGAAGACCTGCGCCACGGCGGCGGCATCCTCGGGGCGAAAATCGCGCAAGACAAGGTCGGACATGGGAGCACCCTCGCGCCTGAGAGACGCAAAACGCCGCCCCGGTCCGGGGCGGCGTTTCACCGAGTTCTTGAACGGATGTGGCCGATCAGGCCTTGCGCAGGACTTTCCACGCGCCGGAGACGATCAGCGCTGCGATCAGCGCCTTGACCGCATCACCCAACAGGAACGGCCCCATGAACCAGGCCCAGATCTTGTCCCAGCCGATACCGACCCAGCCGCCCTCGATGCCGAAGGAGGAGGCGACGGCCATGGGCCAGATCACGCCGGGGATATAGACGAGCGCGGAGGCGACGAGCGCCGCGACTGCGGTGCCGAGGAAGCCCTTGGCCAGCCCGCGCTCAGCGGCGAGGCCAGCGGCGAAGGCCACGAGGACGAAGCCGATCAGGAAGCCTGCGGTCGGGCCCGCGAAGGCAACGCCGTTCATGCCATTGGCAAAAACCGGCAGACCGGCGAGGCCCTGACCGAGATAGGCCAGCAGCGTGACCGCGCCCAGACGCGAGCCATAGGCGAAGCCCACCAGCAGGATGGCCAGCATCTGCAGCGTCATCGGGACCGGGATCATCGGGACGCTGATCTGGGCGGCCACAGCGATGAAGGCCGATCCGCCGAGGACCAGAAGGGCCTTGCGCAGAAGGGAGGTTTCGCCAAGCGCGGCTTGGGACAGGGTCAGGGAGCTCATCAGGTTCGTCCTCGTGTTGCAAAGATTGCTCCGGTTTTTTCGCTCGCGCGGCATAAAGTCAAGCGCGACGCAGATGCGCACCCCCTTGCGCTGCCCCCGGTCTCGGGCCTACACCCCGCGCCATGGCATATGATTTGCAAGACAAAATCGCGCTTGTGACGGGCGCATCGCGGGGGCTGGGACATGCGGTCGCCGAGGCTTTGGCGGCGCGCGGCGCCCATGTGATCGCACTGGCGCGGACCGTGGGCGGGCTCGAAGAGCTCGATGACCGGATCCAGGCGCAGGGCGGTCAGGCGACGCTGGCGCCGATTGATCTGACAAAGGATGACGCGGTTGCCGGGATCTGTCGGGCAATCTTTGATCGCTGGGGGCGGATCGATCTGTTGGTGCATACGGCGGTACATGCGCCCGCCCTGTCGCCCGTGGATCACGCGGACCCCAAGGATTATGCCAAGACCTTTGCGACGAATGTGGAAGGCACCCAGCGGGTGATCCGCATGGTCGCGCCGCTCTTGCATGCCGCCCCCGAAGGCCGGGCGGTGTTTTGCACGGACCCGCGCGCCGGCGAGAAGTTCTTCGGGCTCTACGGGGCCTCCAAGGCCGCCGAAGCAGCACTCGTGGCCAGCTGGGCGGCCGAAACCGCGCGGACGGGCCTGCGCGTGGCCAGTTTCACGCCCGAGCCGATGCCCACGGCCACGCGGGCCCGGTTCTTTCCCGGCGAGGATCGCGCGGCGCTGAGCACCCCGGCGGATCAGGCCAAGCGGCTTCTGGCGCTTCTGGACGCAGAATAAACCGATGCCGCCCAGAGGCGCCGGTCGCACGCGACCGGCGCGGACCCGCCCTGATCCGACCGTTTGTCCGCAAAGACCCCGGTCAGGCCACGCGCGTCCGCCGCATCCACATGTGGATGCGGCCTCGCCCCCTGGCCGCCTTCCTCTGCGCTTTACCCCGGCGCGCCTCGCCGCTAACAGGGTTGAAAGCAGGATACAGGGGCGGAAATGCGCATTCTCATCACCAATGACGACGGCATCAATGCGCCGGGACTGCAAGTGCTCGAAGAGATTGCGACCGAGATCGCCGGCCCCGGCGGCGAGGTCTGGACCGTCGCCCCAGCCTTCGAGCAATCCGGCGTCGGCCATTGCATCAGCTACACCCAGCCCACCATGATCGCCGAGCTGGGCCCGCGCCGCTTTGCCGCCGAGGGCAGCCCGGCCGATTGCGTGATGGCCGGGCTCTATGACGTCCTGACGGACAGCGCGCCGGATCTGATCCTCTCCGGCGTCAACCGGGGCAACAATTCCGGCGAGAACGCGCTCTATTCCGGCACCTTGGGCGGTGCGATGGAAGGCGCGCTGCAGGGCCACAAGGCCATCGCCCTGTCGCAGTATTACGGTCCGGCCATGGCGGGCGCCGAGGATCCGTTTTCCGCTGCGCGCCAGCACGGCGCCGCGGTGGTTCGCAAATTGCTGGAGGCCGACCAATGGACCGGCCCCGATTACCGGACCTTCTACAATGTGAACTTCCCGCCGGTTCTAGCAGGCGCGGTCAAGGGCACAAAGATCGCGGCTCAGGGCCTGCGCTCCCACGCCCGGTTCCAGATGGAGGCGCAGCTCTCCCCCGCCGGGCGGCGGTTTCTCTGGGTCAAGGGCAGCCCGCAGAACGTCCCCTCGCAACCCGACACGGATGTCACGGTCAATCTCGACGGATACATCTCGGTCACGCCCATGCGCGCGGATCTGACCGCTCACGACCTGCTCGCCCCGCTGGAGGCCGCCCTGGCATGAGCCCGACGCCGGAGCAGGTCATGCAGTTCCTCTACGCCCTGCGCTCGCGCGGGGTGCGGGATCGTGCTGTCCTGACAGCGATGGAAAAGGTCGACCGGGGCTTGTTCGTCGAAGGCGTCTTCTCGGACCGCGCCTATGAGGATGTGCCTTTGCCCATCGCCTGCGGCCAGACCATCAGCCAGCCCTCCATCGTGGGGCTGATGACCCAGGCCGCCGAGATCGGACCGCGGCACCACGTGCTCGAGGTCGGAACCGGCGCAGGCTATCAGGCCGCGATCCTCAGCCAGCTCGCGCGCCGCGTCTGGACGGTGGAGCGTCACCGCCCCCTGAGCCGGGCCGCAGAGAGGCGCTTCAAGACCCTGGATCTGACCAATGTGACCGTGATCAGCGGCGATGGCAGCTTCGGTCTGCCCGATCAGGCGCCCTTCGACCGGATCGTCGTGACCGCCGCCGCCGAAGATCCGCCCGGTCCGCTCTTGGCGCAACTGCGCGACGGGGGTATCATGGTGGTGCCCGTGGGGCAGTCGGATGCGGTCCAGAGCCTGATCAAGGTGACACGGACCGGCGATGGGTTCGAATATGAGGAACTGCGCAGCGTCCGCTTCGTGCCACTGGTCGAAGGCATCGCCAGCGAGGGCGGGACCTGAACGCGGTCCCGGGCGCAGCGCCGCCGGGAGATTGAGAGAGACAGGCCGAGGACCCCGGTCCGAGGATCGATTGCCGGAGGATGCGACCCGACAAGAGGCGCCCCGGCCCAGAGCAGAGGCGAATGTCATGACCCCATTTCCGAAATATGCGCCCCCCTTGGGGCGACCCCGCGGAGCGACGCTCCTCTTGTGCAGCGCGCTGGCTTTGGCTGGCTGCGCCGATACCAATCTCGATTTCGACATGCGGGATGCCTTTGGCGGCCCCTTCTCGACCAGCGAGGCGGCGCGCAATGCCAGCGCGGCCCGACCGGCGGCCGATGACCGGGGTGTGATCTCCTACACGGATTATCAGGTGGTGGTCTCGCGCAATGGCGACACGGCCGCCAGCATCGCGGCCCGGCTCGGCGTGGATGCCGGAGCCTTGGCCCGGTTCAATGGCTTGTCCCCGGACACGGTCCTGCGGGAGGGTGAGGTGCTGGCCCTGCCGACCCGCGTCGCCGAGGCCCCGGGCAGCGTGGATATTGCCGCCATCGCCACCGGCGCGATCGACCGCGCGGAGCTGCCCGACACCGCCAGCGATGCCGCCCCGGTCGCGCAAGCCACCCCGTCTGCGCCCCTGCCCGGCGCCACGCCTCAGCAGCACAAGGTGCAGCGCGGCGAGACCGCCTATTCCGTGGCGCGGCTCTATGATGTCTCGGTTCGCGCCCTCGCGGACTGGAACGGGCTCGGGCCGGATCTGGTCGTGCGCGAGGGTCAGGTCCTGCTGGTGCCGCTGGCCGCCGAGACCCAGGCTGCCGCCGTGGCCCCGGCCGCGGCGACCACCGCGCCCGGCGAGGGCAGCGTGGCGCCCCTGCCCCCGAGCTCCAGCACGGCCCTGCCGGAGCCGGAGCCCGTGGCCGCCGTGCCAGACGCCCCAGAGCTTGGACAGTTCCAGACCGGCGCCTCGGATACGGCGAGCTTTGCCTTCCCGGTGGCAGGGCGAATCATTCGCGATTACGACAAGGGCAAGAATGACGGGATCGGCATCGCCGCCAATCCCGGAACACCGGTTGTCGCCGCGGGAGATGGCGAGGTCGCGGCGATCACGCGGGACACGGATCAGGTGCCGATCCTGGTGCTGCGGCACCCGGGCAACCTGCTGACGGTCTATGCCAATGTGGGCGACATCGCTGTGGAAAAGGGCGACACGATCAGACGCGGGCAGCAAGTCGCGGCCGTCGCGCCCGGGGATCCGTCCTTCCTGCATTTTGAGATCCGCGAGGGGATCGAGAGCGTCGATCCGGTGCCCTATCTGAACTGACCACAGTCTTGAGGCCGTCCAGGAGCCAGCTTGCGACCAAGCGCCGTTCACATGTGAACGGCGCGGACCCGCATCGCCCTGACCCTCGCCCTCATGTCCTCGCGCGGGCCGCAGGGCGCGTCCGCGCGGTTCGCATGCGAACCGCGCCCTTATCCCGTGTCACCGCCGGCTTGGCCGATTGATCAACACCAATCCCACCAAGAGCATCCCCATGGAGACCCAGAGGCCTGCATCCAAGGGCTCGTCGAGCAAGAGCCAGCCGAATCCGAACCCACTCAACGGCATCAGGAACCCGAAGCTCGCCACCCCGTTGGCCGGATAGATCGACAGAAGCCAAAGCCAGAAGATATAGCCCATCGTCACGATCACCACGATCTGGAACGCGAGGCTCCACAGGTGGATCGGGGCCAGCTCGCGCACCAGTGGCCCGAAAAGGGGCGCTATGGCCAGCAGCACGACCGCCGACACCGCCACCTGCCAGAGCAGCTGGATCTCGGGCCGCACCCGCCGCAGGGCCGAGGCCTTGGCCATCAGCCCGATCCCCGCCCAGCAGATCGCCGCCCCCAGAGACAGCAGATCGCCCAGCAGGGTCCCGGCCCCGATGCCATCGCCGCGCAGGGCAAAGGCCAGCGCTACACCGCCAAAGGCCAGGGCCAGCCCGACCAGTTTCACCGAGCTCATCCGCTCCCCCGGCAGCACCCAATGCCCGATCAGCGCCAGCCAGACCGGCATCGAGTAGAAGATCACGCTCACCCGGGTGACATTCCCCAGATCCAGCGCGTTGAACAGGAACACGAATTCCAGCGCAAACAGCGCCCCGATCCCGAGCCCCGCCTTGACCGTGCCCGGCGCAATCTCGAGCTTGAGACCCCGCAACCGCATCCAGATCAGGATGCAGACCACCGCCCCGAGCGAGCGCAGCCCCGCGGCAAAGACCGGTTGCAGCCCCTCGCCCACGACCTTGATCGCCACCTGATTGATCCCCATCAAGAGCGCGAAGCCGATCAGGGCCACCGCGCCGAGGGCGTCTACACTGTCGCGGCTGGGCATGAGGCTCTCCGGGGTTGCTACCGCCCTCGGTACTCCCATGATAGGCTGCACGCAACCCGGACCAAGCTGCGAGAAACCCTATGGATTTTGTCGAGATCACCTCTCTTCTGATCGTGCTTGCGGCACTGTTCAGCACGTTGAACTACATGTTCCTGCGGCTGCCCCCCGCGATCGGGGTGCTCGTGGTGGCGCTGCTGGCCTCCATGGCGGTGCTGGGGGTGGATGCCCTGCTGCCACAGAGCGTGATGGCCGAGACCATGCGCGGCGCGGTCACGGCCTTCAACTTCTCGGATGCGCTGCTCGACGGAATGCTGGGGCTGCTGCTCTTTGCCGGGGCGCTTCATGTGAAGATCTCGGATCTGCGGGTCGAGGGGCGGATTGTTTTTCTCATGGCCACGCTGGGCGTGCTGATCTCGACCCTCGTGGCCGGGCTGGGCCTGTGGTGGCTGGTGGGCGCGCCGCTCCTGATCGCGCTGGTCTTCGGCGCGCTGATCTCGCCGACGGATCCGGTGGCGGTGCTGGGCATCCTGCACAGCACGAACCTGCCGCGCAGTCTCGAGACCAAGATCGCCGGCGAGAGCCTGTTCAATGATGGGGTGGGCTATGTGGTCTTCCTGCTGCTCGTGGGGCTGGCCTTCCCGGCCGAGGCCCATACCGAAAGCGGCATCCTCAACGCCCTTCTGCTCTTTGTGCGCGAGGCCGGGGGCGGTGCGCTGATTGGTGGTGTGCTGGGATGGCTGGTCTTCAAGCTCATGGCCCGGGTCGATGACACTTCGGTGGCGGTGTTGCTGACGTTGGCGCTGGCGCTGGGGGGCTACTCGCTGGCCGAAACCCTCGGTGTGTCCGCGCCCATCATGGCGGTGGTGGCCGGGCTGATGATCGGCGAGGCCATGACCGAGCACGTGATGTCCGAAGAGACCCGCCTTCATGTGGATACCTTCTGGCACATCATCGATCAGGTACTGAACGCGATCCTCTTCCTGATGATCGGGTTCGAAATCTTTGCCGTCACCTTCACCCAGGCCTCGATCGAGATCGCAATCATCGCCGTGGGGCTGTCGCTGGTGGCGCGGCTGGCGGCGGTCATCCTGCCGAGCCTGATGATGCGCAAGTCCGAACCGATCACCCCGGAGGTGATCCCGATCATGACATGGGGCGGGCTGAAGGGCGGGATCTCGGTCGCGCTGGTCCTGTCCCTGCCCGAGAGCGAGTGGTCCACGCTTCTGCTGACGGCGACCTATGTGGTCGTGGTCTTCTCGATCATCGTGCAGGGGCTGACCGTGGCACCGCTGGCCCGCTGGCTGAGCCGCCACCATCCCGCACATCCCGCGCCGGTGGCAGCGCAACAGCCCCCAATGCCCCCTCACGCAGAGGACAGCCCGGACGCCCCTACGCCCCCACGGGACTGAGCCCACGCTTGACAGAACGCGCGCCCCCACGCGACGCTCAGGTCAAAACGGGGGGAAGATGGAACTTGTCGTCATTACAGGGGCCTCCAGCGGCGTCGGCGCTGCCACGGCCCGGGCCGTGGCCGAGACCGGCGCGCAGGTTGTTCTTGTGGCGCGCAATGCCGAGGCCTTGCGCCGGATCGCCGGGCAGATCGGCAAGGCCGCCGTTGTCGAGCCCTGCGACGCCAGCAACTGGCAGGCCGTGGACCGCATGGCAGGCGATGTTTTCGACAATTACGGCACCCCCGATGTCGTGATCAATTGCGCGGGTGCGGGCCAGTGGAAGACCCTGCCCGACACCTCTGCCGAGGAGGCCGCCACGATGATGGGCGCGCCTTATTTCGCCGCGCTGCATACCACCAAGGCGTTTCTGCCCAGCATGCTGGAGAAGGGTCGCGGCACGTTTCTGCACGTCAACTCCCCGGCCTGCATCGCGCCCTGGCCCTCCAGCGTGGGCTACGCGGCGGCCCGCGCGGCCCTGCGCGGGTTCCATGCCGCGCTGTCCCAGGACCTGCATGGCGCGGGGCTGCACAGCTGCCATGTGATCTTTGGCAAGATCAGCTCGGAGTATTTCGACCACAATCCCGGCGTCGCCGAGCGGATGCCCGGCCTTGACCGGATTCTGCCGACGCTGACCCCCGAGGCCTGTGCTGCGCGGCTTGTCCGGCTCGCGCGCCAGCCGCGCTACGAGGCGGTCTATCCGGTGATGCTCCGCCTCCTTCTGAGCTCGGGCGCGCTGGCCCCGCCGCTCATGCGCTGGCTCGCGCGGATCTGAGCACAAAACCGCGCCCGGCTTGTATGCGGGGTGACCCGCCTTCTGGGCTGTGGCAGGCTCGCGCCGTATGATTTGGGAGGACAAGATGAGTTTCATGGGAACCCTGGCCAAGGTGGCCATCGGATATGCGGCGGCGCGGGGCGTCGACAAGCTGTCGGGCGGCGAAGGGATCGCCGGGCTTCTGGGCGGTGCCGAGGGCGAAGGTCTGCAATCCATGCTGGGCGATCTGGGCGGGGCCGAGGGCGGCGGGCTCGACGGGCTTCTGGGCAACATCACGGGCGATGGCGAGACGGGCGGCGGGCTTGGCGCGCTGCTGGGCAATCTCGGCGATGGCGCGGGCGGCGATGGGGATGGCAGCATGCTCGGCCTTGCTGGCATCGCGGGCGCGCTGGGTCTTGCCGGAGGCGCTGCGGCGGCGACCACAAGCCTTGGTGACATCCTGTCGGGCAATATCAATGACGGCGCGGAGCCGCTCGAAGAGGAGGAAAAGGCCAAGCTGCTGCTGCGGACGATGATCCAGGCGGCGAAATCCGATGGCGGGATCGACATGCAGGAAAAGCAGCGCATCCTGGACACGGTCGGCGAAGCCACGCCCGGCGAGATCAGCTTTGTCACCGCCGAGATGCAGGCCCCGCTCGACCCCGAAGGTCTGGCCGCGGATACGCCCGCCTCCCTGCGCGATCAGGTCTATTCGACCGCGCTGATGACCATCAAGCTCGACAATGAGGCCGAGGCGCAGTTTCTCGCCGAGCTCGGTCAGGCGCTGGGTCTGGCCCCGTCCCAGATCGATGATCTGCACCGGCAGATGGGGGCCCCGACGCTCTATTCCTGAGGCGGGCTTGTTGGTCCAAGTGACAGACCGCAGCGGGCGGATCCGGGGCGCGTCGCATATGCAGAGTGCGACGCCGGATCCGCACCCCACGGCGGAACCGAGATCATGCCGACAGAAGCGCTGTTTGGGGCCTGTAGCACCCCCACCTGGAATGATGAGCTCGACGTCTGGAAAACCGTCCCTCTGGGCGCGGACGGTGCCGCGCGGAAGATCGAGCTCAAATCCGTGATGATCCCGTCTTATTCCTCGGGCACCAGTGCCTCGGATGCCGCCGGCAAGGCGGCGCATTCCGACGCCGTGCCCCTGACAGACGCGACGCTCCGCGAGACACCGCCCGGACCGGCAAGCGACGCCGTCCTCGTCTGATCCCTGCGGCATTCCCTGCCTCGATCCGCGCCCCCTTGGCTCTGGATCTGTCCGTCCTGATTGCGTATCAGTCGGGACACGACTTCTGGGGGGACCATGCCCGACACGATCCTGAGCCGCTGCGAGGCCAAAGGCCTGCGCATCACCGGTCCGCGCCGGGTGATCGCCACTGTGCTCGACTCGAGTAAGGACCACCCGGATGTGGAAGAGCTCTATGCCCGGGCCACGGCGGTCGATCCCAGCATCTCGCTCGCCACGGTCTATCGCACGGTCAAGCTCTTCGAAGAGGCCGGTATCCTCGAGAAGGTCGATTTCGGCGATGGCCGCGCCCGCTATGAAGATGCGGAACGGGACCATCACGACCACCTGATCGACCTGAATTCCGGCCATGTGATCGAGTTCGTCTCCCCCGAGATCGAAGCCCTGCAGGAAAAAATCGCCGAAAAGCTGGGGTACCGCCTGAAGGGGCACAAGCTCGAGCTGTACGGCGTGCCGATCAAGAAGGGCTGATCCCCGCACAGATCCTGTGCGGCGCAGGCCGTTGTGTGCGCCGGCTGAGACCGGCATCCTCGGGTGAAATCAGAGGAGAGCACAGATGACCTTCCGTCCCGTGACATCCACCCAGATGGCCCAACCCACGATGGAGGGCGCAGGCGTGCATCTGCACCGGGTGTTTGGTTTTGGCGATCCGGGCGAGAGCGATCCGTTCCTGCTGCTCGATGATTTCCGGAATGACGATCCGCGCGCCTATGAAAAGGGTTTTCCCTGGCATCCCCATCGCGGGATCGAGACGATCACCTATGTGCTCGAAGGGGAAGTTGATCACGGCGACAGTCTCGGCAATCAGGGCACGCTCGGCGCGGGATCGGTGCAATGGATGACCGCCGGATCCGGGATCCTGCATCAGGAGATGCCGCGCGGCAATGCTGCCGGGCAGATGCACGGTTTCCAGCTCTGGGCGAACCTGCCCGCGGCGCAGAAAATGACCGCGCCGCGCTATCAGGACATCACGGGCCACGACATTCCCGAGGTGATCGAGGATGACGGCACAAAGGCACGGGTGATCACCGGCGCGTTCTGGGGCGTGCGGGGGCCGGTGGACGGCATCGCAGCCGAGCCGCAATATCTCGACATCTCGATGCCCCCCAACACGCGGCGCAGCCTGCCGGTGGACACCTATGCCAACACCTTCGCCTATGTTTTTGCCGGCTCCGCCAGTTTCCGCGATGCCTCGGCCCCGATTGGAGTGCGGGTCGAGAAAGAGCTCGCGGGCGAGGAGCTGAACATCCGGGACATGTCCGGCAACCGCACGCTGGTGCGGTTTGATACGGGCGACGAGATCTCGGTGACCTCCGGCCCCGAAGGCGCGCGGTTCCTGCTGGTCTCAGGTCGTCCGATCCAGGAGCCCGTGGCCTGGCATGGCCCCATCGTGATGAACACCCGGGCCGAGTTGCAGCAGGCGATGCAGGACTTGAATAACGGGACCTTTATCAAACCGGCGGTCTAGGCGGCACCCGACCCCCAAAAGAGATTTTGTGCCTCCGGCGGGGATATTTCCGGACTTAAGAAGGGCCAGCCGCCCTCCTTCGGTCGGAGCTTGGGCGCGTCCTGTCTGTCTTAAGTCTCCAAATATCCTCGCCGAAGGCAGTCGCGCGGTATGCCGCTAGCCGAGGCTTTGGAAGGCTGCGATGGCGCTTGCCAAGGCCGCATCATCCACATCGCGGTGGAGCACGAGGCGGATCTCGGGGCTGCCCGCGCTGATCCGGATGCCCTGCGCGGCGAGGCGTGGGCCGATCTCAGCGGCCACGGCGTCTGCCGGGGTGAAGAACACCATATTGGTTGCCTGGCGCACCTGCCCCAGCGGGCGCAATGCCTCGGCCAGGTCGACCGCGCGGGCATGGTCCTCGGCCATGCGCGGCACCACATGCTCCAGCCCCCAGAGCGCCGCTGCGGCCAGCACTCCGGATTGACGCATCCCTCCGCCCAGAAGCTTGCGCGCGCGCCGGGCCTTGGCCAGGACCGGCGCCGGTCCCACGAGGACCGTCCCTGCCGGTGCGCCCACACCCTTGGACAGACAGAGCGAGACCGTGTCCGCCAGCCCGGCCAGATCCGTATCCGTGCAGCCAAGGGCGGTGATGGCGTTGAAAAACCGCGCGCCGTCGAGATGGAGGGCGAGGCCAGCCTCGCGCCCGGCCTCCGCCGCCGCCTGCATCCGGGGCAGCGGGATCGCGCGCCCGCCCACGGTGTTCTCAAGGCTGAGCAGGCGCGAGACCGCGTAATGCTGGTCATCGGGCTTGAGTGCGGCACGAATGTCGCCGGGCTCCAGCGCGCCGTCTTCGGCCACGGGCAGCGGCTCGAGCGAGAGCCCGCCCAGCACGCTGGGCGAGCCCGCCTCATCCGCGTAGACGTGGTAGTCCCGCCCGGTGATCACCTCGTCGCCCCGGGCGCATTGGGCCATCAGGCAGGCGAGATTGCTCATGCAGCCCGTGGGAAAGAAGACCCCCGCATCCTTGCCCATGCGGTCGGCCAGCTGCGCCTCGAGGCGGGCGACGGTCGGATCATCGCCATAGCAGTCATCGCCCAGCTCGGCCCCGGCCATGGCCGCGCGCATCTCTGCACAGGGTTTCGTGACCGTGTCCGAGCGCAAATCGCACAGCACATCCTGTGCCGCGAAGGATCCCGAATAGAGCACCATGACGCGCCTCCCTGCCTGTTCTGGGGTGTTGCCCCCTTCTATCCCCGTCCGAACTGTCGCCGAAAGGCCATCTGCGACAGAAAATGCGCCGTCCGGGCCGGCTCACAAGGTATTTCAGCAGTTCAATCCCCGCCGCCCCCCTGCTAAGCACGGCCCCAAGTCCGACGCACCAAAGGAAACGACCCCATGTCCATGATCGTTGATGTCTATGCCCGCGAAATTCTCGACAGCCGGGGCAACCCGACGGTCGAGGTCGATGTCACCCTCGATGACGGCACGCTGGGGCGGGCGGCTGTGCCCTCCGGTGCCTCCACCGGCGCCTATGAGGCGGTCGAGCTGCGCGACAAGGATACGGCGCGCTATTTCGGCAAGGGCGTGCGCAACGCCGTGGCCTTCGTGAATGGCGAGATCGCCGAAGCGCTCGTAGGCACGGATGCCACGGATCAGGTGGGCATCGATGCCGCGATGATCGAGCTTGACGGGACGCCGAACAAAGGCCGTCTCGGCGCGAATGCGATCCTGGGTGTGTCCCTCGCGGTCTCCAAGGCGGCGGCCGAAGCCACGGGCCAGCCGCTCTATCGCTATGTGGGCGGGACCTCCGCGCGCGTGTTGCCGGTGCCGATGATGAACATCATCAATGGTGGCGAGCATGCGGACAACCCGATCGACATTCAGGAATTCATGATCATGCCCGTCTCCGCCGACAGCATCGCCGAGGCGGTGCGCATGGGCGCGGAGGTGTTCCACACCCTGAAAAAAGAGCTCTCTGCGGCCGGGCTCAGCACCGGGATCGGCGATGAGGGCGGGTTTGCCCCGAACCTCAGCTCCACTCGCGATGCGCTGGATTTCGTGCTGAAGGCGGTCGAGAAGGCCGGTTATGTGCCCGGCGAGGACATCTATCTCGCCCTCGATTGCGCCGCGACCGAGTATTTCGAGAATGGCCGCTACGAGATGAAGGGCGAGGGCAAGACCCTCACGCCGGAGGCCAATGTCGACTATCTCGAGGCGCTGGTGAATGACTACCCGATCCTGTCCATCGAGGATGGCTGCTCGGAAGACGACTGGGAGGGCTGGGCCCTGCTGACCGAACGTCTGGGCGACCGGGTGCAGCTGGTGGGCGATGATCTCTTTGTCACCAATCCCGAGCGTCTGGCCGAGGGGATCCAGAAGGGCTGCGGCAACGCACTTCTGGTGAAGGTGAACCAGATCGGCACCCTGACCGAGACTCTGGCCGCCGTGGATCTGGCCCATCGCAACCGCATGGCCTGTGTGATGTCGCACCGCTCGGGCGAGACCGAGGACGCGACCATTGCCGATCTCGCGGTGGCCACCAATTGCGGGCAGATCAAGACCGGCTCTCTGGCGCGTTCCGACCGGCTGGCGAAATACAACCAGCTGATCCGGATCGAGGACGAGCTGGGCGAGACGGCGATCTATGCGGGCAAGTCGATCCTGCGCTAAGCGACGCCCCATCCCCGGATGACAGTCACCCGCCGCAGGATCCTGCGGCGGGTTTTTTGATGCCGGCCTTGCGGTCAGGGGCCGGCACGGACCGCCCCGTGACGCAGGGGTGCGGTCGCGATAGACCTGACCCGGCACTCTTCCTAGACTGCCCCCATGGACAAGCCCGCCTCATATGCCGACCGCCCGCTTGCGGGGATGGGGCTGATGCTGCTCTTTTGCGCCCTCGCCCCTCTGGGCGATGGTCTGGCCAAGCTGCTGGGCGGGGTCGTGCCGCTGGTGATCCTGCTGCTGGTGCGCTTTGGGGCGCAGGCCGTTCTGCTGAGCCCGGTGTTGAGCCGCCCTGCCCCGCGGCTCAGCCCCCGGCAATGGCGGTTGATCGCCTTGCGCACGGGCCTGCACATGGCGGGCATCGGCTTGATGTTCACGGCGCTGCGCTTCCTGCCCCTGGCCGACGCGGTGGCGATCGCCTTCGTGATGCCCTTCATCATGCTGCTCTTGGGGCATTTCGTGCTGGGCGAGGCCGTGGGCCCCCATCGCATGGTCGCCTGCGCCTTTGGGTTTCTGGGCACCTTGCTTGTGATGCAGCCGAGCTTTGCCGAGGTGGGGTGGCCCGCCCTGCTGCCCGTGGGGGTGGCCGTGTGCTTCGCGCTCTTCATGCTGGTGACGCGGCAGCTGGCGCAGGAGGTCTCGCCGCTGCGGTTGCAGGCCCTGTCGGGGATCATGGCGAGCATCGTATTGGGGGCGGCGCTGCTGTTCTGGGGGGATGCGCTTGGGCTGCGGACCTTCTGGCCGGACCGGGAGAGCCTGCTCCTGATGGGGGTGCTCGGCGTGGTCGGAACTCTGGCGCATCTGGCCATGACATGGGCCTTGCGGCTGGCGCCCTCGGCGACGTTGGCACCGATGCAATATCTCGAGATCCCCATTGCCACCCTGCTCGGCTGGATGATGTTCCGGGACCTGCCCAATGGGATTGCCGTTTTGGGGATCGCCGTGACCGTGGCCACCGGGCTCTATGTCATCTGGCGGGAGCGCCGCACGGCGCAGGCCCCGACCCCGGTGCCGCCGCCGCTCTGATGCGCCCCCGCGCAGGTCCCGCGGCGCGAGGGTGTGCCCCACGAGACCCTTTGGTGAGCCATGGCGCGACCTGCCAAGGCAGGCCGCGCGGACGCGCAAGCTCAGCCCTTGGCGCGCTGAGAGCGACGACGGGATGTCAGGCCCATCGCCCCGAGACCCGCGAGCAGCAGCGGCAGCGCCGCCGGCAGGGGAATGGGTGCCACTTCCTCGAAGCTGATCGAGGCCAGGGCCCGGCCCACATCGTTGCCATCGACCACAAAGCCCGCCGCGGTGGGCTGACCAAAGAGGAAATCCACACCGCTCTGGGTCACGACGCCACCGACCGTGTCGGTCGCCGTGCCGCCCGCCGCGGAGAAGGCCGCGCCCAGCCCGTCATTTTCCTCGGTGCCGCCATCCCAGATGTCGTTGGCATCGACCAGGATCTCGGACAGGTTCGTGAAGGCGCCCTGATCGTCGAACAGCTCATAGGCCAGCGGGTTGCCGTTGCCGACAAAGGTGTCATTGGACGGGATCACCATGGACAGGAACGAGTAATACCGGTTGTCCGACGGGTCGAGCTCGATCACGAAGGTCGTCACCTCGCCCGCGTCCAGAACCGGCGGCTGCCCCGGCTGCGACCCGAACCCCTGCGGCCCCGTCGCCACGGCGGTCTGTGCGCCGATGCCCAGCCCGTTGATCCGCTCGATCTCGGCCCCGACCTGGCCTTCCTCGGCAATCGCCTCAAGCTGCGTCGAGGCGGCGGAGCCTTCCTGGAAGCCGGCATAGCTGCCATCGTGGAACACGTTGAGGAACGGCGTGAGATACAGACCGTTCTCGTCACTCAGGTTCTCAATGGTCACCTGCACTGACGTCGCGTGCACCATCCCTGCTGTCAGACTGCATGCGCTGGCCAACAACGCTGCTCTGATCATTGTCTTCATAATTCTAGTCTCCTGAAAGTGCGGCACCACCCAATCGGTGCCGCCTTCACGGAGGAGCAGTTTGGTAAACCGCACAAGCACACGGCCGCTCACCTCCGCGCGAGCGGCGCGTAACCCCTTGATTTTCTGCCCATCACGTTCTTGGCAAAGGGCCGTGACATCGCGTGAGCAGCGCCTTTGGCGCGTGGTAGTCCCCCCGGGCCATCTAAGGGCGCGTGACCTGCCGGCATCGGGAGGCTAGCCTGCCGGATATCGAAGATGCGCCGCCCGGAGAGCTGTCCTGGGGGTGCTGCACCGAGGGCCGCCCACGCGTGCCGGAAAGGACAGAATGACCGCAGATGACATCATTGCCCGGCTCGATCTGGCCCCTCATCCCGAGGGCGGCTGGTTCCGCCAAACCTGGATCGCCGAGGCAGAGGGCGACACGCGCCCTGCGGGGACCGCGATCTATTTCCTCCTGAAAGCCGGGGAGCGTAGCCACTGGCACCGGGTCGACGCGGCGGAGATCTGGCACTGGTACGGTGGCGCGCCGCTCGACCTGTGGATGGCGGAAACCGAGGCCGGTCCCGCAAGCCGGCATCCGCTGGGACCTGATCTCAGCCGGGCCGTCCCGCAGGTGATCGTGCCCAAGGGCCATTGGCAGGCCGCCGAGAGCACCGGCGACTGGACACTCGTGGGCTGCACGGTCTCGCCCGCCTTCCGCTTCGAAGGGTTCGAGCTGGCCCCCGACGGCTTCGACATCCCCCGCGCAGGCTAGGCCCCGGACAGGGTCAGCCCCCCGGCGCGCTGGTCACACCACCGCCCACGGGGGTCGAGACCCCGGTCGTTCCGGGAAAGGAGGTCGGCAGACCGTTGAGCACCCGCACCGCCATATAGGCAAAGGCCTGTGCCTCGATCATGTCCCCATCGAAGCCGAGGGTTTCCACAGGCGCGACGCGACATGAGGAAAACCTCTCAATGAATTGTTTCAAAGTGGTATTCTTACGACCACCCCCGCAAAGAATGACCTGATCGACCGCCCCGGGCAAGAGCGCGAGCCCCGCCGCCACCGAGGCTGCCGAGGCCGCGGTCAGAGTGGCCACCGCATCGGCGGTTTCGAGATCGGCCACCGCCCCGGCCAGCCAGTCAAAAGCATCCCGGTCGAGGGATTTCGGCGCCGGGCGCAGGAAATACGGGTCGCTGAGCAAGCGGTCGAGCACGGGTTGCGCGACCTGGCCCGCCTGCGCCAGCGCGCCGCCCTCGTCGAACCGCGCACCGGTGCGGATGCGCACCAGATCATCGATCGGGGCATTCGCGGGCCCGGTGTCAAAGGCCACCAGCGCTTCGGGCCCGGCCTCCGGGTCCACATAGGTGACGTTCCCGACCCCGCCGAGATTGAGAAAACAGGCAGGCCGCGTGAGCCCCGCGCCCTGTGCCACGGCCCAGTGATAGATCGGCGCGAGTGGCGCCCCCTCTCCGCCCAGCGAGACATCCACGCTGCGGAAATCCCAGACCACGGGACAGCCGACCGCCCGGGCGAGCGCCGCCCCATCGCCCAGCTGATGCGTGCCCTCTGCGCGCGGGGCATGGGCGAGGGTCTGGCCGTGGAAACCGACGACATCCGGCGTGTCGAACCGGGCAATCACCTCTGCATGGGCGCGCGCCACGACCTCGGCCGCCGCCTCCAGCCCCGGCCCCGGCCAGCGCCCGAGCACCGCGCGCAAGGCCTCGCGCTCGGTCTCGGTATAAGGGCGATAGGTGGCGGGGCCCTGCTCCAGCACCCGGATCCCATCCGTGCGGATCAGGGCGGCATCCACCCCGTCCAGAGAGGTGCCCGACATGCAGCCCAGCGCCCAAAGCGGCTTTCCCTTCATTCCCGTCCCCGATATAGACCTCGCGACACTTCAAGATGGACCGATCCGGCAATGACCTACCAGCCCAAATCCGACTTCATGCGCGTGATGATGGAGCGCGGCTTCCTCGCCGACTGCACGGATTACCAGGCGCTGGACGAGGCCCTGAGCACCGGCGTGGTCCCGGCCTATATCGGGTTTGACGCCACTGCCAGCTCGCTCCATGTGGGGTCGCTGATCCAGATCATGATGCTGCGCTGGCTGCAAAAGACCGGGCACAAACCCATCGTGTTGATGGGCGGCGGCACCACCAAGGTAGGCGATCCGAGCTTTCGCGCCGATGAGCGCCCGCTGCTGACGCCGGACCAGATCGACGCGAATATCGCGGGCATCAAGCAGGTTTTCTCGGCCTATGTCAGCTTCGGCGAGGCGCCCACGGACGCGCTGATGCTGAACAATGCCGAATGGCTGGACGGGCTGAACTATCTCGACTTTCTGCGCGATGTGGGCCGCCATTTCAGCGTCAACCGGATGCTCAGCTTCGAGAGCGTGAAATCCCGGCTCGACCGCGAGCAATCCCTGAGCTTTCTCGAGTTCAACTACATGATCCTGCAGGCCTATGACTTCATGGAGCTGAACCGCCGCTATGGCTGCCGGTTGCAGATGGGCGGCTCGGATCAATGGGGCAATATCGTCAACGGGATCGATCTGACACGACGGATCCTCGACCACGAGGTGTTCGGCCTGACCTCGCCGCTGCTGACCACGGCGGATGGCAAGAAGATGGGCAAATCCCAGTCCGGTGCGATCTGGCTGAATGCGGATATGCTCTCGCCCTATGAATTCTGGCAGTTCTGGCGCAACACGGCGGATGCGGATGTGGAACGCTTCCTCAAGCTCTACACGGAGCTGCCCCTGGATGACTGCGCCCGGCTCGGCGCGCTGGACGGGGCCGAGATCAACGCGGCCAAGATCGCCTTGGCCAATGCCGTCACCACCCTCGCCCACGGGGCCGAGGCCGCTGCCGCCGCCGAGGCCACGGCCCGCGAGGTCTTCGAGAAAGGTGGCACGGGCGATGACTTGCCGACCCTGACCCTGAGTGCCGACGAGATCGGCGACGGTATCTCCATCGTGCAGCTCATCACCCGCTCGGGGCTTGCGAAATCCGGCAAGGAAGCCAAGCGCCTGATCGCCGAGAACGGCGCCAGGATCGACGACGCGCCGCTGACCGATGCCGGGCTGATGGTGGATGCCGCACGCCTTGCCGAACCGCTCAAGCTCAGCGCGGGCAAGAAACGCCACGCTCTGATCAAGCTCGCCCCCTAACCCCCATCCCGCGCGCCCCATCCACGGGCGCGCCGCAGCCGCATTCGCGCAACCTCCCCGGATTGCTGTCTCGGCAAGATCACCCCGCGCGACCTGCCCGCTCAGAAACGCCGGGAACGCCGCAGTGCCGGAGGCACAGCACTTCCGCTCTCTCCCCTCCCATAGCCACATTGCAGCCCGGCCCGCAAAAAGGGCGCTGACCTCTCGGCCCGCGCCCCCAAACATGTCTTGCGGGCGTCAGCCCGCGCCTTTGGATCACCCGTCGCCGAGCATCCATGCGCCCTCGGGCCAGAACGCGTCATAGGCAAAGGCGAACATCACGTCATGGGGCAGATCCGCACCATTGGCATCGCGCACCCGGATCGCACCGACATCCCGCCCGTCCGCGATGCGCGCCGTGTCCAGCGCCGAGGCCTTGCCCGCCTTCCAGGTAATCGTCACGCCCGCCTCCGTCACCTCTTCGGCCAGGCGCAACCGCTCCAGCGGCCAAGCCCTGTCGCCCACCCGGATCACCCGGGCCAGAGCCGGAATGCCATGGGGCGGCGGGTCGCCGGAATAGAGGAACGGCCGATGCGAGCTGTCGTAATTCTCATAAGGATTGCGTCCGTAATCGCGCCGCCAGGCGGGCTCATCCATGACCAGACCATCGGGATTGCGGGTCGAGAACGCCTCCCAGCTTTCCATCCAGGTCGGCAATTGGGTCAGCATCTGCCCGGTCTGCACCCCGACGATGGCCTCGCCGATGGCCTGCTGCCACCAGCTTTCGGTTTCGCGGTCATACATCACCATGTCCGATTTGCGCAGCTTGCCGCTGACCCCGAGGGTCAGGACCTGCCCGTTCACGCGCCGGTCAAAGGTGATCGCGGAATTGCACAGCGGACAGAAGGTCACCGCGATGGGCAGACCTTCCACCTCGTCATTTACGATCTCGTGCCAGGTCAGGTAGCGCACCGGATAGGCCCGGGGCGTGGCATCCCCAAGCTCCACCGCGATCACCGGCTCCATCGCGCCCAGACGGCTCTCGGCATCGACTGGAATGAAGCTCGGGTCGCTCAGGGCGGGAATGCCATCCTTGGGTGGCCCGCCAGAGAGGATCTCGACAAAGGGCACCGCACTGATCGAGAAATCCGTGTTGGGCCATTCATGTTTCCAGAATTGCGGATCCGCAGCGGCTGCCCCGCCCCAAAGGCAGGTCGCAACCATCGCGGTCATCATGTGTTTGAACACCTTGGGCCCTCCTGTCGGTTGGACCCCAAACTGCCAAGGGAAACCGGATCGCGCTAGCCCGCCTCACGGCAAGGTGACGCAGAGCGAGCGGCGTCGACGCCGCGCCCGCGTCCCCGCGAGGAGCCCCAGGCCACCTAGCATCAGCAAGCCTGCCGCCGGAAGCGGGATCGCCGCAAGCTCTGCGAGCGCGTCAAAACTCAGCGTGGTCTGGGTGCTGCCGGTGCCGAACAGGACCTGCTCGAAGCCGCTCAGGGTCACGGCGAGGCTGTCCCCACCGCGCATCAGGGAAAGCTCCACATTCAGGCCGGACAGCACGACGTCAAAGATGTCCGTCTCGGCGAAATCGGCGAAGATCACCTTATCGACCCCATCCCCACCGGCATAGAGACCCGAGGGCGAGAGCCCGGCAAACCCGGTCCCGTCGAAGATCAACAGATCCGCATCCTCGCCCAGAAGGATGTCGCCCATCACGATGCTGGACGCGGCCAGCGTGACGCGATCTGCCCCCTTGCCGAGATTGAGCGCGACGCCGGAGCTGCCCTTGAGCGTGCCGGAATTCACCACCTGCTGGTCCGCAGCATCATCCGCATCCACGGTGACCGCCAGCGTGCCCGCGATAAGGCCCGCATTCTCGATCAGCGACGGCCCCGCGCCCGGATCGAAATCGATGGCCGCATTTGTCCCCGAGGTGATCTCGGCCCCGGCGGCGTTCCGCACCGTCCCGGAATCGATGTCGATGGCGTCCTGCGCTTCGACAGTGCCGACCAGATCGGCCGCCGTCTGCGTGTTCCGGATGATCCCGTAATTCTCGATCACCGCGCCTTCGCCCACCTGAATGGCGTCATCAAAGGCCTCGACCGTTCCGAAATTGAGGATCTTGGCGTCGTCGCCGGTCTCGATCCCTTCATTGGCGCTCGAGCTGATGCGCGCACCAAGCGCGTTGGTCACCTCGACCCCGTCGCCATTGGCATCGATGGCCTTCTCAACCGCCTCGATCGTGCCGCCATTCGTGACCTTCAGCCCGTCGCCGCCCTGGATCCCCTCATCGCCGGACAGGATCGCCCCGTCATTGGTCACGACACTGTCTACACTGTCCTTGAGGTTGATGGTCCGCTCGCCGCTGAGCGTGGTGTCGAGCGTCGCCCCGCTGAGCACGTTGATCGTGATCTGGTCGCTGCCGTCCTCGATGCCGCGGGTTTCGGTCGCATCGGGGCCATCGACCACCGAGACCGCATCGCAGGTTACGGTATCGCCAGCGGAGATCCCCGAAACAGCGGAGCAATCCGCATGGGCGGCGCTGCTCAGGGCCCCCGTGGCCAAGAGGGCGATCAATGACATCCGAAGCATGGGCTCTGTCCTTCAAAAAGTTAACGCCCCCGGGGTACGGGGACGTTGTAACAGTTTGATAAAGACAGGCCGCCGGTGCGATCACTCGGTGACGGTGACCTTCACCATACGATCCGGCTCGCCGATCACGGCACCATTGCGGCCCGTGCCGCGCTTGATCGCGTCGACCACATCCATGCCGTCGGTGACCACACCGACGACCGTATACTGACCGTTCAGGAAATGGCCTGCATCGAACATGATGAAGAACTGGGAGTTGGCCGAGTTCGGGTTCTGGCTCCGGGCCATGCCGACGACACCGCGGTCATAGGGCACGTCGCTGAACTCCGCCGGCAAGTCCGGACGGCTGGAGCCCCCCGTGCCCGCGCGGCGCAGGTCAGACCCGAGCTTGCCATGTTCCACATCCCCGGTCTGGGCCATGAAGCCCTCGATCACGCGGTGGAACACCACGCCATCATAGGCGCCTTCGGCGGCCAGAGCTGCAATCTGTTCGACATGCTGCGGGGCGAGATCCTCACGCAGGTCGATCGTGATCGTGCCATTGGCTTCGCCCGCCACCTCGATCTGCAGGCCGGTGGCCAGCGCGGGGCTGGCCAGCAGGCTCAGGGCAAGCGCAAGCTTACGCATCGGCGGCCACCTTGACGGAGATCATCTGGTCGGGGTTCATCGGCGGCTCGCCCCGGACGATCTTGTCCACATGCTCCATCCCGTCGATGACGCGGCCATAGACCGTGTATTGCCCGTTCAGGAAGTGGTTATCCGTGAAATTGATGAAGAACTGCGAATTCGCGCTGTCGGGATTGGCCGAGCGCGCAGCGCCCAGCGTGCCACGGTCATGGGGCAGCGACGAGAACTCCGCCGGAAGGTTCGGCAGGTCCGACCCGCCGGTGCCTGCGCGGCGGATGTCGAGATCCTTGGAGGCATTGCCATTGGCCACATCGCCGGTCTGAGCCATGAAGCCGTCGATCACCCGGTGGAAGATCACGGTGTCATAAGCGCCGGCGCGGGCCAGCTCTTTCATGCGCTCGGCATGTTTGGGGGCCACATCGGGCAACAGCTCGATGGTGACGGTGCCATCCTTGAGTTCCATCAGAATGGTGTTTTCGGGGTCTTTGATCTCAGCCATCTGGCATCCTCCTGCATCTGTCCCGCGCAACCTAGGCGGCGCGTGCCGGATGGGAAACCCCACAAACGCATGAGCGGCGCGGAACGGCAAAGGCACACCTGTCCGGCTGCCTGCCCTGCGCGACGCGGCGACAGGTTGACCTTTGCCATGGCTCTGGCAGAACGAGCCCACGCGCAGATGGAGGCCGATATGAGCTGGAAAACCCTCGATGACATGGATCTGGACGGAAAGATCGTTCTGACCCGGGTGGATATCAACGTACCCGTGGCCGATGGCCAGGTCACCGATGCCACGCGGATCACTCGGATCATCCCGACCGTTCAGGATATCGTGGCCAAGGGCGGCCTGCCGGTGCTGCTGGCGCATTTCGGGCGCCCCAAGGGGCAGGTCGTGCCCGAGATGTCTCTGCGGATCGTGCAGCCCGCGCTCGAAGCGGCGCTCGGCCAGCCCGTGACCTTCGTCGAGCGCCCTTCGCGGGACGCTTTGGCGGCCCTGCCCAAGGGCAGTGTCGTGCTGGTCGAAAACACGCGCTTTGCGGCTGGCGAAGAGAAGAACGACCCGCAGATGGCGGATTTCCTCGCGAGCCTCGGCGATGTCTATTGCAACGACGCCTTCTCGGCGGCCCACCGGGCCCATGCCTCGACCGAAGGGGTTGCGCGCCGCCTGCCCTCCTGTGCCGGTCGGCTGATGCAGGCCGAGCTTGAGGCGCTGCAATCGGCGCTCGGCGATCCGGTCCGTCCGGTCGTGGCCGTGGTCGGCGGGGCGAAAGTGTCGACCAAGCTCGAGCTTCTGGGCAATCTGGTGGAGAAGGTCGATGATCTGGTGATCGGCGGAGGGATGGCCAATACCTTCCTCGCCGCGCAAGGCATTGATGTGGGCGCGTCCCTGGCCGAGCATGACATGACCGATACCGCGCGGGAGATCCTCGCCAAGGCCGAGGCGGCGGGCTGCACCATCCATCTGCCCAAGGACATCGTGGTCGCGCGGGAATTCAAGGCCGGGGCCGCGTCCGAGACCCTGCCTGCGAATGCCTGTCCGAGCGATGCGATGATCCTCGATGCGGGCCCCGAGACCGTCGCGGCGGTGGCCGAGGTCTTTGCCAAGGCCAAGACGCTGATCTGGAACGGTCCGCTCGGCGCGTTCGAGATCACGCCCTTCGACATGGCGACCAATGCGGCCGCCAAGGCCGCGGCCGATGCGACCGAAGCGGGCACGCTGGTCACCGTGGCCGGCGGGGGCGACACGGTCGCGGCCCTGAACCAGGCGGGTGCGGCCGAGAAGTTCACCTATATCTCCACCGCCGGGGGCGCGTTTCTCGAATGGATGGAGGGCAAGACCCTGCCCGGCGTCGCCGCTCTGGAAGGTTAACAGCCTGAGCTATTGCGCCACTGTTAGCGCGAGCAGAATTGCAGCTTGATCCGGGCTCGGATAGATCCGGATCAAGCATCCTGATTTCCGCGGAGTTCCCCCATGTCCCAAGCTGACCAGATTCGTTCCGGCCAAGGCTTTATCGCTGCCCTCGACCAGTCGGGCGGTTCCACCCCCAAGGCCCTGCGGCTCTATGGTGTCGAAGAGGATGCCTATGGCTCCGAGGCCGAGATGTTCGACCTGATCCACGGGATGCGCGCCCGGATCGTGGCCGCCCCGGCCTTTACCGGCGAGAAGGTGATCGGCGCGATCCTGTTCGAGATGACCATGGATCGCGAGTTCGGCGGCAAGCCTGCCCCGAGCTTTCTGTGGGAAGACAAGGGCGTTGTGCCCTTCCTGAAGATCGACAAGGGGCTTGAAGCTGAGGCCAATGGCGTCCAGCTGATGAAGCCGATGCCCGGTCTCGACGACCTGCTGGCCCGCGCGGCCAAGAAGGGCATTTTCGGCACCAAGGAGCGTTCGGTGATCTCTGCGGCCAATGCCGAGGGCATCAAGGCAATCGTCGCCCAGCAATTCGAGATCGGCGCACAGGTTCTGTCCCACGGGCTGATCCCGATCCTCGAGCCCGAAGTGACCATCACCATCGCCGACAAGGCCGAGGCCGAGGATATGCTGCTGGCCGAGATCACCGCCCATCTCGACAATGTCCCCGAGGGCCAGCAGATCATGCTGAAGCTGAGCCTGCCGACCAAGGCCAACCAGTACGCGTCGCTGGTGGCGCATCCCAAGGTGATGAAGGTCGTCGCCCTCTCCGGGGGGTATAGCCGCGAAGAGGCGAACGGGCTTTTGTCGCAGAATGCCGGCGTGATCGCCTCGTTCTCGCGCGCACTGACCGAGGGGCTGTCCGCCCAGCAGAGCGATGAAGACTTCAACGCCACCATCGCCGAGACCATCGACGGGATCTATTCCGCCTCCATCGCGGGCTAGACACCCAAACCTTGACTTGAGCGCGGCTTTTTGCCTTTGGGGGATTCACAGGGAGTCGCGCTTGTGTCATGATGCTGCTACCGCGCGTCAGACGCGGAGATGAGGCAGCAATGACCAACCACCAGAAACGATCCGCCATCCATGGCGCCCTCGTAACATTGGGGGCCTTTCTGGTGGGCACCTATTTCGTGTTTCACGCGGTGCAGGGCGATTACGGTCTGTTCAACCGCGTGCAGATCGAAGCCGAGGAAACCCGGCTGCGCGCCGAGCTGGCGCTGTTGCAGCATGAGCTCGACGATCTGAAGAACCGGACACAGCGCCTGTCCGATGGCTATCTCGACCTTGATCTGCTGGACGAGCAGGCGCGCAAGATCCTCGGCTATGCCCGCCCGAACGAGGTCATTATCCGCTGATCCCATGGTCCCGTGCGGGCTTGATTGACCGCTGGGAGAGTCTGGCTTAGTTTAACTCTAAACTATCCGAGGCCGCATCTGGGAGGAGCGACCATGGCTGCACGCCGTGCTGCAAAGAAATCCAACGTCTCTAAAGAAGAGCTTCTGGAATACTACCGCCAGATGCTGCTGATCCGCCGCTTCGAAGAGAAGGCCGGTCAGCTCTATGGCATGGGTCTGATCGGTGGGTTCTGCCATCTCTATATCGGTCAGGAAGCCGTGGTCGTCGGGCTCGAAGCCGCCGCCAGCGAAGGGGACAAGCGCGTCACCAGCTACCGCGACCATGGTCATATGCTGGCCTGCGGGATGGATCCCAACGGCGTGATGGCCGAGCTTACGGGGCGCGAGGGCGGCTATTCCAAGGGCAAAGGCGGCTCCATGCACATGTTCTCGAAAGAGAAGCATTTCTATGGTGGCCATGGCATCGTGGGCGCGCAGGTGCCCATTGGCGCGGGTCTCGCCTTTTCTGACAAGTACAAGGGCAACGACCGGGTGACCTTCGCCTATTTCGGCGATGGCGCCGCCAACCAGGGCCAGGTCTACGAGACCTACAACATGGCCGAGCTCTGGATGCTGCCGGTGGTGTTTGTCATTGAAAACAACCAATACGCCATGGGCACCTCCGTGGCGCGCTCCACCAAGTCCCCTTCCCTTTGGGAACGGGGCGCGGCCTACGGTATTCCCGGCGAGGAAGTGGACGGCATGGATGTGCTGGCTGTGAAAGCAGCTGGCGAGAAGGCCGTCGCCCACTGCCGCGCGGGCAAGGGCCCCTATATCCTCGAGGTCAAAACCTACCGCTATCGCGGCCACTCCATGTCCGATCCCGCCAAGTATCGGACCCGGGAAGAGGTGCAGAAGATGCGCGAACAGCGCGATGCCATCGAGCATGTGCGCGAGATGCTGCTGAGCGGAGGTCACGCGGCCGAGGATGACCTCAAGGCGATCGACAAGGACATCAAGGCCATCGTGAACGCCTCGGCCGAGTTCTCCAAGACCAGTCCCGAGCCGGATGTCTCCGAGCTCTGGACCGATATCTACGCAGAGCTGTGAGAGGGGAGTAACGCATGTCCACTGAAATTCTGATGCCCGCCCTTTCGCCCACCATGGAAGAAGGCACGCTCGCGAAATGGCTCGTGAAAGAGGGCGACGCGGTCGCTTCGGGTGATATCCTCGCGGAGATCGAAACCGATAAGGCCACCATGGAGTTCGAAGCCGTGGATGAGGGGATTGTCGGCAAATTGCTGGTCGCGGCCGGCACCGACAATGTGGCCGTCAACACGCCCATCGCGGTGCTGATCGAGGATGGTGAGACGCTGACGGATCTACCGGTCGCCGCTGCTGCGACGCCAGACGCCCCGTCCGAGGCACCGGCTGCGCCTGTCACACCGGCCAAGATCGTCATACCGGATGAGCCCGACCTGCCGCCCGGCACGCAGATGAAATCGATGACCGTCCGCGAAGCGCTGCGCGATGCCATGGCCGAAGAGATGCGCGGCAATGAGAACGTGTTTCTGATGGGGGAAGAGGTGGCCGAGTACCAGGGCGCCTACAAAATCAGTCAGGGCCTGCTGGAGGAGTTCGGCTCGCGCCGCGTGATCGACACGCCGATCACCGAGCACGGGTTTGCCGGGCTCGCCGTGGGCGCAGCCTTTGGCGGCTTGAACCCGATCGTTGAATTCATGACGTTCAACTTTGCCATGCAAGCCATTGATCAGATTATCAACTCCGCAGCCAAGACTCTCTACATGTCCGGCGGTCAGATGGGCTGTCCCATCGTCTTTCGCGGACCGAACGGGGCGGCTGCCCGTGTGGCCGCGCAGCATAGCCAGGACTATGCCGCATGGTACGCGCATATCCCGGGCCTGAAGGTCGCGATGCCCTATTCGGCCTCTGACGCGAAGGGCCTGCTGAAATCCGCGATCCGCGACCCGAACCCGGTGATCTTCCTCGAAAATGAGATCCTCTATGGCCGCTCCTTCGAGGTGCCGATGCTGGACGACTACACCGTGCCCTTTGGCAAGGCACGTGTCTGGCGCGAAGGGTCTGACGTGACGCTGGTGAGCTTCGGGATCGGCATGACCTACGCATTGGAGGCCGCCGACCGTCTTGCAAAGGATGGGATCAGCGCCGAGGTGATCGACCTGCGAACCCTGCGTCCGCTCGATACGGACACGGTGATCGCCTCTGTCCAGAAAACGAACCGCTGTGTGACCATCGAAGAGGGCTTCCCCGTCGCTTCCATCGGCAACCACATCTCCGCCGTCCTGATGCAGGAGGCGTTCGACTATCTCGACGCACCGGTCATTAATTTGACGGGGAAGGATGTGCCCATGCCCTACGCCGCCAATCTTGAGAAGCTGGCGCTGGTGACCACTGACGAGGTGGTCGCCGCGGTTCATGCCGTCACCTACCGCTAACCGGAGAGAGATCATGGCGACCGAGATTTTGATGCCGGCCCTGTCCCCCACGATGGAGGAAGGCACCCTCGCCAAATGGCTCGTGAAAGAAGGGGATCAGGTCTCTGCCGGAGACCTGCTGGCCGAGATCGAGACCGACAAGGCCACGATGGAGTTCGAAGCGGTCGATGAAGGTGTCGTGGGCAAGCTGCTCGTCGCCGCCGGAACCGACGAGGTGCGCGTAAACACCCCTATCGCGATCCTTCTGGAAGACGGCGAAGAGCTGTCGGACAGTCCCGCCAGCGCAGCTCCGGCCCCCGTAAGCGCGCCGGTCGAAACCGCCACCGCCGCTCCGGTCACGGCCAGCGCGCCGCCCCCGAAATCAGGGAGCCGCGTCTTCGCCAGCCCGCTCGCCAAGCGCCTCGCCGCTCAAGCGGGGCTCGATCTCGCGCAGATCACCGGGACAGGCCCCCATGGGCGGATTGTGAAGGCTGATATCCTCGCCGCCGAAGCGGCAGGTCCAGCCTCCAGCCCCGCACCCGCACTGACCGCCCCCGCAGCGGCGACTGCGGCTGCCCCTGTCACGCCTTCACCGAAATCCGATGTGGCGGCAGCCTATGCCGACCGCCCCTTCACCGAGGTCGCACTAGATGGCATGCGCAAAACCATTGCGGCCCGTCTGACCGAAGCCAAACAGAGCATCCCGCATTTCTACTTGCGCCGCTCCGTTCGTCTCGACGCGCTCCTGTCCCTGCGCAGCCAGCTCAATGGAGAACTCGCTGCCTCCGGTCGCAAGCTCAGCGTGAATGATTTCGTGATCAAGGCCTGCGCCAACGCCCTGCAATCCGTGCCAAGCGCCAACGCGATCTGGGCTCAGGACCGGGTTCTGCAGTTCGAGCGTTCCGATGTGGCGGTGGCTGTCGCGATTGAGGGCGGTCTCTTTACGCCCGTGATCCAGAACGCGGATCAGAAATCGATCTCGGCGCTTTCAGAGCAAATGAAGGACCTCGCCAGCCGTGCCCGCGACCGCAAGCTCGCGCCTGCGGAATACAGTGGGGGCTCTTTCGCGATTTCCAATCTCGGCATGTTCGGGATCGAGAATTTCGACGCGGTCATCAACCCGCCCCACAGTGCGATCTTGGCCGTGGGTGCAGGCACGAAGCGACCCATCATCGCCGAGGACGGCGCTTTGGGCACGGCAACGATCATGGATCTGACACTCTCCGTGGATCACCGTGTCATTGACGGATCCGTCGGTGCGGATCTGCTCGGCGCAATCGTGCAGGGCCTCGAGGCCCCGCTCCTGCTGCTCGCCTGAGTCAGGACGCTCCGATCAATTGATCCATCGTCACGGAAGGCTGGGAACACCCGGCCTCCCCGACGATCTTCGCCGGAACACCCGCTACGGTTTTGCAAGGGGGCACGTCGCGCAGCACAACCGATCCCGCGGCAATCCGCGAGCAATAGCCGATAGAGATATTGCCCAGCACATGGGCTCCGGCGCCGATCAGAACACCATCGCCGATTTTCGGGTGACGGTCGTCATCTTCTTTGCCGGTTCCGCCTAGCGTCACCGAGTGCAGCATGGAGACATTATCGCCGACCACGGCCGTCTCCCCGATCACGATGGAATGGGCATGGTCGATCATGATCCCCTGCCCGATCCGAGCCGCCGGGTGAATATCGACACCAAACACTTCGCTCACGCGCATCTGCACGAAATAGGCCAGGTCGCGACGCCCCTGCCGGTAAAGCCAATGGCCCACCCGATACGCCTGCACCGCCTGGAACCCCTTGTAAAAAAGCAGCGGCTGCAAAAAGCGATGGCATGCAGGGTCACGCTCATACACCGCCACCACATCCGCACGCGCCGCAGCCCCCAAGCTCGGGTCGTCCCGATACGCCGCATCGGCCAACTCGCGCATCATCTGCTCGGACATCTCACCCGAGGACAGCTTCAGCGCGATCCGAAAGGACAACGCGTCCTCAAATGTTTTGTGGTGGAGAATGCTCGAATGCACCAACCCGCCCAAAAGCGGTTCGTCCTGCACCGCAAGGCGGGCTTCATCCCCAATGCGATCCCAAACCGGATCGATGGCTTTCAGGGTTTTCGACGTTTCTGGCATGACGCGATCTCCGGGTCTGTCTCCCTAATGGTTTAGGGATTTTGCCCTGCTCAT
Source organism: Dinoroseobacter sp. S124A (assembly GCF_049801015.1). Taxonomy (NCBI): domain Bacteria; kingdom Pseudomonadati; phylum Pseudomonadota; class Alphaproteobacteria; order Rhodobacterales; family Roseobacteraceae; genus Dinoroseobacter; species Dinoroseobacter sp. S124A. Next base: position 625,454 of record NZ_JBNAGD010000001.1, on the reverse strand, counting down.
ACAAGGACCCCAAAGAACAGCGCGGGTTTCCGCGCGCAGCCTGGGCCGCACGCCAGTGCGACAAGGTATTGATCACAATAGATAGATTTTCAAGAACTGGTTCTGTCATCCCATGCTGAACTGGCACAACAGTCCCGATAGGCAAAACCGGCAAGGACACCCTCGTAGCGGCGCGCGGCCCCAGTTTCTTGCGGATCTTGTGCCGGATATGGCGTGCCTCAAACAGGTTGAGACACAGCGCATGGCGGGACGGCCGGGACAGCGCAGGCAATCGCATGGCCATCCCGACCAGATCTTCAAGACTTACCGGAGGCATCAGACCGGCGCAGGAATGCCCAGCTCGATCATATGCACCACGAGCCGCACGGTCCCTCCCGCGAAATCCCCCCCTTCTGCGGTCAGCTGCAAGGGTGTCGCGCTATAGTAAGTCTGCGGCTGCCCGGTGAGCCCATGAACATAGCCATTCAGACCCGTGCTAAGACCCGAGCCATACCGATTGTCCGACGCACTCACCCCCAGACGCCAAGACGTCAGATCCCCGGTGATTTCGGAGATCACACGTCCTGTAACACCGATCACTGATGCATTGGCCGGGATCTGTGCACTGGTCAGCTGGCTCGGTCCCGCGGTGACCACATGATCGAAGCTCAGCGTCTTGAGCTGCGGTCCCACCGCGCTCCCGAGGCTGAGAGCGACCCAATCGGTACCATCGAAGCGGTACATCGCCTGCTCCTGCACGACCCAGGCCTGCCAGCCGGCGCGCGGGGTGATGTATTCCCAGCCGCCATTGCTGCGCAGAGCCAGTTGCCCTGTCGCTGCGTTCCAGGGCGGCTCCGCCCCGGCGGGAATGGCATAGACCTCCCCGTCGGACGCATCGCTCGGCGGTGTGATCTCGCTGATCGACTGCAGAACAAGCTGTGCCACCGCATCCAGCCGGATCAGGCTTTCGTTCACCGTGACGTGCTTCTGCGCCTGCGCCGCTTCCACGAGCGGCAGTTCGAGATTTGCGCTCTTAACCATCGAAGATCATCCTTCCAATTGCGCCCGGCCCAAAGCGGTCCGAAACCTGTGCGACTTCGATGATGAAGGGCGCCGAGAGCCCGTCCGAAGCCTGCATTTCCGTTGTGTAGACCCAGCTCGGGTCGCTCAGGGTCACCTCGCGCTGCACCGCCTCGTCCATCGATTTGACCCGCAGGACATATTGCTCGCGGTTCTCGCCCAAAGGCACCTCGTTGAGATCCCAGCGGTCGCCATCGACCCGCGTTCGACGGATAAAGCTCACCTCGACGCCGGATGCCCCTTGGGTCGCTTTCAGATGAGCAGGTGCATAGGGCCGCTGTCCGATCCCCGCAAAGGTCGGCGCGAGATAGACATAGCTCGGGTCATCGATGGGCCTCTGTGCCGGACCGATCCGATAATGACGCGGCAAACCAAGGGATTGCGAAGAGAGCGTGATCTGCTCTACCGCTTCCGTCAACAAAACGACCAGACTGCCCTCGGGCCAGGCATCGGGCATGTCCGCATCCGTACCCTGCTGCCCACGCAACCGCATGGTCAGATCATAAACCCCCGGGTCAACCGGATCCACTTCGGCGAACTGGAACAACTCCCACCCCCCGGACTCACCGGAGCCGATCGCCATCAGGTTCGCACCGCGCAGCACGGCTTCCGGGCTCACCGAAGAAAGCTGGCCCGTGGTCAGCTTCACCCGCAGCGCCGGTCCCCGATCCCAGACGCCGGGCTCCGCCCGCTCCAGAACCGTTTGGGTAACCCCGAGCATCGCCGGATCCCCCATGAAACGCTCCAGCTCATAGCCTGCATCTTCCGGCGAGCTATAAACCGCGACACTGCCTGGCCAGGGTTTGGCGGTGATCGCCAGACGCGGAGCATGTTCCACCTCATCCCCCGTGATCAGGGGCAGGTCCATGAAGACCGGGAAAACTGGCACAGGCGCGGCAAAACTCCGCGCCGGCGGCAGTTCCTCGACCGAGTCGCTGGGTGTGTAAACCGCGCCAGAGACCCGCACCGCATCGAGACTGCGAACGATGCCCTCTTCCAGCCGGTCCACCCGGTACAGTGCCGGGGCGCCTTCGGCCCCCATCAACTCGACCGTATCCCCCGCCGCAATGTCGGACCGTGACATGGGCAAGGCAAAGCGCGCCGTATCCCGGGCCACGCGCGACTCTGCCAGCCATCGCTCCACGATCGCCTTGCCCTCGGAATAGGTCAGCGACATCGGGAAACTCGACTGGGACACCGTCTGCAAAGTGTCATCGGGAAAGACCGCTTCGGCAGACCGAGTGGCATAGTCGCCCCCCTCTTCCACGTAGCGCAGCTGCACCCGCCCAGCGAGCTCGGCATCCGGTGCACGCGTCAGCTGCAAGACGCCTTCCGCATCCCCTTCGAGCGCCAGACGGTCCGGATCGATCTCCGCCGGTTCTTCCTCGCGCCGACTACGGAACACGAGCTTGCCCGCTTTCTCGACCACTTCGAACCCATGGGCCAGCATCAGTGGCTGCAAGGCCGCCCGCGCCGTCGAGATGTTGTCGACGATGTATCCCCGAACGAGCCCGAAGAGCTCAGAGGTATCCACCTCGGTCACGCCGGAGGTATTGCAGATCTCCCGCACGACTTCGGCCAGAGTTTGCGCCGTGATCCGCCCCCCGATCCAGTGACCGCGGGCATAGTTCGGCGAGTCGGCCCACAGCGTGCTGTTGTTCGGAAAGGCGGGCCAAGGCCGTGCGTCCCAGGCCCATGCGTGGATCCGGGATGTATCCAGCATCTGCCCGTCATACTGGGTCGAACTGGGGTTGTTCTCCGGCTGGTTCCAGTAGCTCAGGATCGCATCGTAATAGGCGTACTGCACCATGTCGTCCCGACGTCCGTCAGAATAGCGCGGCCTTGCGGATTCCGATGACCGCAGGTCGATGAACTTGTTGGGCTGGTTGGTGCCCTTGTCGATGGCAGCACAGCCGATCTCGGTGAACCAGAAAGGCTTGCTTTGCGGCTCCCACGCCGTTGGGGTCGCGGACCGCACGCCCGCCACGCGGTTATGGTGTGTGTTCGACCACCACCCCTCCAGATCCTTGTACCGAAAGACCCACGGTTCGTCGGCCAGACCATCCTCGATCGGGGTCCGGATCTGCGCGTTGCGGTCCGACTCCGAGGCGTAATACCAGTCATAGCCCTCGCCACCGGCGACCCCTGCCCGCAAGTAATCCTGATCGTAGATGCTGCCGTAAACCGCATCGAGGTGATCGATCCCCGCCCGCCAATCCGACAGCGGCATGTAATTGTCGATCCCGATGAAATCGATATCCTCATCCGCCCAAAGCGGATCAAGATGAAAGAACACGTCTCCCGACCCGTCCTGCGGGTGATACCCGAAATACTCGGACCAATCGGCCGCGTAGCCGATCTTGGTCTCTGGACCGAGGATCGCGCGCACATCTGCCGCCAGAGCGCGCAATGCCTCGACCGCCGGAAAGGAATTGTCGGCGCCGCGGATCTGCGTGAGGGCACGCATTTCCGACCCGATACAGAACGCATCCACACCGCCCGCTGCCTTGCACAGCGTCGCGTAGTGCAGGATGAAGTGACGGTACTTCCAGTCGACCGCGTTCCAATTCACCCCATTGTCGGCAACCGACAGGCTCGAGACCGACGCCGTTCCGAAGAACGCGTCCACCTCGTCCTCCGCAACCGCAGTGCCGTCTGGTGAGCCCTCGACACCCGGTGCGCGAGAGGTCGTGATCCGCCCCCGCCAAGGCAGAACAGGCTGTCCGTCCTCACCGCTATAGGGATCCGGGAGCGTATTGCCCGGCACCTGATCCATGAGAATGAACGGGTAGAAAACCACGCTCTTGCCCGCAGTCCGCAAGCCTCGAATGGCTTGGATCACGGACTGATCGCAAGGCGTCCCACCATAGATCTGCGCGTCATCAATCCGCACGATCTCTTCAAGGTCATAGCGCGAGCGATTGCCCACGCGATAGGGCATCTGCACCCCGTCATAACGCTTCTGATCGACCTTGGGGCGCAGCTCGCAGGTATCGCAGCGCAGGTCATCCCCGAACCAGCTCACCACCAGCGAGACGGAGTCACACGCAGGCAGATCCCGCTCGAGATTTTGTAGCGAGACGTTGAAATCCGTCTCCCCGCCCGGTGAATTGATGTTGATCGAGCTGTTGGCACCCGGCCCCTCGCTCCAATGCACCGGAGTCGTGGCCAGCGCGTATTCACCGGTTCCGGGGATCATCGCAACGCCGGGCACACGCGCGGCCAGCGGCAACTCGGCATCGTCCGGCTGCGCCGGGCGATGAACCTCAAAACTGAACTGCGGCACACGGTTGCCGTATTGGCCAAGATCCAGATCCTCGATCAGGACATAAGCCGTGCCACGGAACGCCGGAGCCCCTTCGCCTTCCACCGCTTCGATCTTCGGATCAACGGCCTGATCGCGGGTGCCGTAGTAAACCTGCAGGTTCAGGTCACTCTGCGAGATCTCGACCCCGTCGGCCCAGATCCGGCCCACGCTCTGGATTTCGCCTTCACACAGACCAATCGCAAGGCTGACTGTATAGGTATAGTTGGTCACTTTGGGACGCGCGGGCGAGCCTTTACCGCCCCCGCGCGAGGTGGACGTCTCCTGGAAACGCGACGCCCAGATGATCTGACCTGCCACCCGCATCTTGCCATGGATCACCGGGATCACATCACCTTCGCTGGCATTCGAGAGCCGGAAGCGGTCGATCCGGCCGGTCTCGATCGCAGCAGAGCCGCTGCCGAGCAGGCGTTGATCGATGGCCTGACCAATGGTCGCCCCGATGGCACGACCGATCACCGTCGCTGACAGGCCGAACGCGGCCCCGCCAATCGACGACCCGATCGCGGCACCGGCTGCGGATAAGACAAGTGTGGCCATGTTCAGTCTCCTTCGGGAAAGGCAAATCGCGCCGCGATCCGGCGCGCCCAAGGCGCCGAGAGCGGGCTTTCAGTCACGCCATGCCCGGAATATGCGTGGATAAAACGCGGCGCGGCCCCGGCCCGGGATTGAATACCCAGATGCTTGGCCACCCCCGCTGCGCGCATGCGAAACAGCAGCACGTCGCCCGGGGCGGCATCCGCCAGAGGCTTCGGGCGCAGATGCCGTTTGGCCCCTTCCCACAAGATCTCTTCTCGCTGGGGTTCGGACCAGTCGGCCGTATAGGGCGGGACAGCTTCGGGCTCCGCACCGTAAACCTCGCGCCAGACACCGCGCAGCAGGCCCAGGCAATCGGCCCCGGCCCCGCGCACGGATCCCTGATGGATATAGGGCGTGCCGAGCCAAAGCCGGGCCTCCGCCACGATGCGATCGGAATTGCTCATCCGCGCAGGCTCCCGCCGTCATTCTGACCACCCTGGACCGGGTAGCTGAGAAGCCAGTCATCCCCAGGAATGTAGGGAAAGCCCTGAAAGTTCTCGGAGTTCTGGAACTTGAACCGGCACGTGTCGTGCCGCTTGTCGCATCCGGCGATCAACCGAACACGATCCCCCGGCACAATGGATTGCCCGATCGCTTCCCAGACTTCGATATCCCGTCGCCCATCAAGCCACCGGTCGTTCTTGATCAGCGCATGCAAACCTGCCGCTGCCCCGCTGAGCACGATGAAGCGTCCGCGCTCGAACCAGCTCAGGTCAAAAGCCTCAAGCGGATCAAAGGAGAACACCCGGCCCTCGCTTTGGGCCGTGACCTCCGCCTCGACAGAGAATTTGGGGTCGCTCACATCCAGCGCACAGGCCGCATCGCCGAGCACAGCGGTACAGTCTCGCTGATAAACCCGCCCATGGGGCTTGTTCAGCAGCTCGGTCAAGCCGCGCAGTTCGGCACGAAACGCGCCATCGATCTGCTGCACCTCGCCAAGGATCCCGCGAAACTGCACCGCGCGCTCTTCGGGATTGGTCCAGTTGACCAGCCAGATCTCGACCCCGGCTCCATCAAAACGACCGGCCCGGATATCTTCCTCTGAAATCGCAGCATCCGACAGCGCTCCAATCGCCTCGGAATTGTCCACCGACAGCCCTGTGGATTGCTGCAGTGCCGCCGCGGAAAGACCGGAATCGGCCACAAAGGTGGTGCCCTCAAAGCTCAGGGGCAGGTCATGATCGGTGAAGCCAAAGACCACACCATCCTGACGCGCCACGCGCCAGCAACGGCACACCGTCGTCAGCCCCGTGGCCAGATGCGCGAGCAGCGCGCTGTCCGCGCCGCTCATACCCGCAACTCCACAACCGGCACAGACGGGATATCCCCCGCCTGAAACGACGCGACCGAGGTCTGGATCCGGTCAGTGTCAAACCGCACCGGCACGTCAAACTCGAACCCGGCGGTCACCGCAGCGCCCGTGGCCGGGGCCTCGGCAAACATCACCAGCCCCCGCGCCGTATCGATCTCGTAATGCACCCCCTCCGAGAGGGCGACACCGTCCACCCCGGCCCGGACCGAGCCGATCACCGGCTTGGTGACCACCCGCCCATAGGACTGGCTCCCGGAGCGGTAATTCTTAACAAGCTGGAAGGCTTGGGTCTCGCCATCGCCGCTGCCGATGACCTGATCGTCGAACTGCACCTCCTGCGAAGGAGCACAGCTTTTGAAATCGGACCAGTCTTTCCAGCGAAAGCCATACATCTGACCCTGGCGCGCTTCGAAAAACCCGATGAGCTGCTCGATATCGTCCAGGGACCGCATCCCCACCCCCGCATCGTAGCGGCGACGGGACTGGGACCACGGCGTATTGCGCTCTTCAAATCCATTGGCCAGCGCAACGATCTCGGTGCGCCGTTCCGGTCCACCGGTGGAGCCAAAGCTCAGATTGGCGGGAAATCTCACTTCATGAAACTGCATGTCGGGCTCCTATCGGTTCCGCTGGCCAAGGGTCAGCGCGCGGCCCATATCGGCGGCAAGCTGGCTGCGCGAGCGACGGAACCCATCCACATCGGGCGTGGAGATGTTCATCACCACCTGCACCGGGCGGGTGTTGCTGGTGCCGCTGGCGCGCACGCCAAGACGGCCATCCGCACCGCGTGCCAGGGGCATGATCGCCTCTGGCCCCGCTTCGCCCATCAGGCCGGTCGCGCCCTTCATCGGAAAGGTCGTAGGCGAGGTCACGACACCGCCCTTGGCGAAGGGCATCACCCGCCCTTGCGAGAAGCTGCCGCCATGGGAGAACCCCAAAACCCCCGACAAGACACTGTTGATGCCTGAGGACAGGCTGTTGCCCAGCGCTTGCTGGACGGGCTTCATCGCGGTGTTATAGGCCGCGTCCACCATGGATTGCGCCACGGTCTTCAGCGCGTCGGACAGCTTCAGGCCATCAAAAGCCAGACCGTCAAAGGCCCGGCGCAGGCCACCGCCGATACTGGTGCCCAGCGAAGCGGCTTCACGCTCGGTATAGAGCATGCTGTCGCGCACCCGGGTCATCTCCGCGTCAAAGGCACTGGCAACTGCCGTGGCATCGCCCAGCGTCTGCTCCAGCTCGGCCATCCGCGCGTCAAAGCCCTCGATCTCGTCAAAATCAGTCATCTTTGGTGTCCTCCGTCCTGTCCGGGAACTCCCGGACCAATTCTTCCAGACGCGCGCGTCCGAGCGGTGCGTCCCCGCCCCCCTCGGCTCCAAGCATCAGAAGGAGTTCGACTGGCGTCAGCGCCCAAAACTCATCCGGTTTCAGCTTGAGCCCGGACAGACCGAGCCGCAGCAATCCAGGCCAGTCGAACTCGGTCATGGCGCGCCCGTCCCTTGCGGGACCGCAAAGGCCCGCGCGAGCAGAAGGGCCGCGCTGCGCGCCGCATGCACCGGACCGCCCTCGATCTCGGCATTGGCGAGATCCTCGAGCTGACCTGTCCAGCCACCGCCGCGCAGACCTGCATTCAGCAAGAGCAGCACGTCGCGTACCCGGTAGCGGCCTGCCTCGAAGCGGTCCACGACCGCAATCAGGGATTCCGCACCCAGATCCGCTTCCAGCTCGGCCAAAGCCCCGAGCGTCAATTTCATGGCGTGACGCTCACCATCCACGGTCAGCGTCACCTCTCCGGCATAGGGATTGGCCATGGGGATCAGATCGCGTTGAAGGTCAGCTGACCGGCAGAGGCGATGGTCATCTCATAGGTGGCCTCGCCATTCTGGCTGCCCGCATATTCGATCGCCGTGATCATGAACGCGCCTTCGACGATGCCGAAATCGGGGATGATCACCTGGAAATTGGGCACCTCACCGTCGAAAAAGATCTGCCGCGCGCGTTCATCGGTGTTCTCGTCGCGGAACACGCCCGAGCCCGAGATCGACGCGCTTTTGACGCCCGCGCCGCCCAAAAGCTCGCGCCAGCCGCCCGCGCTCTCCAGCGAGGTGACATCCACCGTCTCGGTGTTGAAGGTGATCCGCGTGGCCCGCAGACCGGCGATGGTCTCGAACTGACCCGTTCCGGTCATGTCGAGTTTGATCAGAAGGTCTTTGCCTTTTTGCACAGCCATTGGGCTCTCCAAATCTGGGGGTTAGTCATCTTCGAGACGCGCGCGGAACCACAGGTCCACCTGGCGCATCTGACCGTTGGTACTGAGGCGCGCCTTGGCGCGCAGAAACTCGAGCGTGCTGAGGGATCCACGGCTCAGGGCCAGCGGCGCATCGACCAGAATGTCGCTGACACTGGCCGCCACATCCTTGATGGTCTGGAAACCGTCCGCTTCCGTGTGGACGCTCACCACGAAATCATGGCGCGTGGCCGCCGAACTGCGATCGGCGCGGGCCACGGCATTCTCCGGTCCCAGCGTGATGTAGGTCGCCGGCAGCGTGCCCTTGGGCACCGCGTCATAAACCGCGTCTCCCACAAGCGCTTGCAGAGCCGGATCCGCAATCAGCGCGCCATAGACCGCCGCCTGCAGGGCGCTGGACAAGGCATAACTCATCCCGGAACCTCCTCATCTGCGAAACATGTCAGGAACCGCGCCTGCGGATCCGCCTCGGCCACCGCAAGGATGCGGTAGATCCGGGCCCCCTCGCGAAAGCGCTGCTCGGGCTTGGGGCGGCTCGGGCTGTCAAAGGGCGCCGCACGCACCAGGATCCGATAGGAGGTCAGCGAGACCGACGCCGCCGGACGGCCCCGCACCTGACGTCCCGTCCGGTGCTTGACCTCGGCCCAGAGCGTGCCGCGTTCTTCCCAGCTCTCGGTGAATCCACCCGCGCCGTCAGAGGTCTGCACCCGCGCCTCAAGCGTGAGCTTCCGGGTCAGTTTCGGCGTCATCTCGGACGCCCTCCGAACATGCGGATATCCCGGAACATCTCGATCAGCGAGCGCACCATGCGCGGCAGGCCGCGGGTCCCGAGCCCGTCCCGTGTCTCATAGAAATGAGCCGCGAGGATCAGAACGGCTTGCGCCAGACTGTCCGGAATCGCGTCCCACTGGGCGCCGTATCCGGCGTCAAACCGGATCTCCACGAAAGCGCCCGTGGGCACTTTAGGAAAGCTGGTGACCGCCTTGATCCCCGGCCGAAACGTGTCAGCCAGCACATAGTACGACCCGTCCGCCAGGATGGTCTCCGATCCGTCCGCCTGAACCAGCGCGACCTTGGCAACTGACTGCAAAGGCCCGCGCGGAAAGGACTGAACGCCCGGCGCCTCCCAGTCGTCGAGCCGCAGGCGAAACGATCGCCGCAGCAAGGCCTTCCCGGTTCTCGTCTCAATCGCTGAGACCGCCGCAAGCAGCGTGCTTTCCAGAACGGCATCCTGAAGCTCGTCGTCGGAGAACCCGCGCCCGAGACGCAGGTGGTCCCTGTAAGCCTCGAGCGGCAGGGCCGCGAGAGGCACTGGCGATACTTCTGTCAAATTCATTTTCCGCGCTCCCATCAGGGCTTCAAGTGTCGGTAGTGGACGTGCGCGACGGCGCTACTCGGACGGAGGAAAAAAGCTAGACAACGCCGCCTCTTTCACGCACGCCCACCGATCCGCCCCAAGAGGCGGAACTGAACTACGGTGCTGGCCGCAGGGCCTTAGCTGACCGCAAACTTGAGAAGCTTGATGGCGGCGAAATCGCTCACATCCCCGCCCACGCGCTTGGTGGCATAGAACAGGACATGGGGCTTGGCCGAGAACGGATCACGCAGGATGCGCAGGTCCGGACGCTCCGCGATGGTGTAGCCAGCCGCGAAGTCACCAAAGGCGATGGCGGTGGAATCCGCTGCGATGTCGGGCATGTCCTCCGAGATCAGAACCGGATAGCCCAGCAGACGCGCCGGCTCTGCCGCGGCCAGACCGTCGGACCACAGGAAGCGACCATCCGCATCCTTGATCTTGCGGACCACACCGGCGGTCTTGGAGTTCATCACGAAAGACGCGTTGGCGCGGTAGCGCGCACCGAGCGAGTAGACCAGATCCACGATGGCATCTGCGGGATTGACCGCATCGAATTCGCCATCCTGACCGGTGACCACGTAGCCGAGATTGCCCCAGGCCCAGACATCATTGTCGATGCTGGTGTGATCGAGGAAGCCGCGCGGCTTGTCCTGACCGTCACCGGTGACAAAGGCCGCGGCCTCGGACCGGGCGAACTTGTCGGCGATGCGCTCTGCTAGCCAGGCTTCGATGTCGAAGGCGGCATCGTCCAGCAGACGCTGGCTGACCTTCGGCAATGCGGCCAGCTCGTGGAGCGGGATCGAGATCCGGTCGATCTGCGGGGTGTCGGTTTCGGTCAGGTTCGCGGTCTCGCTGGCCCAGCCGGTGCCAACCTCGGTCTGGTCGACCAGCACGTCATAGGAGGTGGCCTCGACGGTCACGATCTGCGCGATGCTGCGGATCGATGCCTGAGACTTCAGAACGGCCTTCACCGTGTCTGCGGTCTGCGGGTCGACGAGGTAGCCACCATCGGCCGACACGGCCGTGGACATGGCCTTGCCTTCCAGGTCGAGCCCGCGCAGCGCGTCGTCGTCGCCGGAGCGCAGATAGGCGTCGAACGCCTTCTGATGGGGGGCCGCCTCTTCGATGGCACCGGACAGCGCGGGACGCGCAGGCGAAATGGATTTGCGATCAAGCATGAGAAGACGCTCTTCTTGTTGTTTCAGTCGGGATTTCAACTCGGCTTTCTGGGCCGTCACTTCGCGCACAAAGGCGGTCAGTTCTGCGGTGACTTCAGCGATCGGAGTAGTCCCGTCCGCCACGGCGTCCGAAGCCGCTTGTCCTGCGCGAACGGCAGTAGGATTGCTGTCGCTCATTCTTCACTCCTTTTCGAAGTCGGTATCCGCCAGGATCGGATCACCCAGCGCCACACGAGCGGCACGCAGCGCGCTCGCCAAAGACCGCCAGTCGCCAGAAAGCTCATCCGCTTTCTGGCCGACCCGCGCCTCCGGAAGCATCGGGAAGGTCACCAGAGACACCTCCCAAAGCTCCACCTCCGTCAGATGGCGTCGCCCCTGCGCGTCCTTGCTGGCGCGCTTGGTGCGATAGCCGATCGACAAACCATCCAGGGCCCCGGCCGAGATCAGCTCGGCCGCTTCGCGCCCCCGGGCAATCTCGGGCAGAAGACGACCTTTGACATACAGCCCGGTCTCGTCCTCATGGACCTCGTCCCAGATCCCGATGGGTTGGGCCGGGTCATGCTGCCAGAGCATCTTGACCTGCCGACCACCCGCCGCGAGCTTCTTGAGCGAGGCCGCATAGGCCCCCCGCTCGACGATGTCATTGCCCTGATCCACGGCCCCGAACAGGCTCGCATAGCCCTCGATCGCGTAGCCCTCGGCAACCGCCCCGTCCTGCGGGTTGTCACCGAACTGGCAAAACTTCATCTCCAGCCCGGAGCACAGCTCCGGCCCGTTTTCCGCATGCGTCATATGGAGTGCTCCTATTGCGTGCTCAGGATCGACTGCACGGCATCCGCGAGAACTGCGCTCGCCACCCCCACAATCGTCAGCCAAAGCCGTTTCTCGAGACGCGCAAGCAGCGCGTTCATGGCGTTGAGCCGGTATTCCAGCGCGTCCCAACGCTCCTGGGCGACGCGCTCATTGGCCTCGATCTTGTGCGAGGGCGCGCAATTGGTCGCCCGGCAATCAAAAGCGTCATAGAGAAACCGCGACCCCGAAAAGGATTTGGGCCGGTCCGTCATGACGCGCTATCCGTTTCCGCCGGCAGGCCCAGCAGGACGCGCTTTTCCGCGTCGCTCAGGAAATCCGCGTTGCCGATGCGCGCCCATTGGGCGTCGCGCTCGGCGGACAGCGCGGGGATCTTGTCGAGATCCGGCGCCACCGCGATCGCCTCACCGGACAGATCCGACAACCAGTTCGCCAGCCCAGCCGTGACCTTCTGCGCCAGGGGCAGAACCGTCAGGCGATAAAAGGCCCGGTGCGCCTCCTGGTAATTGGCATAGGTCGCATCGCCGGGGATCCCCAGAAGCATGGGCGGCACGCCGAAGGCCAGCGCGATCTCACGCGCGGCAGCCTCCTTGGTCTTCTGGAATTCCATATCCGACGGGCTGAACCCCATGGGTTTCCAGTCGAGCCCGCCTTCCAGCAGCATCGGTCGCCCGGCATTGCGCGCGCCCATGTGGTAGCTGTCCATCTCGTCGACGAGGCGGGAATACTGCTCCGGCGACAGGGTCGTGTCGCCATCGACGCCCTTGTAGACCAGCGCGCCCGAGGGTCGCGCCGCATTGTCGAGCAGCGCCTTGGACCAGGCGGTCGCCGCATTATGCACGTCCAGCGCGCTGGCGGCAGCCTGCATCGGCGAGAGACCATAGTGATCGTCCAGCGGGTGAAAGGCGCGCAGATGGCAGATCGGCGTGCGCCCCTCTTCCACCTTGAAGCGGTGCTTATGCGCGCCCACGCTATAGTCATAGGCCGCCGGCCAGCCATCGGCGCCGGGAACGATCCGCACCCGGTCCGAGCGCAACACATGCAACTCCGCCGGAAGCTCCGCGCTGCCGAACACGGCCTCGGCAAACCCGTCACCGCTCAGCAGCAATTGGGCGTAAAGCGCCTCGAAGAATTCCGCACGCCCCTGCCCGGTATTCGGGCGGGCCAGCAGCGAGACCAGCGGATGCTGCTCATAACGGCGCTCCGCATCCTGAAAGCTCAGCGGCAAGGCTGCCGCCGCCTCGGCGATCATCTTGACCGCGCGAAACCCGACCGGGTTCCCGGCAAATCCGTTTCGTGTCAGCGACCCGGAATCCCGGGGCGTCCAGGCCACGCGCCCGGAATTGCCCATGGCCACGACACGGCCGGTGGCCGAGGCCTTGGTCTCGGGAACGACGTCCGTCGCCGGAACGCCTTGCTTTTGTCGAAACAGATTGAACACCATCGAGGATGCTCCCTTTTACGAGCGCGCAGGGCGACACCCCGGCCCCCAAGCGGGGATCGGGCCGAGGCCGAGCGGGATTTATGAAGTGCGACCGCGCCGCGACAGGCGGCTACAGCGTGCGGATCTGCGGGTCTGCTTTCGGCTTGGGCGCATCCAGCAGCAATTCGGTCAGCGCCCAAACCAGCGCGTCGACCCGGTCCGGGCTGCCCTTGCCCTTGAACCCGTGATTGGTCATCTGGCACATCTGGTCTTCCAGATCCCCCAGCCCCCGAACATGTTTCACCCGCCCTTGCTCATAGAGCGCGGCAACGGGCTCGGCGCGCACGGCCTTGCCACGGGTGGCGCGCACAGCGCGGTAAGGCATCAGGTCATCGACCTGACGCAGGACGGTCTCGACGAGATCGCCGCCCTGATTGACCTCGGCCACGACCCGCTCCGCCTGATGGCGCGCAGCGGCCTCAACGGCGGCCTCGGCCCATTGCAGCGGGGTCTTGGCAGACACGGTCGCGTCCTCCAGGACATAGGCCTTCCAATTGCGCGGATCGCCCTGGGCCATCAGGCCCGCAACCACGATCCCGCAATCATCCGAGCCCTTGTGACCGGTGACCGGCGGGTCCACCGCGACCACGATCCGGTCGAGAACCGGGACGGTCTCGACCCGGTTGGCCTCGATCGCCTCGCTGGTCCAGAGCGCGCCCTCCACATCGTCGAGCAGCACCCCGTCCAACTCCTGACGCCCCAGACGCGTGCCTGCATAGCGCAACCGGATCTCTTCGAGGAAACTCGCCGCCAGATAGGCGCGGTTGGCTTCCGTCGGTGCGGTGGTCATCACCGTCGAGGTCAGGTTGATGATCTGCTTGAGCAGAGCCACCGCCCGCGGCGTGGTGGTCACGACCTGACGCGGCCGCTCCCCCAGCCGCAGGGCAAACTGCAACATGTCCCAGGTCTCATCGGGCTTGGGCCATTTTGCCAGCTCATCAACCCAGGCCGCATCGAATTGCGGCCCGCGCAAGGCCTCCGGATCATTGGCCGAATAGCATTTCGCCGTGGCGCCGTTGGGCCATTCCAGCTGGCGCTTGGTGGCAACCCAGGTCGGTTTCCGGTCCGGCGGGCAGCAGGCGAGGATCCCGCTCTCCCCCTGCACCATCACGTCGCGCACCTGGTCATAGGTTTCCCCCACCAGGGCAATGCGCCGCGAGCGGCCCGGGTCCAGCGGACGCGGACCCTCCACCTCGCGGCGCACCCACTCGGCGCCTGCGCGGGTCTTGCCCGCGCCGCGCCCCCCAAGCACGACCCAAGTCCGCCAGACATCGGCTGGCGGCAACTGATGGGGCAACGCCCAGAATTCGAACAGATAGGGCAAGGCCGCAATGGCATGCTCACTCAGGCTCGACAGGAACGTCTCCGTAACTTCGGGCTCTTCGGAGCTCAGCCAGTCGGCGCCCAATCTCAGCGTTGGCTGCTTCGAGATCGAGGGCACCTGCATGGAGGCCACCGTTTGTCTTTGCGAGTTCGTCTGCAAGACGATCCTCCTCTTTCAGGGCAATCCTGGATATCTCGCGCAGGTCCTTGAGGACGATGCGCAGCTCTTTTGTGACTGTCCCATCCGGCTCACCGGTATGTGTCATCTGCTCGACCTTCGCGATCGCGCATTGAACACAGTTTCGCAGGTAGACGACTTCGTCTGCTGCCGCGTCAAGAAAGCTGCCGGGTCGGCATGCTCCGCTTTCGGAGTCTTGGTACATGCTGAAAGGCCTCTCAGGCTTTCCGCACGAGTAAAAGAAAAAGCGACCGGAGATGGCTCCGATCGCTTACCCACTTTTTCTAGCTTGACACAATGTATACTTTCGAGCGTTCGCAAAGTCAAGCACTCTGCTTTAGGTTGTAGCAACACCACCGAACGCATCCGGGCGCAACACCCCTAGTTTGCCTGACGGCTCCGCTCGATTTCCCGCCACCGGGCAACGTTTTCATTGTGCTCCACAAGGGTCCGGGCAAAGGCGTGGCCGCCAGTCCCATCGGCAACAAAAAAGATGTAATCGGTCTCCGCCGGTTGCACTGCGGCCAGGATCGCATCGCGCCCCGGATTGGCAATGGGGGTCGGCGGCAACGCGGGAATTACATAAGTATTGTAAGGCGTTGCCCCACGCAGCTCGCTCCGCCGCAAGCCCCGGCCAAGCGTGCCGACACCGTTTGTGATCCCATAAATCACGGTCGGATCCGTCTGCAGGCGCATACCGCGATTGAGCCGGTTCACGAAGACCGATGAGACCACATCGCGCTCTTCGGGCACCGAGGTTTCCTTCTCGATGATCGAGGCGAGGATCAGCGCCTCCTCCGCGCTGTCCAGCGGAATCTCCGGGTCGCGCGCCTCCCAGGCCGCGGCGAGGATCCGTGTCTGCGCCTCAGCCATACGTGCAACAATTGCGCTCCGCGATGCGCCGCGCTCCACCTCATAGGTGTCCGGTGCAAGGCTGCCTTCCGCCGGGACCGCGCTAATCTCACCGGTCAGGAAATCCGCCTTCTGCAGCGCATCCATGATCTGCCAGCTGGTGACCCCTTCCGCGATCGAGATCCGGTGCGCCATGGGCGTGCCCGCCGCGACCAGCGCCGCATAGGGCTCCGGCAAGGGGTCCTCGGGCGCGAAACTGGCAACCACCTCCGCGCGCCCGTCTCCGGCGCTGCGCTCGGTCAAGCGCGTCTCGGCGCTATCCACCCGGATGAAATAGGTCGCCACATAGCGGAACGACGCCGCCCCGCCGGTGGTCAGGATATCCAGAACCTCCGCCATGGAGGCCCCCGCTGGCAATTCATAATTCCCGAATTTCAGATCCCCGGCCTGCTCGGTATATTGCGCCCCGAGGCGAAAGATCGTGGCCGAGGAAATCACCCCCTCCGCCTCCAGCGCATCCGCCACACGGGTCAGGGACGCGCCGCGCGGCACTTCGAAGAAGATCGGCGCGTCCAGAGGCCCGGTGCTTACATAGCTCCGCTGCCCCCACCCGATCACTGCAATCAGCATGACCGCCGCCACGATCAGCAGCGTCATCATGTTGGACGCGAGGGCGCGCCACATCAGTCTGTGACCCGCGCCATCACAAGCGAAGCGTTCGTGCCCCCGAAGCCAAAGGAGTTCGACAGGGCGTAATCCACCTTGCGCTCCCGCTTGACGTTCGGGGCCAGATCCAGCGCGCTCTCCACCGCAGGGGTGTCGAGGTTGATGGTCGGCGGCACCACCTGATCGCGGATCGCCAGGATCGAGAAGATCGCCTCAACGGCCCCCGCCGCGCCCAGCAGATGACCCACGGCGGATTTGGTCGAGCTCATGGTCGCCGAACCAACCGCATCGCCGAGCACACGTTCCACCGCGCCCAGCTCGATCACATCCGCCATGGTCGAGGTGCCATGGGCGTTGATATAGTCGATCTGCGCGCCGTCGATCCCGGCCCGCGCAAGTGCTGCGCGCATGGCCCGCTCACCGCCCTCACCGTCTTCGGACGGGGCCGTGATGTGATAAGCATCGCCCGACAGGCCATAGCCCACGATCTCGGCATAAATCTTGGCCCCGCGCGCCTTGGCGTGCTCGTATTCTTCCAGAACCACCACACCCGCGCCTTCGCCCATCACGAACCCGTCGCGATCCGCGTCATAGGGGCGGCTGGCGGTCTCGGGGCTGTCCCCGCGCTTGGTGCTCAGCGCCTTGCAGGCGTTGAAGCCGGCAATCCCGATCTCGCTGATCGGGCTTTCCGCGCCGCCCGCGACCATGACATCCGCATCGTCCAGCATGATCAGCCGCGCCGCGTCTCCGATCGCATGGGCGCCCGTGGAACAGGCCGTGACCACTGCATGGTTCGGCCCCTTGAACCCGTGCCGGATCGAAACCTGCCCGGAGACGAGGTTGATCAGCGCGCCCGGGATAAAGAAGGGCGACACCCGGCGCGGACCGCGCTCTTTCAACAGAACCGCCGTCTCGGCAATGCTCTGCAACCCGCCAATCCCCGAGCCGATCATCACACCCGTGCGCAGCTTGCCCTCTTCGTCCTCGGGGGCCCAGCCGCTATCGGCCACGGCCTGATCCGCGGCGGCCATCCCATAGAGGATGAACTCATCGACCTTGCGCTGCTCTTTCGGCGCCATCCAGTCGTCGGGGTTGAAGGTGCCGTCGCTGCCATCGCCCCGGGGGACTTCACAAGCATAGGTGGTGGCCAGATGGCTCGCGTCAAAGCGCGTGATCGTGCCCGCCCCCGACTGCCCGGCCAGAAGACGTGTCCATGTCTCTTCGACCCCGCTGGCCAGCGGTGAAACCATTCCCAATCCAGTGACGACGACCCGACGCATGCGCATTCCTCAAAGGTGTTCTCGTTTCGCCACCTGATACACGTGCCGCCCCCCGAGGGGCAAGGCGCAAGCCGCCGCAACAGCGGTATCACGCGAACGAAACCGGGCCCCGAGCCCGCTTCAAAAATGGAAAACGGCGCCTCGAAGGGCGCCGTTTCGAAAAACTCGGTGTGCTGACAGGATCAGCTGGCTTTGCTGATGAAGCCGACAGCGTCGCCAAAGGTCTGGATCGTCTCGGCTGCGTCGTCCGGGATCTCGATGCCGAACTCTTCTTCGAAGGCCATGACCAGCTCAACGGTGTCCAGGCTGTCTGCGCCCAGATCGTCGATAAAGGAAGCGTTCTCGACAACTTTGCCTTCTTCCACGCCCAGATGCTCAACAACGATCTTCTTCACGCGATCCGCAACGTCGCTCATGTCCTAGTCCTCATTCGTGTTCTTGGGTCTTTGCCCGGTGTCGTCAATGTCGCTCGATCGGCGACGATGGTAGCCCGCGCGAGCGGCTGGATCGGTTCCCCGCTCCGAAACTGCGCCGCCTATAACACATGACTTGGCAAAGGCAAACGCTTTCGCAGGAGACCGGCAGCCCGCGTCAGAGCATCGCGAGACCGCCATTCACATGCAGGGTCGTGCCCGTCACATAGCCTGCTTCGGGGCTTGCGAGATAGACGGCCGCGGCCGCAATCTCGTCCACATCGCCCATCCGCGCAGAGGGCACCTGCACCAGCAATTTCTGCTTCTGGTCATCGGTCAACTTGTCGGTCATGGCCGTGGTGACAAAGCCCGGCGCGATGGCATTCACGGTGATCCCGCGGCTGGCCACCTCATAGGCGAGGGATTTCGACATCCCCACCATCCCCGCCTTGGAGGCCGCGTAATTCGCCTGCCCCGGATTGCCCGTGGCGCCCACCACCGAGCTCACATTCACGATCCGGCCCCAGCGGGCCTTCATCATGCCGCGCATCACGCCCCGGCACAGGCGCATGGTCGAGGTCAGGTTCACCTCGAGCACGGTCGTCCATTCCTCGTCGGACATGCGCATGAACAGGTTATCCCGCGTGATCCCGGCATTGTTGACGAGAATATCGACCGACCCCATGGCCGCCACCGCCGCCTTGGGCAGTGCTTCGACCGCCTCGGCATCGCTCAGGTTGCAAGGCAGCACATGGGCGCGCTCGCCCAGCTCGGCGGCCAGCGCCTCGAGCGGTTCGGTGCGTGTCCCGCTCAGGCCAACCACCGCGCCCTGCCCGTGCAGCGCCCGCGCAATCGCGCCGCCGATACCCCCGGACGCGCCGGTCACCAGCGCCGCTTTTCCGGTCAGATCAAACATCATGCGTCTTCCTTCTTGTCGCCGAGGGCGGCCACGACATCCGCCGAGGTGCCAATCGCCTTGGTGGCCACGGCGCGATCGATCCGCCGGACCATCCCGATCAGGGCCTTGCCTGCCCCGATCTCCCAGATCTCGGACACGCCCTGTCCGGCCATCCAGCTCACGCTTTCGCGCCAGCGGACCGAGCCGGTGATCTGCTCAACCAGCAGCGCGCGGATCTCGGCCGGATCGGCCACGCCCGACGCGCGGACATTGGCCACGACCGGCACGCGGGGGGCCTGAATATCAACCGCGGTCAACGCCTCCGCCATCACTTCGGCCGCCGGCCCCATGAGGGCGCAATGGAACGGTGCGCTCACGGGCAACAGAACCGCGCGCCGGGCGCCCTTGGCCTTGGCCAGCTCCACCGCGCGTTCCACGGCGGCCTTGTGGCCCGAGACCACAACCTGGCCCGGGTCATTGTCATTGGCTGCTTCGCAAATTTCGCCCTGAGCGGCCTCGGCGGCCACCTCTGTCACCGCCTCGAAATCGAGCCCGAGCAGGGCCGCCATGGCGCCGACGCCCACGGGCACGGCCTCCTGCATGGCCTGACCGCGGGTGCGCAGCAGCTTGGCCGTGTCGCCCACGCTCAGCGCGCCCGCCGCGGCCAGCGCGGAATACTCGCCCAGCGAATGCCCCGCGACAAACCCGGTCTCAGCCCAATCGAGCCCCTCGGCCTCCAGCGCTCGCAGCGCGGCCAGCGAGGTCGCCATCAGCGCGGGCTGGGCATTGGCCGTCAGGGTCAGCGTCTCGGCCTCACCTTCCCAGATCAACGTGCTGAGCGCCTCGCCCAGCGCGTCATCCACCTCCTCAAACACCGCCTTGGCGGCTGGATAGGCCTCCGCGAGGTCGCGGCCCATCCCAATTGTCTGCGCCCCTTGTCCGGGGAAAACGAAGGCTCGGCTCATGGGAACTCCTGAATGTGGCCCTGAATTTGGCGTCCCGCCTCTTACCCGAGCCCGTGCGCTGGTGCAATCGGTGGCGACAGGTCGCTATCGCCGCACAATGTCTGTGCCTGACCGGCGTTTATCCCGCGCCGCGCAGCCACTAGGTTGCCGCCAAGTCAGAAACGGAGCACGGACCATGGCCCTCAGCAACACCGCCCAGAGCTACGGCAGCCTTTCCAAAGCCCTCCATTGGGCGACCGCGCTGTCGATCCTCGCCCTGATCCCCCTGGGCATCATCGCCAATGGTCTGCCCTTCGACACCAGTGAACAGCTGGCCCGCAAGGCGCTGCTCTTTTCGGTGCACAAGACACTGGGCGTCACGGTGTTCTTCCTCGCCCTTGTGCGGATCGCCTGGATGATCCGGCAGCCCAAGCCCGCCCCGCTGCATCCCGAACGGCGGCTGGAGACCTTTGCCGCCGAGATGGTCCATTGGGCGCTCTATGGCGCGCTGGTGCTGGTCCCGCTCTCGGGCTGGATCCACCACGCGGCCACCACGGGCTTTGCGCCGATCTGGTGGCCCTTTGGGCAAAACCTGCCGATGGTGCCGAAATCCGAAACTGTCGCGCATCTCTTCGCCGGGCTGCATGTCGTGTTCGAACGGGTGCTGGTGATCGCGCTGGCCCTCCATATTGCCGGGGCGCTGAAGCATCGGATCATCGACAAGGACGGCACGCTGGCGCGGATGCTGCCTGGCGGCGGCGCTGTGGCACCGGCCCCGACCGCGCCGAGCCACCGCGCAACCCATATCCTGCCGCCGCTCGGCGCGATCGCCGGCTTTGCCCTCGCGATTTGGGTCGGCAGCCTGCTCGGGATCTATCACGGCAAGGACGCCGCGCCCGTGGCCCGGGCGGAGCTGGCCGCGGTGGCGTCGGATTGGCAGGTCGAGACGGGCACCCTGTCCATCACCGTGTCGCAGCTGAGCGCCCCGGTCACCGGCGCGTTCGAGGATTGGACCGCCGAGATCGCCTATGACCCCGAGACCCGGACCGGCGAGACAACTGTGACCGTGGCCATTCCCAGCCTGACGCTCGGCTCGGTCACGGGACAGGCGCTGGAGGCAGAGTTCTTCGACGCGACGGCCCATCCGACCGCGACCTACACGGCCACCATCGCCCCGGCACCGGAGGGCTCCGATGCACCGCTTATGGCCACGGGGCTTCTGACGCTCAAAGGGGTCGAACTGCCCCTCGCCCTGCCCTTCGATCTGAGCGTGACCGAGGGGCTGGCCGAGATGACGGGCCGAGCCACGGTGCAGCGCCTCGATTTCGGGATCGGGCCCAGCTATCCGGATGAGGCCAGCGTCGGCTTCGCGGTCGAAATCGACGTGACCCTGACCGCACGGCGGCAGGAGGGCTGACCCCGCCCGCCTCCGCCCCCGGCTGGACATGTCGCAAACTGGATAGCGTCGCCGAACCCGACCCGCCAAACTCCGAAAATCGATTTTTCGGGGCTTGGCCATATCGGCATGAATGACTTTACCACTTTCGCTGTCGCGGACATGGCCGGGTTGGCTGGCGTCTTCTTCTATATCCTGTCCTATTTCCTGTTGCAGATCGGCGTGCTGGCCAGCGACCGCTACACCTATCCGGTGCTCAACCTGCTGGCGGCCGGATGCGTGCTCTACAGCCTGCAAACCCATTTCAACCTCGCCTCCGCCCTGGTTCAGCTCAGCTGGATCGCGATCAGCCTTTTGGGGATCACCCGGCTCTACGTAATCGCGCATAACACGCGCTTCTCCGAGCAGGAGCGCGGGTTTCTCGACCGCAAGCTGCCCGGCTTTCCGCCCCATTGGGCCCGGCGCGTGCTCAACCTCGCCAAGTGGCGCGACATGGCGGCGGGCACGACCCTGTCCCACCAGGCCGAGCCGGTTTCGCACCTGACCTATCTCGTCGACGGCACGGCGGACGTCTTTCTTGACGGCAAACCCATCGCAGAGCTCGGGCCCGGCGCCTTGATCGGCGAGATCAGCTGCCTGCGCGACAGCCCGGCCTCGGCCACGGTGGTGCTGCGGGGCCCGGCGCGGGTCATGCAGATCGATGCGCGCGGGCTGCGCCAGCTCTGCCGCCGGACCCAGGGGCTCGACCATATGCTGTCGCTAAGCTTCTCCCATGAAATCCGCGACAAGCTGCTGGAGGCGAACCGGGCCCGCGCGGCTCTGGACCTCTGAAACGCAAAGACGCGCCCCGAGGGGCGCGCCTGTGATCCTGCGGCAGAGCCGGTCTTACTGGGCGATCATCGCCTCGATCGAGATCAGAACCTCAACCTCATCACTAACGAAGGGCGCAAAGGCGCCGACATTGAAATCGGACCGCACCAGCGTGGTGGTCGCGTCAAACCCGGCCCAATCGGTCTTGGCCATCGGATGCTCGCCCATGGCGTTCAGCTTGGCATCGAGCACGACCGACTGGGTGACCCCGTTCAGGGTGAGATCACCGGTGATCAGCGCCGTATCCTCGCCCGTCACCTCGATGCCCGTGGAGGCAAAGGTCACCAGCTCGCTGTCATCATCCGCCCCGAAGAAATCCTCGGCCATGAAATGGTCGAACCGCTTCTCCCAGCCCGTGATCATCGAGCGCACGGGCATGGCCACATTCACCGTCGAATTCTCGGGGCTTTCCTTGTCAAAGGAGATCTCGCCCTCAAACCCGGAGAACATGCCATAGGTCGTCGAATAGCCCAGGTGGTTATAGCTGAAGACGATCTGGCTGTGGCTGGCGTCGAGCACGTATTTCTGCGCCTCGGCATGGGCGGCCCCTGCGGTCAGGGCGAGTGCGGCAGCGGCGATTGTGGAGGAAAGGAGTTTCATGGTGAGCACCTTGATATGGAGTTATGCGCAGAAAATGGCCCCGCCCGGCCCCGGGGACAATTCCAACCACCTCAACAGTTTCTCTGCACCAGCGCGCAGAGATCTCGCGACGGACAGCCGGGCTTGGCCCGTGTAAGGACCATGTGGATGTCTGCCCGCGCGACGCGGGGCCGAGCGGCGTAGCGGACCCTTGCGTTCACAGGCACAAGGCTTATAAGGCGCGGGTCCCGATCACATGACCCTGCGTGGCCTCTCGTGTGCGGCCCGGGACCGTCGCAAGCCGCACTATGAAACACGCGTATCAGAACTGGAGAGCGCATGCCGTTTTATGAGCATGTCTTTATCTCGCGTCAGGACCTGTCCAACGCGCAAGCCGAAAGCCTGGTTGAGCATTTCGGAACCGTCCTCGCAGACAATGGCGGCAAGGTCGTCGACAGCGAGTACTGGGGCCTCAAGACCATGGCCTACAAGATCAACAAGAACCGCAAGGGCCACTACGCCTTCCTCAAGACCGACGCCCCGGCGCCGGCCGTGCAGGAAATGGAGCGCCTGATGCGTCTGCATGATGACGTGATGCGCGTCATGACGATCAAGGTCGACGAGCATCCCGAGGGTCCCTCGATCCAGATGCAGAAGCGCGAAGAGCGTGACAACCGTCGCGAACGCCGCTGATCAACGCTTGAGAAAAGGACGCTAACCCATGGCTGCAAAACCATTTTTCCGCCGTCGCAAAGTCTGCCCGTTCTCTGGCGACAATGCACCCAAGATCGACTACAAGGACACCCGTCTTCTGCAGCGCTACATCTCCGAGCGCGGCAAGATCGTCCCGTCCCGTATCACCGCCGTCTCGGCCAAGAAGCAGCGTGAACTGGCCCGTGCCATCAAACGCGCCCGCTTCCTCGCCCTGCTGCCCTACGCCGTGAAATAAGGAGCCGAGCACATGCAAGTCATCCTTCTTGAACGCGTGGCCAAGCTTGGTCAGATGGGCGAAGTCGTCGACGTCAAGCCCGGCTATGCGCGCAACTTTCTGCTGCCCCAGGGCAAGGCGCTGAACGCGTCGGACGCCAACATCAAGCAGTTCGAAGCCCAGAAAGCCCAGCTCGAGGCCCGGAATCTCGAGACGAAGAAAGAAGCCGAGGATCTGGCCGAGAAGCTCGATGGACAGCAGTTCATCGTGATTCGCTCCGCCTCCGACTCCGGCGCGCTCTATGGCTCCGTCACCACCCGTGACGCCGCCGACGCCGCCACCGCGGACGGGTTCTCCCTCGATCGCAAGCAGGTCGCTCTGGCCCGCCCGATCAAGGATCTGGGTCTGCACACCGTGCACGTGACCCTGCACCCCGAAGTGACTGCGGACATCGTTCTGAACGTGGCCCGCTCCACCGAGGAAGCCGAGCTGCAAGCCTCCGGCAAATCCATCCAGGAACTCGCCGCCGAAGCGGAAGCCGAAGCCGAGTTCGAGATCGCGGAACTCTTCGACGATATCGGCTCTGCCGCGTCCGAGGACAGCGATCTCGTGGAGACGGTCGAGGACAAGGCCGCCGACGAGAGCGAGGACGAGCAGCCCTGATCGGGCGCTCCTCCGAGGCATTCGCGCCGTCCGGTCTCCGGGCGGCGTTTTTTTTGGGCGAATAAATGCCACATTGGTAACAGTTTTCCCGAAGGAGGCTCTTTTTTGATGACGGCAAAGGGTTAATTCGTGCAACCATCAGGCGAGTACAGCCAAAGGATCGACCTTATGATTGCTCGACTTTCCCGCCGGAGTTTTCTCGGCACAGCCGCTGGAGCCAGCTTGATCGCCTTGCACCCCTATTCCGCCCGCGCCGCCGCAAATCAGGCGCATCTGCGGATTATGGAAACCACTGACCTGCACGTGCATGTGTTTCCCTACGACTATTACGCGGACCGCCCGCGCGACACGGTGGGCCTCGCCCGGACGGCGGCGCTGATCGACGGAATAAGGGCCGAGGCGACGAATGCGCTGCTGGTTGATAATGGCGACTTCCTGCAGGGCAACCCGATGGGCGACTACATTGCCTATGAGCGCGGCATGAAGGAAGGCGACATGCACCCGGTCATCGCCGCCATGAATGCGGTGGGTTTTGACGCCTCGACCCTGGGCAATCACGAGTTCAATTACGGGCTCGATTTCCTCATGAAATCCCTCGCCGGTGCAGACTTCCCGGTGATCTCAGCCAATGTGGTGCGCGAGATGGGCGCGAGCCCGACCGCCGACAAGACGCTGATCCCGCCTTACGTGATCCTGGATCGGATGGTGACCGACGGCGCGGGCGAAGAGCACGCGATCAAGATCGGGCTGATCGGCTTCGTGCCGCCCCAGATCATGAACTGGGACCGCAAGCATCTGGAGGGCAATGTGCAGGCGCGCGATATCCTCGAGACTGCGCGGGCCTATGTCCCGCAGATGCGCGAGCAAGGCGCCGATATCATCATCGCGCTGAGCCATTCCGGCATCGGCTCCGCACGTGAGACCGACGGGATGGAGAACGCCTCGGTGCCGCTGGCCGCGCTGGTCGGGATCGACGCGATCGCCACCGGGCACAGCCACTTGGTCTTCCCCTCGCCCACCTATGCGGATTACGCCGCCGTGGATGCCGAGGCCGGAACGATACACGGCAAGCCCGCCACCATGGGCGGGTTCTGGGGCTCCCATATGGGTCTGATCGACCTGATGCTTGAGCATGAGGGCGGTGTCTGGCGCGTGGTCTCGTCCGAGACCGAGGCGCGCCCGATCTCCAAGCGCAACGAGGACCGCTCGATCACGCCGCTGGTGGAGAGCCAGCAATATGTGCTCGATGCGGTGCAACAGGACCATGACGACACGCTCGCCTATGTCCGGCGCGCCGTGGGCAAGACCGATGCGCCGCTGCATTCCTACTTTGCGCTCGTGGCCGATGACCCCTCGGTGCAGATCGTCTCGATCGCGCAGAGCTGGTATATCGCCGAGATGCTCAAGGGTACCGAGTATGAAGGCCTGCCGATCCTTTCGGCAGCCGCCCCCTTCAAGGCCGGGGGCCGAGGCGGGCCGGAGTATTACACCGACGTCCCCGCTGGGGATGTGGCGATCAAGAACGTGGCTGACCTCTATCTCTATCCCAACACCGCCCGCGCGGTGCTGGTCACCGGGGCACAGGTCAAGGATTGGCTGGAACGCTCGGCGGGGATGTTCAACCAGA
Source organism: Dinoroseobacter sp. S124A (assembly GCF_049801015.1). NCBI lineage: Bacteria > Pseudomonadati > Pseudomonadota > Alphaproteobacteria > Rhodobacterales > Roseobacteraceae > Dinoroseobacter > Dinoroseobacter sp. S124A. Next base: position 599,486 of record NZ_JBNAGD010000001.1, on the reverse strand, counting down.
TCACGCCCGGCGCCGCCGACCAGCCCCTTCTGAACCCCGATTTCCCGAGCTACAATTTCGACGTGATCGACGGGGTCAGCTACGAGATCGACCTGAGCCAACCCTCGCGCTTTGACGCCAAGGGTGGGCCGCTCAACCCGACCGCGAGCCGGATCGTCAACCTGACCTATCAGGGCGCGCCACTGGATCCAGAGGCCAAGTTCGTCATCGCGACAAACAACTACCGCGCCTCGGGGGGCGGCAGCTTCCCGGGCACGGGCGACACGATCATCTTCGAGGGGCCGGACACCAATCGCGACGTGATCGTCCGCTACATCGTCGAGCAAGGCACGATCAGCCCGCGCGCCGATGGCAACTGGCGCTTTGCGCCGATGGCCGACACCTCGGTCCTGTTCGAAACCGGGCCAAAGGCGGCGGGCTATATCGATGACATCACGGGGCTCGAGATCTCGCCCGCGGGCGAAGGCCCCGAAGGGTTCGCCCAGTTCCGCATCTCGCTCTGATCCATCGGCACCCGCTCAGAAACGCAAAAGGCCGCCCCTAGGGGCGGCCTCTGTCATTGATGTGAGCGCTCGGCTCAGATGTCGTCTTCGAGCGCCTCGACAGCCGCTTGCAGCTCGTCCTTGGTGACCTCTTTCTCGGTCAGCGTGGCCAGCTCGAACACGTAATCCACGACCTTGTCTTCAAAGATCGGCGCGCGCAGCTGCTGCTGCATCTGCTGGTTCTGCTGGATGAATTCAAAGAACTGACGCTCTTGGCCCGGATACTGACGCGCCTGCGCCATGATCGCCTGGGTCATCTCGGATTCAGTGACCTGAATGTCGTTCTTCTGGCCCAGCTCGGCCAGCAGCAGGCCCAGACGCACACGGCGCTCGGCGAGCTTGGTGTGCTCTTCGGTGGCTTCGATCTCGGGGTGATCATGGCCCTGAACCTCGGGGTTCTCTTCGTGCCACAGCTGATGCGCGATCTGACCCGCTTCGGCCTCAACAAGGCTCGGCGGCAGCTCGAACTGCACCAGCGTGTCCAGCTCGTCCAGCAGCTTGCGCTTCATCACGGCCCGGGCGGCACCGGCATACTCGGCCTCAAGGCGCTCGGTGATCTGGCCCTTCAGCGCGTCGAGGTCTTCGGCCCCGAACTGCTTGGCCATCTCATCATCCACCTCGGCGGCTTTCGGTGCCTTCACTTCCTTGATCTTGCACTCGAACACGGCGGCTTTCCCGGCCAGATGCTCGGCCTGGTACTGCTCGGGGAAGCTGACCTCGACATTCTTCTCTTCACCGGCAGAGGTGCCGACGAGCTGCTCTTCGAAGCCCGGGATGAAGGAGTTCGACCCAAGGGTCAGCGGATAGTCTTCGGCGGCACCGCCATCAAAGGCTTCGCCATCGACCTTGCCGAGGAAGTCGATCACGACCTGGTCGCCATCTTCGGCAGCACCTTCCTTGGTCTCGAAGGACTTGGCGTTCTCGGCCAGGTTCGACAGGGCCTCGGCCACGGCTTCGTCATCGGCCTTCACCACCAGCTTCTCGAGCGATACGGTGCTGAAATCGGTGTCGGGGACATCGGGCAGAGCCTCATAGCTCATGGCAACCTCGATATCGTCGCCTTCCTTCCAGTCCTCGTTGGTCATCTTGACCTCGGGCTGCAGGGCCGGACGGTCACCGCTATCCTCGAAATGCTTGGACATGGCGCCATCGATGGATTCCTGCATCGCTTCGCCGAGCAGCTTGGGCCCGAACTGCTTTTTCAGCAGCGCCATCGGGACCTTGCCCTTGCGGAAGCCCTTCATCTCGATTTCGGGCTGAGCTTCTGCGAGCTTTTCATTGACCTTGGCATCGAGCTCATCGGCGGTCACAGTGATCGAATAGCCGCGCTTGAGGCCTTCATTGAGGGTCTCGGTGACGTTCATGTCATCCCCTATCGGTTCAGTTCGGAAAGGCGGAAACGACCTCCGCCAGCAGGTAAATCAGCCGATCTTCTATGTGCGCAGCGGCAAGGGTGCAAGGGGGGAATCGGCCCCGAAGCGGCGTGATCCGGGGGACAAGCGCGGCACAGGGGCGAACCGGGTGCCTCTGAGCCGGTCAGGCCACCGCCAGCGAGGCGTCTTCGGTCCCCCGATCGCGCGGCCCCGGGCCACTGCGCTGCGCCTCACGCGGGGTTTGGCGCGCGCCTCGCCAAGGGTCCGAGCCGAGCAGGCCGTCCGAGAGCGCCCGAGAGAGCCCGGACGCAACCTAACGCCCTCCTCACGACCACATCACAACGCAGCGGGATCCTGCGGGGGCGACGTGTCGGATTTGTACGTCGCGCAGAACTCGTATGGAGGACAGTATGTTATTCTTGAAAGGCCATGGTGGTCACGCAATCTATGACGATCCGAGCACGGGCTATTCAATGTCCCACGCGTCGGAAGCCAGATCCGTCTGCGGTTTTGGCGTCGCTCAAAGCTACCCGGACTGGACCGATGCAAATCTTGGAAAGTTTGGCTATCTCTGCCTGTCCGACGAAGATGCCCCCCACGGCGCGGCGGTCCTGCATGCGCTGCCGCATGTTGCGTCGGACATGATCGATCAGGATCCGCCCGAGGTATCAAACAGCGACATCCCGGCTGCCTATACCTATTTCGGGCAGTTTGTGGATCACGACATCACGGCCGGAACCGATAGCGCCGTTTCGGTTTCGAAGATCGACACCGAAGATCTGGCCCCCTGCCACGCGCCGTGGTGGTGGAGCAGTTGGGCAACCTGCGGACCGGGCGGCTCGACCTGGACAGCCTGTATCGCGGCGCCGTGCTGCGCCTTGGAACCACCAACAAGATCCCGGGACAGACAACGCCCTTCAGCACGACAGAGACAGGGTGCAAGCGTTTAGACATAGCGTTTCTCCTATCTTTCGTATTCGTCCCAGGGTTTCAGTTAATTAGCCAGCGCCGTCATAGCAAGGCGGGTCACACGGTTCACTGGAACATCCCGGCCAGCCTTGGCATCAGCAAACCACGACTGCATTTTGTTCCGCGACGCATCCAGAGCGAGGGCGGCTTGACGTGCAGAGGTGAGGCCGGTCACCTCGGTCCATGCAAGAAAGTCTTGAGCTTTCATAGCTATAACTCCACATCCAGGGTCGCCGCCCTCTGTTTCCGGGGGACGACCACTCCGATCACCAGTGGTGGACGATGTTGGTGACAAGGGCCACCACTGTAGAGATCTGGAGAGCAATAGAGATGATTTGAAGTTTCATCCTTTTGCCTCCTGTGCGGGGCGGGACCATCCCGCTCCCTCTAGCACTTGTTTGCATTGGGGGGGCACATGGCTGAGGCGATGGGCCAACACCGTAGAACAGCAGTCAGCGAGCCGCACAAGAAAACGCGGGCGCACCGCCGGAGCGCAGGTCAAGCTCCTCAAGCCAAGGATACAACGTCAAGTGGGAAGCATTCCGCAAGGTCTTTGCATGTTCGAATGGGATGGACGTCGCCGCTGCTACATTTTTGGCAATCGCGCGGGATGCCACTCGCGCCGTGCAGCAGGAGAAAGGATAGACCTTGCCCGCCGCACCCAAGCCAGTGACGTGCCGTCCAGTGCACTCCCAAGAGGCGTTCGGCATCAACCGCGCGACCCTCTACCGCTGGGCGAAGGACGGCCACATCAACATCTACAAAAAAGGCCCCATGAGCTTCGTTAAGGTAGACGAAGTGCCGTTCTACATCGAACAGGGTGTGGGATAGAAGGTGGGTTCAAAACCGCCTATCCGGGATCTTCGCAATAAAATCAACGGGAGCTGGTGCGGGTGAAGGGACTCGAACCCCCACGCCTTGCGGCGCCAGAACCTAAATCTGGTGCGTCTACCAGTTCCGCCACACCCGCACGCGCCCCGATTAGCAAAGCCTTGCCGTGGTGGCGAGAGGGAATTGTCGCGCGGAGATATTCATGACACTAACGCGACGTTCAGAACTCTGGTGTAAGGCCGGGGTCACGACGTTGAAACAACTTGGCGCGACAGGCATTGTCCTACAAAATCTACGCCTTGGAAGAGACCCATGTGACCGTCACCGGAGGCCAGCTCTCCGGGGGCAATCAGGGCAATGGCAAGCACCTTGTCGGTAAAGAGATCACGCTCGACACCGGGGACTGGGTGCCGGTGTCGATTTCGGACAACGATGATCATTTCGCCGATTCCGATGGCAGCCAGCGTCTGGCAGAACCGCTCGACTTCAACGGTGGCTCCTATTCCGGCAACCAGAAGGTCGAGGCCGAGTATACGCTTCAGGTCACCGACGGGAACGAGACCTATACGGTCATCGGGTTCAACATCAACGAACCGGGGGCCAAGAACGCCTATGGCACGGTTGAGGGGCTCGCCTTCATCGACAAGTTCCCGCCCGTGGGGACACCGCTCAAGGTGGTCAGCGCCTCCGAAGGTCCGGGCAAGAGCGCACAGCATCACGAGACCTATGCCCAGCCCCCCTGTTTCACCGCAGGCACGCTGATCGAGACGCCGGACGGTCTTGTGCCGGTCGAGGTCCTGCGCGAGGGGGATGCGGTGCTGACGCGCGATGCGGGCGCCCAGATCATCCGCTGGGCCGGGGCAGCCCATATCGACAGCGCGCGTCTGGCCGGGAATGCGCGCTTCCGCCCGGTTCTGATCCGCGCGGGCGCGCTGGCGCCGGGCCTGCCCATCCGGGACATGCAGGTGTCACGGCAACACCGGGTGCTGATGGAGGATTGGCGCGCCGATCTGCTCTTTGGCAGCACCGAGGTGCTCGCGGCGGCCGTGCATCTGGTCAATGACGACACGGTCCAGCATGTCTACGACCTGACCCCCGTTACCTATTACCACTTCATGTTCGACGCCCATCAGATTGTCCGCGCCGACGGGATCTGGGCCGAGAGCCTGCGGCCCGGACCCGCGGTGGTCTCGACCCTCGGGCGCGCCGCGCAGGAAGAGCTGTTCGAGATCTTCCCTGAGCTGCGCGAGGCTGAGGAGGCTCCCTTCCCCGCCGCGCGCCCCCTGCTGAGGGATTGGGAAACGGCAGTACTACTCCAGGCCTAGATCGCGAAACACCTGCGGCAGCATTTCGGGCAGATCTTCCGCGATCAGCCCCGGACCAAACGCGCGCGCGGCGTCCACATGGAGCCATGCGCCCGTCTCCGCGGCGGATTGCGGATCAAACCCGCGCGCGAGCAACCCCGTGATAATCCCGGCCAGCACATCCCCCGACCCCGCAGTCGCGAGCCAGGGTGCCGCGCGTTCGTAGACAGCGGCGTTGACGGCACATCGCCCGTCCGGGGATGCGATGACCGTATCTGGGCCCTTGAAAAGCACCGTGCAGCCCGCGCGCGCCGCCGCCGCCCGCGTGGCATCGACCTTGGAAAAGGCGGGCCCCGTGATGGGCGGGGCCGCAAGCTGTGCCGCGATATCCGGAAACAGCCGCGCGAACTCTCCACCATGGGGCGTCAGAACCACATCCGGGTGGAGCGTGTCGAACAGGTCCTGCGGGTCATCCGCGAAGGAGGTGAGCGCATCCGCGTCCAGCACCGTTGCCCGCTTCGCGGCAAGGGCAGCGAGGACCAGCGCGCGGGTATTCTCCCCCACGCCCAAACCCGGCCCGAGACAAAGCGCGTTCAGGCGCGCATCCTCCAGCGACGCCGCCAGATCCTCGGCCCCATTGCACCGCCGCAGCATGATCGCCGTCAGCTGTGTCGCGCATTCCATCATCGCCGATCCCGGCGCGCCCACCGTCACCAGCCCCGCCCCGACCCGGAGCGCCCCCCGCGCCGCAAGACGCGCAGCCCCGGACCGCCCCATGGGACCGGACAGGACAAGGGCATGCCCATGGCTGTATTTGTGGCGCCCCAAACCCTTGGCGATGGCGCCCCCGGAAGGCTCAGCCAGATGGGCGACCTCCCCCGCAGGGCCGCCCGTCAGACCAATATCCACCACAACCGTTTTCCGGCAACTGGCGGGCCCGTCCTCAAGGCAATGCCCGAGCTTTTGCCTGTGGAAAGAAACCGTCAGATCGGCCCGCCCCGCGACGCCCGGCGGCGCGTCGCCCTCCAGCCAACGCCCGCTATCCGCGCAGAGGCCACTGGGGATATCCACCGCAACGACCTTCGACCGGCTGCCCGTCAAGCCACGCGATGGCCCGGAGGTCAAAGCCATCGACATACGCCGAAATGGTAGAAAAGGACGCGCAAGCCCGGTTCCGAACAGCGCATCGATGCACAGCGCCGCGCTCCTGACTTCGTCGACCACTCCATCAAAAACCTGATCATCCAGTGGCGCAACCTGACCCAGAGCCCTCCAGCGGTCGTAATTGGTCCGCGCATCCGGGGGCAGCTTCTCCGGGTCACCATATAGAAAGACCTCGACCTCCCAGCCCTTCTCCTTCAGCAGCCGCGCCACCACAAACCCGTCGCCGCCATTATTGCCAGGGCCACACAGCACCATGGCACGCAAGCACTGCCGACCCTCTTCATTGTTCTCGAAATACTCCGGGGGTGCGGGGGCTGGCCCCCGCTGCGATCCCGCCAACTCAGGCCATTCCTCGAAAATCGCCGCGACGACGCCGCGCCCGGCGCGCTCCATCAGCTCCAGCCCGGTGACCGCACCGCTGTCGATCGCGGCCTGCTCGATGGCCCGCATTTGCGCCGCTGTGAGGAGGTCCGGCATCTCGCCCCTTCCAGTTGTTTTTCAGTTGCCCATTTCTGAGGCATGCTGCACAAATCGCAGACAGCGTCTGTCTTTTCGCAAGACACGGCCTAGTCCCGCCACGCTACCGAATTGTGGAGGGTAAATGAAAGTGTTCTGCAAAAGGCCACGGAATTAGAGGGAGTCGGGGGATGAAGAAAATCGAGGCTGTCATCAAGCCGTTCAAGCTCGATGAAGTGAAGGAAGCGCTCCAGGAGATTGGTGTTCAGGGGCTTTCCGTCGTCGAGGTCAAAGGCTTCGGACGCCAGAAAGGACATACAGAGCTCTACCGGGGCGCTGAATATGTCGTGGATTTTCTGCCCAAGGTGAAAATCGAAGTCGTTCTGTCCGATGATCAGGCCGAGGGCGCGATTGACGCCATCGTCGCTGCGGCCAAGACCGACAAGATCGGGGACGGCAAGATCTTCGTCTCGGCGGTCGAACAAGCCATCCGCATCCGAACCGGCGAGACCGGCGAAGACGCGCTCTGATAGCACGGCGCGGCCGCGCCCAGCGCCCGCGCAGCACAACAAACAACCCACACAACCGATTGAAAGGGAAAGGTCACATGAGCAAAGACGCTGTTCTCAAGACCATCAAGGACGAGGACGTCGAATATGTCGACATCCGCTTCACGGACCCGCGCGGCAAGCTGCAGCACGTGACGGTGATGTCCGACCAGGTGGACGCGGACTTCCTCGACGAAGGGTTCATGTTCGATGGCTCCTCCATTGCTGGCTGGAAATCCATCGACGAGTCGGACATGAAACTGATGCCCGACACCGAGAGCGCGTATATCGACCCGTTCTATGCCGAGAAGACCCTCTGCCTGCACTGCTCCATCGTCGAGCCCGACACGGGCGAGGCCTATGCCCGTGACCCGCGCGGCACCGCCGAGAAGGCCGAGGCATACCTGAAGTCCTCCGGCATTGGTGACGTGTCCTATTTCGGGCCCGAGGCGGAATTCTTCCTGTTTGACGACGTGCGCATGTCCGTCGAGATGAACAAGGTCTCCTTCGAGGTCGACGCTCAGGACGCAGCCTGGAATGGCGATGCCGAGTACGAGATGGGCAACATGGGCCACCGCCCGGGCGTCAAGGGCGGCTATTTCCCGGTCAACCCGACCGACGCGGCGCAGGATCTGCGCTCGGAAATGCTCTCGACCATGAAGCGCATGGGCATGAAGGTCGACAAGCACCACCACGAAGTGGCCTCCTGCCAGCACGAGCTTGGCCTGATCTTCGGCTCGCTGACCCATCAGGCGGATGAGCTGCAGAAGTACAAATACGTGATCCACAACGTCGCCCACGCCTATGGCAAATCGGCGACCTTCATGCCCAAGCCCATCGCAGGCGATAACGGCACCGGCATGCACGTGAACATGTCCATCTTCAAGGACGGCAAGCCGATCTTTGCGGGCGACAAATACGCGGACCTGTCTCAGGAAGCGCTGTGGTTCATCGGTGGCATCCTGAAGCACGCCAAGGCCCTGAACGCCTTCACCAACCCCTCGACCAACTCCTACAAGCGTTTGATCCCGGGCTTCGAAGCCCCCGTTCTGCGCGCGTACTCCGCCCGGAACCGCTCCGGCTGCGTGCGGATCCCGTGGGCCGAGAACCCCAAGGCCAAGCGCGTCGAGGCCCGCTTCCCCGACCCGGCGGCGAACCCCTATCTGTGCTTCGCGGCCCTGCTCATGGCTGGCCTCGACGGGATCAACAACAAGATCGATCCGGGCGAAGCCTCCGACAAGGATCTCTACGATCTGCCGCCGGAAGAGCTGGCCGGCATCCCGACCGTCTGTGCCTCGCTCCGCGAAGCCATGGACGAGCTCGAGAAGGATCACGAGTTCCTGCTGGCCGGTGACGTGTTCACCAAGGACCAGATCGAAGGCTACATGGAGCTCAAGTGGGAAGAGATCTACGCCTACGAGCACACGCCGCATCCGATGGAATACAAGCTGTACTACAGCTGCTGATCCACGGATCCGGACCAGATACGAAAGGGCGCCCCGGGGCGCCCTTTTTTTTGTCCGCACGCCCGCCCCGCCCGTCGGACATGCAAAAACGACATCGGAACAGGTCGCAATCCTGTCGGACAACCCGGCCCGCCGGCGGAACCCTGCGATGGCAGGAGGTCCGCCATGCACCAGCATTTTGCCGAAACGCGAAAGATCGATCCGGGACGCGGGGCTCGGCTGGCGGATGGCACGGCGAATGATCAGGACCGCATCGAGATCGGGCCGACGCGGCTGGCCTATGATGAATGGGAGGAAGCCGGGTTGACCCTGCCCGACCTGCCGACCATGCGTCGCTACAGGCTGGACCGGCTGGTCGCCCAGCTTCAGGCGCGCGCCATGGACGGCCTCTTGATGTTCGACCCGCTCAACATCCGCTATGCGACCGACAGCACGAACATGCAGCTCTGGAACACCCATAACCCGTTTCGGGCCGTGCTGGTCTGCGCGGATGGGCATATGGTCCTGTGGGATTACAAGAACGCGCCCTTTCTGGCCGAGCACAATTCTCTGGTGGCCGAGATCCGCTCTGGCGCCTCCATGTATTACTTCGCCCATGGGGAGGCAGGTCCCGAGGCCGCACGGGCATTTGCGGCGCAGGTCAGCGATGTTCTGACCGCGCGCGGGCTCGGATCGCGATTGGCGGTCGACAAGATCATGATCCGCGGGTTGCGGGCGCTCGAAGCGGCGGGGTTCGACGTGCATGAGGGCGAACCCCTCACCGAGCGCGCCCGCGCTATCAAGGGACCGGACGAGATCCTCGCCATGCGCTGCGCCATGCATGCCTGCGAGACCGCCGTGGCGCAGATGCACGCCGCCGCCCGCCCGGGGCTGAGCGAGGATGAGATCTGGGCGGTGCTGCATGCCGAGAACATCAAGCGCGGCGGCGAATGGATCGAGACCCGGTTGCTGGCCAGCGGGCCACGGACCAACCCCTGGTTCCAGGAATGCGGGCCGCGCGCGTTGCAGAAGAACGAGATCCTCGCCTTCGACACCGACCTGATCGGCAGCTACGGCATCTGCATCGACATCAGCCGCACCTGGTGGATCGGAGACGCCCGCCCCCGCCCGGACATGATCGCAGCGATGCAGCATGGGGTGGAGCATATCCGGACCAACATGGCGCTGTTGCAGCCCGGGACCCATTTCGACGCGCTGACCTTTGGCGGGCATCAACTCGCTCCGCGCTACGAGGCGCGGCGCTATTCCTGCCGGTTCCACGGGGTTGGTCTCTGCGATGAATGGCCCCTGATCACCTACAAGCAAGAGTTCACCCCCGGCGCCTTTGACGCCGTCGTCGAGCCCGGCATGGTGTTCTGCGTCGAGGCCGTGGTGGGCGAGGAGGATGGCGATTTTTGCATCAAGCTGGAGGATCAGGTCTTGGTCACCGAGGACGGGCCCGAGAACCTGACCAGCTATCCCTTCGATCCGGCGCTGTTGGGGCTGTGATCCCCCGGGGGCCGTCGCGCAGGGCGCGCTGGCCCTTCCGCCCATATGTTTCAGACCACCAACGCCTCGTCACCCTTGCGTGACGGGGCTGACACATGGGTTGCCGCAGGCCGCGCCGGGCCCCATTCTCAGGCTCCAACCACGGAGCTGCCCCATGCCGACGGAAAAACTCACATTCACAGGTCACGCTGGCGACACCCTCGCCGCGCGCCTCGATCTGCCCGAGGGTCCGCATCTGGCCACAGCACTCTTTGCCCATTGCTTCACCTGCTCCAAGGATATCCCGGCGGCGCGGCGCATTGCCCAGCGGTTGGCGGCCATGGGGATCGCGGTGCTGCGCTTTGACTTCACCGGGCTCGGGCATTCCGGCGGCGAGTTCAAGAACACCACCTTCAGCTCCAATGTCGGTGATCTGCATCGGGCCGCCGAAGCGCTGGCCGAGAAGGGCATGGCGCCGAGCCTGCTCATCGGGCACAGCCTCGGGGGTGCGGCGGTGCTCAAGGCGGCACGGGGCATCACCGGCATCAAGGCCGTGGCCACGATCGGCGCGCCCTTTGATCCTGAGCATGTCACCCATAACTTCACCGATGCCCTCGAAGAGATCGCCCAGACCGGCGAGGCCGAGGTCAAGCTGGGCGGACGGCCTTTCCACATCAAGAAAGCCTTTGTCGAGGATGTGGCCGCCGAACAGCTCGCCCCCGAGATCGGCGCGCTCAAGGCCGCGCTTCTGGTGCTGCATGCACCGCTCGACGCGCAGGTGGGGATCGAAAACGCGACGCAGATCTTCAGCGCCGCCAAGCACCCCAAGAGCTTTGTCACCCTCGATGACGCGGATCACCTGATCACCCGCGCCGAGGATGCCGAATACGCCGCCGAAGTGATCGCGGCCTGGGTCGGACGCTATCTCGACCTGCGCCCGCCCGCCCCGCCGCCCGGCGCGCCCGAGGGCATCACCCGGGTGGCCGAGGCCGATCCGGCTGGTTTTCTGCAGGATGTGAATGCGGGCCCGATCCACCACATCCAGGCCGATGAGCCCTTCGCCTATGGCGGCACCAATCGCGGCATGACCCCGTATCAGCTGGTGGCGGCGGGGCTTGGAGCCTGCACCTCGATGACCTTGCGGATGTATGCCCGACAGAAGGGCTGGCCGCTGACCCATGTGTCGGTCGACGTGATGCATGACAAGGTCCATGGCCAGGACGCCAAGGGCGAATACGACCGGATCGACAGCTTCAAGCGGCGCATCCATCTGGAGGGCGATCTGGATGAGGCCCAGAGAACGCGCCTGCTTGAGATCGCAGATAAATGCCCGGTCCACCGCACGTTGGAGGCCGGCGCCCAGATCGTGACAGAGCTGGCCGAGCCGGCAAAGGTCACCGCCTAGGCGCGGGCGTAACGGCTCGTCATGACATAGTCCTTGCGCGGCCCCGTCACCCGCCAGCGCGCCTGCCAGCGGGGCCAGTCGGCAAAGTCGTAGGTCACGTCATACTGGTCCGGATCGCAGAAATGCGCCGCCTCTGCCTGCGCGCCCAGCGAGAAGCGGTGAAAGAACCGGCCATCTGCGAAATGCACCGCGACGCCGCCCTCCTCGGGCTCCTCGGTCCAGTGATACTGGCGCGCGGCGGTGAAACTGGTGCCCTGGGCGAGGGTCAGCCGCCCCTCCTCGGCATAGCGCAACGCGCCCGGCCCCATGAGCGAAATCTGCGCCCGTCCGGTAAACCGCCCCGGCCCGCTCAGGGCATCGGCAATCTCGCGCTGGATCTGCCAGACCCCTTCAAATGCTGCAAATGAGATCATGTCCCGCCTTTGGCGCGCCTGCGACGGCCCGCAACCTTGTTCGTCCTGCTCATGCCCCGTATGACGCGCGCAAACCTGTTCAAAACGCAAGGCCCAGACATGATCCCTCGCTATTCCCGTCCCGATATGGTTGCCATCTGGTCGCCCGAGACCAAGTTCCGCATCTGGTACGAGATCGAGGCCCATGCCTGCGATGCGATGGCTGAGCTGGGCGTGATCCCCAAGGAGAACGCCGAGGCCGTCTGGAAAGCCAAGGATGTCGAATTTGACGTGGCCCGGATCGACGAGATCGAGGCCGTCACCAAGCATGACGTCATCGCCTTCCTGACCCATCTGGCCGAACATGTGGGCTCGGAAGAGGCGCGCTTCGTGCATCAGGGCATGACCTCGTCGGATGTGCTCGACACCTGTTTCAACGTGCAGCTCACCCGCGCCGCCGATATCCTGATCAAGGATCTCGAAGGGCTTCTGGCCGCGCTCAAGCGCCGGGCGATCGAACACAAGGATACGGTGCGGATCGGGCGGTCCCACGGGATCCATGCGGAACCCACCACCATGGGCCTGACCTTCGCGCGCTTCTATGCCGAGATGGACCGCAACCTGACCCGGATGCGCGATGCCCGCGCCGAGATCGCCACGGGCGCCATCTCGGGCGCGGTGGGCACCTTCGCCAATATCGACCCGGCGGTTGAAGAGCATGTCTGCGACCAGCTCGGCCTCGTGCCCGAACCGATCTCGACTCAGGTGATTCCGCGCGACCGTCATGCGGCGTTCTTCGCGACCATGGGCGTCGTGGCCTCCTCGATCGAGAATATCGCGGTCGAGATCCGGCACATGCAGCGGACCGAGGTTCTGGAAGGGGCGGAGTTCTTTTCCATGGGGCAGAAAGGCTCCTCGGCCATGCCGCATAAGAAGAACCCGGTTCTGACCGAGAACCTGACGGGGCTCGCGCGCATGGTGCGCTCGGCGGTGATTCCGGCGATGGAGAATGTCGCCCTCTGGCATGAGCGCGACATCTCGCATTCCTCGGTCGAGCGGATGATCGGGCCGGACGCGACCATCACCCTCGATTTCGCCCTCGCCCGCCTGACCTCGGTGGTCGACAAGATGCTGATCTTCCCCGAGAACATGCTCGACAACATGAACAAGTTCCCCGGCCTCGTCATGAGCCAGCGCGTGCTTCTGGCCCTGACACAGGCCGGTGTCAGCCGCGAGGACGCCTATACCTATGTGCAGCGCAACGCGCTGAAGGTTTGGGAGCATCGGACCGACTTCAAGGAGGAGCTGCTCGCTGATGCGGATGTGACCGCCGCCCTGAGCCCCGCCGAGATCGAGGAGAAATTCGATCTGGGGTATCACACCAAGCATGTGGACACGATTTTCGCCCGCGTTTTCGGCGAATGACGGGGAAATAGGCGCCCCGCAAAGCCATATCCGAAAAAAGGCTTTGCAGGGTGGGTTTCCGTGCTACCGTTTCCCCGTTCAAACACGGAGAGACGATATGCGCCTACCCGCGATTTTTACGGTTGCGATCCTCGCACTGACACCGGGCCTCGCCATGGCCGAGTGCAACTGGGGTCACAAGATGGAACAGACCGTCGCAAGCTGTGCCGAAGGCAAGACTTGGGACGCGACCACGCAGGCCTGTGTAGACCAGCTTTCGGGCTGATCTGACCGGGTGAGAGTTTTGAAAACGGCGCGCCCAGGCGGGCCGTTTTCTTTTGCGCCCCCGGGCCTATCTGTTGGAAAACCCATGAACAGGAGCGACCCGATGCGCTGGATCCTACTCGTTGGCCTCTGCCTGACCCCCGCGGCCGGTTTAGCCGCCGGAGGTGATGATTTCGCCCCGCCGGTGAAATCCGAAACGACCACAAGCTGCAGCGGCAGCACGGTCTGGGACGAGAAAACCCGCAGCTGCGTAAGCTCCAGCCAGAGCAGTCTGGGCGATGACCAGCGCCATGAGGCAGTCCGCGAGCTGGCCTATGCCGGGGCCTATGATCGCGCGCTGCAGGTGTTGGCGAGCTATGACAACCCGCAAGATCCCCGCGCCCTGACCTATCAGGGCTTCGTCGCCCGTAAGACCGGCGATCTAGACGGGGCCATGACCTATTATGCGGCGGCGCTGGCGCAGGACCCGGATTATCACCCGGCGCGCTCCTACCGCGCGCAGGGCTATCTCGAAATCGGCCAGCGGGCCGAGGCCGAGGCCGAGCTGCGCGAAATCAAGGCGCGCGGTGGGCGCGAGACCTGGGCGGCCTTCTCGCTGGCGCAGGCGCTGCGCTCAAACTCCGGTTACGCCTATTAAAATCTTGTTTGCCCTAACCGGGCGTTAAGCTTCGCCTGCGACACCTGTGGGAAACAGCGCAGGCGGAGTTTCGGGTGAGCACGACCACTGTATCTAAACCCAAGGCGCCCTCTGGAGGGGCGCTTGTGACGCTGACACGGCGGCAGAAAGCGGCTGTCGTGCTGCGTCTTCTTCTCGAGGATGGGCTGGCCCCGGACCTCACCGGGCTGAGCGCCCATCAGCAGGCAACCCTCGCCCAGGAGATGGGGCAGCTGAAACCGATCACGCGCGACGAGCTGCAATCAGTGGTTGGCGAGTTTCTGGGCGAGCTTGAGGAGCTGGGCCTGTCCTTCCCCAAGGGGCTTGGCGACGCGCTTGAGAAGCTTTCGGGACATATCTCGGACGAAGTGGCCCAGAACCTCCGGCAGGAGGCCGGTCTCAATGGCCAGACCTCGATCTGGGATCTGCTCTCGGAGATGGAGCCGGAGGCGATCGTCCCGCTGATCGACGGCGAGAGCGCCGAGATTTGCGCGGTGATCCTGTCCAAGATCAAGGTGGGCAAGGCCGCCGATGTGCTCGGGCTTCTGCCCGGGGCGCGGGCGCGGCGGATCACCTTCGCGATTTCCCAGACAAGCGGGATCAGCCCGGTTCTGGTGGACCAGATCGGGGAAAGCCTGCGGGTGCGGATCGAGAACACACCGGTCAGCGCCTTTACCAAGGACCCGGTGGCGCGGCTTGGGGATATCCTGAATTCCACGGCGGCCGCGACGCGGGACGACCTGCTCAGCAGCCTCGACGAAACCGATGAGGGCTTCGCCAATCAGGTCCGCAAGGCGATCTTCACCTTCGCCCATATCACCGAGCGGGTCTCGGCCCGCGATATCCCGGCCATCACCCGCGAAGTTGACGGCGACGTACTTGTGCGCGCGCTCGCTGCGGGCAGCGAGACCTATCCGGATGTGGTCAGCTTCATCCTCGAAAACATGTCCAAACGCATGGCTGACCAGCTTCGCGACAGCATGTCTGAAATGGGAGCCGTGCCCGAACGCGACGGCGAAATCGCCATGACCGATGTGGTCATGGCCATCCGCAAGCTGGAATCCGACGGCGAGATCACCCTGATCGCGCAGGAAGAATAGCGCGGCTTTCGCCTGACGCTCGGGGGGCATTGTCCATGGGGGATCCCGGGACTAGGCTGCGGTCATGCATGATACGTCCCCTCCCCCCGACACACCTCTCACCGCGCGCAGCTGGTTCGACATGGGCGGCGCGGAGGCTGGCCCCGTTCTACCCGAGGAACATGATTTCGCGCTCTGGGAAAAGCGCGTCGATGCGCTGGTGATCCTGTGCCAGGGCAAGGGGCTCTTCACCGTGGACGGGCTGCGCCGCGCGCTGGAGGATATGGGACCGGAGGCGTTCGAAACCATGAGCTATTACGAGCGCTGGGTCGCCTCGCTCCGCCGGAACCTGATCGAATCCGGGGCCGTCACCCCGACCGAGATCGCCGCCAAGATCGACGAGATCCGCGCCCGTGGGCTGAGCTATGGCGAGGTGACCGGCCGTGACTGACACCGCCCTGCCCCAGCGCGTGCGCGTCAAGACATGGGCCCCGCCGGGCCATATCCGCACGCCGGGCTACCTGCGCGGCAAGACCGGCGAGATCGAGCGCCGCCTGCCCGCCTTCCCGAACCCCGAGCTCTTGGCCTATCGCCTGCCCGCGCCGGAGGTGCCGCTCTTGCGGGTGCGCTTCACCATGGCCGAGATCTGGGGGGCGGACGCACCGCACCCGGATGACACGCTCGATGCCGAGATTTACGCCCATTGGTTGGAGCCCGCCGATGCCCCATGATCACGCCCACCCGCACCCGCATCGCCCGGATCAGGACGGCCCGCTGACCGAGGCCCAGCTGACGGAGATCGCTCTTCGCGAGTTGCTGATCGAAAAGGGTGTGCTGACCCCGGCGGAAGTGACCGCGCAGGTCACCGAGATGGACGCCCGCAGCCCGGCCAATGGCGCCGCCGTGGTCGCCCGGGCCTGGACCGATCCCGACTTTCGCGACCGGCTGCTCAGCGATGGCTCTGCCGCCTGCCGCGAGATGGGCTATGATATCGGGACGCTGAACCTGATCGCGGTCGAGAACACGCCCGAGACCCATAACGTCATCGTCTGCACCTTGTGCTCCTGCTATCCGCGCAACCTGCTGGGGCTGCCGCCGGATTGGTACAAAAGCCGCGCCTATCGCTCGCGGACGGTCCGGGATCCGCGCGGTGTGCTGGCGGAGTTCGGCACCACCCTGCCCGAGGGCGTCACCGTGCGCGTGCACGATTCCACCGCCGATATGCGCTACATCGTCGTGCCGGAGCGTCCCGCAGGGACTGAGGATCTGGATGCGGAGGGTCTCGCCGCGCTTGTGACGCGGGACGGCATGATCGGGGTGACGCGCCTCTGACGCGCAGCCAGCGGCCGCCGGATTACCTGACCCGTGCGGCGGCCACCATG
Source organism: Dinoroseobacter sp. S124A (assembly GCF_049801015.1). Lineage (NCBI taxonomy): Bacteria > Pseudomonadati > Pseudomonadota > Alphaproteobacteria > Rhodobacterales > Roseobacteraceae > Dinoroseobacter > Dinoroseobacter sp. S124A. The sequence continues at coordinate 582,764 of NZ_JBNAGD010000001.1, read as the reverse complement.
GGCCCGTGCTTGTCTTCCTGCACGATCACAACGGCCAGACCGCCTTCGGGCTTGGGATGCCGAAAGGTCTTCTTGCTGCGTCCGTCCCACTTGCCCAGGTTCACCATCTCGCGCACCGTATTGGTATAGGTGATGGTCCGCCCGGCATTCTCGCCGCGCTTGATCTTGACGGTTTCCTTGGGCTCATAGCCGATCAGGCTGACGGTCATCTGTCCGCGCTTGCGCCCCGGTTCCAGCGTTACGACCACGGTGTTATTCGCCAGACGCGCGGCAATCTCGGCCCCGTCCGGCACGTCGCGATGCTTCTGCACGGTGTTGGCGACATCCATGGGCTTGAATCCGACCACATGATCCAGCCCTCCGATCACCATTTGCGGGGTATAGATGCTGCGCGCGCCCGCGGCCCGGGCATAGCCCTTTTGCCGCGCCGTATAGGCCGGGTCGGCGAAGATGTCCTTCCAGCCGATATAGTCCCAGTAATCCACATGGAGCGCGAGGGCGATCACATCCGCATTCTCGTCGAGCTTGGCCAGAAGCGCATCCGCCGGCGGGCAGGACGAGCAGCCTTGCGAGGTAAAGAGCTCAACAACCACGGTTTTTTCCGCCGCAACCGCAGGCGCGGCTGTCGTCACAGCAAAGGCAGTCCACAGGGCGAATAGCGTGCTCGTAATGCGCATGTCATGTCCTCGATTCTGTCTCAGTATTTAGACCAGCCCCCCTGACATCACCAATCAAGGAATTGCGAGATTTCGAGAGCTTTCTGAAATGCTTGGGATCGGGGGCGCGCGGTGGGCAAATATGCATACCATAGTATACACTCGCATTGAACCCGCTCGCAGCCCCCTTATATCTAGATCAACACGCCACCTCATCTTCACAACCCGGGAGCCATGTCATGCCTATTTCCGTCGGCCAGGATACCGCCAAGACCCGCAAGACGCTGCAGGTCGGGGACCAGTCGGTCTCTTACTATTCCATTCCCGCCGCGCAGGAGGCCGGCCTCGGGGATTTCTCGAACCTGCCCGCAGCGCTGAAAGTGGTGTTGGAGAACATGCTGCGGTTCGAGGATGGCGGGCGGACCGTCTCGGTCGAGGACATCAAGGCTTTTGCCGACTGGGCGTCGCAGGGCGGGCAGAACCCGCGCGAGATCGCCTACCGCCCGGCCCGGGTCCTGATGCAGGACTTTACCGGCGTGCCCGCCGTGGTCGACCTTGCCGCGATGCGGGACGGGATAGTCGGGCTCGGCGGCGATGCCGAGAAGATCAACCCGCTCAACCCGGTGGATCTGGTCATCGACCACTCGGTAATGATCGACGAATTCGGCAATCCACGCGCGTTTCAGATGAATGTGGACCGTGAGTATGAGCGCAATCTGGAGCGGTATACCTTCCTCAAATGGGGGCAATCGGCCTTCAACAATTTCCGCGTGGTCCCGCCGGGCACCGGGATCTGCCACCAGGTAAACCTGGAATACCTCGCCCAGACCGTCTGGACCGATACGGATCAGGACGGGGCCGAGGTGGCCTATCCCGACACGCTGGTGGGGACGGACAGCCACACGACCATGGTCAACGGAATGGCAGTGCTCGGTTGGGGCGTTGGCGGGATCGAGGCCGAGGCGGCCATGCTCGGCCAGCCGATCTCGATGCTGATCCCCGAGGTGGTGGGCTTCGAGCTGACCGGCCAGATGATGGAGGGGACCACGGGCACCGATCTTGTGCTGAAGGTGGTCGAGATGCTCCGCGCCAAGGGTGTGGTCGGCAAGTTCGTCGAATTCTACGGCGCCGGGCTCGACACGCTGCCCCTCGCGGACCGCGCCACCATCGCCAACATGGCCCCGGAATACGGCGCAACCTGCGGCTTCTTTCCGATCGATGGCGAGACCCTGCGCTACATGCGCACCACGGGCCGGGACGAGGCGCGGATCGCGCTGGTCGAAGCCTATGCCAAGGAGAACGGGCTGTGGCGCGGGGCGGATTACGCGCCGGTCTATACCGATACCCTGCATCTCGACATGGGGACCATCGTGCCCGCAATCTCGGGCCCGAAGCGGCCGCAGGATTTCGTGGCGCTGACCGATGCCAAGACCGCCTTTGCCCGCGAGATGGCCGAGACCTTTGATCGCCCCATGGACAAGACCGTCCCGGTCAAGGGCGAGGACTACACCATGGCCTCGGGCAAGGTCGTGATCGCCTCGATCACATCCTGTACCAACACGTCGAACCCCTATGTGATGATCGGCGCGGGTCTTGTGGCGCGCAAGGCGGTGGAGCTGGGGCTCGACCGCAAGCCTTGGGTGAAAACCTCGCTGGCACCGGGCTCGCAAGTGGTGTCGCAATATCTGGAGGCCGCGGGCCTGCAGGAGGATTTCGACAAGATCGGCTTCAACCTCGTGGGTTATGGCTGCACCACCTGCATCGGCAATTCGGGGCCGATCCAGTCCGAGATTTCCGAGGCGATTGCCGAGGGCGATCTGGTGGCCACTGCCGTGCTCTCGGGCAACCGGAACTTCGAGGGCCGGATCAGCCCGGATGTGCGCGCGAACTACCTCGCCTCCCCGCCGCTGGTGGTGGCCTATGCGCTCGCCGGGACGATGGATATTGACCTGACCTCCGAGCCGATCGGCACGGGCAAGGACGGGCAGGACGTGTTCCTCAAGGACATCTGGCCCAGCACACAAGAGATCGCCGAACTGGTCGAACAGACCGTCACCCGCGAGGCGTTCCAGACGAAATACGCCGATGTCTTCAAGGGTGACGAGAAATGGCAGAGCGTCGAGACCACGGACAGCCTGACCTATGACTGGCCCGCCAGCTCGACCTATGTGCAGAACCCGCCGTATTTCCAGGGCATGGGTGCCGAGGCCGGGACGATCCGCAACATCGAAGGGGCCAAGGTTCTGGCCATTCTCGGCGACATGATCACCACCGACCACATCTCGCCCGCGGGCTCGTTCAAGGAAAGCACACCCGCCGGGCGCTACCTCACCGAGCGGCAGGTGCAGCCGCGCGAGTTCAACTCCTATGGCTCCCGGCGCGGCAATCACGAGATCATGATGCGCGGCACCTTCGCCAATATCCGCATCAAGAACGAGATGCTGGACGGGGTCGAGGGCGGCTATACGCGCGGGCCGGACGGGGACCAGACCTCGATCTTCGAAGCCGCCATGGCCTATCAGGAAGCCGGCACGCCCCTCGTGATCTTCGGCGGCGAGCAATATGGCGCGGGCTCCAGCCGGGACTGGGCGGCCAAAGGTACTAGCCTCTTGGGTGTGAAGGCGGTGATCGCCGAAAGCTTCGAGCGGATCCACCGCTCCAACCTAGTGGGGATGGGCGTGATCCCCTTCGAGTTCACTGGCGACGACACCCGCAAAAGCCTCGGCCTGAAAGGCGATGAGACGGTGACCATCACCGGGCTCGAAGGCGAGATCGTACCCCAGTCGGAAATGCCCTGCACCATCACCTATGCAGATGGAACCACGCGCGAGATCCAGTTGAAATGCCGGATCGATACGGAGGTGGAGATCGAATATATCGAGAATGGCGGCGTGCTGCACTATGTGCTGCGCAACCTCGCCAAATCCGCAGCCTGACACCGCTTGGGCAGGGCGCCCGCATGCGCGCCCTGCCCGGTTCCCGGTGTAGTTCGGCCCGGGGCCCCTGCGGGGCTCAGACGCGGCGCGACCGGCGCATCCCAGCGCCGCCCAGCAGGCCGAGCCCGGCCAGCATCAGCCAGGCCGCAGCCGGCAGCGGGATCGGCGCGACGTCGACCGATGCGATCTTGAAGTTTACATCAAGCCGCGAGCGCTCGGGCGGCAGCGCCCCGTCAAATACGGCCGTCACGTCGCCGGTCAGGGTCCAGCTGTCATCAAAGGCCAGATCGGTCACGGCGAGATAGTTGGCATTGGCCGAGCCGCCGCCCACATAGCCCAGATCCGGGATCGCCATGCCGTTGATGAGCATGTTGCTCAGGGTGATCGTGTTGGTGTCATCCTCGCTGCGGGCACGGATGAACAGCGTATCGATCGCATCGAACGCATCCGGTGCCACCATCGTGGTCGAGCTCGCCGAGGCGGTCTGGGTGGTCAGACTGAGCGACAGGCTGTCGGTCAGGGCGTCATAGGCAAAGGTGAAATCCACCGCCTCGCCACTGGTCCACGCCCACTGCTGGACATCCTGCGGGCTACCCGGCGGGTTCTGAACACCGACTTCCCAATCGCCGCCCAGACCGGCGGTCCCGCCCCGGATCTCGCCGACGGCGGCCTCACAATCGGTATTCGACACGCCCTGATTGCACTGGGCATTGAAGGTGCTGTCGCCGACAAAACTGCTGGTGGTGGCTGCCTGACCCAGGCTGGATCCAAGCAGAAGGGCCGCGGTGGTCGCGGCAATCTTTATATACATCATCACACTCTCTGATACTTAACACCCCTCTGGTTAATAAAAGGAGGGATTTGAGTCAATTCTGACAGAGGGCGTGGTTAACCCGCGCGGATCAGGCCTCGGCCAAAGCGGGCCGGATGTAGTCGCGCACGGTGTCGGACAGCACAGGTCCCGCATATCGCAGCAGGATCCGACCTTCGCCATCGAGCACATAGGTCTCGGGCAAGCCGGTCAGGTTCCAGTCCCGATAGGTCGCCATCGTGCCATCGGACCCGAGCTTGGTGAAGGGGGAGCCCAGCTCGGCCAGAAAGGCGAGACTGTCAGCCTCAAGATCGCGATGGGTGATCCCGTGGATCGGGATCCCCTCGGCGGCCAACCCCATCAGGGCCGGATGCTCTGCCCGGCACGGCGCGCACCAGCTCGCCCACCAATTGACCAGCTTGGGTCCTGGCGCCTTGAGGTCGGGATAGGTCAGAAAGGCTTGATCCCGCAGGGGCCCCAGGGTCAGCGGCGGTGCCAGACGCCCTGCCCGCGCACCGGGCTCCGGCTCCGGGGGCGCTGGCTGCATCAGCAATGACGATGAGAGGTAGCCTGCTCCGGCGCTGAGCGTGACCGCGCCGCCAAAGAGCAGGAGGTTACGCCTTTTCATTCGCCTCTTTGCGCGCCTTCTCGAACGCCCGCAACTGCGCGCGGACTTTGCGTCCTTTGGCGATGGTCAGCGCCACGAGGATCCCCAGAAGGGTCAGCGACACCAGATAGGCCATGGAGACCTCGAACGCGTATTTCCCGAGATCCGGCATCACGCGGACTGCCGTTCCCGCAGGCGCAGCGCCGACAGACGCCGGGTGCGGATCTCGGTCCGGGTGCGCAGCAGCAGCAGCGTCACAAAGAGCAGGACAAACCCGGCCAGGCAGAAGAGCAGCGGCTGATAGAACACGTCCGCCACGTTCTTTTCCTTGTCCAGCGACAGGGACGCGCCCTGATGCAGGCCCTGGTTCCAGAAATTCGCCGCGTAGCGGCTGAGCACCGCAAAGACCGAGCCCACCAGGCACAGGATCGAGGTCAGATCGGCCGCCGTGTCAGAGTTTTCGATCGCGGACCAGAGCGCGATATAGCCCAGATAAAAGAGAAACAGGATCAGGAAGGAGGTCAGGCGCGGATCCCATTCCCACCATGTGCCCCACATCGGTTGGCCCCAGATCGCCCCGGTAAAGAGCGCGATCAGCGTCATCACCACGCCGATGGGCGCTGCGGCCTTGGCGGCCAGAACCGAGACATGGTGTCGCCGGATCAGCCAGATCAGCGAGGTGACCAGCATCATCACCCAGATGTTGATCGCCATCATCGCCGAGGGCACGTGGAGATAGATGATCTTCACGGTGGATCCCTGACGGAAATCATCGGGCGTGAAGAAGAAGCCCCAGACAAGACCGACCAGCAGGCAGATCGCCGTCAGGCCCGCCGTGTAGGGCAGGATTGCAGCCGAGGTCTGCATGAACTTCTTCGGATTGGCGTATTCCCAGAGTGACATGAGCTCGAAGGTAGGGTGCTGGCGCGAGGGTCGCAACGCGACAAAAGCCGCGTTGCCTAGCGCAGGTTGATACGGATTGCCGCAGCCGCCGCGAAGGGCAGCAGCGCGATGGTGCCGAGGGTGATCCCCGCCAGCATGAGAAGCGGGGTCGAGATGTCGAAACCGTCCACCGCCCGACGCACGGTTTCGGCCCCGAAGATCAGCGTCGGCACATAGAGCGGCAGCACCAGCAGCGACAAGAGAAGCCCGCCGCGTTTCAGCCCTACGGTCAGGGCCGCGCCGAAGGTGCCGATCATGCTCAGGGCCGGGGTCCCGACGGCCAGCGAGATCACCAGCCAGGGGAACCCCGCAGGGTCGAGGTTCAGCAGCACCGCCAACACCGGCGCCAGCAGCGTGAGCGGCAGCCCCGTGGTCAGCCAATGGGCCAGCGCCTTGACCGCCACCAGACCCTCCAGCGGCAGCGGAGCCGTGACCAGCAGGTCGAGCGAGCCATCCTCGAAGTCGAGTTGAAAGATCCGGTCGAGGGACAAAAGGCACGCCAACAACGCCCCGACCCAGAGCACCCCGCTCGCCACTTCGCTCAGGATCCCCGTATCCGGGCCGACCCCGAACGGCACCAGCACCGTCACGATCAGGAAAAAGGCAAGGCTCAGGCCAAAGCCTCCGCCCGCCTTGACCGCTAGGGCCAGATCCCGGAGCAGGAGCGCCTTCACAGGAAGGCCTCGTCGATCTCGGCTTCCTCGGCGGGGGCCGCAGCCTTGTAGGGCGCGAGATCCAGCACCCGCGCCTCGATCCCCAGCTCGATATGGGTCGCCATCAGCGCCATGCCCCCCGTGGCCAGATGCCCTGAGATCATCTCGCCGAAGAGCGCCACATTGGCCGCATCCAGCGAGACCGTCGGCTCGTCAAGGATCCAGATCGGGCGCCCGGTGACCATCATTCGCGCCAGACCCAGCCGGCGTTTCTGCCCCGCCGAAAGGTCCTGCGCCTGCCGGTCCGCGAGCGGGCCAAGCGCATAGAGGTCCAGCGCGGGGGCGATATCGGCCACCCCGTAGACCTGCGCCCAGAAGGCGAGGTTCTGGGTCACGGTGAGCGGCCCTTTCAACCCGTCCGCATGGCCCGCATAGGCCATGGCATCCTCGGGCGCGTCCACCTGCCCGGCCACGGGTGGCTGCAGCCCGGCAATCGTGCGCAGAAGGGTCGTCTTGCCGATCCCGTTCGGGCCGCGCAGCACCACCGCCTCGCCGGGGGCCAGCACAAAGCTCACCCCTTCGATGACGGTCAGGCCGCCGCGCTGGCAGCTCAGGTTTTCGACACGCAATTCCACGGCTTGGGCTTAGCGGATGCACGCATTCCGGGAAAGCGATTTCCTCAGGGCGTCTCGACCACGGGCAGCAGCGCGAGACCGACCCGGCGTCCCTCGGACAAAAGCACGTTATAGGTCCGGCAGGCCGCCGGGCTCGACATCACCTCGAGCCCGATCCCCTGTCCCTCCACCGCGTCGCGAAACCCGGCGGGCGCATGGGCGATCTCGGCCCCCATGCCGAGAAAGAGCACGTCGATCTCTTCGGCGTTGACCGGGCCCAGATCCTCCAGCCCGCCCCAGCGCTGCACCCCGGCGGGCGAGAGATAGAGCGCGCCCTGATGCACCTCACCGCCCACACGAAAGAAGCCGGGGCCATAGCCCTCGACCGGCTGGGCGTCGGAATAGACAACTTCGTTCAAGCGCATGGCGGCTCCTTCAGAATTCGATCGGCAGGCCGAGGATCGCGGCGGCTGCGATGATAACATAGGCGGTGACGCGGTATAGTCCGGCCCGGCCCGGGGTGAACAGCATCCGCCCCAGTGTGGTCCCGATGGCATAGGGGATCAGCAAGAGCAGCCCGAGGCTCACCGCGCCCGGCGGGACCGCGCCCTGCAGCGCCATGACCGGCAGGAAGGCGAGCGAGCTGAAGGTCAGCACGAGGATCGTATTGGCCCGACTGCGGGCGGCCTCGTCCTGCCCGCCGAGCTGAAAGAGCACCACCACCGGCCCGTTGAGCCCCGTCGCTCCGCCGAGAAACCCGACACCCGTACCCACCGACAACCATGTGCGCGGCCCCGGCGCACGGGTGTAGCGCAGCCCCGCGATCAGCGCGATGAGCGTCGCGATCACCACACCCGAAACCGCCCATTGCAACACCGCGCCCGAGCTGTGGTTCAACACCCAGACCCCGGGAAACACCGCCAGCACTGCCGCGGCCAGCATCGTCCCCGCCGCCTTCAGATCAGCGGCGCGCAGCGCCCCGGGCACAACCGTGAACACCGATGACAGGGCCGATAAAGAAAACGCCCCCACCGCGAGGGAGGGGGCGATGAAGATCGTCGCCAGCGGCATGAAGATCAGCGCTGCGCCAAACCCGGCAAACCCGTAGATCAGGCCCGCCAGCGCCGAAATCCCGCAGAGCCAGAAAAGGCCGGGCGTTGCCAGCCCGGCCGCCAGCATCTCAGGCATCGATATTGGCGTATTGGTTGCCCTTGTTGGCATCGGGCTTCGACCAGTCCCGCTTCACCCCGAGATAGAGCAGGATCGCCGAGGCCACGAAGACCGAGGAATAGGTCCCGATGATGACACCCCAAATCATGGCAAAGACAAAGCCCCGGATCACATCCCCGCCGAGGATATAGAGCGAGATCAGCGCCAGCAGCGTGGTCACGGAGGTCATGACCGTCCGGCTGAGCGTCTCGTTGATGGACTGGTTGAGCACCTCCATCAGGGTCTTTTTCTTGTACTTGATCAGGTTCTCGCGCACCCGGTCGAACACGACCACCGTGTCGTTCAGCGAATAGCCCACGATGGTCAGCAGCGCCGCGATGATCGCGAGGTCAAACCGGATCTGCAGCAGGCTGAACACCCCGATGGTCAAGAGCACGTCATGGACCAGCGCCGCCACCGCCCCGACCGAGAACTGCCATTCGAAGCGCAACCAGATGTAGAGCAGCACCGCCCCGATCGCGAGCACCACGGCGATGATCGCCGACTGGATCAGCTCGCCCGAGACCTTGGGCCCCACGCTCTCGACGCTGGGAAAGGTCATGTCCGGATAGACCGACTGGAGCGCGCCCTCGATGGCGAGGATGGTCTCCGGTGTCACGCTCTCCTGCCCTTCCTGAGCCTGGATGCGGACCATGGCCACATTGCGCTCGGGCCCGAAGGTCGGATCGAACACCTCGGTGATCGAGATATCCCCCAGATCCAACGAGCCGATAGCGTCGCGATAGGCGCCCACATCGACCGCTTGCGTGCTCTCGGTCCGGATGGTCGTCCCGCCCCGGAAGTCGATCCCGAAATTCAGGCCGACCACGGCGAAGATCACGATGGCCGCGATGACGGCGGCGACGGACGCCCCGAAAGTGACCTTCCAGTAGCGGAAGAAATCATAGGAGGTCTCGGTGGGAACTAGCTTGAGACGCATGGCTCAGACCTCGATCGTTTTGGGGCGTTTGCGCTCGAACCACATGATCACGAGCAGACGGGTGACGAAGATGGCCGTGAAGACCGAGGTGAGGATGCCGAGCCCCAGCGTGATCGAGAAACCGCGCACCGGACCGGAGCCCATCACGAACAGGATCACCGCTGTGATGAATGTGGTGATGTTCGCGTCGAGGATCGCGCTCAGGGCCTTCTCATAGCCGAGCTCGATCGCCCGGGCCGGGCCACGCGCGGTCTTGAGCTCTTCGCGGATCCGCTCGAAGATCAGGACGTTGGCATCCACCGCCATCCCGATGGTCAGCACGATCCCCGCGATCCCCGGCAGGGTCAGGGTCGCGCCGATCATGCTCAGCAGGCCAAAGATCAGGCCGACATTGATGATGAGCGCGATATTGGCGAAAACCCCGAACAGGCCGTAACTCAGGAACATGAAGAGCAGCACACCCGCAAAGGCCACGAGACAGGCGATGGTGCCTGCATCGATGCTGTCCTGACCGAGCTCTGGGCCGATGGTCCGTTCCTCGAGAAAGATCATCTCGGCGGGCAGTGCCCCGGCCCGTAGCAGAACCGCGAGCTGGGTGCTTTCCTCGACAGAGAAACTCCCCGTGATGATCCCCGAGCCGCCGGGGATATGGGACTGGATGACCGGGGCCGAGATGACCTCGCTATCCAGCACGATGGCAAAGGGCAGGCCGATATTCTCGGCCGTGTAATCGCCGAAAAGCCGCGCGCCCGTGGGGTTGAACCGGAAGTTCACCGCCGGGCGGCCGTTCTGGTCAAAGGCCGGCTGCGCATCGGTCAGCTGGTCGCCGGAGACGACCGGCGTCTGTTCGAGGATGTAATAGGTGTTCGGCTCGTCGATCGAGGGCAGCAGCATGTTGCGCGGCCCCGGCGCGGCGTCGGCGTCGCCGGTCCGGTTGACCACCGGGTGGAAGGTCAGGCGCGCGGTGGTGCCGATGATTTCCTTGAGCTCGGCGGCCGAGCCGATCCCCGGCACCTGGATCAGGACCCGGTCCTCGCCCTGACGCTGGATCGTGGGCTCGCGGGTGCCGACCTCGTCCACGCGGCGGCGGATGATCTCGAGGCTCTGCTGCAGGGTCCGGTCATCGGTCGCCTGCCGCTCGGCTTCGGATAATTGCACAATGAGATCAGCACCTTCGAAGGAGACCTCAATGTCCGTGGACCCGACCCCCGTAAGCGAGGTCACCGGCTGTGCCAGACCGCGCACGATGGCGACGGCGCGGGTGATCTCGGCTGGTTCCGAGATCCGCACGCGGAGCTGGTCGGGCGGGCTGTCCTGACGCCGGATGGTCCCGATCGTCGCGCGGGCCTCGCGCAGGGCGTCGCGGACATCGGGCCAGAGCCCGTCCATCCGGTCCGCATAGACATCGGCCACCTGCACCTCGGCCAGCAGATGCGCGCCGCCGCGCAGGTCGAGCCCGAGATTCACAAGGCTCGACGGCAGGATATCGGGCCACTGGCCCAGATCCGCTGCGATTTCCCCCGTCTCGGCCGCGCCGGCCTCGACCAGCTTGGCGGCGTCATTATGGGTCTCGACCCGGCTGTAGAACGCGTTGGGCATCGCAAAGGACAGTCCCAAAAGGACTAGCCCCCAGATAACAACCCGTTTCCAAAGGGGAATTTGCAGCATCTCTGGATCAGCTCGCCGGTTCGGTCTTGGTCAGAACCTGCTGGATCGTGTGGCGCACCACGCGCACCTCGGTGCCGGACGCGATCTCGACCTTGACCTCGTTGTCATCGACAACCTTGGTCACCTTGGCGATCAGGCCGCCTTGGGTCACGATCTGGTCCCCGCGCCGCAGCGCCTCTACCATCGCCTTGTGTTCCTTCACTTTTTTCTGCTGCGGACGGATCAGCAGGAAATACATGATGGCAAAAATCAGGATCAGCGGAATGAAGGAGGTAAAGGCCCCTCCGGCGCCCGCGGCTTGGGCGTAGGCAGGTGTGACGAACATGAATGTCCCCTCGGTCAGAAGCTCTGTTTAGGGCGGCCCCCCGCCCGGTCAATCGGCGCGCACCGTATAGACGGGCCCACCGGCATTCAAGGCAGATAAGGCGCGCGCGGGGCCGCAGCAAGCACCGAAATCCGGCGTCTGCGATCCGTCGGCTTTTTGTCGGACATCTGTCGGACATGTGTCGGGCAAAATGTCGGACCCCCAAATGTTGTGTTTTGACCGACAATCCGCGAGGTTGGGCGCATTGGTTGAGGTGATCCGCGCCCGTGAGTGACAAACGCAAGAACGATGTGATGACGTGGCTCGGCCTGCCCACCGAGTTCAACTTCGCCACCGGACGCCCCTTGGGCAGGATCCTAGGCTGGGGCGCGGTTGGGCTCTATGGAACGATTGTTCTGCTGCTCGCGACGGGGCTGATTGTCGTCGTCGCCGCGACCCTCGCGCATTTCGTCGAGGTCAAAACGTCTTGGGAGGGATATCGATGGTCCCTCCTGACCATCGCGACGCTGACCGCCACCCTCGGGGCGGCCATCGCCCTGCCCATGACCATCCTGAAAACCCGCTACACCCAGCGCCAGACCGTGGCGGCGGAGCAGAACCTGATTACCGACCGGATCAATCAGGCTGTGGCGGGGCTGGGCGCGGAGAAGGTCGTCAAGGTCCTGACTCAAGGCGCCGATGGCGAGGCCCGGGTCGTCGAGCGGAGCGCACCGAATATCGAGGTGCGCGTGGGCGCTATCCTGTCGCTTGAACGGATCTCCATCTCCAGCCCACCGGACCATGTGCGGATCATGGAGATCCTGTGTGCCTATGTGCGGGAGAATGCTTGCATTGTCCCGGTCAAAGAGAACCCCAAGAAGCCTGAGGACTGGAAACAGCGCACCGATACGCAAATGGCCCTGACCGTGATCGGGCGGCGCGGGCCGGACAAGATCACTCTGGAGCAGGCCAGAGGCTACGCACTCGACCTGCGCGGGGCGGATGTGCAGCTTGCGGATATGTCAGAAGGGGCATGGCAAAAAGCCCGCCTGTCCGATGCCGTGATGGCGCGCGCCCTCCTTTTCAACGCGAACTTGCAGGAGGCCAACCTCTGGGACGCGAACTTGCAGCAGGCCAACCTCTGGGACGCGAACTTGCAGGAGGCCAAGCTCGGGGGCGCGAACTTGCAGGAGGCCGGCCTCTGGGACGCGAACTTGCAGGAGGCCGACCTCGGGGGCGCGAACTTGCAGGAGGCCGACCTCGGGGGCGCGAACTTGCAGGAGGCCAAGCTCGGGGACGCGAACCTGCAGGAGGCCAAGCTCGGGGGCGCGAACTTGCAGGAGGCCAAGCTCGGGGGCGCGAACTTGCAGCAGGCCAAGCTCGGGGGCGCGAACTTGCAGGAGGCCAAGCTCGGGGGCGCGAACTTGCAGCAGGCCAACCTCTGGGCCGCGAACTTGCAGGAGGCCAATCTCGGAGGCGCGAACTTGCAGGAGGCCAACCTCGGGCGCGCGAACCTGCAGGAGGCCAGCCTCGGGCACGCGAACCTGCAGGAGGCCAAGCTCGGGGGCGCGAACCTGCAGGAGGCCAACCTCTGGTCCGCGAACTTGCAGGAGGCCAGCCTCGGGCGAACGAACCTGCAGTGGGCCAAGCTCTGGGACGCGAAGCTCAACTCTGCCAATCTGAGAAACTGGACAATTGCGCGCACGTTTCTCAGATCGGCAGAGTTCACAGACAGTCAAAACCTGTCACAGGAGTCTGTCAATTCGGCTTTTGGTGTCGCGTCAGGGATTGGGCAGACGGTCTTGCCGGACGGGGTCACGCCCCCCGAGCATTGGCACATCGGCGAAGATGCGCAGGAAGACAGCGACGCGCATCTTAAGGCGGCCTGGGACGCTTACCAAGACTGGCTCGCGTCTCTTCCAGAGGACAGGGACGACACTTCCCCCTAGCCCTCAACGGGACACCGCGCCCTGAGCCCAGCCACGCCGCGGAGCATGGCATCGCGTCCGCATTTTCCCCTGTCCAACGATTGGCTGACCGGGCGGTCGCGCCCCGCCATATATCGACCGAGACCGGCGGCTGACCGACCCGGGTGACCGGGTTCAGCGCGGCAGTGACGGGCCAGCGGAGCGCCCGGGGACGTTAACCATTTGTTAGGCAATTCTTTGACAGGGCCGCGATGCCCAATTAAGCATCGATTGTGTCTTGTAACGATTTTTTGAGGAAAATCCCATGCGAAATCTTCTCGCGGCTGCGGCCGCATGCTTTGTCCTGCCGCTCGGCGCTCATGCTGCCAGCGTCACTGTGAACCTGACCCCGGGGACGCTGTTCACGACCGATCAAATCGGCGCGTTCGCGACCACAGGCGGTGACATGGACGGCATGCTCGTCACGGGCACCTTCGCGGGCGGCGCCAGCGAGACACTGACCTTCAACGGCACGGGCGGGACCGCCGGATCGACCGGTGCGGGCAGCTTCAGCGTCGCTCTGAACGGCAACAGCTTCACCGAAAGCTGGTCCGTCAACGTCTCCTCGGGCCTTCTGACCTCTCTGCAGCTGCAGGGCGCGCCGGGCGACACGATCTTCGACGTGGCGACCTCCCTCGCGGGCGGCAGCACCGAAAACAGCGCAAACGGATGGACGTTTGAAGAGACGTCCAATCTGTCCGGGGCGATCGTGGCGACCTACTCGAACAACGTCGCTCTGACCGGGGACGCGCCCGTGGGCGATCTCTACGAGTCGCTGTTCATCGACCTGTCGGGGCTCGCCGGGGGCGGTCTGTCCAGCACGCAGACCCTCGCCTTCCGCGCAGATACCGACAATGCCGCTGCCGGGTCCTCGGTTGTTCCGGCAATCCCGCTGCCGGCGTCCTTCCCGCTCATCCTGGCCGGTCTCGGCGCTCTGGGTCTGACGCGGAAGCGCCGCAAGGCCTGATCGTCGCCCCCCGGGCAAGCGCTTCTCCATGGGGAGCGGTCCGGGGGCATGAACGCTCTGAATGCGTGAGTGAAAATGCAGCGTGCCGCCTCGAGCGGCGCGCTGTTGTCGTTTGGGCCTGGCGTGGTCCTGTCCGGGCGCGCCTTGGCTGGGGCGCTGAGCCTTACTGGTGGCCTCCAGCGCCCTCCGGCGGCGGCGCCGCGCGCACCCTGCCCCTAGCCCTCGGCGGAAATCTCGGCCATATACCCGGCGACGGCCCATTCCGGGACCGCCACGGCCAATTGAGGACTGCCCGCCATGCATGATATCCGCCTGATCCGCGAGACCCCGGAGGCGTTTGACGCCGCTTTGACCCGCCGGCCCGGTGTGTCTGCGGTCTCGTCCGAGATCCTCGCGCTGGATGCGGCGCGGCGGGCCAAGATCCTCGCCGCGGAGACCGCGCAGGCGGAGCAGAACGCGGCCTCCAAGCAGGTGGGCGCGGCCAAGGCCAAGGGCGACGAGGCAGAGTTTGAGCGGCTGCGCGCGCTGGTGGGCGCCAAGAAGGCCGAGGTGGCGGCCCTCAAGGCTGAGGCGGCGCAGGATGATGCCGCCCTGGCGGCGCGGTTGATGGAGATCCCGAACCTGCCCTTCGACGACACGCCCGAGGGCGCGGATGAAGAGGACAATGTCGAGGTCAAGCGCTGGGGCGATCCGCGTGCGTTCGATTTCGCCCCGAAAGAGCATTACGAGCTGCCCTCGGTCACGCCGGGGATGGATTTCGAGCTGGCGGCGAAGCTTGCAGGCTCGCGTTTCGTGGTTCTGTCGGGGGCCGTGGCACGGGTGCATCGGGCGCTCGCGCAGTTCATGGTCGACACCCATGTGGAAGAGAACGGGCTAACCGAAACTTGGACGCCGGTACTGGTCCGCGAGGAGATGATGCTCGGCACCGGGCAACTGCCGAAATTCGGCGAGGACAGCTATCAGACCCGCGAGGGCTGGTGGCTGGTGCCGACGGCGGAAGTGACGCTGACCAATATCGTGAACGGCGCGATCGTCGACGAAGGCTATCTGCCGCGCCGCTATGTGGCCCATACCCAGTGTTTCCGGTCCGAGGCGGGCTCGGCGGGGCGGGACACGGCGGGGATGCTGCGCCAGCACCAGTTCGAGAAGGTCGAGATGGTGTCGATCACCAAGCCCGAAGAGAGCCGGGCCGAGCTCGACCGGATGACCGGCTGCGCCGAGGGGATCCTCGAGGCGCTCGGCCTGCCCTATCGCACCATCGTGCTCTGCACCGGCGATATGGGGTTCGGCGCGCGGCGCACCCATGACATCGAGGTCTGGCTGCCCGGGCAGGACACCTATCGCGAGATCAGCTCGGTCTCGGTCTGCGGCGATTTTCAGGCGCGGCGGATGAATGCGCGGTTCAAGCCGCAGGGCGGAGGCAAGCCGGAATTTGTCCATACGCTGAACGGATCCGGGCTGGCGGTCGGGCGCTGCCTGATCGCGGTGCTGGAAAACGGGCAGCAGGCGGACGGCTCCGTGGATCTGCCCGAGGCGCTGCACCCCTATCTGCGCGGCAAGACGCGGATCGACGCGACCGGTACGCTGGTCTGAGCCGGGCGGGGGCTGCTGAGCCCCTGCCCCATTGCCATTCCCGCGCGCACCCCTAGGCTTTGGCCAAAGATAGGGCAGCACAGGCGGGCATGGCATGGACAGACGGATTTTCGCAGCGGGTCTTGCGGCCTTTGCGCTTGCAGGATGCGGCGGGCCGCCGCCCGCGACACGGGTGACGCAGGCCGGCGGCTTGCCCGACGATCTGCGCCCCGCCCCCAATGCCAGCTATGATGCCTGGGTCAGCCGGTTTCGCGCCCGTGCGGCGGATCAGGGGTTCTCGCAAGACCTGCTGCGGCGGGCCTTTGCGGGCACGGGCTATCTGCCCGGGGTCGTGCGCCGGGACCGCAACCAGACCGAGTTCACCCGCACGCTGGAGGATTACCTCGCCATCGCCGTCTCGGAGGAGCGCGTCAGCAAGGGGCAAGCGGCCTATGCCACCCATCGCGACACGCTGGAGGCGATCGCCGCGCGCTACGGCGTGCCCGCCCATGTGGTCACGGCGATCTGGGGGCTCGAGAGCTTCTACGGTGACCGGCGCGGCGATGTCCCGGTGATCTCGGCCACCTCGACGCTGGCCTTTGACGGGCGGCGGGGCGCGTTCTTTGAACAGCAGCTCGTCGCGGCGCTGCGGATCCTCGAGAATGGTGACACCACACCCGGCAATCTGGTGGGCAGCTGGGCGGGGGCCATGGGGCACACGCAGTTCATTCCGACCTCTTACGAGGCCTTTGCGGTGGATTTTACCGGCGATGGGCGGCGGGACATCTGGGCCGAAGATCCGAGCGATGCGCTGGCCTCGGCGGCGGCCTATCTCGACCGCAATGGCTGGGTCAGCGGGCAGTCCTGGGGTCGCGAGGATCCGAGCGGCAGCCTGCAGCCGCAGCCGGGCGGGCCGCGCTTTGCCACAACGCGCAACTTCGCGGTGATCAAGCGCTACAACAACTCGGATGCCTATGCGATCGGCGTCGGGCACCTGTCGGATCGGATTCTGGGCGGACCGCCCCTGCGCCAGCCCTTTCCGCCCGACGCGAACGGGCTGACCAAGGCCGACCGGGTTGCCCTGCAGGAGAGGTTGACGGCGCGCGGGTTTGATACGGGCGGCGCGGATGGGGTAATCGGCCCGAACAGCGAGGCCGCGATCCGCGCCTATCAGGCCAGCCGGGGCCTGCCGGTGACCGGCGTGCCGTCGCTGGAGCTGCTGCGGATGCTCGGCTGAGGCTCAGGCCAGCCGCACCCCGGCCCCGCTCAGCCGCGCTTCGGATGTCGCGCGCGCTCCGGCGGCCAGCGTTCCGGCGGTCACCACGGTGACGTCATAGCCCCGCTGCCGCGCGGCGAGCGCGGTCTTGAGCACACAGTAGTTGAAGTCGAGCCCGACGATCCGCAGGGCCCCCACGTCGAGCTCGGACAGGAGCGGATCCAGCGCCCCGGTCTCGAACCCGTCCTGCACCCGTTTGACGAGCGCGTGCTGGGCGGCCCCGGCAAAGGGCGCGGCGATCTCGGTTCCGGGGGAGCCGGGAAGCGCCTGCCCCTTCATGAAGAGCCGCGCGAGGGTCTTGGTCTCGGGCTGGGACCATTCCTGCCGGACCGCGATGATGGGGCGGTTTCGGGCCTTGGCTTCCGCGATTTCCTGCTCGATGGCCGCCGCGGCGCGGGTCTTGTCGGCCTCGGCATAGGCGCCACCCTCCCAGAACACGGTCTGCAGATCGACCAGCAAGAGCGCTATGCCCGGGCGCGGGCCGATAGGCGCGCCGGTGCTGAGCCGTCCGATGCGCCAGGTGCCGTAGCAAAGCCAGAGAAAGCCCGCGAGGAGCAGGCCGAGGAGGAGATATACCAGCGTCATGGCATGTCCTTTGCGTGGGATTTGAGACGGGTGGTCAGGGTCTGCACGATGCGCAGGGCGGCGTCGACCTCGGCCGGGTCGAGATCCGCGCCGATCCGGTCGACCAGCGCGCGCTCGCGCGCGACAACCCCATCGATCAGGGCGCGCCCGGTCTCGGTCAGGCTTAGCAGGGGCGAACGTTTGTGGCGCGGGTTCGCGCGCGGCTCGGTCAGCCCGGCGGCGCCGGTCTCGTTCACCATGAGCTGCACGTATTGGCGTTTGATCTCAAGCCGTTGGGCGATCTCGGGCACGGTCTGATCGCCATGGGCATGGAGCATTTCCAGAACGGCGCGCATCCGCACGGTGAGGCCCGTGCCGGAAAGCCCCGCCTCGACCGATGCCTCCGCCGCCTGCATCAGGGGGCGGGACATCCAGATCAGGGAATAGAGAGAGGAGTCAGTCATAATGACAATACAGATGTCATTATGACATGCAGGATGTCAAGGTGAACCGACTGCGCGCTCAGCGCCCCAACACGCGCATCCCGCGATCGATCCCGTCGAGGGTCATAGGCACCATGCGCTCGGGCCCGAAGACCTGCTGGATCATCTCGATGGACTGGGTGTAGCGCCAGTGCCGCTCGGGCACCGGGTTCAGCCAGAGATGGTTCGGCCATTGGTCGCGCAGCCGTTCGAGCCAGACATAGCCCGCTTCGGCATTCCAGTGCTCATTCGCGCCGCCGGGATGAGCGATCTCATAGGGCGACATGGAGGCGTCGCCGACGATGATGCATTTGTAGTCCGACCCGTAGGTGCGCAGGATCTCGAAGGTGGACATCTGCTCGGACCAGCGGCGGCGGTTGTCGCGCCAGACACCCTCATAGATGCAGTTGTGGAAGTAGAAATACTCCAGATGCTTGAACTCGGCGCGGGCGGCGGAGAAGAGCTCCTCGACGAGCTTGATATGGGGGTCCATGGAGCCGCCCACATCGAGAAACAGGAGGACCTTGACCGCGTTGCGCCGCTCGGGCCGGGTCTGGACGTCGAGATAGCCATGCTCGGCCGTAGAGCGGATTGTGCCGTCGAGGTCGAGCTCATCGGCGGCCCCGTCGCGCGCCCATTGGCGCAGGCGTTTCAGGGCGACCTTGATGTTGCGCGTGCCGAGCTCAACCGTGTCGTCGAGGTTCTTGAAGGCGCGCTTGTCCCAGACCTTGACCGCGCGCTGGTGGCGGCTGCCCTCCTGCCCGATGCGCACGCCTTCGGGATTGTAGCCATAGGCGCCGAAGGGCGAGGTCCCGGCGGTGCCGATCCACTTGTTGCCCCCCTGATGGCGGCCCTGCTGCTCCTTGAGGCGCTCCTTGAGGGTCTCCATCAGCTTGTCGAAGCCACCGAGCGCTTCGATCTCGGCGCGCTCTTCGTCGGTCAGGTG
This sequence comes from Dinoroseobacter sp. S124A, assembly GCF_049801015.1. Taxonomy (NCBI): domain Bacteria; kingdom Pseudomonadati; phylum Pseudomonadota; class Alphaproteobacteria; order Rhodobacterales; family Roseobacteraceae; genus Dinoroseobacter; species Dinoroseobacter sp. S124A. The sequence continues at coordinate 563,650 of NZ_JBNAGD010000001.1, read as the reverse complement.
CTTTTCGGCGAGCTTTTCGAGCCATTCGCGCGGCAGGTCCACGGACTCGAGCACCTGCTCCACCGTGATCTGCTCCAGCCCCTTGAAGGCGGCGGCGAAGGCCCGGTCGAACCGGTCCAGATGCCGCTCGTCCTTCACCATTGCGCAGCGCGCGAGATAGTAGAACGCCTCGGGGTCGTAGACCGCCATGCCCTTGCCCAGACCTTCGAGGAAGGTCAGGTATTCCCGCAAGGAGACCGGCACGCCGCCGGTCCGAAGCTGGGTGAAGAAGGGCAGGAACATGGGGGTTCAGGCCGCCATGCGTTCCAGAACGATGGTGGCGATGAGGCCGATCAGCCCCCAGAAGATCGCGAAGCCGGCGGCGTATTGCGCCATATCGCGCTTCAGCCCGTTTCGCGATTTGGCCAGCCATGCGCCCCAGCCGGCCCCGCCCAGTAGTCCTGCAACAATCAGCATCAGCTTCCCCGATCTGTGGTCTCTTCGGGCGCTCTGACGGGGGGCGGCAGGGCGGCGATTTCCGCCAGCCGGGCCCGGACCCGTGCGTCCGAGCCGATGCCATATCTTGCCCAGCCGAGACTGTCGAGACGCACGGTTTCCGCCTCGGAGGCGCGCCCCAGAAGATCGAGCGCCTCGGCCTTCATCATCAGGAGCGTCGCCAGCAGCGCCGCGTTTTCCGAGCGTTGCACGGCGGGCAGCGCGTTATTGGCCAGACGCAGGGCAGTGTTGGCCTGCCCGTTGATCAGGGCGAAGGCGACGATCTGCATGGTGACATGGGCCTGCTGGACCTCGGTGCCCTCGGCCGCGCCATAAAGCCCGCCCGCCTGCAGGAAGGAGGCCAGCGACAATTCGGGATCCGAGCCGAGCGCGAGGCGGCCCAGCACGTAATAGCTGAAGGCGCTGCGCACATCGGGGAACTGTGCATCGCGGGCGATGCGCACGGCCTCGACGGCGGTTTCCTCGCGCTTGCGGGGCGAGGTTCCGGGGCCCAGAGCGGCCTCGACCGCGTTGATCCAGTCGCGCCGGGGCACGCTGGGCTGTGCCCGCCCCGCCGGGCGCCCGGCGGGGTTCAGCCGGGACAGGATCGATGGCAGTTTCTCGGCCACCTGCGCCGGCAGCATGCCTGAGCGCAGCTCGGGCGCGTAGGTCACCCGCAGCATGAGCATGTCGAAGCTGGTCAGGACCGGGTGGAAATTGTCATCGTTGAAGACCGAATTCTCGAGCCGGTAGAGATCGTTGAGCGGGCCGAGGGCCTGGGCGATTTCCTCATGCAGGCAATCGCGGACCTCTTGCGGGCTGACATCATTGGGCACGAAGACCGAGGCGCGGGTGCGGGTCTGCAGCCGGGTCCAGTCCACGACCGCCGAGCGCCGGTTGCGCAGAAACTCGGACCAGCCCGCCACATTGGGCACCACGAAGCAGGCCGCTTGGGGCACATAACGCTGGATCTCGCGGCGTGGGAGGGCCTCGACCACGATCTGGGCCGCCTCGTTCTGGCCCGCCCGGGCGATATCGAGCCCTGCCTCGCGCCGGAGCCGGTCGAGCAGCCGGGCAAGGTCCGGGCCGAGTGTCAGCGGCGCGTCGCCGATCACCGCCACGCGCACGGGGCCCTCGAACCGGGTGAAGCGCGTCAGGGCGCGCCCGCTCTCCATCTGGAAGCTGAGCTCCACGAAATCCGCCGCGAGCTGCCCGTTGGAGCGGCCCACGGGTGCGGGTTCATAGGTGCCGAAGGTCTTCATCGGCGGCAGCTCGTCGCTGGGCTGCAGGCGGCTGGGTGGCGCGGTCTGCGGTGCAGGCGGCCCCGAGGCACAGCCCGCCAGCAATGCCAGCGGCACGAGCCAGGCCAGCCACCTCACGCGGTCACCCGGGCGTATTTGATGAAATCCGTGACCTCGGCCACCTGATCATAGAGCGCGCGCGCCGTGGCATTCCCCGATTGCGTCGTCCAATAGACCGAGGCCGCCCCGTCGCGGTCGGCGGCCGCGTAGACGGCTTCGATCAGGGCGCGGGCCACCCCCTGCCCCCGCGCCTCGGGCACGGTGTAGAGGTCCTGCAGGTAGCAGACCGGGGCGATATGCCAGCCATGGCGGTGATAGATGTAATGCACGAGGCCCAGCACCTGCCCGTCCCGTTCGGCCAGCAGCCCGTGGTAATCGGTGACCTCGGGATCGCAGAGCCGCGCAAAGCTCGTCGCGTAGATCTCGTCGCCCAGCTCGGTCTCGTAGAAAGCCAGATAGGCGCGCCACAGCGCACGCCAGCGCGTCTGGTCGTCAGGGCCTATCGGGCGGAGGGTGAGGGGCGCGGTCATGGCCGCAGAATGCGAGTTGCATGGCAGGGGCGCAAGCCTGCATCCGGGCCGGAAAGGCGAAGCGTTGCCACAGGGCAGTGCCGCCTAGCGCCGCCCTGAGCGGGCCAGAAAGGCGAGCCGCTCAAAGAGCGCCACATCCTGCTCGTTCTTCAGCAGCGCGCCGTGGAGTTTCGGCAGGGCATTGGCCCCGTCGCGCTTGAGATCCTCCGCCGTCAGATCCTCGGCCAGCAGCAGCTTGAGCCAGTCCAGCACCTCGGAAGTGGAGGGCTTCTTCTTGAGCCCCGGGGTCTCGCGGATCTCGTAGAACTGGGTCAGCGCCGTGCCGAGCAGCGCGCCCTTGAGGCCGGGATGATGGACCTCGACGATCTTGCGCAGGGTCTCTTCCTCGGGGAACGAGATGTAGTGGAAGAAACAACGGCGCAGGAACGCATCCGGCAGTTCCTTTTCGTTGTTCGAGGTGATGATCACAATCGGGCGAGTTCGGGCGCGGATCGTCTCGCCGGTTTCGTAGACGAAGAACTCCATCCGGTCGAGTTCCTGAAGCAGGTCGTTCGGGAACTCGATATCGGCCTTGTCGATCTCGTCGATCAGCAACACGACCTTGCCCTCGGCCTCGAAGGCCTGCCAGAGCTTGCCCTTCTTGATGTAATTGGCGACGTCGTGGACACGTTCTTCACCGAGCTGGCTGTCGCGCAGACGGCTCACCGCGTCATATTCATAAAGGCCCTGCTGCGCCCGGGTGGTGGATTTGATCGACCATTCGATCATCGGCAGCCCGAGGGCGGCGGCCACCTGGCGGGCCAGTTCGGTCTTGCCCGTGCCGGGCTCTCCCTTCACCAGAAGCGGGCGTTCCAGCGTCACGGCGGCGTTGACCGCGACCTTCAGATCATCGGTGGCGACATAGTCCTCGGTGCCGTCAAAGCGCATGGGGGCTCCTGGAAAAAGGGATCTCTTGCGACGTTACACCAGCTTCGATTTCGCCCGGCAACCCCCTATATTCGCGTGACAACGTGTGGGAATCTGAGTATGACGCAGACAGGGAGGGCAACGGATGTCAGGTGAACCAGACGCTGAACTATCCGGCCTGTATGAGGGAGCAAACATGCGCGCTGAGACGTTTTTGCCAGACGATTACCGTCCTGCTGAGGACGAACCGTTTATGAACGACAAGCAGACCGAGTATTTCCGCCGCAAACTGCTGGCGTGGAAGACCGAGCTGCTCGAAGAAAGCCAGAACACCATTTCCGAATTGCAGGGTGCGGCCCGGAATATTCCTGACGTGGCGGACCGGGCCTCGGAAGAGACCGATCGCGCGCTGGAACTTCGGACCCGCGACCGTCAGCGCAAGCTGATCACCAAGATCGACGCGGCCCTGCGCCGGATCGACGAGGGTGAGTATGGCTATTGCGAAGCGACCGGGGAACCGATCTCGCTCAAGCGGCTGGACGCCCGTCCGATCGCGACCCTGAGCCTTGAGGCGCAGGAACGTCACGAGCGCCGCGAGAAGGTCCACCGCGACGACTGAGCCCGCCCATTGCGCCGGGCAAGCCCCGGACGCGATGCAGAGCGGCCACACCTATGACAGCACCGGGGGGCAACCTCCGGTGTTTTTCGTTTCCAGCTTTGAAACAGAATATTTTGCGGCTACTCCCCACATATGGTGTTGGTCGGACGAGAGATAACTGTCCTTGGGGCCGGGATCGGGGGGTTGTGCGCCGCGATCTGCCTTGCCGCGCGTGGCGCGCGGGTCACCGTTCTCGAACAGGCCGATGAGATCCGCGAAGTTGGCGCCGGGATCCAGATCAGCCCCAACGGCCTCTGCGTTCTGAACGCGCTGGGACTGGGCGCGCGCCTGTCAGAGATGAGCATGCGCTCGGAGGCGGTGGTGCTGCGCGACTTTGCCGATGGGCGCGAGGTGCTGCGGATGCCCCTGCCCGAGACGCCGGGCTTTCGCCTGACCCATCGCGCGGACCTGATCGCCCTGCTGGCCGAGGCCGCGCGGGAGCTGGAGGTTCAGATCGAGCTGGGCTGCAAGGTCGACGGGGTGACCCTGTCGCCGGGCATCGCGCCCACGCTCAAGCTTGCAGGCGGGCAGACCCGCAGCGCAGAGATCCTCGTAGGTGCAGATGGTCTGCACTCGCAGGTGCGCAAGGCCGTGGACAAGCCCGCCAAGCCCTTCTTCACCGGCCAGGTCGCCTGGCGGATGATCCTGCCCCAGACCCATGCGCCGGACCCGGAGGCCTCGGTCTTCATGGGGCCCGGCCGGCATGTGGTGAGCTATCCGCTCCGCGAGGGCACGGTCCGCAACATCGTGGCCGTCGAAGAGCGGGACCGCTGGACCGCCGAGGGCTGGACCCAGCCCGATGACCCCATGCGCGTGGCCCGGGCCTTTGCCAGTTTCGCGCCGCAGGTCCGCAACTGGATGAAGGCCGCGCAGGAGGTCCATGTCTGGGGCCTCTTCCGGCACGAGGTCGCCCAGAGCTGGCATCGCGATGGGGCGGTGATCCTCGGGGATGCGGCGCATCCCACCCTGCCCTTCCTGGCCCAGGGTGCGAATATGGCGCTGGAGGATGCCTGGGTGCTGACCGACAGTCTGGCGCGCGAAGACAGCCCCGAGGCGGGATTTGCGCTTTACGAGGCGCGGCGCGCGGCGCGGGTCACCAAGACCGTGCAGGCCGCCAATACCAATGCGCGCGCTTATCACCTGCAACAGGGGCCCGTGCGCAGCATGGCCCATGCGGGGCTGTCCCTGCTGAACCGATTTGCACCGCAACTGCCGCTGCACAAATTCGACTGGCTCTATAACGAGGATGTCACCCGGGGCTAGGCGGGCAGCGGCTCAGGCGGCCAGATCCACGATCACCGGCACATGGTCCGAGGGTTTCTCGCCCCCGCGCACGGCGGCATCGATCCGGCAATCGCGCATGAGGTCGGCACAATCGGGTGTCATCAGCACATGGTCGATCCGGATCCCGTCATTCCGCTGCCAGGCGCCCGCCTGATAATCCCAGAAGGAATAATGCCCGGCCCCCTGATGGCGGGCGCGGAACGCCTCGGTGAAGCCGAGATTGAGGATCCGCCGAAAGGCGGCGCGCGAGGCGGGCAAGGCCAGCGCATCCTTGTGCCAGGCCTCGGGCCGGGCGGCATCCTCATCCTGCGGAATGATGTTGTAATCCCCGGCCATGAGCGCGGGCTCCTCCGCCGCCAGCAGGTCCCGCGCGCGGGCCTCGAGCCGGGCCATCCAGGCGAGCTTGTAGTCGTATTTCGGCCCCGGCGCCGGGTTGCCATTGGGCAGATAGAGCCCGCAGACCCGCACGGGCACCTCGCCCATGACCGTCGCTTCGATCCAGCGGGCCTGTTCGTCGTCGTCATCCCCGGGCAGGCCGCGGGTCACATCCTCCAGCGGCAGCTTGGACAGGATGGCGACGCCGTTGAAGCTCTTCTGACCATGGGTCTCGACGATATAGCCCATATCCTCGAAGAGCTCGCGCGGGAAATTCGCGTCGATCGACTTGATCTCCTGCAGGACGACCACGTCGGGCGCGGCCTCGCGGAGCCATTCCGGAAAGGCGTTGATCCGGGCCTTGATGCCATTGATGTTGAAGGTCGCAACCTGCATGTCCCTGCCCTCTCGGTTTTGCCCGATAGAGCCCGAGGGGACCGGGAAAGTCCAGAGCCGCCGCGCCCGTGGCGGCGGTCCGTTTCGCGCCTTGCGCGCGCCCTCACCCCGCCCCACGGCAGGGGCAAGGCGGGTCCGCCGCATGCTGTCAGGCATGCGGCCCTGTCCCCCGCTAGAGCTCGACGATGCGGACCTTGCTGCCCTTGGTCGTCAGGGCGATCTCGCCATCGCAGAGACGCAGCGCATCGCGCCCGAAAACCTGCGCCCGCCAACCCTTGAGCGCGGGCCCGTCGAGCTGCCCTGCGGCCATGCTGTCGAGCTCGGCCGTGGTGGCGATCATCCGCGAGGCGACCCCCGCATCCTCGGATTTCGCCTTGAGCAGCACCCGCAAAAGATCCGCCAGCGCGGAGTTCACCTGCATCTTGTCGCGGCTCCGGTCGACCTTGGGATAGGTCGCGGGATCCGCGCTCTGCCCGGCCTCGATCGCGGCGAGGATGCCATCGGCAATCTCGCCCCGGCGCGCCTCGCGCAGCAGCAGCCGCGAGCGGCTCAGATCCTGCATGCTCTTGGGCCGGGTCGAGGCCAGCTCGAGCAGGGCGTCATCCTTGAACACCCGGCTGCGTGGCACGTTGCGGGTCTGGGCATAGGTCTCGCGGAATTCCGCAAGCTCCCGCACCGTGGCGAGGAACTTGCCGGAATTGGTCCGGGTCTTGATCCGCCGCCAGGCATTGGCGGGCTCGACCACATAGGTCTCGGGCTGCAGCAGGACCTGCAACTCCTCCTCAACCCAGGGGCGGCGATTGTTCTGGTCGATCTGTGCAGACAGATGCTCGTAGATCACTCGCAAATGGGTGACATCCGCCAGGGCATAGGTCTTTTGCGCCTTGGACAGGGGCCGGTGGGACCAGTCCGTGAAGCGCGAGGTCTTGTCGAGGCTCTCGCGCGCGATCTTGCGCACGAGGGTCTCGTAGCCGACCTGCTCACCAAAGCCGCAGACCATGGCCGCGACCTGCGTGTCAAAGAGCGGAATGGGAAAGACCCCATGTTCCACGTAGAAAATCTCGAGATCCTGCCGCGCCGCATGGAACACCTTGACCACGCCGGGATCGCGGAAGAGGTCGAGCATCGGCTCCAGGGACATGCCCTCGGCCAGAGGATCGACCAGCACCGCGCTCTCGGGCCCCTCGCCCGGATAGGCGAGCTGCACAAGGCAGAGCTTGGCATAATAGGTGCGTTCTCGGAGAAACTCCGTATCTACGGTGACATAGGGATGTTCGGCGGCACGGGCGCAGAACTCGGAAAGTGCGTCCGTATCAGTCAGTATGTCCATCTGGGCCTTACAGTTTATTTCTTTTTTGGCCTCGCCAACTTGATCCTACGCGGTTTTGACCAGTTGGAAAAGAGCGGCTTTGTGCCCCAGACCGAGACGTCGCGTCACGGGGGTGGATCAGGTCAGATCGAGGCGGCTGCGGTCGCCTTCGGCAAAGCGGCGCAGGACCGCCGGATAGAGCCGGTGTTCGAGGGTCAGCACCCGGTTCGCGAGGGTCTCGGGCGTGTCGTCGGGCGCGATGTCCAGCCGGGCCTGACCGAGGATCGGGCCATCGTCGAGCTCGGGCGTGACTTCGTGGACCGTGCAGCCATGGGCGGCGTCCCCGGCCTCGAGCGCGCGGGCATGGGTGTTCAGCCCCTTGTATTTCGGCAGGAGCGACGGATGGATATTGAGCATCCGCCCCTGCCAGCGGGTCACGAAGCCCGGGGTCAACACCCGCATGAAGCCCGCCAGACACAGGATATCCGGGGCCGCAGCCGACAGAGGCTCGGACAGCGCGGCCTCGAACCCGGCACGGTCGCCCTTGAAGGGGCGGTGATCCACGGCGGCGGTCGGAATGCCCAGTGCGGCGGCGCGTTTGAGCCCGCCCGCCTCCGGATCATTGCTGGCCACCAGCACCGGGCGGGCAGGATGATCCTCGACCATGCTTTCCACCAGTCGCAGCATGTTCGAGCCGCCGCCGGAAATCAGAATGGCGACCCGTTGTGTCACAGAAGGGTTCCGGAATAGGTGACGGCGCCTGCCGCGTCGGCCTGCACCTTGCCGATCACATGGACGGTTTCGCCCGCCGCGCGCAGGGCTTCGGTCAGCGCCTCGGCGCGATCCGCCGCCACCACGAGCGCCATGCCGATCCCGGCATTGAAGGTCTTGAGCAGCTCGGCCTCGTCCAGCCCGCCCTCGGCGGCCAGCCAGGCAAAGACCGGCGGCAGGTCCCAGGCATCCAGATCGATGGCAATCCCCAGCCCCTCGGGCAGCACCCGGGGCAGGTTCTCAGTCAGCCCCCCGCCGGTGATATGGGCCAGCGCATGGACGCCACCCGCCGCAACCGCCGCGAGGGCCGGTTTGACATAGAGCCGCGTGGGCGTCAGCAGGGCCGCGCCCAGGCTGGTTTCGGCAAAGGGCGCCGGATCGGCCCAGCCCAGCCCCGAGCGCTCGACCACCCGGCGCACCAGCGAATAGCCGTTGGAATGCACCCCGTCCGAGGCGAGCCCCAGCACCACATCGCCCGCGGTGACACCGGCGGGCAGATCCGCGCCCCGCTCCATCGCGCCGACGGCAAAGCCCGCGAGATCAAAATCGCCCGCGTCATACATGCCCGGCATCTCGGCGGTCTCGCCCCCGATCAGCGCACAGCCCGAACCCGAGCAGCCCTTGGCGATGCCTTCGATGATCGTGGCGGCGGCCTCGACCTCCAGCTTGCCGGTGGCGAAATAGTCGAGAAAGAAGAGCGGCTCGGCCCCCTGACAGACCAGATCATTGACGCACATGGCCACCAAATCGATCCCGATCGTGTCGAAATGGCCCGTGTCGATGGCGATGCGCAGCTTGGTGCCCACCCCATCCGTGGCCGCCACCAGCACCGGGTCGGAATAGCCCGCGCCCTTGAGGTCAAAGAGCGCGCCGAACCCGCCCAGACCACTCATCACGCCGGGCCGGGCCGTGGCCTTGGCCGCAGGTTTGATCCGGTCGACCAGCGCGTTGCCAGCATCGATATCGACCCCGGCTTCGGCATAGGTCAGACCCGTCTTGGGGGTGTCATTCATAGCAGGATTCCGGCAGCAGCTAACGTTGGCGCCGACCTAACAAGACCGCACCGGCCTGTCCATGGCCTGTCCCTGGTCCGGCCTTACATGGCATCCTTTGCCGCAAGCTCTTCCTGGCGGCGCTGCTCGGCCTTCACGCCAAAGCCAAAGGAAAACCGCGCGACCACCGCGCCAAACAGAAACACGACACCCACCATGAGCGCCCAGCCCCCAGGGCCGAAGAAAGACAAATCTGAGATCATCTCGTCCTCGATCCCAAACACCAGTGCGACCGCAAAAACGAGCAGGAAGCCAACCACGATATTGATCAGCGACATGATCCAGGACAGCTTCCACATCGTGCCTGAGCTCGGCGCCACCTTGGTCCGGCGCGTGTAGATGGCACCAGTATACCATGCCGGGACGAAATGCGTGACGCCATTGACGCCGACCCCAATGCCGAAATCAAAAAAGAAAATCAGTCCGCACGCCAGAGCCAGCACAATGACCATGCAGATCTGCGTGTAGAGCGCGTGACGCAGCAGAAGGGAGGATATGGACATGGAAACGCGCTTCCCTGCTCGGTTTGGCTTCGTTTCGGGGTCGTTTGCGGGCGATCCTGCCATCGGGCTTGACGCGAGGCTGCACTCTGGTAGCCATCGGGTGCGGCGGGCCTGTAGCTCAATTGGTTAGAGCAGAGCGCTCATAACGCTTTGGTTGCGGGTTCAAGTCCTGCCGGGCCTACCATCCTCTTTCCGTCGCGCAGATCCGAACCCCAGACCGTTGGGGACAGGTCTTTGGCGCGCTCACCCGGCGCGAGGGGCTTGCACAGCCCGGGCTTCGCCCAAGAATTCAGCGCCATGCCTGCGGTTGAGCCGCTCCGACGGATCCGTTCCCGCGGTACGCGAATGCCCTGCCCCCTGCTCCCCCGGAACTGGCGGTCCCGCGGGCTTTCACGTCGGATTTACTGGAAACTGCGACATTCTGCCCCATCCTTCTCTGGTGAGGAGACAAGGAGTGGAAGATGACATTTCTCAAAACACTGGGCTTTGCCGTGTATAACCTCTCGCGCATGGGCTACTACCACGCGGGGGCGGAGATGTGTGGCGGCAGCGAACGGCGCGCCAAGGCCGATGCCTATCGCAACCTGAGCAACATGACCGGCGGCGTGGTCCGCATGCAGGTGATGGAGGCGATCTCCCGGGGTCAGCGCTTCACCGTGCAATCGCAAGATCAGCTTTAAGCCCGCCCAACGTCTCGGAAATCCCGAGGCGCAAGGATCCGCCATGGCTCCTGGCGATATCGGAGGCGATGGCGAGCCCCAGCCCCACGCCGCTGCCGGCATTCTGGTTGCGCGCCGCATCGAGGCGCGCAAAGGGCTTGAGCGCGGTGTCCCGCAGGTCCTCGGGAATGCCCGGCCCGTCATCCTCGACCGTGAACCGCACGGCTGAGCGGAAGACCTCGACCGTGACCTGCGCCCGGTTGCCATAGCGCAGGCCATTGCCCACCAGGTTGTCCAACGCCCGCTCGATGGCCATGGCCCGCAGGGGCACGAGGCACTCTGCCTCCGGATCCACCCCCTTGAGGACCAGCGCCACATTCCCCCCGGTGCGGCGGTGCTGATCCACCACCGCCTCGGCCAGCCCGAACGGATCCACCAGCTCGGGATCCTCCAGCGCATCGGCCCGGGCGAAATCGAGGAAGGTGTTCAGCAGCCGCGACATGTCCTGCACATCGCGTTCCAGCGCGTCGACCTCCGGCGAGGGCGGCAGCATGGACAGCTCCAGCTGCATCCGCGTCAGGGGCGTGCGCAGGTCATGGCTCACCCCCGAGAGCATCATCGTGCGCTGCTCCATCTGGCGTTCGATCCGGGTGCGCATGTCGAGAAAGGACTGGCCCGCCGCCCGCACCTCCAGTGCGCCGCTGGGCTTGTAGGGCGTGGTGCGCCCCTTGCCGAAAGCCTCCGCCGCCTGGGAGAGCCGCGCGATGGGCCGCAACTGGTTGCGTAGAAAGATATAGGCGACCAGCGTCATTAGCCCGCCCACAAAGATCATCAGCACCAGCAGCTGATGCGGGTTGGAGGCCGACACCCGGCGCCGCTCCAGCTGCAGCAGGACGGGGCCCTTCTGGGTCGCGAGCGAAAAGGCCAGCTGCCGGTCGTCACTGGCCAGATCGATCAGCCCGATCCCGGTCAGCTCCTTGCGTAGGGTGTCGATCACGGTCAGCCCCGAAATGTCGTAGAACACCCGCCTGTTCCGCACGGCCTCGGGCGCATCGAGCGCGCTGAGCCGGATCCGCAGACCGGTTGCCAGCCGCGCGGCCTCGGCCAACCCCTGCTCGGCCACCGTGTCCTGCAGCAGCCGCGCCTCGGTGATCACCGTCATGGTCATCTGGCGGGTCACATCCTCGAAATGCCGCTGCAGAAAGGTGATCGACACCACAAGCTGAATGGTGACAATCGGCACGATCAGGATCAGCGCAGCCCGCGCATAGAGCCGACGAGGGAGAGAGTTCTTGAGAAAGCGGAACATGGCGCGCAGCCTAGACCGGGGATGCGCCGGGCGGAAGGGAGACCACGCCTGATGGCCCTGCCCCCCCGCCCCGCCCGCGTCGCCACGCTGGCCCCGGCCGTGCGCCGGGTGCTGGCCGAGAACCCCTCGCCCATGACCTATTGGGGCACCAACAGCTATGTGGTGGGCTCCGGCGAGGTGGCGGTGATCGATCCCGGCCCCGCCGATCCGGACCAGATCGCCGCGATCCTCGGCGCGCTGTCGCCCGGCGAGACGGTCAGCCATATCTTTGTCACCCATGCCCATCTCGATCACAGCCCCGGCGCGGCTTTGCTGGCGGCGGCGACCGGCGCGCCTGTGCTGGCCTACGGCGATGCGCAGGCCGGGCGTTCGGCCCAGATGACGGCGCTGGCCGCGCGCGGCGGGCTAGCGGGGGGCGAAGGGGTGGATGCGGGGTTTACGCCCGACCGAACACTGGCGGATAGCGAGATCACCGCCCATGGCGATTGGCAGCTCGAGGCGCTCTGGACGCCGGGACATTTCGGCAACCATCTCGCCTTTGCCCTGCCCGCGAGGCGCGGTCTGTTCTGCGGCGATCTGGTCATGGGCTGGGCCAGTTCGCTGGTCTCGCCGCCGGACGGGGATCTGGCCGCTTTCATGGCATCGCTCGCCCGGCTCGCAACGCGGGAGGATCAGGTCTTTTATCCCGGCCATGGGGAGGTGATTGCCGCGCCCGCACGCCGTCTCGCCGAGCTCAGGGCCCATCGCGAGATGCGCGGGCGCCAGATCGCCGACGCATTGCGCAGCGCGCCCGGTTCCGCTGCGGAGCTCGCCCAGAGGATCTATGTCGAGACACCTGCCGCCCTGCTGCCTGCCGCGGCGCGGAACGTCCTCGCTCATCTTATTGAAATGGCATCGAAAAACGAAGCCGCCTTCGATGCCGAGCTGCGCGCGGACAGTGTTTTCTCGGCCCCGCAAGAATAGTTGCGCTTTTTTCGCTCGGGCCTCTGGACAGCCATTCCCGGAGTTGCTAAATCCCGCGCCAGTTCCGGCGTAGCTCAGCGGTAGAGCAGTTGACTGTTAATCAATTGGTCGTAGGTTCGATCCCTACCGCCGGAGCCAAATAAAACAAGGGCTTAGCTGGAGACAGCAAGCCCTTTTTTGTTGTTTAGCTTCGTTTTAGCTACGCAGATTTGGAGGAATAGGTGGCCAAAGATGACAGGAAAATCCTCAATCTAAGCCTCCTGCGTAGAGCCCATGACGTCCTAACACGCGTGGCTATGTACGCGTTTCCTTTGGTCAGTGCTTTCAACAGCTACAAAAGTGGTGATTGGACTTGGTTTGCCAGGTCAGGTTCGGCAATGGTTGCACTATCCATTTGGATGTTCGCTATGGCGTACCTGCTCGACCAAAGGGTGGCGATACACGGACTGAGGCCAGGCGACCCTGATCCAACCGAAACACTAGAAGCCATCGACAACATGAAACGGGCATCGTCCGAATACAGGTTTGCCGCGTATGCCGCGATATCAGGAACACTGATCTGGGGCTACGGTGACCTTCTTGGTTCGCTCTTTTGATGTCTTCTGTGCAGGAGGCAAGGGTTTGCCGAGATGGGGAGCCATTAGTTGGATTACCGTCCTGCGCACCACTACCTCGATTTTTGCATGTTTCTACTCGTATAGTCACCCCGCTTGGGTGCTTTGGTTGGCGGAGTTCTCCGTTACACCTGCACAAAGCACGCCTCCCAAGTTAGTCTACCACAGAGCCTCCAAAACTAGCCACTGTCTAGCTACCTTTTTCGGTTGCTGACGATGCTATCTTTTTCTTCTTGAGAGCAGTCGGTTAAAGGCAAACGACCAGTTGATTGAAAATCAATTGGTCGCCGTAACTCTCTGTTTTTATGCAAGCACCACCGCTCTGTTAATCGATTGGTCGTAGGTTCGATCCCTACCGCCGGAGCCAAAATCTCTCAACGAGGTTCGTGAGTTACAAGGGCGTCAGAGCATCTGGCGCCTGTTTTGGTATGTCGCCCGTCCAGTGCTGGGCCTGCGCAGACCGCCGCGCTTGGGTCTTGCAGATACGGGCGGCGTATCTTCTCAGCCCGCATTTTCGAACGCCCCGAAAATCTCAGACCGACCCGCACTTCAAGGCGCGCCTAGGGGCCGTCCGGTTCTGGTCCCGGAGGGGTTGGGTCACGGTCCGCTACAGCGCGTGCCGAGTCCAACGGGGTGACTGGTCGCAGGAGTCTCCCCCGCCCTCAGCGGCCAGGGCCCCCAGCGCGCCTGGGCAACGCACACCGCAGCATCCGGGGCTCTGGTCACACGCACCGGCATCCGACATTGCCCGCCTCCGTCAGCACTGTCCGATCCGATCGGCGCTGATCCCGGTTTGCCCCTGCCGCAGGGCGCGATGGGGGTGAATATGTCCGTCCCGACCGATCCGGACGCATCTTTCCGACCTTGTTGGCATGGGGGGCTGGACGGGCCCCGAGGCCCGCCATGTTACCGATGTCTACAAGGATCCAGATATGTCCATTTTCGACCCAAGCGCCCTCAAAGAGGCGCCTTCGCGTGCAGTGCAGGACTTCGCGCAAAACAGTCCCGCCCCGGCCGTGCTGATCGAGATCGCCCGTGGCGGGCTCTCCCTACATGAGGTTGCCGGAAGCGTCACGCGGGACGGCGACCAGACCGCCAGCATCAGCAATCAGTTCGAGGTCGGATCCCAGACCAAGATGATGACCTCGGTCATCATTCAGCAGCTGGTGGGTGAGGGTCTGATCACGTTCGACGCGCCGCTCGCCGCGCAGATGGATCTGACCGGACTGGAAGGTATCCCGAACATCGAAGAGGTGACCGTGCGGGAGCTTTTGGCCAACCGCTCCGGCATTCCCGATTTCGACACGGTGCCCGGCGAGACCGGCATGCCCGCCTTCATCGAGATGCTGATGGCGAACCCGGATCAGCCCCTTGGCCCGGACGGGCTGCTCGCGCTGGCGTCCGGGCAACCGGCCATTTTCGCGCCGGGAGAGGCCTATGCCTATTCGAACACCAATTTCCTGCTGCTGCAGAAACTGGCTGAGCAAGTCACCGGGGCCAGCTTCGGCGAGTTGCTGTCCGAACGCATCTTCTCGGTCACCGGGATGGAGGACAGCGCCCTGAGATCGGAGATCGGGTCCGACAACCTGCTGCATTCCTACGCGTCGCTGGCCCCGGGACAGGAGATCGATGTGACCGAGGCGCCGCTTGATCTGGGCGCGGCGGGCGGCGTGGTGTCGACCACCGCGGACATGATCCGTTTCTTCGAGGCGCTGCTGGTCTCCGGCACCCTGCTCTCGCCCGAGCAGATGGAAGAGATGCTGGATTTCCGCGCGCCGGACGGTACGCCCGGCAAGGAAGGGGAAAGCCTCGGCCTGTCCTCCGGAACGATCTTCGGGCAGCAGTTCATCGGGTTTCAGGGCGGGACGCTGGGCACCAATACGGCGACCTTTCTGCATGTCGAGAGCGGGACGATCTTCTCGGTGGCGACGACCCATTCCAATGGCGAGCCTATTGAACTGCTGGTCGACGCCTTCACCGCGATCTTCGATGACGCGTCCTGGGCCAGTTTCGACCCGACGGATGAAAGCTTCGCCATCTCCGGAACGGCGGCGGAGATCACCCTGTCCGAGGACAGCAGTGCCGAGGGCAACCCGGAGACCGTACTGACCCTAGACGGAGTCAGCCTGACCTTCGAAGGGGGGATCGGAGAGCTTGACCCGGGGCGGTTCAGTTTCTCCGATGGCTCCACCCTTTGGATCGGGAGCGATGGCATCGACCGGGTCGACATTCTGCGGGACGCGCCGGAGGCCGCCGAGGCCGCCAACCAGCTGCTTGGTCTGGACGGCAACGACCACCTGCGCGGCGGCCATGGCAATGACCGGATCGAAGGCGGCGCGGGGCGCGATCACCTCCGGGGGCGGGACGGCGACGACGTGCTCGATGGCGGGGCCGGGGATGACACCCTGCGGGGGGATCACGGGGATGACCGCCTGACGGGCGGCGAGGGCCGCGACCGGCTGAGTGGTGGCGCAGGCGATGACGTCCTGTCCGGTGGCGATGGCAATGACCTGCTGCGCGGGGGTGCGGGCGACGACGTGCTGGAGGGCGGCGCCGGGCGCAACACCTTGTGGGGCGGCAGCGGCGCCGACACCTTCGTCTTTCAGATCAGCGCCGGGCAGGATCGCATTTTCGGCTTTGACGCCGCAGAGGACCTGCTGGATTTCTCGCAGACCGGCCTGCAGTTCGACGATCTGGCGATCGACACGCGCGGTGCCATCACCACGATCAGCTATGGCGAAGGGGAGATCATCCTCTTTGGCACCTCCTGCGAGACGTTGACCGAAGACTGTTTCCTCTTCTGAGCAAAAAACACTAGGAGACGGGGCGCAGGCTCTGACGGCCTGCGCCCTGCCCCGCATCCCCCCATTCCGGTATTCGCATTACCCCGCCACCGCTCGATTTCGATCAGGAAACCCTGCGCCTGACGGCTGCCGTCGGCTTTCTGGTGCTGTCGCTGTTTTGCTGCAACGTACTGCTGCTTCCGGATCGGGACCGCGACAGCCGGATGCCGCTGGCGTTGTTCTTCATGGCCAGCGCGGGCGAGCTTCTGGCGCTGCCGGTCTCCGTCCTGTTTCCCGCAAGCCCCCCGAGCTTTGCGACGCTTGCGCTCGAACTGGCCGAGATCCCGCTGACAATGGCGCAGCCCT
This sequence comes from Dinoroseobacter sp. S124A, assembly GCF_049801015.1. Lineage (NCBI taxonomy): Bacteria > Pseudomonadati > Pseudomonadota > Alphaproteobacteria > Rhodobacterales > Roseobacteraceae > Dinoroseobacter > Dinoroseobacter sp. S124A. The sequence goes on along the minus strand of NZ_JBNAGD010000001.1, from coordinate 547,397 downwards.
TTCTGCTATGGCTCTATGTTCACCGCCTGACCGCGGACAGGACGCAACCGGCGCAGCCCCAGCGGCTCCTGTGGCATCTGCTGCCCATCGGGTTTGCCTGTGTTGTGTATGTTTACGTGCTCCTCCTCCCCCCGGCGCTGCAGGCGGGTCTGTATCCCGGCGCGCAGAGCCTTGGGATCTGGCAGATCATCGCCTTTGCGGGGTTCTATGGGGCGACGGCGGTGTTCTATGTGCTGATCCCGATCTATGCCGTGCTGATCCTGGGCAGGCTCCGGCGGTACCGAACTCGGCTGAAGGATCTGTTCGCCAGCACCGAAGGGCGCGAGCTCGCCTGGGCCTGGTGGCTGACGGCGGCGGTCTGTGTGTTCTGGCTGTTCAATCTGATGGCGATCCTGGCCACGGAACTCGCGCTGAGTTTTCCGGGCGTGGGTCTGCTCGACTCCCTGACAGCCGCGATTCTCGTCCGCTTCGGTCTGATCTGGAGCGTCGCCCTCTGGGGGACGCGCCAGCGGCCCGGGCTCGTGCCACCGCCCGCGCGGGCGCCGGAGACCCGGGACCCGCCCCCGCCACCGCCCGGCCCCCTGCGGAAATACGGCCATTCCGGGCTGAGCGACGACCGCCTCGACCGGATCGCATCGAAGATCGACGCCCTGATGCAGGACGGGAAGCTCTATCTCGAACCCGATCTGTCGCTCTGGGATCTAGCGGAACGGATCGGGGTGACCACCCATTACGCGTCGCAAGCCTTAAACGAGAAGATCGGCTTGCGCTTCTTCGACTATGTGAATGGCTGGCGTGTGCGTGAGGCCGCCGACAGGTTGCGCAGCACGGACGCGACCATTCTGGCCATCGCCTATGATGTGGGGTTCAACTCCCGGTCCTCCTTCTACACCGCGTTCAAGCGCGAGATCGGCATGACCCCCTCGCAATACCGCAGCGCCGCCTAGCCTCGGCTCGCCTGAGCGCAGCACTCGGGCCGCGGGACCGCCGGTGCGAACACGCAGGATCCGCACCCGGGGGGCGGTCAGAGCATCACGCGGCGGGCCACCCCGATCCGGTCGAGAAAGGCCGGGTCGTGGCTGACCACGAGGATCGCGCCGTCATAGGCGTTCAGCGCAGCCTCGAGGGTTTCCACCGCGTCGATATCCAGATGATTGCTCGGCTCGTCGAGGATCAGGAGCTGCCTTGGCTGGCTATGCCCCAGCGTGCAGACCAGGGCCGCGCGCATCCGCTGCCCGCCGCTGAGCGCACCGATGGTCTGGTCCGCATCGGCCCCACGAAACAGGAACCGCGCCAGCACGGCGCGGCGGGCGTTCTCGCTGGCCTCCGGATCGAGCCGGGCAAAAGCCTCCCGGACGGTCTCGTCCGGGCGCAGCAGGCTCAGGTCCTGATCGATCCGGGCGGCGGGGACATGCAAGGCGACGGTCCCGCCCTGAGGGTCAAGCTGCCCGTCGATGCAGGCCAGCAAGGTCGACTTGCCCGCGCCGTTCGCCCCGTGGATCGCGACCCGCTCCGGTCCATGGATGGCAAGCGACACCCCTTCCAGCAGCGGCCGGTCGGGGTGGTATCGGAACCGGAGGCTGTCGACCGTCACAACCGCGCGCCCGCGCCCGAGCGCGCAGGATGGCACCGCCATCAACAGGGGCTCAAGCAGCTCCACCGCCGCGCGTGCGGCCTGAACGGCGGTCTCTGCGGCCTCGGTCTGGCGGGTGTGCAGCCGCGCAGCGGAGCGGGACGAGCCTTCGCTCCGCTCCTTTGCCGCGTCCAGCACGAGCTTCGATTGACTGCCCGAGGCGCGCAACTGCCTGCCCTGCCGGTCCGTGCGGGCCTTGCGTTCCGCCGCCTGCTGCGTCTGGGCATGGGTCTCTTTCAACGCCTGTTCCGCGCGGGTCAGATCCTGCGCGGCGGCTGCCAGTTCCGCTGCCTTGGCCGCAGCATACTCCGCATAAGGGCCGCCATATGTGCGTGCCCCAAGGCGGGTCAGCTCGACAATCGCGTCCATCTCGCCCAGCAGCGTCCGGTCATGGCTGGCAATGACCGCGCATCCGCGCCAGTCCCGCAACGCCGCGATGACCGACTGGCGGCCCGCGCGGTCGAGATGGTTCGTCGGCTCGTCCAGCAGCAGCGCATCCGGCTTTGCAAAGAGCAACGCGGCGAGGCTCGCCCGCGTCCGTTGGCCGCCCGACAGCCGATCCAGCCGGGTCTCCAGCGGTTGATCGAGGCCCAGACGGCCCAGCGCGCTCTGCAGCCGCGCCTCAAGGGTCCAATCCGCCGTTGCGAGATCCTCGGCGGTGGCCTGCCCAGCCTCGGCGCGGCGCAGAAGGGCAAGTTGATCCGCCATGCCGAACAAATCGGCAAGGCGCGCCCCCTCCATCCGTTCCGGGGTCTGGCGCAGGAACCCGATTGCCGGAGGGGCGGCGATGCTGCCCTGATCCGGGGTCAGCTCCCCGGCGATCAGACGCAAGAGGGTCGTTTTTCCGGTGCCGTTGCGACCGACAAGGCCCGTGCGAACAGGACCGAAGGTCAGCGTCAGATCGGAAAAGAGAGGTTCGGAAGTCGGAGTATGCCAGCCCAGACCGGCAATAGAGATGGTAGACATGGTGTATGCTCGCAGGAAAGAACCGAAGAATGCTCAGTCAGTGCGTGCGGTATCCATGATCTCTGTCTCCGGTCTTGGCCTCCCTCACAGGTAGTCCCGCCCTCCGGTCCGTGCAAGGAGAACCACCCGCGGGGGTCTCGCCCCGGGGCTGGAGGGTAATGCTCAGGGCGCAGGGCGTCCCAGCTCCATGGAGAATTGCTCGTGCAGGAGCGTCTTGATCAGATCCGGCGTCAGAGAGGATTGTCCGAGAGCAAAAACCCCCATCAGCCCATCGATCTGCGCCGAAATCCGCCACGCGGCATGCTGCGGGCTGTCGCATTCCGCCGCGCCATCCGCCGCGCATTGTCGGAGCAACTCGACAATCGTGTCATGCCACCGCAGATGCCCCGCCTGGATGATGGCCGCGAGATCAGGATCCCGGCGCGCCTCTTCGATGGCATCGAGCCAGAGCTTCCAAAACCGCAACTCCGGGTCAGAGATCATCCAGTCGATGAAGCGCGCAATCATCGCGTCCGGCGGGGCCTCGGACAGAACCGCCTGCAGCGCGCAGATCTCCCGGTGGATGAATGTCTCGACAACCTCCGCGCGCAGGTCCTTCCACGTCGCGAAGTAATGGTGCAACAGGCCCGACCCCACCCCGAGATGGCGCGTCACATCCCGGGTCGCGGTGGCTGCCAGACCTTTCTCGAGGATGACCGCATAGGCGCCCTCGACAATCTGCGACCGGCGTTCCTGTCCTGACAATCTTGCCATGGGCCCCCCTTGACATCCGTCGGCATACTGAGCACCTGCTCAACTGAGCATATGCTCAGAAGTATGAGAGAGTGCCATGGTCCGTGAAGTCAAGCGCCCGGTGGCGGCAGCCGGGTCTCAGCCCCGCGCCCGCATCGCGTCGGGCGCGCCCGCCCCGGACGCATCCGAGGGCGAAATCGGACAGCCGCGCCTAGGTGCCACGCCGGTCAGCCGCGCCAGACGTGCCCCACGGGAGGCACCCCGTGACCGATAGGACCTCCTCCCTGCGGCAGGCCAAGAGCCTGTGGATTCACGGCGCGGGGCTGTCCGGTGCAACCTGGCGCGGGGTGACGGCCGACCTGCCCCGGGCCGTGACACCGGATCTGCCGGGGCATGGTGCGGCCCGTCCGATCACGCCACCCCGTGTCGAGGGCTTCGCTGACCAGCTATCTCCGCGGGTCGAAGACGACATGGTTCTGATCGGGCATTCCCTTGGCGGAATGGTCGCGCTCGAGATGGCGGCGCGCCACGGGCGCGGGCTTCGGGCCTTGGTCCTGATCGAAGCGGTGCCGACCGTCACCGACCGCTGGACCGGACGGGTGGGGCCACGTCTGGCGCGTCCTTTGCTGAAACTCCTGCCGCGCCCCGTTCTCGCAAAGATGGCCGGGGCGGGCCAATCCGAAGATGCCGCGCGCGAGGCCCGGCGCTGGCTTGCGCAGATGCCCCGCGCGCGCCTTCTGGACGCTTTCGACGCCGCCCGAACCTATGACGGACGCCGTCACCTTGCGCGCGTAAAGCTCCCGACACTCGTGATTGTGGGCCGGCAGAACCGCGCCACCCATCGTGGTGCGCGCTTGATGGCCGACGGGATGGATCGCGCCGAATTCGAGAGCCTGCCCGGAGGGCACATGCTTCATATCGACAACCCGCAGGGGCTGCGCCATGCGATCGCGGCGTTCCTTGCGGGCATCCCGGCCACGTGATGTCGCGGGCCGTCTCCCCAGACCGAGAGGTACCCCATGAACCGAAAGCAACGCTCCACCTTCGCCATCATCATCGCGATCGCGGTCGCGATCCTGGTGGCCATCACCCAAGGCGGCTGACGACGTCATCTGCAGCCGCCCCATCCGGCGCATTCGGCACCACGCGGCCCCCTTCCCAGCCCGCGCCGCATTCGACGGCGCGCATCAAGAAACGGACCCCAAAATGACCCCCTCCCCCTGTCTCGGCATCGCGCGCGCTGCGCGTCTCATCGCCATTCTCGCGCTCTCGCTTGCCGCGGTGACCGCAGGCGCACAAGCCCAGACCGTCCTGCGCGAGATGCCGGAGCAGGTCGATCGCGCCCGGCACTACATCTTCTATGTCCATGGGCGCATCATTGAGACCGAAGGGCCCGAAGCAGTCTCGGAGCGGTTCGGGCCCTATGATTTCAAGGGGATCACCGAGGGTCTGGCCTCCCGTGGGCAGACCGTCATTGCCGAGCTGCGCGCCCCCGGCGGGCTGGACTATGTCGACACGCTCGCGGCCCATATCCGCGGGATGCAGGGCGCGGGTGTTCCGGCGCGCAACATCACCGTCGTCGGGTTCTCCAAAGGGGGATACATGGCGCTCCGGGTGGCGCAGGCGCTGCAGGATCCGGAAGTGAATTTCGCGATCCTTGCGGGCTGCATCGCCGAGGCGATCTCTGGGGAGGACCTGTCGGGCGATGGTCTGGACGGACGCCTTCTGTCCATGGCCAATAGCGCGGATACCCTTGGCTTTCCCTGCACGCCACTCTTTGCGCGCAACACCCATCTTGCGAGCCCGGTCTCCGTGGTGTTCCACGAGGGGTCCGGTCATGGTCTGTTTTAGGCCGCGGACCCCGTCTGGATGACACCGCTGCTGGACTGGATCGAGGCCGGCCTCTAGCACCGGGCCGGCGACGCGGATCGCCTGCGCGAGGCTGCGCGGTATGGCAGGACCCCGGCCCTGCGCCCTCTGACCCAACGGGGTGCTGGACACGCACGCGACACGTAAGGGATCCATGCCAACGCCACGGATCACAAGCCGCGCCCCGTCGCAGGGCGATGCCTCGTTGTCCACGGAGATGCGGATCCGCTCTATCCCGTGGTCAGCGCGATGGAGCTTAATACCGGTCTGCCGGATGCGCAGCTTTGGATCCTCCCCGGCGGCGGCCATTGCCCCATCTTCGGCGATCAGGCCCAGCCCTTTGCCGAGCTTGCGCTGCGGTTTCTGACCTCGGACGGGGCGGCGTGATCGCACCCGCCGATCCTGCGCAGACCCGGATGACCGGCGAGATGGCCATCGGCCCGAGCTTCGCGGCGCGCGCAGAATAGGCCGTCATCGGCGCATAGCCGAAGCCGGTTCACCATGCGGACAGGCGCAAGGGGTCGCGCCCTGTCTTTGGGAAGAGGACGCGCGCCGCCTGCCCGCGCCGCGCCTGAAACGCGCACCGCCGGGGCTTGCTGAAGGGGACGGCTCGCGCTTGTGCCGCCCTCTCCCCGATGCCTTGGGCTCTGCCCCCTCGGACTGGGCGGTCCGTTCAGACGGCGTGAACGGCAGGAATGTCCCAGACCTCGCGCACCTTGCCGTCGATGATCCGCCAGACCAGAACCACATCGAATTCCATAGCCGTGGCCCCGTCGCCCAGCCGGTTGCGGGTTTGCACCACAACCAGCTCGTCTCCCACAGCCCAGGCGCCCTTCGGGCTCACGTTGAAGACGCCCTGCCCATAGCTCCGGACCTTGCCAAAGAACTCGGCAATCCCGCTCAGGCCCTGATAGGCGCCCGCCAGTTCCGGAGCGTTCGGGTTGAAGAAATGCCATGTCACGTCGGGATGAAAATGCGCCGTATCCGCGCCCATCTCCGCGATGTTTATGGACGAGATAAGGTCGATATTGGCGTGCTCGAGGGTCATGGAATACCTCTTTGGTTGACCTGTTCGGGATGAAGGAGGGTGACGTCGGACGGAAGCGGCTGGGCAGAGATCCAGGCCGCAACGATCCGGGCGGCGAGGTCGGGATCATTGAGACACCAGCCATGGCCAGCATCCCCGATGATCCCGGCCCTTGCGTGGGCGCCTAGGGCCGCGACGCCAGAGAGGCTTTTGACAACGGCCGCCGGTTCCTGCGACCCGGCAAGATACAGGCTGCGTACGGAATGCGCCGCCATCAACTGCTCCGGATTGGCCCGCAGGACAGCCCGCGCCAGATCCCGGACCGTCGCGGGTGTGGCCCAGCCCTGGCCCTGCGGATCGCTCAGGGCTCCGGGATCCGAAATGCCCGCCAGCCGCCCCGCGACGCGGCGCAAGGCACGGACCCCGAGAAGCGGGTAGACAAGCTGCACCGCTGCCTCCATGGCCCGGGGATGGCGCAGCGCGCGCAGGACAACGCCCGAGATCACAGCCGACCGGATCGGGATCATGTGCTGGGCGAGCAAGGTCATCGCCACATAGCCCCCCAAGGACAGCCCGAACAGATGCACCGGCGCGTCCTCGCCCTCAAGGCGCGTCGCAATATCCTCGGCGCAGCGCGCCAAGCTGGAAAACGTCTGTCCGCGGTTTGCCCCATGCCCGCGCAGATCCGGCGTCAGGCAGCGATACTGCGGCAAGCGTTGCGCGATGGGGTGAAGAGATCGAGATGACATCGCTCCGCCATGGAGCATCACCAATACCTGTCGGTTTCGGGTCATTCCTCGCCCCTTCCCTTGGGTGCCTGCGGATGTCCAAACGCGCAGGCCTCGATACGGTTTTTGAGCCGGTTTTGCCCCGACAGCCACCACGCGCGATCCGCCCGGAGGTCGCATCCAGCGACCCGTGGCGTATGGCGTCTACCCACCTGAGCAACCGCTCAACTGAGCATGTGCTCAGCGCGAAGCTCTATGTCAAGCCCGCAGCCCTTGCCGCCAGAAATCAGAAGAAAGCCTGGGCAATGATCTGCCGAAGACGGCGTCCGGAGCCCCATGCCGGGCAGCCCCTTCCCCAGGACAGCCCGATGCGCGGAGTGGTCATGGCCCGCGCAAGGATGACTCGCGGGGGTCTCGTTTGAACGCCCCGGACCGAGGCAGCTTGAGGCCTCGCAACGCGCGAAAACATGCGCTTGCCGGTGACATTGGCGGCGCCACGTGCCGCGACGGATCTGTTTAGTGCTCCTTCAGGCGGTGACTTGCTGGCCGCTCCCGGATGCGGCGATGCATGCATCAAGGGGCCGGTCCGGCGACGCCATAGACCCGGTGGCCTGCCCCCTCCTCTGCCAGAGCGTCCACGAGGAATTGCGCAAGGCTGGATCGCGACACCGAGCTGCCACCGGTCGGCAGGGCCCCGAGGGTCGCGCGGTAGCCCAGCACCTCGTGGTCGGTCAGAAACCCGCAGCGCGCGACAGTCACCTGCAACCCCGACGCGTGCAAGACATGCTCCATGCGCTCTGCGCTGTGCACCACGGGCCGGACCATCGCGGCCAGGAGCTTGTTACGCAGGCTCCGGCGCGGAAAGAGCAGCGCGCTGGAGGTCACCACGACCCTGTTCACCCTTGCCTCAGTGGCGGCGGCGACGAGGGCCTCGGCGGATCGCCAATAGACCGATGCGGCGCTCCGGGTCGGACGGCGCCCACCAAGCGTGGAAACCACCGCATCCTGTTCGCGCAGGATCTCGACCAGAGCCCCGCGCGCGCAGGGATCTGCGACCTCCATACGCAGCCGGTCATGGCGCAGCGCAAGACGCTTGTCTGGCCTGCGTACTACCGCCGTCACCCAATGCCCCCGGTCCAGAGCAGCCTGCACCACGCGCCGCCCGGTTCGCCCATTCGCCCCAAGGACAACAAGTCTCATCTCGCGCGGCTCCGAGGGGACCGGGCCCACCCCCATGATGTGCCATCAGCGACTTGCGCCGTGATTGCCCATGCATTTTTCAAAGGTGAATTGACCAAATACGCATTCTCAGCATGCAAAAATCGTATATATGCGAGCCATGGGTTTTGACTGGGATCTGGCGCGCACATTCCTGACCGTTGCGGATGAGGGCTCTCTCTCGGCGGCGGCGCGGGCGCTTGGCCAGACGCAACCGACCATCAGCCGACAGATCGCCGCCTTCGAAACCGCGCTGGACGCGACCCTGTTCGAGCGGACGGGACGCTCGGTCGCCCTGACGCCCTTCGGGGTCGAGTTGCTGGACCATGTGCGCGCCATGGCGGAGGGGGCGGATAGGGTCTCGCTCGCCGCGATGGGTCAGTCTCAATCGGTGGCGGGTCAGGTGCGGATCACGGCCTCCGAGCTGCTCTCGGCCTTCGTGCTGCCGCCGATCCTGCGAGAGATCCGCGACCTCGCCCCGCTGCTGGAGGTCGACATCGTGGCCGATAACGGGATCAGAGACCTTGCGCGACGCGAGGCCGATATCGCGATCCGGCATGTGCGGCCGGAGCAGCCCAACCTGCTGACCCGACGCCTGCGCGCGGAAACCATGCGGTTCTATGCCAGCCACAGCTATCTGGACGCGCATGGCATGCCGGACATGGCCAGTCCCGGCGATCATCAGATCATCAGCTATGTGGAGGCGGACCGAATGCTCGGCTACCTGCGCCCGGCGGGCTTTGACCTCACTCGGGCGAATGTCCGGTTCACCACCTCATCGCAATACACAGCACTTGAATTGGCGCGGGCGGGTTTGGGGGTGATCATCCTGCCGGTCCGGATGGCCGCGACGCTTCCCGATCTGCGCGAAGTTCTCGGCGACATGGCGCCCTTCGAGGTGCCGACCTGGCTGGTCACCCATCAGGAGATGAAGACCAGTCGCCGGATCCGGCTGGTGTTCGACCATCTGGCCGAGAGGCTGTCCTGAGCGCGGGCGCGCTCGGCGGGTCAGGACAGCGCCTCCCACAGCATTTTCGTGGCGCTGATGCTCAGGAACAGGGCGAAAACCGCTCGCAGCCGCTGCGCCACGAGGCGATGGGCGATCCGCGCCCCGAGGGGCGCGAAGAGGACCGTGGCAATGGAAATGGCAAGCGCGGCAGGCAGGTTGATATAGCCGAGCGAAAACGGCAGCAGACCCGGGATCGCGGACCCCGCCGTGGCGTAGCCGAGACTGCCCAGCACCGAAATCGCCAGGCCAAAAACTGCGGCCGTGCCCACCGCCTTGTGGACCGGACAGGACAGCAGGGTGAGGACCGGCACGGCCAGGGTCCCCCCGCCGATGCCCATCATCGCCGAAAGCGCGCCGATGGGTCCCGCGATGGCCGCGCGCTGCCAGAGCGCTGATGGCGGCGCCTCGGCAAGGGTGACCGGCTTTGGGTTCAGCATGCTGAGCGCGACGATCAGGGCGATGACGCCAAAGACCAGTGCAAGGACCCGCGCATCGGCCTGCGCCGCCAGCCCACCCCCGAGAATGGCCCCGAGCACGAGAAACGGCGCCCAGGCGCGGACCAGCGCCATATCGATGGAGCCCTTACGCCGGTGGGCCAGCGCAGACGAGATCGAGGTCGGAATGATCGTGCAAAGCGATGTGGCCACCGCGAAATGCATGGCCACATCCGGGGCGACGTCCAACAAACCGGCTTCGGTCAGCCAGTAGAGCACCGGCACGATCACGATCCCACCGCCGACCCCGAGGAGCCCCGCGAGGGTGCCGGCCATGGCCCCAACCCCCAGCAGGATTGGCCCAACCGTGACCCAGGTCGTCATATCCATTGGTGAAGTCTCCGGGGGGGGCTCGGGCTTGGCGTGCGGTTCAGGCCGCGCTCAGCGCAAGCGGGGCATGCGGGGGTGCGCCCGGGGCCCGTGCGGGGGCCCCGGGGCGCGGGCGGCGCGCTCTAGGCGGCCTCGCCCATTGGAAACGGCGCGTCGATATCGCATTCGGCGGCGATCTTGTTCAGCTCTTTTTGCAAGGCCGGGTTCAGGGTCAGTCCCGTCTTGCGGCGGGCCTCGGCCTGGGCGGTCTTGCCCTCGCCGGGCAGTCGTACCGGGTCATGGCCCGGCAGAGGCTCCGACGCGCGCATCTCGTCAAAGATGCGGGTCGCAGTCGCCGCGAACTCCTCCGCCATGCCAAAGGCTGCGGGATCCAGCGCCATGACGCATTGCCCGGTATTGGTCGAAGAACTGGTATCGGAGGTGAAATCCACCACATCCCCGCCAAAGGCCGCCCCGTTGAGCACCCCGGCCATCAGACCGATCGCCACCGAGAGGCCGAAGCCCTTGGGCCCGCCTATTGGCAGCAGGAAGCCCTCGGATTTGCGCGCCGGGTCGGTCAGGGGTTTGCCATCCCGGCCCACCATCCAGCCTTCGGGCATGGGCGCCCCCTGTTGCAGCAGGGTCTTGATCTTGCCCATCGCGGCCACGGTGGTCGCCATGTCGAAGACAAAGGGATCCGCCCCGGCGGCGGGTGCGGAAAAGGCGATGGGATTGGTGCCCAGCAACAGGTCGCTGCCCCCATAGGGCGGCACGTGGTTTGCACTGCCCACCGCAGCGGCCATGCCGAGCAGACCGGCCTCGGCCTGCGGACGGACATAGAGCGCGAGCGGCCCCGCATGGTTGCCCCCGCGCACACCGACCCAACCGATGCCTGCGGCGCGGGCCTTTTCCATGGCCAGATCGCGGGCGGCGGCCATGGCCAGATGCCCCAAACCATCATCGCCGTCGATCACGGCCGTGGCCACGGTTTCATGGACGACAGAGATCTGTGGCGTGGGGTTGCAGCCGCCCCCGGCCAGCCGCGCCATGTATTGGCGCAGCCGGAACACCCCATGGGTGCCATAGCCGAACACATCCGCCTCGACCATCAGGGCGGCCACCTTGGTTGCGTCGCCCTGCGGCACGCCCCTGCTCCGCAGGGCCTGAGCCACGAAGCCCTGCAGGGCGTCGACCGGGATCGGGTCCGTCTCAGCCATCATGGGACCCCACGGTTTCCTTCTGCCAGAACACCACCTTGCGCTGGGTCCATTGCACGATCAGGTAGAGCGTGAGCCCCACGAGGCTGAGATAGAGGATCAGCGAGAACACGCGCGGCGTATCCAGCTGCGAGGCGGCGACGCGGATCAGCTCGCCAAAGCCCTTGCCCCCGCCGAGAAACTCGCCGGTGATTGCCCCGGCCATGACGCCGACGGCCCCGATCTTGAGCCCGGTGAAGATCTGCGGCAACCCGGTGGGCAGCTTCATCTTTATGAGCGTCTGCATCCGGCTGGCCCCCATGGTCTTGAACAGCATCCGGGCGTTCTCATCCGCCGAGTGCAGACCGGCGGCAGTACCCACCACGATCGGGAAGGTTGCGATGAACGCGGCCAGGGCCACTTTCGATTCAATGCCAAACCCGAGCCACGCGACGAAGAGCGGCGCGAAGGCGACCTTGGGCATCGTATCGATGGCCACCAGATAGGGCATCACGGCTTTCTCGCCGAAGGCCGTCTCGCCCACCAGAACCCCGAGCGAGAACCCGATGGCGATGGCCAGCGCAAACCCGTAGATCACTTCCTTGATCGTGATCCAGAGCGAGCCGAGCATGTACCCGCCCGAGAGCAGGTTCTTCCCGACAAAGACCATATCCTCCAGCGTCTCCCAAGGGGTCGGCAGGATGATCGGCGAGACGAGCCCGAGGCCCGTCACCAGTTGCCAGGTCCCGATAAAGACGAGGAACACGAAACTCATCGCGATCCAGCGCGGGACGGAATCGATGAAGGCCACTTCCTGGACCCAGACGGTATCCTCGTCATTGGCCTTGAAAGACAGGTTGCTTTGCACGTCGCTCACATGTTCTCTCCCTTGTCCAGAAGGCCGCGAATATGATCGACGATCTCGCCGAATTTGGGCGTCGTCATCATGTCCAGCGTGCGCGGACGCGGCAGGTCGACCTCGACGATTTCCGCCAGGCGTCCGGGGCGTGGTTTCATCACGACGATCTCGTCCGACAGGATCACCGCTTCCTGAATCGAGTGCGTCACGAGAAAGGCCGTGGCGTCCTGCTCGCGGCAGATCCGCTGCAATTCCATGTTCATCATGTCGCGCGACAGCTCATCCAGCGCGCTGAACGGCTCGTCGAGCAACAGGACCGCCGGCTCGGTGATCAGCATCCGGCAGATCGAGGCCCGCTGGGCCATCCCGCCCGACAGCTCGTTGGGATAGACATTCTCGAACCCCTTGAGACCGACAATCTCGAGCAGCTCATAGGCCTTGTCGAGCGCCTTCTTGGCGGCGGCCTTGCCATCGCGGATCTCGATCGGCAGGACGATGTTCTCAACGGCGGTTTTCCAGGGAAAGAGCGTTGCCTGCTGGAACATCATGCCGATGTCGCGGCGCGGCCCGATCACCGGTTTGTCCTGCAGGATTACCCGCCCCTTCGAGGGGGGAATGAGGCCCGCCATGATCTTCAGCAGGGTGGATTTCCCGCAGCCACTGGATCCGATCACGGAAGTAAAACTGCCCTTGCGCAGGGTCAGGCTGACATCCTCAAGCGCGACAACGCTGTTGCGCGCGTAAGTCTTGCTGACATGGGTCAGCTCATAGACCGGCGCACCCAAGGGTGCGCCGGAATAGTCATGGGCCAAGACCGCGGTCATCAGTTGACCGCCTCACGTCCGATCTTGGCGAACTCGTTGGTCCAGGCGGCGCTCAGATCTTCGAGCGGCCCGTCAACTTCGCCACCGGCCACGAGAGCGTCCTGCCATTCCTGCCAGACCTCTGCCGGGTACCAGCCGAGACCTTCGCCGCCCTCAGCCGGGATCGTCTTGGAGCGCACGGCGTCAAACAGGGCGGCCTGGAACTCCTTGTCCTCGCCCTCTTGCGGGTTGCCCGCAGCGAGATGGGCCAGCACCGCCTCGCGGTTCGCATCATCGAGCGCAAAGGCATGGCCCTTGGCGAAGGCCCGGCTCCACGCTTCGACGAGCGCGCGGTCGTTGCGGATGGTGTCCCCCAGCGTGGCGATCCCGTTGCCGAAGAAACGCCCGAACTCCGCCGGGGTGATGTCGCGCACGGCCATGCCGCGCTGGTTCAGGATGGCCGTATCGGCGGTGGAGGCGGAATAGGCCTCGATCTCGCCATTCAGGAAGGCCGCCGTTGCCGGGCCGCCATCCCCGACGGTGAGGAATTCGTAATCCTCGCCATCCTTCATGCCTGCGCCGGTCATCACATTGCGGGCAAAGCCGACCTCGGCGCCATCCGCGGTGCCGGTGCCGATCACCTTGCCGCGCAGCTCCTCAACGCTCTGATAGTCCGAGCCTTCCTGCACCGCGATGCCGAAATTGGAGCGTGCAGCCACGTTATAGATATGCACTGCGTCCACACCGCGGGTCCGCGCCGCGATCAGCGGGCCCGGGCCCGGGCGTCCGAAATGGGCCTGCCCCGCCGAGAGCGCCTGCAGAACGGCACCGGAGCCGTTGATCGCCTCGACCGTGACCTCAAGGCCTTCTTCCTCGAAGAACCCTTCGCCAATCGCCACGAAAACCGGGAACGAGTTGATGGCCGAGGGGCTCGGTTGCACAAAGGTGATCTTGCGCAGGTCATCCGATGCGAATGCCGGCGCGCCAAGGGTCGCCACAAGGGGCAAGCTCGCCACCAGTGCCGCCGAGAGTGCTCTTCTGTTGATCATGTTCGTCTCCTCCAAGTTGGTCCAGATATGGCCGTCATGCCCAACGGCCGTGTCAGTGCGTCATGCAACGCGCACTGTGTTCTTCAATTGCCCGATATCGGTGATCTGACAGACCACGGTGTCGCCTGGTTTGAGGTATTGCGGCGGGTCCATCGCGTAGCCCACGCCCGACGGGGTACCCGTCGCGATGATGTCCCCCGGCTCCAGCGTCAGCCCCTCGGACAGAGAGGCGATCAGGGTCGGGATGTCGAAAATCATGTCATGGGTGCGCCCGTCCTGACGCACCTCGCCATTGACCGACAGGCTGATCGAGAGGTTCTGCGGGTCGCTGATCTCGTCGGCGGTGACGATCCACGGACCAATCGGGCAAGAGCCATCCAGGGATTTGCCCTTGAAATACTGCCCCCCATGGCGCCGCTGCACGTCGCGGGCCGTGATGTCATTCAGGATCGTGTAGCCGAAGACATGCTCAAAGGCGCGCTCCTTGGGGATGTCGCGCCCGGCCTTGCCGATCACGACGGCCAGCTCGACCTCGTAATCGATCTTCTCCGAGACCGCCGGAAAGATCAGCACATCACCGCCATGGCCCACAACCGCCGTGGCAGGCTTGGTGAAATAGACCGGATGATCGGTGATCCCGATCTTGGCCTTCTGCGCCCGCTCGCCCTCGGCGATATGTTCGGCATAGTTCCGACCGACGCAGAAGATGTTCTTGCGCGGCGCATGAAGCGGCGCGAGGAACGGGTGATCCGCCGAGACGACCGCCTCTGTATGGCCACCAGCCTCCGCCTCATCCACGATGCGCTTGAGTTCGGCCAGCGCCTCGGGTCCGGCATCAATCAGGGCCTGCAGGTTGCCACTGCGCAAGGCTGCGCCGACGGCCCCCGGAATATCCCGGGTGGTGGCTGCAATCTGCAGGGCCGACCCATTGGACAACAAGACAACAGCCAAAGGGGTCTCGCCCATGGCGAGGGTCGCGAGTTTCATGCCATTCTCCTCCCAAAGAACGGGTCTGCGGTGTTTCCTACGCGTTTCCCCTGCCCCATCCATGGTCGGATCGGGCCCCCAAAACGCGGTTTTCCTCTGGGCCGCAGAACAACTTCCGTGCATTGATAAGGAGCGCAGATATGCTCTCGCGCAACCAACCAATATGGCAATTGGGTGAAATTGAGTGACGCAATCCAAGGAACTCGTCGGCCGGATACGAGACCTGATCACGGACAAGGGCTACACGCTGAGCGACCGTCTCCCGCCGGAACGGGATCTGTGCGAGACGCTGGACGTATCGCGGCATTCTTTGCGTAACGCCCTGTCAGAGATGGAAAAAAGCGGGTTGATCTGGCGCCATGTGGGACGCGGCACCTATGTGGGGCCCCGCCCGATCCTCAATCTCGACGATGTTCTCTTCCTGCGCGATCTGGTCACGCCGGAACAGGTCGTGGCGGTGCGCTTCACCATCGAGCCGGAGCTGAGCCGCCTGGCCGCGCGCCATGCAACAGCCGCCGATCAGGAGCGCATGGAGCTCTGCGCCGATCGCTGCCGCACATCCGAAGACTGGCGGACCTATGAGGCTTGGGACAACAACCTGCATCACGCGATTGCCCGCGCCGCGCGCAACCAGCTTTTTCTCTACTTCTTCGAAACTCTTAACTCCGTGCGACGCTCTATCGTCTGGGGCCAGAAACGGGATACGGACAAGCCGCATCCGGGCTATTCCAGCTTCCGCGAGCATGACGCCATCGTCTCGGCGATTGTCTCGGGCGATGGCGATTTCGCCGCGCGCGCCATGACCGTGCATCTCAAGTCGGTCTATTCGCGCTTTCCGCACGACTAGGGCGATGGCGCGGATCCGGCCAGCGGCGACCGTCAACCAATTCAGGAAATGGTTGGGCTAGGGACGCTTCTGTTCTTCTACATATCAGGCTTAGACACCGGGGCGCGTCCCCGGGGTCCACGCGCCCCATCGCCCTGGCGGCGGTCGGGATCGTCCCGGACCGGCTCGAGCAGCCCGGGCGCGTTTCTTGTTCTTGCTCAGGAGGAAAGCAATGTCCGATCATGTCATCCCTGCACCCCAGGTGCATACCATCCCGACCAGCGATGGGGGCCGTTTCCCGGTTCGGCGGGTCTATTGCATCGGCCGCAACTTCGCGGCCCATGCTGTCGAGATGGGGCATGATCCGGATCGCGAGCCGCCCTTCTTCTTTCAAAAGAACCCCAACAATCTCGACGCGTCCGGCGAGTTCCCCTATCCGCCCCACACCTCTGATGTGCATCATGAGGTCGAGCTTCTGGTCGGGCTGAAATCCGGCGGCACGAATATCGCGCTGGAGGAAGCGCTGGATCATGTCTGGGGCTACGGGGTGTCGCTCGACATGACCCGTCGCGATCTGCAGGGCCAGATGAAGAAGATGGGCCGCCCCTGGGAAATCGGCAAAGCCTTTGAGCGGTCCGGACCGGTCGGCCCGCTCCTGCCGGTCTCCGAGGTGGGGCACCCGGATCAGGGGCGCGTGGCGCTGGTCGTCAACGGAGAGATCCGTCAGGAAGGCGACCTGAACCAGATGATCTGGAAGGTGCCGGAAATGATCTCGTATCTCTCGGAGTATTTCGAGCTTCAGGCGGGCGATGTCATCATGGCCGGGACCCCCTCCGGCGTGAATGCCGTGGTCAAGGGCGACGTGATGGAAGCGACCATCGATGGTGTCGGATCGCTGACCGTCACCGTGGTGTAAGACATCCGCGCGCCTCCGCGTCCGATCCCCTGTGATCGGGCGCGCTGGAGCATCCGCGCGCAACCACCGAACTCCGTACGGGGCGACACCGCCCCTGCCCCAGCGGCTGTACACATATAATCGATTTTGCAATTTCAGTGCTAAAAAATCGATAAAATATAGACGCGGCCTATTTTCACCGATACTTTTGATCACATCCATAGGGAGGAGGAGATCATGCGAAAGCTTATTCTTGCAGCGGCGCTGTCGGCGGTGACAGCCCTGCCAGGCGCGGCAGAAGAGATGCGGATCGGGACGGCCAGCCTCGGCGGCGCGTTCTACCCGATGGGCCAATCCATTTCGAACCTCGTCAACAAATATGCCGGGGGTGACATCTCGATGGTGCCGGTCGTGACCGGTGGCTCGGTCCAGAACCCGCGGCTGATCGACAGCGGCGAGGTCGAAATCGCCATCACGAACAACAACTTGGCCAAGCTCGCCGTGGCGGGCAAAGGCCCCTACAGCTCGGGCGCGATCGACCTCAAGGCCGTTGCGGCCCTGCACCCGTCGATCCTGCACATGATCACGCTGGAGGGCTCGGATATCGAGACCTTCGAGGATCTCAAGGGCAAACGGGTCGCCGTAGGCCCGGCGGGCGGCGGGACGCTCGGCTTCCTGAACTTCCTCTTGCCGATGCATGGCATGAGCGTTGACGATTTCACGCCGAGTTTTCTGAGCTATTCCGACGGGTTCAGCCAGCTGACCGACGGCAATGTGGATGCGGCCCTGGCGCTGTCGGGTTATCCCGCAGGCGCGGTGATGCAGGCCACGGCCGGGGCGGACCTCAAGTTCATTCGCTTCTCGGAGGGCAAGCTGGACGAGGCGATCAGCAAGAACGCCGCCTACAGCGCCGTCACGGTTCCGGCAGATGTCTATGGCACCCCGTCCGATGGCGCGGTTCTGGGCGTGAACAACATGCTGGTCGTGCCCTCGGACACGGATGCGGATGTGGTCGAGGCCATCGCCCGCGCGGTTTTCGAGCATCTCGACGAGTTCAAGGCCGAGAACGCAAATGCCCGGCAGATCGATCCTGCCATGTCCACATCGCTGGCCATCGACCTGCATGAAGGCGCGGCGCGCTACTTCGGGCAGTAACCGGCGTGACGCAGGCGCATGCACCGGGCTGGAAAGGCGCGCTGACCGGGAACAGCGTGTTGCTGGTCGCGGCGTTCGGGCTCGGTGTCTTTCATCTGGCGGTGGTGGCGGGACTGATCTCCCTCTCGACCCTGCCGATGCGCATCATTCATGTGGCGCTCGCCTTCTCGCTGCTCTTTGCCACCAAACCTATGACCGCGCGTCTGGCAGGGACGCGCTGGAACACGGTGCTCTCGGGGGTGCTGATCGCTGCCACTCTCGCGGCCTCCTGGTGGATGCTGACCCGCTGGAAGGCGATTGCCTTCAGCGGCGGGCTGACCGAGCCGGGGGATTTCTGGGCCGGGCTCGTCCTGCTGATCGTGGTGTTCGAGGCCGCGCGGCGGGGGATCGGACTGATCCTTGCGGGGATCGCCCTGGCCTTCTTCTCCTACGCCTTTCTCAGCCCCTACCTGCCCGGTGTGCTGAACGGGCGCGGCTATTCGCTCGAACGGATGGTGATCTTCCTGACCACGGATACGGCGGGGATCTACGGCATTCCGGTCGGGGTGGCGGCGACCTATATCATCGTGTTCACGATCTTCGGCGCGCTGCTCTCGCGGTTCGGGGCGGGTGATTTCTTCTTCGAGATCTCGATGCGCCTGACCCGGGGGCTGCGCGCGGCCTCGGCGAAATCCGCGGTCCTCTTCTCGACACTGATCGGGATGGTCTCGGGCTCGGCGGCAGGCAATGTGGCGGTGACCGGGGTCGTCACGATCCCGATCATGAAGCGCGAAGGCTACAAACCCCATCAGGCCGGGGCAGTCGAGGCGGTCGCCTCCACCGGCGGGCAGCTGATGCCCCCCGTGATGGGGGCAGCGGCCTTCATCATGGCCGAGATCGTGGGCGTGCCCTACACGTCGATCATGGCGGTGGCGATCCTGCCCGCGCTGCTGTTTTTCACCTCTGCCTTCTTCATCGTGCACCTGCAGGCCGTGAAATCCGGGTTGGCCCCGTCGAGCGAGGGCACCGGCGACGGGCGCAGCCTTGGCCGCGTGCTCTGGGACGGGCTGCCCTTCATGGCGGCTTTCGGCACGCTGATCGCGCTGATGCTCTGGGGCTATACGCCCTTCAAGGCATCGCTTTGGGCCATGGGCGCATTGCTGATCGGGGACATCCTTGTGCGGCGGCGGCTCGATGCGGACTTTGTCGCGCGCATTGCCGGGGGCATCTCGGAGGGCGCGAAAGGGGTGATCACGATCTCGGCGGCCTGCGCGGCGGCGGGGATCATCGCCGGGACCCTGGGGATCACCGGGCTGGGATCGAAAATCGCGCTGCTGATCGAGACCGGCTCGAACGGCTGGCTCTTTCTCGCCCTGGTGTTCACCATGATCACCTCGATCATCCTCGGCATGGGGCTGCCCACCACGGCGGCCTACCTGATCCTTGCGACGGTCGTGGCCCCGGCACTGGTCAAGCTCGGCGTGCCCGTGCTGACGGCGCATTTCTTCGTCTTCTACTACGGCTGCATCTCGACGATCACACCGCCCGTGGCGCTGGCCGCCTATGTGGCGGGGGGGATTGCGGGTGCCGATATCAACAAGGTCGGCTGGACGGCGGCGGCCTATGCGATCACCAGCTTCGTGCTGCCCTTCGCCTTCGTCTTTGCGCCCGCGCTGACCCTGCAGGGCGGGCTGGTCGACAATCTCGCCGCGATCGTCACCGGATTTGCCGGGATCGGCGCGGTGGCGGTGGCCGTGATCGGTTGCCTGTCCCGGCCCCTCGGGCCGGTGCCGCGCCTTCTGGCCGGGCTCGCAGGCGGCTGCCTGCTGTTTCAGGGCTGGGCCACAGCCGCGCTCGGCCTGTGCCTGATCGCTGCGGTGATCGTTCTGGATCGCCGCGCCCCTTCACATGTTCAAAGGATCTAGAACCATGGCACGAGAGTTCCGCCGGGTGGTCACCGGTCATGATGCCACCGGCAAGGCAGTGGTGGTCAGCGACGAGACCGCGACCCAGTACCTGGAGCGCCCGAACCGGCCCGGCGTGCGGTTGACGAATTTCTGGATCGAGCGCGGCAGCCCGGCAGAATATGACGGCCCGACCGAGACCTGCACTGGGGATTTCGTCCTGCACCCGCCCCCGATGGGATCCACCTTTCGCTGCGTGGAGTTCCTGCCCGAGGATCCCGAGGTGCTGGCCACGCTCGACGGCAAATCCGCCTTTGGCGAGATGGGGGCCAGCGCGAATATCGTAGAGGATTCACGGCATCCCTTCATGCACCGCACCGACAGTCTCGACTACGCCATCGTTCTGTCCGGCGAGATCTGGATGATGATGGATGAGGAGGAGGACGACCTCCTGCTCAAGGCCGGGGATGTCCTGATCCAGCGCGGCAACAACCACGCCTGGTCCAACCGCGGGACGGAGCCCTGTGTGATCGCCTTTGTCCTGATCGATGGGGTGACCCAGCGCGATGCGCCCGCCGCACAAGCCAAGGGCAAACCGGCGCGCGGCTAGTAGGGCCCCTCCCCGCATGCGGAGAACTCAGAGGGCGAAACCGGACCCTTCCGAGGGGCTGGTCCGGCACCATGGCGCGGGTCGGAAGATGCGCCCGGGCCATGCGGCTCGGGCCAAGCGACACCAGGGATCCCGAATGGTTGCGCCGCATCTGGCGCAGCCGCCCTATGCGAGGAAGGCATCCTCGTAGATCAGCCCGGCCTCAAGCGCCACGATGCCCGCGATCTCATCCGTATGTCCGACCTCGGAATTGGCGGACCGCTCCTCTTCGACGAAGAGGGACACGCTGTCGCCATCCAGCGCGGTCATCCGCAAGGCAGCCGTGTCCCCGCCATCGGTGGTCTGCATATCCGCCAGCAGAACGGGGGCCGCGTCAAAGCTTGTGTTGAACGCGAAGGTGTCGACAGTCTCGTCCAGCTGATCCGGAGTGCGGAGCACGTCGAGCCCGCTGGCAGTGCCGGTTTCGATGGCAATCCACGACACGGTTTCCGGCACATGGGGGCCGAGCGCCTCCTCTTCTTCGATCTGCACTTCGAAGCCGGACCCGTCCACGTTGCGGATGCGGGTGGTGACGGGATCGTCCTCGTTGACGCTGGTCACCTCGGCCAGCACCACGGCCTCGCCCAGCCCGGTGCCAAAGCTCACATCGGTGAAATTCGTCCCGACATTTTGCGACCCGGCCACGATGGTCTGCCCGGTGGACAGGGTATGGGTGCCCTCGGAGACCGCGAGCCAGCTGACCGACTCGGTCGTATGGGTCTCGTCGAGATAGTTCCATTCGTCGATCTGGAACTCGAACCCCGTTTCCGTGACATTGCGCACCCGCGTCACCGCCGGGTCCCCCCCGTTGAAAGAGACCGGCCCCATGACCACGACCGCGTCGGCGATCTCGGCATCGAAGGTCACGCTGTGCCATTGCTCGGATCCCGATTGCGCGACGGTGACCGTCCCGCTCTGCCCGATCAGGCCATCCTCGCCCGTGCCGCCCGACCCGTCGATGGTGATGTCCACCTTTGCGGAGGCCACCCCACCCCGGCCATCCGTGACCGTGTAAGTGAAGCTTTCTGCGCCGGTTTGGCCGGAATTGAGCACATCAAATGCGCCGTTCTGCACGTAGCTCAGGGTGCCATCGGCATTCAGGGTCACGGTCGCGCCCGAGGCGAGGGCGACCGAGCCATCGACCCCGATCGACTGGCCCTCGATTTCGGTGATGGTGAGACCGTCGAGATCCGCATCACCGTCATTTGCCAGCACCGTCAGGACCAGCGGCGCATCCTCGGCCACGCGGGCCGTGTCGTCCACCGCCACAGGCGCAGTGTTGTCGCTGGGTGCCGCATAGAGCAGCCCCCCCTCCAGCGCCACATAGCCTGCGGTTTCGGTGGTGTGGCGGACCTCCGCATCCCCCGATTGCTCCTCCTCGACAAAGAGCGAGACGCCCTCCGCGTCGAGCCCGGCCAAGCGCAGGGTTGCGGTATCGCCCCCATCCACCGATTGCATATCGGCCAGAAGCACCGGCGCATCGCTGAAGCTTGCGCTGAACTGGAAACTGTCGATCTGGTGGTCCAGCTGATCGGCGGTGCGCACCACGTCGAGCCCTGCCCCGACCCCGGTTTCCACCGCGATCCAGGAGAGGGTTTCGCTCCCATGGGAGCCGAGCGCCTCTTCCTCTTCGATCTGCACCTGGAAACCCGTCTCGTCCACATTCCGGATCCGGCTGGTCACCGCATCCGCTTCGTTGACGCTGGTAACCTCCGCCAGCACGACCGATGTGTCCAGGGTCGCCCCGAAAGACACGGAGGCAAAGCCCGTACCAACACTCTGCGTGCCCGCCACGAGGGTCTTGCCATTGCTCAGGGTATGGGTGCCCTCGGACACGGCCAGCCAGCTGACGGTTTCCGCGCCGTGCACACCGTCGAGGTAGTTCCACTCGTCGATCTGGAACTCGAACCCGGTCTCGGTCACATTGCGCACCCGGGTGGTCGCGGCCTCGGCGTCATTGGCCGAGAGCGGTCCCATGACGACAACCGCATTGCTGATCGCCGTGTCGAAGGTCACGCTGTGCCACTGGCCCGAGCCGCTCTGCGCCACCGCGACGGTGCCGCTTTGACCGATGGGGCCATCCGGCAGGTCGTCATCCGCCCCTTCGATCGTGATATCCACGGTCGCGCTGGCCGCGCCGCCATTGCCGTCGGAGACCGTGTAGGTGAAGCTCTCGCTCCCGGTCTCGCCGGTGTTCAGGGCATCAAAGGCGCCGTTCTGGGCATAGCTCAGCGTGCCGTCCGCATTCAGCGTTACCGACGCGCCGGAGGCCAGATCAACGCTCTCGCCGGTGGCGATGGCCGCGCCATTGATCTCGGTGATGGTCAGGGCATCCCCTTCGGGATCCACGTCATTGCCCAGCACCGCAAGGATGAGCGGCGCGTCTTCGTCCACGGTCGCGCTGTCATCCGCGGGCATGGGGGCCTGATTGCCGAACAGATCGAAGATGTCCGAGAAACTGTAGGTGATATCCACGAATTCAAAGCTTTCGATCGTGTCATAGACAAAATCGATCCCCTCGCCGATCACCTGGATCGCGTCCTCGATCAGCGAGAAGCTATAGAAGCTGAACCCGAAATTGTAGATCACCGTGTCAAAGCCGGCATCGCCGTGGAAGACGTCATTGCCGAGCTGACCGATGAAGCTATCGTCGCCCGCGCCCCCTTCGAACACATTGTCGGCGTCATTGCCGATGAAGCGGTCATTGCCCGCGCCCCCGATCGCGTTCTCGATCACCGTGCCGATCGCGAGGGTCAGGTTGCCGGTGCGGCCACCGATATCCGAGCTGTTCTGATAGGTCTGGTCCGCGGTCTGGACCGTCAGGTCGATCTTCTGGTTGGCGCTGTAGCCACTGAAATCCAGCGTATCGATCCCGCCCGCATCTATGATCGTCGAGGCCGTGCGGTTGGCATAGCTGGCATAGTCATTCCAGATCCGGCTCTCGCTGGCCGAGATATTGGTGTTGAACCCGTAGACCGTGTCGCCGGTGAAGGCGTTCGACACCCCGTAGCCCTGCGCGCCATAGATGCTGTCCAGCGCGAGCCAGTCCACCGCCATGGGGGTCTGCAGGAACTCGCCATTGGCCGAAACCGCCGAGTTCTCGGTCTGCGAAAAGTAGGACATCATCGAGGCTTGCCAGCTATCAAGCTCGAAGATCGCGTCGTCGCTGTAATTCGCGCTGCCGTTATAGGGGCCCTGGTGCCCGAGGCCGAGCGCGTGGCCGACCTCGTGAAAGATCGTCTGCAGCGTGTAGTCGTCATAGGTCGAGGTGCCGCCGGACCAGCTCTCGGCGATGTTGATATAGGAGTAATAGATTGTGCCGTCGCTAAAGCGGGTGGAGCCCGCAAAGGCACCGCTCTGATTGTCCGAGAAGAAGAAATCGACGACGCTGTCATCGGTGCTCGTGGTTTCGATGAACTGGATGCCCAGCACCTGTTCGTAAACGTCGAAGACATCGCGGATCAGCTCTGCGCGCTCCTCCGAGACACCGTCCGCATCGCTCCCGCCGCCATAGGTCAGCGGGCCGTAGCCGGTCACGTTGTAATAGAGCACCCCGTTATTGGCATCGGGACCAGTTGTGCCAACATTGTGGCGAAGACCTGTCCCGTTGCCCCAATAGCCAACCTCGAGAAAGTCCGCCATTTCCTGCAGCGTCGCGGTCTCTCCGGCCGAGCCGGTGGTGCCATCCGTGGGATTGCCCGCGCGTTCCAGATCGTCCTGAAACCGATCCTCCGCCATACAGGCGGGACAGGTGCAGGTGGAGAGATGCGTGGACAAATCCTCTGAATTTGCATCAAAATTTTCAGAGTTTTGTCTCGGATCGGTATAGGACATCAACGCCTCTTTTCAGTCGAGTGCCTGGTGTTTCGCGTGAGCTCGAATGCTGGGGTGTGACGGACAAACCCCATCCTGACGCATCCAGAACCCGGTATGGAGGGGCACTGTATTCGCTTAATCATCTCTGTGGAGGTTGGGACTTTTTTTGGGCAAAGCTTCGCCAAATCCGTGGCGTTAACCTGCTGGTTTGATGCATTTCGGGTCCTTGACGCAGCGCGTCGAACCTGCATTGCGGCGCGGAACCGAGGGCCTTTCGCAGGGTTTTGGCCTGCGTGACTGCCCCCCGCATCAGGGGGGCAGAAGCGGTGCAGCGGGCCGCGATCCAGCGGCCCACCGGGGCGGGAAGAGGGACCTCTAGCTCTCGCCCGGATCGTCGAAGGCCGCGAGCGCCGCCGTCACCGCATTCATCGCGGCGGGCACTCCGGCATAGACCGAGACCTGCAACACGATTTCAACGATCTCGTCCCGGCGCACGCCGGTCGCGCGGGCCGCGCGCATATGAAACGCCAGCTGATCCGGAGCGGTGCCCATGGCAGACAGCATCGCCACGGTCAGCATCTCGCGGGTCCGCAGGTCCAGCCCCGCGCGACCGAGCACATCGGTGAAGGCGTAGCCCATGATGATCTCGGCGGCCTCGGGCGCCAGAGCCTCCAACCGAGCCCGCACGGCCTCGGGCGCGGTGGCGTCCAGTTGGCCCAGCACGTCCATCGCCCGCGGCAAAGGCGCAGCCTCGCGGCTCATGCGTCGACGCCTTTCATGCCTTCGTCGGTATAGCGCGCGCCCATGATGGGCAGAGCGGCGAGGCCGGTTTCCAGCGCCGCGAGATCGGCCGGGTCCAGAGTGATCGCCCCGGCGGCTGCGTTGTCGCGCAGGTAATCCAGCGTTCTGGTTCCCGGGATGGGCACGAGATCCTCCCCTTGCGCCAAAAGCCAGGCCAGCGACAGCTGCGCCGGGCTGCACCCGATCCGGCTGGCCATCTGGCCGACAAGGTCCGCAATGCGCTTGTTCGTGCGCACCGCGTCACTCTGAAACCGCGGCAGCGCGCTGCGGAAATCCCCGTCCGCAAACTCTGCATCGCTCTGGAACCGCCCGGTCAGGAAGCCGCGCCCCAGCGGCGAATAGGGCACAAACCCGATCCCCAGCTCCCGGCAGGTGGGCAGCACCTCCGCCTCGGGCCCCCGGGACCAAAGCGAGTACTCGGTCTGCACCGCCGTGACCGGATGCACCGCATGGGCCCGGCGCAGAGTATCGGGGCTCACTTCGCAGAGCCCGATCCGGTCGATCTTCCCCTCCTCGACCAGCCGGGCGAGGCCGCCCATGGTCTCTTCGATCGGCTGGCTACGGTCGACCCGGTGCACGTAATAGAGATCGATCCGCTCGATGCCGAGCCGCCTGAGCGAGCCTTCGCAGGCGGCGCGGGCATAATCCGGATGGTTGTCGAGGCTTCGGCGATATTCCCCGGGCCGCCGGACGATGCCGAACTTGGTCGCGATCTTCGGGCGGCTCTGGGTTTGGGCGAGGAATCTGCCCAACAGCTCCTCGTTGTGGTGCGGGCCGTACATGTCCGCCGTGTCGAAAAAGTCGATCCCCAGCGCGACGGCCTCATGCAGCACCCGCAGGGCCCGGGCATCGTCGCGCGGGCCATAGAATTCGCTCATGCCCATGCAACCGAGGCCGATGGCCGATACGTCAAACCCGTGTCCGAGTGTGCGTCTCTTCATGGTGGTCTCCTTCTCTTGCCGTCCCGGTTGAGAGATGGCATTTCCGGAATGCGATACATATCGACGAAACCGGCAAGGGAGTTTCCAAAATCGGAAAACACGGCACAGAGGATCTGGTCTGGGACGACATCCGCGCCTTTCTCGCCGTGGCGCGCGCCGGCACGCTGAGCGGCGCGGTCCAACAGATGGAGGTTGGCATCGCCACTGTCTCGCGTCGGATCGAACGGCTGGAGGCGGCGGTGGGGCACCCTCTCTTTGCCCGGCACCAGTCGGGGTATCGGCTGACCGAGGATGGCGCGGCCCTGATCCCCCGTGCCGAAGAGATGGAGGCGAGCGCCCTCGCGCTGACCTCCGGTCTCGGGCGGGACACCGCGGTCTCGGGCGTGGTGCGGCTGGCCACGGCAGAGAACCTCGCGACCGGGCTCATCCTGCCGGCGCTGGGGCGCTTGCGGGCGGACTACCCGCTCCTGTCGCTGGAGATCGTGACCGATGTGGCCACGGTGAACCTGCATCGGCGCGATGCGGATATCGCCCTGCGCATGGTGAAACCGGATCGCGGCAATGTCTCGTTGCAGCGGCTCGGGCGTCTGGGCTTCGGGCTTTATGGCGCACCGGCGTATATGGCGACGCGCCCCGCCCCCGCCGATGCCAGCCGGTTCGATCAGGACGCGTTGATCGGCTGGACGGATGCCTATGCCCATCTGCCCGCCGCGCAATGGGTCGAGCGGGTGTTGAAGGGACGGGCCCCGGCCCTCGCGACCACGTCGCTTGCCACGCAACTGACGGCCTGCGCAACCGGGCTCGGTCTCGCCATCCTGCCGCATTTCCTCGCCCGCCCCCGGGGGCTCGTCTGTCTCGACGGGGATCTCGGTCTGGACCAGACGATCTGGCTGGTGACCCATTCCGACCTGCTGCAAACGCGCCGGGTCCGGGCCGTGGCGGATTTTCTGCGCGCTCTGGTCGAGGATCGTCGCGGCGATCTGAGCGGGTGATCCCGCCCCATCGCCCGAGGGCTAGAGCCGGAACTCCATCCCATCGGCAGCCACGGTCCAGCCTGCGGCCTTGGCCGCGGCGCGTTCGGCGCTGTCCGGGCGCAGGACCGGGTTCGAGTTGTTCATGTGGACATAGACCTTGGTCTTCACCCCGAGCCCGGCAAAGGCCGCCATCGACCCTTCGGTCCCGGCCATGGACATATGCCCCATTCGCTGTCCGGTCTTCTGGCTGAGCCCCTGCAGGAGCATCTCGTCATCGCGCCACAGGGTTCCATCGAAAAAGACGATATCCGCCCCGCGCAGCCGGTCGGCGAGGTCCGGACGGATCAGGGCGCAGCCGGGGATGTAGAATACCGATTGCGCACCGCAGCGCAGATGCACGCCCACGGTCTGTTCGCCCTCCAGGTCGGTGGCGACTTCCTCGCCCTCGAGATAGAGCGGCACCTTGCCCGGCACCGCAAAGACCGTCGCTTCGATCCCCTCGACCAGCGCGAAGGTCTCGCCCAGCCGGATCACGCGGCGCGGCACCACGGCAGGGTTCACCGCCGAGAAGATCGGGTTGTCATCGAGCACGCCATGGATCTCGGCGCTCGCAAAAAGGTCGAAGGGCTGCTGCTCCCGCAGGGTGAGCAGGCCCGCCACATGGTCGATATCGCCATTGGTCACCAGCACCGAGCGCAGAGGCAGCGCGCGCAGGTCGGTGGGATGCAGCTCCGGCGTGGTCGCCAGTTGCGTGCGGATATCAGGGGATGCGTTCAGGATCGCCCAGTCGCGACCGGTCGCGCTGACGGCAATCGAGGATTGTGTCTGAGAGGGGATGTCGCCTGCACGGGCGAGGTTGCAATTCTCACACCCGCAATTCCACTGGGGGAGGCCGCCGCCGGCAGCCGCCCCCAAGATCTTCGCGCGGAACGTCATGTCCGAGCTCGCAGTCCATTACTCAGAACAGATCGCGGCCTTCGTCGTCACGATCATTGTCCGGGCCGTACATGTTGATTTCCATGCCGCATTCGATCTCGCGCAATGTGGGTTTCGTCCAAGCCATAATGTGTCCTCCAGGGCCTTCATGTTCGCGACATACCTTCCGCAAAACACCCCCATGCGTACATAGGACCATGGTCGCGGAGCGGTCAGACCGCCTGCGGGCGCAGTCGCCGGGCGCGCAGAAGGGCGACCCGTTCGGTGATCTCGGCGCGCACCGGACCGGGGCGTGGCGCGTCGCGCAGGGTGGTGAACAGGGTCTCGGCGGGCACCCGGGACATCTTGGTCCCGGCCCAGCTGAGCCCGCGCTGCACCGCTTGTGCCTCGGCGGGCAGATGATCGGGGATCTCATGCCCGTTCAGGGTCGCCCAGACCCCGGCCCAGAGCCGCCCGACCGTCCAGGGATTGTACCCGCCCCCGCCCAGCACGAGGTAGCGCTCAGTCAATCCGGCCAACGCGCCGACCACGTCCCAATGGGCATTGTTCGACAGCGCAAGACGAGACAGCGGATCCTCGTCCACCGCATCGGCCCCGCATTGCAGCACGATCGCCTCGGGCGCGAACCGTGCCACCACGGGCAGGATGAGATCCTCGAGGATCACCGTCATCTCGCTGTCATTGAGGCCGCGCGGCACGGGCAGGTTCACTGCCGCCCCCGCCTCGGTCTCGTCGAGCCCGCCGGTGAAGGGCCAGCGCTTTTCCTCATGGACCGAGAGCATCAGCGTCTCGGGATCGCCGCGAAAGGCCACGGCCACCCCGTCACAATGATGGGCGTCGATATCCACATAGGCGATGCGCCGCAGCCCTGCCCGGCGCAGGGACAGGATCGCAAGCACCGGGTCGTTGAGATAGCAAAACCCGTTGGCCCGATCCGGCAGGCCATGATGGGTCCCGCCCGCCGGGTGATAGACCACGCCCGGTCCTGCCCCGAGGATCGCGGCGGCAAGCATGGACCCGCCGGCCGCCGTGGCCGGACGGCGATAAACCTCTGGAAAGACAGGATTTGACGGGGTGCCCAGATTGTGGCGACTGCGGATCTCCGAGCTCACATCCCCGGCCGCCTCGGCCGCCACCAGAGCGGCCACATAGGCCGGATCATGCCAGAGATGCAGCGCCGCGGGCTTGGCCCGGGGCGAGACACGGAACTGCGACCGCGGCAGCCAGCCCAGCGCTTTGGACAGGTCCATCGCGGTCGAGACCCGCGGGATCCGCAGCGGGTGCCAGCCGCCATAGGTCGAATTGCGATAGATCTCTGCGCCAATGAAGACCGGCGCAGGC
Organism: Dinoroseobacter sp. S124A; assembly: GCF_049801015.1. Classification (NCBI taxonomy): domain Bacteria; kingdom Pseudomonadati; phylum Pseudomonadota; class Alphaproteobacteria; order Rhodobacterales; family Roseobacteraceae; genus Dinoroseobacter; species Dinoroseobacter sp. S124A. The sequence goes on along the minus strand of NZ_JBNAGD010000001.1, from coordinate 518,301 downwards.
AAGCTCCGGAGGGTCGTCACCGGGTCAGCAGCGCATCGATTTCCCGGGTGATCCGCGGGGCGAGCGGGCGGGTGGTCGAGCCCCAATGGGCGACATAGCCCCCCTCGCCATCCAGAAGCACCTTGGTGAAGTTCCAGCGCGGCGCGACCCCCTCGCTCTGCTGCAGCCAGCTGTAGAACGGATGGGCATCAGGTCCGCGCACCGGGGTGATATCGGTCATGGGCAGGTCGAGCCCGTAATTGATCTCGCAGAACTCGGCGACTTCGGCGGCGCTGTCGAGCTCCTGATTGAAGCTGTCCGAAGGCACGGTCAGTACGACCAGTTGCTCTGCGCCGTAGCGGTCCTGCAGCGCCTGCAACCCCTCGTACTGGTCGGTGAACCCGCAATGGGAGGCGGTGTTGACCACCAGAACCGGACGCCCGCGCCAAGTGCTTAGATCGAGCGGCCCGCCATCGATGGACATGAACCGCCCCGCATCTTCGGGCGGGGGGGAGGCCAGAGCGCACCCCAGCCCCAGACACAGGCTCAGCACCGCTCCGAAGATACCGTATCGCACCGTCGCATTCACCATGGTCAATTCCCTCGTTTCCGGCAGGTGGCCACCACCCATTCCTCCTGCGCGAAATAGCCAGAACACCCGGTTTTTCAAATCGAATTTCACAAAGCCGTTACGCTGTCGGGAAAAGGACTGTGGTGAAATACCCCATGAGGGGTTATACTGGGGGTATAACATGCGTGGATCGCACGCGGGTGATGCGAGCAGTGAGAGGCAAGTGAGACATAAATGGTTGTTGCGGTTCGAAAAAACCAACACCCGTTGCAACTCAACGGGCTCGGAAAACGAGATGTGCGCACACAGTTCGCGGCGCTGCCCTATCGCGTCGTGCGGGGAAAACCCGAGATTTTGCTGATTACCAGCCGGGAAACCGGGCGCTGGATCATTCCCAAGGGATGGCCCGAGGATGGCCTGACCGCCCCGGAGAGTGCCGCGCGCGAAGCCTGGGAAGAGGCCGGGGTCGAGGGGCGGATCTCGCTCAACTGCCTGGGGATCTACTCCTATCTCAAGGTGCTGGACCGCCAGGATCGGTTGCCCATCGTGGTCGCGGTCTTCCCGGTCAAGGTGCGCAAACTGATCGAGGATTTCCCGGAAAAGGGCGAGCGCAAGCGCAAGTGGTTCTCGCGCAAAAAGGCCGCCGCGCGGGTGGATGAGCCCGAGCTGCGCCACATGATCCGCGATTTCGACCCGACCCATCTGCGCGATTGATCTGCCGCGCGCGACGCCCCGACCGGGCAGTGCCCCACGCATCCGCGTGCGCTGCTTTGCTGGATCTGTCGCCCTCCCCCCCGGAAATGGGCGGGACGCCGCGTCAAAAACCCGAATAGAGAATCCTGCTTTGCTATGGGGACCTTAACGCATAGAGTTGCAGAATTGTACGACTGACATCCGTCCTGTAGGCCCTGACTTCATGATCCGCTACACGCTGAAATGCGAGAATGACCACGTCTTCGAAAGCTGGTTTCCCTCAGCCGAAGGATATGACCGATTGCGCGCCGCGGGCCTGGCGAGCTGTGCGATCTGTGGGTCGACCGAGGTGGACAAGACCCTGATGGCACCGCAGGTGCGTCCGGCTCGCGATCGCGCCGCCCTGCCCGCCCCGGACGACATGCCGATGGAGAGCCCAGCACCCCAGTCCGGCGGCGCCGTCACGAAGCCCGGCACAGACACAACGCCCGAGCATCCCTCTCTCAGCACCCCGGACACGGCGCTCGCCAAGGCCATCGCCCGCCTGCGCGACGAGGTGGAAGCGTCCTCGGATTATGTGGGTACGGAATTTGCCTCCGAGGCGCGCTCGATGTTTGTTGGGGATGCGCCCGAACGCGCGATCCATGGCGAGGCCTCCGCCGAAGAGGCCAAAGCCCTCGCCGAAGAGGGGGTACCGATCCTGCCCCTGCCCTTCTCGAACCGGACAAAGTCGAACTGACCATGGTGGCGGTGATCACAGGAGCCTCGCGCGGCATTGGCCTCGAGCTGGCGCGCCAGATGGCGGCCCGGAACAGCCGCGTTCTGGGCACCCATCGCGGTGCCGTACCTGCGGATCTGCCGGGCGTGGACTGGCATCCGCTCGACGTCGCCTCGCCGGAGAGCCACGCGGCGCTGAGCCAACATCTGGACGGCACGGCCGTGGATCTGCTGGTCTGCAATGCGGGGATCTATCTCGACAAGTTCGAAAACCTGGCCGAGGGCTATCCCCCGGCCATGTGGGCAGAGATGTTCGAGACCAATGTGACCGGCGTATTCCTGTCGGTGCAATCGCTGCTGCCGCAATTGCAGCAATCGGGCCATGGCAAAATCGTAATTATCTCGTCCCAAATGGCGTCGCATACCCGCGCGCCGGGACGCTCTTACATTTATCGCGCTTCAAAGGCCGCCGTTCTCAATCTCGGGCGTAATCTCGCGACCGATCTGGAGGGATTGGGCATTGCGGTTGGGATTTATCACCCGGGCTGGGTGCAGACGGATATGGGCGGGCCTACGGCATCGCTCACCCCTGCGGAAGCCGCCTCCGGGCTGATGGATCGTTTCGAGGCCCTTTCATTGAAGACAACTGGTTGTTTTGAAACCTGGGATGGACATGCGCACCCTTACTGAACCCGACCTCGCCGAAAACGGCGTCCTGATTGTGTTTGGTGGCCTGCCGGGAACCGGCAAATCCACCATTGCCCAGGCGCTGAGCGCGCAGCTCAGTGCGGTGCATCTGGTGCTCGACCGGATCGAGGCCCCGCTGAAGGCAAAGCTGGGTCCGGATGTGGGCCCGCTGGGCTACAATGTGGCCTACCAGGTGGCCACCTCGAACCTCGATCTCGGCCATGTGGTGATCGCCGATTGCGTGAACCCGATCGCCATGACCCGCAATGCGTGGATGAGCGTTGCCATGGGCTGTCAGGCCACCATGGTGCAAGTCAATGTACAGTGCTCGAACCCGCAAGAGCACCGCCGCCGCGTCGAAAAAAGGTTGACCGAGTTCCCGATGCAGGGCCTGCCGGACTGGAACAGCGTGCAGGCGCGGCAAGTGGATGAATGGGCCGAGGCGGATCTGAACCTCGACACCTATATGCTCTCGGTCGACGAATCCGTCTCATCGATCATGAGCGCCCTGCGCCGCCTCGTCCCCAGCCGCTTTGGCGCCGACGCGCTCGTCCGCGGTGTCCTCGGCTCGGGCTGATCCGGGGCAATCCGCGTCCGACGTCCTCGTGGGTCGGGCCCGGCGAGCGCTCCGATCCCGTGCTCTGACCCGTCCCCCATCGGCGCTGAGGGCACGACAAAGGCGAGGGCACCGCTCTGCACCACCGCGCGACATCTCGACCAAGGAGGCGCCTACCCCGGCGCAGTACGTCCCCTATCAATCGCGCAGCGCAACGCGGCCTTAGGGCGACGGCGCTGCCCCGCGACCTCCCGGTCCCTTGCTCCTGCCCCGCCTTTCCCCTACACGGCGGCGGAACGTGAGGACGGAAGACGCATATGTCCATTCTGGTGATGAAATTCGGCGGCACTTCGGTGGCCGATCTCGACAAGATCAAGAACGCGGCGACCAAGGTCAAACGCGAGGTGGAGCGGGGCCACAAGGTCATCGTGATCGTCTCGGCCATGTCGGGCAAGACCAACGAGCTGGTGGGCTGGGTGAACCAGACATCGCCGCTCTATGATGCGCGCGAGTATGACGCCGTGGTCTCTTCGGGCGAGAATGTGACTGCGGGGCTCATGGCCCTGACCTTGCAGGAGATGGAGGTGCCCGCACGCTCCTGGCAGGGCTGGCAGGTACCGCTCAAGACCAATTCCGCCCATGCCGCTGCCCGGATCGAAGAGATCCCGCGCGAGAACCTCGATGCGAAATTCGACGAGGGGATGCAGGTCGCCGTGATCGCGGGATTTCAGGGGCTGAGCCCCGAAGGCCGGATCACCACGCTGGGCCGGGGCGGCTCGGACACCACCGCCGTGGCCTTTGCCGCCGCTTTCGAGGCAACGCGCTGCGACATCTATACGGATGTGGACGGCGTCTACACGACCGATCCGCGGATCGAGGACAAGGCCTGCAAGCTCGAGAAGATCGCCTATGAGGAGATGCTCGAGCTCGCCTCCCTGGGGGCCAAGGTGCTCCAGACCCGCTCGGTCGAGCTGGCCATGCGGTTCAAGGTGCCCCTGCGGGTGCTGTCGAGCTTTGAAGAAAACACCGAGAATTCCGGCACTCTGGTCTGCGATGAGGAAGAGATTATGGAAAGCAATGTTGTCTCCGGCGTCGCCTATTCCCGCGATGAAGCGAAAATGACCCTGATCTCCGTGGCCGACCGGCCCGGGATTGCGGCGGCGATCTTTGGGCCGCTCTCCGAGGCGGGGGTGAATGTGGACATGATCGTGCAGAACATCTCGGAAGATGGCCGCACGGACATGACCTTCTCCTGCCCGACGGATCAGGTGATGCGGGCCGAGCGGGCAATCAAGGAAGCCAAGGAACTGGGTGAGATCAACTTCCAGGAACTGGTGGCCGACACGGATGTGGCCAAGGTCTCCGTGGTCGGCATCGGCATGCGCAGCCATGCCGGCGTTGCCGCCCAGATGTTCCAGGCGCTGCGCGACGAGGGCATCAATATCCGCGTGATCACCACCTCCGAGATCAAGATCTCGGTGCTGATCGAGCGCAAATACATGGAGCTCGCGGTGCAGGCGCTGCATGACGTGTTCGGCCTCGACAAGGCCGCCTGAACGCGCCCTGCAGCTCGGCCGCCCGGGCCGCTTTGACGGCCCGCGCCTGCGCATCCGGCGCAAAAATGAGCCGGGGCGTGTCAATTTCGCGCCCGGACCACGCAGCATGCCGCGCCCCTTGAGGCGCGGTGCAATTTCCGTTCCCATGCTCTGACGAATATGGTCTAACCGATCCGAGGACACCGGCTCCGGGGGTCCAGACGAGGGATCAAGGCGCAGCAATGCCCGACACCATGGAAACCGAAAGCCGCAAGCTTCTCAGACGCTTGCAGGCTACGCTTGCCGAGGCGGGCGCGGGTCAGGAACGCCTGGACCGGATCACGCATCTGATCGCGGACAGCATGCGGACCGAGGTCTGTTCGATCTATCTGTTTCGCGATGCGGACACGCTGGAGCTCTGCGCGACCGAGGGTCTGAACCCCGAAGCCGTCCACCAGACGCGCATGCGGATCGGCGAAGGTCTGGTGGGGCGCGTCGCGCGCAAGAACCGCCCCCTGAACACCGCCGACGCGCCCGGCACCGAAGGGTTCCGCTACATGCCCGAGACCGGCGAGGAGGTCTATTCGAGCTTCCTCGGCGTGCCCGTCCAGCGGCTGGGCGAGACGCTCGGCGTGCTTGTGGTGCAATCTCGCGCGCAACGGGAATACTCCACCGACGAGGTCTATGCCCTCGAGGTGGTGGCCATGGTGCTGGCCGAGATGAAGGAACTGGGCGCCTTCACCGGCGAGGGTGCCGCGCTGGCCGCCCCGCATCAGAACGCGATCATGGTCAAGGGCGGGGTCGCGCAGGAAGGCATCGCCACGGGCCGGGTCTATCTGCATGAACCGCGGGTGGTGATCACCAATCTCGTCTCCGATGATCCCGAGGCCGAACTGGCCCGCCTGCGCGAGGCGGTGGACCAGCTGCGCGTTTCCGTGGACGAAATGCTCGACACGGCGTCGACCCAGGACAAGGAACAGCTGCAGATCCTTGAGGCTTACCGGATGTTCGCCAATTCCCGGGGCTGGATGCGGCGCATGGAGGAAAGCCTTGTGAGCGGCCTGTCCGCCGAGGCGGCCGTCGAGAAAGAGCAATCCGCCGCCCGCACCCGGATGGAGCAGGTCCCCGACGCCTATCTGCGCGAGCGGCTGCATGATCTGGATGACCTGTCGAACCGGTTGCTGCGGCTCTTGACCGGGCAAGGCTCCGAGACCGGGGCCGAGATCCCGGTGGATCCGATCCTCGTGGCGCGCAATATCGGGCCCGGCGAGCTGCTGGATTACGGACGCGCGCTGAAGGGGATCGTGCTGGAGGAAGGCTCCGTCGGCAGCCATGCGGCAATCGTCGCCCGCGCGCTTGCCATCCCGCTGATCGTCAATGCCAAGCGGATCACGACCGAGGCGCTGAATGGCGATCTGGTGCTGATCGATGGCGAACAAGGGATTGTCCATCTGCGCCCGGATGAGACCGTGCAGGCCGCCTTCCGCGACAAGAGCGCGATGCAGGCCAAGGCGCAGGAGCGCTATGCCTCCCTGCGCGACAAGCCCGCGATCACCCAATGCGGGACCGAGATTTCCCTGAACATGAATGCGGGCCTGATGGCCGACCTGCCATCGCTGCCCACCTCGGGTGCCGAGGGCGTGGGGCTGTTCCGGACCGAGCTGCAATTCCTGACCCGACCCAAGGTTCCGGCGCGGTCCGAGCTTGCGCAGCACTATGCCCGCGTGCTGGACGCGGCCGGGGGCAAGCGCGTGGTCTTTCGCACGCTGGATATCGGGTCGGACAAGGTCCTGCCCTATATGAAGCCCCAGGATGAGCCGAACCCGGCCCTGGGCTGGCGCGCGATCCGGGTCGGGCTCGACAAGCCCGGCGTCATGCGGATGCAGCTGCAGGCGCTGATCCGGGGCGCGAATGGGCGGCCTCTGACGCTGATGTTTCCCTTCGTGGCCCAGCTTGAGGAATTCACCCGCGCCCGCGACTACCTGATGCGGGAACTTGACCGCGAGGCCTCCCTCGGGCGGGTCCTGCCGGAAAAGGTCGAGGTAGGCGCCATGCTCGAAACCCCGAGCCTCGCCTTCTCGCCGAACTCCTTCTTCGAGATGGCGGATTTCATCTCCATCGGGGGCAACGACCTCAAGCAGTTCTTCTTTGCCGCCGACCGCGAGAACGAGCGGGTGCGCCGCCGCTACGACACGCTGAACGTCTCTTTCCTGAGCCTGATCGAGTTGATCGTCAGCCGGTGCCGCGATGTGGGCACCCCGGTCAGCTTCTGTGGCGAGGATGCGGGCCGCCCGATCGAGGCGCTGTGCTTTGCCGCGATGGGTCTGCGGGCGCTGTCCATGCGCCCGGCTTCCATCGGGCCGGTCAAGCATCTCTTGCGCCGCTGCGATCTGCGCGAGGCCCGCGGCGTGATCACCGAGGCCCGCGCCTCGGGCGCGATGACCGTACGCCCGGCGGTGATGGATTGGTTGCGCCAGCAGAGCTGAGCCTGCTCACCCGGGCAGCAGCCGCCCCGACGGCGCGGGCGCTCGGCCGAAGATCGGACAGCCCAGCGTGGTTTGCAGCGCGGTGATCAGCTCATCCACCGTCTCGGTGGTCAGGTACAGCCCGCCGGTCTGATCCGCAAGGCAGCGCGCCACGGTCTGCCCTTCGCGGTAGTCATGCTGGTTCTGGCTGTCCCAACTGAAATGCTCGCCGCGCAGCTTGAAGCCGATCACATGCACGGTCAGGTCATGGGCTTCTGCCGAGAGACTGGCGGCCAACTGGCACGGGGCGCCGCCGCAGGTCTCTTTGCCATCGGTGACCAGCACCACGACCCCCGCCCGCTGGCGGAAATCCAGCGCCTCGGCCGCGCGGGCCACAGAGTCGGTCAGGGGCGTGTTGCCCGAGGGGGCCAGCGCGTCGATCTCGGCGATCATGCGCGGGGCGGCGTCCGGGATCGGGGCAAAACGCAGATCGATATTGCTGCAGGCTTCGCGCGGACCAGGCCCGTAGATCAGCAGGCCGAGATTGCGAAACGGGGCCACTTGCGGCATGGCCCGTCGGATCGCGCGCCGGGCGGCAAAGATCCGGGGTTCATCCATCAGGTTGAACCCCATCTCCGACATCGATCCGGAGCCGTCAAAGACCACGATCGCATCCTCGGAACAGCCCTGCGCCGCGTGCAATGCAGGGGGCGCGCCCACAAGGCTCACGCCCAGAAGGGCGATGGAGGCAAAGAGGCTCGAGCGGATCCGGGAGGGGGCAAAGGGGATCATCATGGGGCGAGCCTGCCATGGCGGCCCCTGCCCTGTCTATGCGACTGGGGTCTTGGGTGGGCGCGGGTCGCGCGCCCTGCGGTCAGGCGGCGGCGATCAGGTGGCGGCGGTCACCACCCCCTGCACCCCGTCCCAGGCCCCCGGGCTCAGGGCATGGACGAGCACCCGGTCGGGGTTCGTGGGCGGCGGCATCTGGACGCCTTCGGCCCGAGCAAACCCGAAGCGGCTGTAATAGGGCGCATCCCCGACCAGCAGGACACGGGTCCAGCCCAGTGAAGCGGCCTTCTCGAGTCCGGCCTGAATGAGCAGCGCGCCCAACCCCTCCCCCTGCCGTGTCGGGTGGACCGCAACGGGGCCCAGCAACAGCGCCTCTTGTCCGCCCACGCGGATCGGCCAGAACCGGATCGCCCCGCCGATCCCGCCCAGCACATTGTCGATGCTGGGCGCAACAAGGCAGAGCTCGGCCACGGGCGGCACCCCATCGCGCAGCCGGTAGGACGAAAGCGCCTCCCGCCCCGGCGCGAAGCAGAGATCGAAGAGCGCCTCGACCTCCCACCAATCGCCGGTCTGTTCCTGCCTCAGTTGCACGTGGCCTGGTTCCGTTTTTCGCTGGCCTCGCGCCTAACACAGGCGTTAGGTGATGCGCAAACAGCGAGGAGGACACATGTTTTACCGTCCCGAAGAGGGCCATGATCTGCCCCATAACCCGTTCAACGCCATCGTCACGCCCCGCCCCATCGGCTGGATCTCGAGCCGGGGCACGGATGGCCGGGACAATCTCGCGCCCTATTCCTTCTTCAACGCCGTCGCCTATGTCCCGCCGCAGGTGATGTTCGCCTCGACCTCCGCCAAGGAGGATCGCGGCGACACCAAGGACAGCGTCGCCAATATCCGCGAGACCGGGGTGTTCTGCGTCAATATCGTGTCCTACGCGATGCGCGATGTGATGAATGTCAGCTCCAGCGCCTATGGCGCGGATGTGGATGAGTTCGAAAAGGCCGGAATAGAGAAGGCGCCGTGCGAGACCGTGGCCTGTTCCCGCGTCCTCGCCGCACCTGCCAACCTCGAATGCAAGCTCACCCAGGTCGTGCAGCTGCCCGGCGCGGCGAATTTCGTGGTCTTTGGCGAGGTCACCGGCGTCCACATGCGCGACGAGCACATCATCGATGGACGCTTTGATGTGAGCACCTTCCGCCCGCTCTCCAGGCTTGGCTACCGGGACTATGCCTGCGTCGACAACCTGTTCTCTCTGGCGCGGCCCGACGACTGAGCCGGCCTCAGGACCCCAGCACCGCGTAGCGCGCGAGGCCGTAGATATAAAGCGCGGTGAACAGGATGTTGATGTATTTCAGCTGCCGCTCGCCGTGGAGCCATGCACAGAGGATCCAGATCAGGCAGAACGGCAGCCCGAGGACCATCGGCCAGGGATGCCAGTTCTGCACGATGGCGACCGTGCTGCTCACGCCCAAGAGCAGGGCGAGCCATTTGAGACATTGTTCGTGGCGGAGCAGCCAGGCCTCCACCAGAGCCGAGAGCGGGGGACGCACAATCATGGCGCGCGACACCTTTCCGAAATGACCAGAGATGTGGGGGGACGGGTCCTCACTGCCACCCGTCACCCAACGCTCTAGCCCGGACCTCGCCCCTCTGGCAAGAGCCCGCGTCTGCGGCGCTAGTGCCCTGCCCCGAGAATGCCGGTCTTGACCGAGTAATCGGCGGCAATCGCGTAATCGGGGTCGTCATCACTGTCGATCATCAGCTGCCCGGCCTTGCTCAGCAGCTGGTGACAATCCTTGCTCAGATGGCGCAGCTGCAGGGTTTTGCCCGCCTCGGCATACTTCGCGGCCATGGCCTCGATCGCCGTGAGGGCGGACTGATCCACCACGCGGCTATCGGCGAAATCAACGATCACCACGCCGGGGTCATTGGAGACGTCAAAGAGCTCGACGAACCCGGCGGAGGAGCCGAAGAAGAGCGGCCCCTGCACCTGATAGACCTTGGCCCCTTCGGGCGTGTCATAGGTCTTGGCATGGATCCGCGAGGCGTTGTTCCAGGCATAGGCCAGCGCCGAGACAATCACACCCACGACCACCGCGATGGCAAGGTCGGTGAGCACGGTGACGACCGTGACCAGCACGATGACCAGCGCATCGGTCAGCGGCACCCGGCGCAGGATCGTCAGCGACTGCCAGGCAAAGGTGCCGATCACCACCATGAACATCACGCCCACCAGCGCGGCCAGCGGAATCTGTTCGATCAGGGGCGAGGCCGCAACGATGAAGATCAGCAGGAAAAGCGCCGCCGCCACCCCGGCGATCCGCGTGCGCCCGCCGGATTTCACGTTGATCATCGACTGGCCGATCATGGCGCAGCCGCCCATGCCCCCGAAAAAGCCGGTGACGGTGTTGGCCACGCCCTGCGCGATGCATTCCTGGCTCGCGCCCCCGCGCTTGCCGGTGATCTCGCCCACAAGGTTCAGGGTCAGCAGGCTTTCGATCAGGCCGATCGCCGCGAGGATGAAGGCATAGGGCGCGATGATCTGCAGCGTCTCGAGGGTCAACGGCACCATGGGAATGTGGAAGCCCGGCAGCCCGCCCTGGATCGAAGCCATGTCGCCCACGCGCGGCACATCAATGCCGAAGACGATCACGAGGATCGCAACGATCCCGATACCCGCCAGCGGCGCCGGAACCACCTTGGTCAGCTTGGGCATGCCCCAGATGATCACCATGGTCAGCGCCACAAGGCCCAGCATCATGACCAGCGGCCAGCCGGTCATCCAGGTCAGCTCGCCCGCCTCATTGGGCACCCGGAACTGCGTGAGCTGCGCAAGGAAAATCACGATGGCCAGCCCGTTCACGAAGCCCAGCATCACCGGATGGGGTACGAGCCGGATGAACTTGCCCAGTTTGAAGATCCCCGAGAGGATCTGCAGGATCCCCATCAGCACCACAGTGGCAAAGAGGTATTCGACCCCGTGTTCGGCCACCAGCGCCACCATGACCACCGCCAGCGCGCCCGTCGCGCCCGAGATCATCCCTGGCCGTCCACCGATCAGCGCGGTGATCAACCCGACGATAAAGGCCGCATAGAGCCCCACCAGCGGGTGCACCCCGGCGACAAAGGCAAAGGCCACGGCCTCGGGCACCAGGGCCAGGGCTACGGTCAGACCGGACAGGATCTCGATCCGCCAGCGGGCGGGGCTGAGCGTCTCGTCCTCGGTCGGGCTGGAAAAGGCGATACGATTGGCGAAGGACGCCAGCAAAGCTCGGGCCACGGGGAAACCTCGGGATGGGGATGGGGGCTGCGCGCGGGATAGCCGGTTTGGGGCGCTCTGCCTAGCCCTGAGATGCAATGCCGCACTGCACCGGATGCAAGGCGGACGTTGCCGGCTCGGACTGCCCCCCGGGACCCGCCCGCCCCGCATCCGGGTCGAGGGACAGCGCGCGCCATGACTGCAAACGCGCCCGCCCGTATCGCCACGCGCCGATTTGCGGTATCGTTCCCCCCTGAGGGAGGACATCGCCAATGCCCAGATTACGGTTTGCCTCGAATGTCGCCGGCACGATCGATGCGGTTCAGTTCCATCTCGAGGCGCTCGTCCTCGATGCCAGCCTGCAATCCCTGTCGGACCGGGAGGCCGTGCTGACCTTTCGCCCCGGCAGCACGGATCTGACCTATACCGCGAGCGGGCTGAACCTCGGCACCGTGCCGGATGGGGAGGGCGGAACCCGCCTGACGGGCACCCTGACCGGGTTGCGCGTCGACACCCCAGGCGGGCCTCTGGTGGAGATCGACCGGCTCTTTCTGCCCCTCGCCCCCCTGACAGCCGCAGCCGAAGAGGATCGCTCCGGCAGCGATCCGGGGGCGGTGGACGACATCGTCCTCGGGCTCGACTGGTCCTATCGCGGGGCCCCGCCGGGGACGTTCCAACCCCGGGATGCGGTCAATGATGACGGGGTCGTCCTGAACATGCGCGGCAATGACGTCGCGATCTTCGAGGATGGCGCGGATATCTTCTGGCTCGGCGACGGACGCGATCTGGCCCGGGGCGGCGGCGGCGATGACGGGCTCGCGGGGGGCGATGGCAACGACATCCTCTTTGGCGAGGACGGCGCGGACGCGCTGGAGGGGGATGCGGGTGATGACATCTTGATCGGCGGCGCAGAGGGCGATTTGCTCAAGGGCGGGTCCGGGAATGACCGCCTCGTCGGAGAGGACGGGGTCGATGTTCTGGTGGGAGGCACCGGAAACGACCGGCTTCTGGGCGGGTCGGGCGAAGACACGTTCCGCTTTCTGGCCGGGGACGGGTTCGACGTGATCGTGGATTTCGACGCCGAGGCGGACCTGATCCAGCTCGCCAGAGACAGCGATCAGGTGACGGTGACCAACACGCTGGCGGGCGCGCTCCTGCGCGGCGATGATGTCACGGTCCTCGTTCTGAACACGACCGCAGACAGCCTCGATGACAGCAATCTGCTCTTGCTGTAGCCACAGCCATTGACGCGCCCGAATGCGCTGCCTAGCCATGAAGGCAGAGACAACAGGGGGCACTTATGCAGACGTTTCTGGGCATCATCGGCGGATCCGGGCTTTATGAGATCGAGGGGCTGGAGAACCCCTCCTGGCAGGAGGTCGAGAGCCCTTGGGGCGCGCCTTCGGACGCGATCCTGACCGGGACGCTGGACGGGGTGCGAATGGCGTTTCTGCCCCGGCACGGGCGCGGCCATGTCCATTCTCCAACCACGGTGCCCTACCGCGCCAATATCGATGCGCTGAAGCGGCTGGGCGTGACGGATGTGATCTCCGTCAGCGCATGCGGGTCGTTTCGCGAAGACATGGCGCCCGGCGATTTCGTGATCGTGGATCAGTTCATCGACCGGACCTTTGCACGTGAGAAGTCCTTCTTCGGCACGGGCTGCGTTGCCCATGTGAGCGTCGCGCACCCGACCTGCCCCCGGCTCGGCGCGGCCTGTCTCGAGGCGGCCAAGGCAGGTGGCATCACTGTCCATGACGGCGGCACCTATCTGGCCATGGAGGGCCCGCAATTCTCGAGCCTCGCCGAAAGCAAGATGTACCGCGAGAGCTGGGGCTGCGACGTGATCGGCATGACCAACATGCCCGAGGCCAAGCTCGCCCGCGAGGCGGAGCTTTGCTATGCCAGCGTGGCGATGATCACCGATTACGACAGCTGGCATCCGGATCACGGCGAGGTCGATGTGACCGAGATCATCAAGACACTCATGGGCAATTCGGAAAAGGCCAAGGGGCTGGTCGCGCGTCTCCCCCGGCTTCTCGGAGCCGAGCGGGACCTCTGCGCGCATGGCTGCGACCGGGCGCTGGAATACGCGGTGATGACCGCGCCGGACAAGCGCGACCCGGCGCTTGTGGCCAAGTTGGATGCGGTGGCGGGACGGGTTCTGTCGGCGTGAGCCGTCGCAGGGCAGTGCGGGTGCCGGACCGGGTCGGGGGCCAGCCCCCACGGTCCTGCGGACCGTTCCCCCGGGATATTTAGAGACTTAAGAGAGCAAGACATGCTGGGCTGCGGCAGGAGTGCTTCTGCTGCGACTGCACAATGGACAGGCTTTGGAGGGAACGCTAGCTTCGAGCTTGAGGACAAAAACTGTGAGGGGGGCCAGCATGTGCCAGATATTCTCCCATCAGGATCCGAACCGATACGCGTGCACCACGCGACGGCTCAGACTGAACGGGCAAAGCACGTCGATCCGGCTGGAGAACAGTTTCTGGGCCATTCTCGACACGATTGCCGAGGCTGAGGGGACCAGCACCCCGGCCTTCATCTCGACCCTGCATTCCGAGGTTCTGGAGGCGCGCGGCGAGCCGTCGAACTTCACCTCGCTGCTGCGGTGCACGGCACTGCTCTATATCGAAACGCAAAAGGCGCCGGAGGCCGGGATCGCCGCAGAGTAACGGAACAGGCCCCGGTCGGGACAGCGCGTCGTGCAGCGACATCCCCAAATCACGCGAAGCAAAGAGATCTGCGGAATTGCTTTGACCCTAGGTCACCCTTGGGTCCAAGGTTGGTCTTTGGCCCTGAAAGGAGCAATCCGATGCGGTTTTTTTCTCTTGTTTGTGCTTTTCTTCTCGCAGCCCCCTCAGCCAACGCGCTGAGCTTCGACTTTTCTTTTTCGAACACAGTTGGCAACGTCGCGGGCACCGTGACCGGAACGGTCTCCGGTCTGGCGGACAATGCCACCGGCGCGGCGACGTCCCTGATACTCACATCCGTACCAGCCGCGACCGGTGGCCAGACCAACCCCAACACCAGTGACGTGGTTCAGTGGACCGCCATTGACGTCAACAGCTTCACGGTGACCAACGGTCAGATCACCGATTTCATGTTTTCGGCGGTCCTCGAAGCTGCGCCGGTCTTTGAATTCTTCTGCCTTGGCGATCCCGCCTGCGCACCCATTGGCGCAGAAACACTCTACGGCACGGCGTTCTTCGCTGTTCCGTTTGCTCTCGTCGGGACCGATGGTGGGTTCGCGGGCGTCACCTTCACGCCGACGGCCATCCCCCTGCCCGCGGGTCTTCTCCTGACGCTGAGCGCGCTTGGTGGGCTGGGCGCCGCGCGCCGGTGGCGCCGGGACCGAGGCGCGACACGGACGGCGATCTGCACAAACTTTAGGCAGTAGTAAAACCTTACTACCCTGCCCTGTTTGAGCCCGCGCTAGCCTGACCTCCCAACAATACCAAAACAGGGAGGTTGGATTGGCCAAGGCAATCCACAGCATGATCCGCGTTCTCGATGAGGCGCGGTCCTGCGATTTCTACAAGCGGGCCTTCGGACTGGAGGTCGCGGATCGACTCGACTTTTCAGACTTCACGCTGGTCTATCTCAGCAATGCTGAAAGTGGCTTCGAGCTGGAGCTGACGGTCAATAAAGGCACCACGGAGCCCTATGATCTGGGCAATGGCTACGGGCATTTTGCCGTATCCGTCGAGGACCTGAAGGCGGAACACGCCCGGTTCGAGGCCGAGGGACTGAACCCAAGAAAGCTGGTGGAATTCGCGCCGGACGGCAAGCTCGTCGGGCGCTTTTTCTTCGTGGCCGACCCCGATGGCTATCAGATCGAGGTGCTCGAGCGCAGCGGACGCTTTCAATAAAACAGACAGCCGCGCGGCAGGGAGGCCGCAGCGGCGCGAAATGGGAGGAAAGACATGATTGACACCAAAGGCCCCAAAGGCCTGACACGGCGCCAGCTCTTGGCGCGGGCAACCGCAGCAAGTGCCAGCTTTGTCGTCGGGAGCGGCTTTGTCGCCGCAAAGGATGCCGCCTGGGCGACCGAATTGTCGGCGCTCAAGCCCGAGACCTTCGCAACCCTCGTGCAGATGGCGCGCGACATCTATCCCCACGACCACGTGGGCGACAAGTTCTACGCCGCTGCCGTGAAGGGCTATGACACCGATGATGATGCGGGCACGATCGAGCTCGGGATCTCGGATCTCAACGCTGCGGCGCGCAATGCCGGGCATGGCAGCTACCTTGCCATGGGCTGGGAGCGCGACAGGGTGGACGTGCTGCGCGGGATGGAAAACAGCCCCTTCTTCCAACAGATCCGCGGCGGACTCGTCACCGGTCTTTATAACCAGAAAGATGTCTGGCCCCTCTTTGGCTATGAGGGCGAGAGCTTCTCCAAGGGCGGCTATATCGATCGCGGTTTTGATGACGTGGACTGGGTCTGAGGGAGGATCTGAGCATGACTACATTTGATCTGAACGACGACTCCGTGGTCGTCATCATCGGCACCGGTGCCGGTGGCGGAACGCTGGCCAATGAGCTGGCCAAGAAGGGCGTCAAGGTTGTCTCGCTGGAGGCTGGTGCCTTCCACGAGCCGCAGGATTTCCTGCAGGATGAATGGGCCAGCTTCGGCCAACTCGCCTGGCTCGATGCGCGCACGACCTCCGGCGACTGGCGAGTGAGCGACGATTTCTCGGGACTGCCCGCCTGGATCGTGAAATCCGTGGGCGGCTCGACCGTGCACTGGGCGGGTGCCTCCTTGCGGTTTCAGGACCATGAATGGAAGGCGCGCACGACCTATGGTAATGTGCCCGGCGCGTCCCTGCTGGACTGGCCCATCGATGCCGAGGAAATGGCCCCGTGGTACGCGGCCGCCGAGGACAAGATGCATGTCACCCGCACGGGCGACCGTCCGGGCCTGCCAGGCAACAACAACTTCAAGGTCTTCGAGGCAGGTGCCAAGCAACTTGGCTACGAGGACGTGCATACGGGCCGGATGGCGATCAAGAGCTCCGACAGCGCCGATGGCACCCCGTGCCAGCAGATGGGTTTCTGTTTTCAGGGCTGCAAGGTCGCGGCCAAGTGGTCGCCCAGCTATGACGAGATCCCGAACGCGCTCGACACCGGCAATTATGAGCTGCGCACGCAAGCCCATGTTCTCAAGATCGAGCATGACGATACGGGCAAGGTGACGGGCGTGCTCTATGCGGATGCCGAGGGCAACCAGCATCTGCAAAAGGCCCGCGTGGTGGCCGTGGCCGGGAACTCGATCGAGAGTCCGCGCCTGCTGCTGAACTCGGCCTCGTCGATGTACCCCGACGGGCTCGCCAACAGCTCGGGCCAGGTCGGGCGCAACTACATGCGGCACATGACGGCCTCGGTCTATGCGGTCTTCGACAAGCCCGTGCGCATGTGGCGCGGCACGACCATGGCCGGGATCATCACTGACGAGGCCCGCCACGATCCGTCGCGTGGCTTTGTCGGCGGCTACGAGATGGAGACGCTGAGCCTCGGCCTGCCCTTCATGGCCGCCTTCCTCGATCCGGGTGCCTGGGGCCGCGAGTTCACCAGCGCACTGGATGCCTATGAGAACATGGCCGGCATGTGGCTCGTGGGCGAGGACATGCCGCAGGAGACCAACCGCGTGACCCTGAACACCGATGTGCTCGACCAGTACGGCCTGCCCGCGCCGAACGTGCATTTCGATGATCACCCCAATGACATCGCCATGCGCAACCACGCCTGGCAGCAGGGGCAAGCGGTCTACGAGGCGGTGGGCGCCACGCGTACCTTCCCGACCCCGCCCTATCCCAGCACGCATAACCTCGGCACCAACCGGATGTCCGAGAATGCGCGCGACGGGGTGGTGAACAAGTGGGGTCAGACCCATGACATCGCGAACCTGTTCATCTCGGACGGCTCGCAATTCACCACCGGAGCCGCGGAAAACCCGACCCTGACCATCGTGGCGCTGGCCATGCGGCAGGCGGATCACATCGCCAAGGAAATGGCCGCTCAGAACATCTGAGCCATTCGGTTTTGCAAACAAGACGGGCCACCTGGCAACGGGTGGCCCTTTTTGATTGCGGGTAAAGCAGGCAGCACGACGCCTGACCGCGTCCACAGATATCCATGAGGTTGCAGACATGCGCCTCGGACAACGCGCTCGCAGTCGTCTTCGGGGGGAGCAAGGGCCCCTTGGTTGCGACGACACGAACCTCTGCAATGACGAGGAGATCCAAGGGCGGCCCAGGGCAGCGGCAGGTCCCGGCAACGCAACGGCGATGTCAAAATTAGAGCGCCAAGAGGTCGAGACCGAATAAATGTAAACTCAGCATTACACCTTGACTGTCCATGCTTCCTGACGCTACTCTCAACCTGCTGCCAATGCATGTCCACCCTCAATTAAACTCGAAAACGGCCTGTAGTCAGCGTCTCGAAGTGATGATGTGACAGGAGTACGGCAATGGCAGTGGATGCTTCTTCAATCTCGGGTGCAGACTTCCTGGCGGCTTTGTCCAAAGCCCCCTTCTCACTCGTGCTGACCGATCCGCGTGCGGAAGATAACCCAATTGTCTATGTCAACGACACCTTCACGACGATTACGGGCTATGCGCGGGACTTTGCAATTGGTCGCAATTGTCGCTTTCTCCAGAAGGACGACAAAGACCAGGAGAACATCGCAAAATTACGCGCAGCGATCGAAAACGAAGAGGAAATCATCGTCGATCTGCGCAACTACCGTCCTGACGGCGAGCAGTTTTTGAACCGGCTTATGATTTCACCGCTTATCGGCGAAGATGGCAACGTGTTGTACTTTGTCGGCCTGCAGCTCGAGATCGAAGTGCCGGGAACTGGGCGACAAAGCCAGTATGACTCGGATATTCAGAACGCCCTCGAAGAGATTCAGCACCGTGTGAAGAACCACCTCGCGATGGTGGTGTCGATGATCCGGCTGCAGTCCGGCGCGAAAGGGCCGCGTCCGGACCAGGACTTTGACATGTTGGCCAGACGGGTCGAAACACTGCAGCTGCTGTATGAAGAGCTTTCTGGACGGGATGACGAGGACGAGACTGGGGCCAAAGATACCGTCGCGCTCGGGGCGTATCTGTCGCGCGTTGCGAACGCTGTTGCCTATCTGGATGGCCGAAGCGGCGTCAGAGTGAATATCGATGCGGAAAAGTTGCGGGTTCCCTTCCAAACAGCGACACAGCTTGGTCTGATCTTGTCAGAGTTGACAACCAACGCTCTGCAACATGCGTTTGAAGGGCGCAACGAAGGTTTGCTTGAAATCGAAGCCAAAACGCTGAGCAATGGCGTGTTTCGTCTTGTTATCTCGGACGATGGGGTCGGCATCCCAGACGATGTCGACTGGCCGAAGGAGGGCAACCTTGGGGGGCGTATCATTAATAGCCTTGTCGAAGGGCTCGAAGGAAAGCTCGATGTCGCCGCTGGGGATGTTCAAGGCACCACGGTGACGTTGGACGTGCCGAAGGCCCTCGTTTCCATCGAAGAGGACGAAGAAGAACATGCTTAGCCATGTTGCCCTTCGGATGATCGGGTCATGAGGGATTCTGCGCCGTCCAAGACGATTCTGCTGTTGGAAGATGATCCTATCGTTGCGCTTGATCTGAAGGATCAGTTTGTCCACGAGGGCTATATCGTGATGGGGCCTTTTGATCGTGTGAGCCGCGCGATGGATGCGTTGCGCGAGACCAAACCGGACATTGCCGTGCTCGATCTCCATTTGAAGGATAGCTCGTGCGATATCGTTGCCGAGCAACTCGAAGCTCATTCAATTCCCTATGCGATCGTCACCGTCACGGCGCCGAGTATGGTCCCCCGTGACATCTCACCCCGTGCGGTTATCGAAAAACCATTCGATATGAAGCACCTGAGCGCCTTGGTGACATCCGCGCGCTGATCTGAGGGCTGCCGTCGATCGCGACTGCGGACAACGCGCGCCATGGCCATCAGCAAGACCGATCACCAGGCGCGACGGCTGCGGGCAGTTCGCCGCTGGCAATTATGCGGCCACGGCAGAGGCGGCTGAGGCCGCACTGATGGAAGCCGCCCAGAGCGCGACACCGCCCGTCCTCGGCACCATCGGCTATGTCGGTTAGGGCCGTATCGACAAGGCCATGGAGACCTTCCGAAAGGTCGAGCGGATCGCGCCCAAGCTGGTCGAGGCCCGCCTGTCCGGCAAATGGCTGAGTTCAGACCCCGACGACCTGTCCCGCGCGCGCACGTTCTTCAAGGTGGCTGCGAGTCTGGCCCCTCCTGAAGCGGTCGATGCGATCCGGTGACCAGCCCGATTTTTAGATGTTTTTAGTCAAGCTTATGGCGCGATCCCGCGCGCCGCAGGACGGTGCGGAACCGACGCCACGACACAGGCGCGCTTGCCGCCCTTGCTGGCACGCGCGCATCAAAGGAAGACGCCATGAGCCAGACGCTTGAAACCGGCACCGCAGGGATCAACGGGCCACTTTGGGGCGCCCGCGCCCGGGACTGGGCCGAGGTGCAAGAAGGGCAGTTCGCCGCCGAGTTCCGCGTGGTTCTCGCCCATGCGAAGGTTGCCTCCGGCATCCGCCATCTGGACGCGGGATGCGGCGCGGGCATGGCGACCGCCTTCTCGGCGGAGCTGGGTAAGCCGGTCAGCGAGCTCGGCGCGCGGGCCCGCTACCTGATCGCCACAGTGTGACCCGGATTGCCCTCGAGACCGCCCGCCCCGGAGGCTACAGATCGCACCAAGGATGCTCGCACTCTCCGGCGCGCAAGGTGCGATTGGCGACCCGCGAGAGGAGCAAACCCAGCGGGCGGACGCCACGCCCCCGGATGGGCGACTTGGCAGGCCCCGCCTTGGCCATCCGACCCCCCAACCCGGTACGCGCGAGGCATTCCGGGGCACCATGATCGCCCGGGCCACTGACGCCCCCAGCTCCCGCTTCACGAGAGGCCGTTCCAGGCCCACGCACCCAGTCCAAACGAGGAGGAGGACACCAATGAAAGCAATCCCACGAGCACTGAGCGCCGCGACATGTGTCGGTCTGGTATGGGCCCCCATCGCGATGGCAGAGCCGTCCGAGCATTTCATCATCCATCAGCTGGACCAGCCACTGCAGGAGGCCGCCACGCTTATTCGCGACTTCATCGCGATGAACGACGACTGGTCGCTCAATGGCGAGTTCGAGATGATGGGCGGGGCCGCCGTCGGCATGAAGATCTGCTTCAATGCCATGCGCGGGTATGTCGGGGCCGCGGGTTTGCACAATCTCGCCCTTATGCCATGTGGGAATATCGCGTTTTATCAGGAGGATGGTCAGGCCTACCTGTCGATGCTCGATGTCGGGTACATCACGACCCTGTCGCCCCACCCTTCCCTCGAAGAAGGCGTGGCCCTCGCGCGGCCCGCTTATGCCGAGATGTTCACTGAGGTGCTGGGCATCGAATGACACCCGGTGCAGGGCGCTGACCCAGCGGCTCGCAGAGGTGCAAGGCAGGTCGGCTCAAAAGAAAACGTGTCGATGGGCTCAGATGGCCCGACCTGTCTCACTGTGCTCAGAGATACAAAATTTGTCTGCGTCCATCGCATTTGCCTTGGCCGCAACCTGCATCAGAAAAAACGCAGTTTACGGGCGTTCGATTTTACGAGAACGAAGATCACTGTGACCCAGATCATTCAAGTGGCCGCAATTGTGCTCGCGACAGCCGGAACCGGCGCGGCCACCATGTCCGTGATGAACGAGGACATTCCGGACCTGGAAGTGCCCGAGGGCGCCTGGGGCGCGCCCGGCGCGCTGGATGGCCGTGCGTTCACGGTCCGCGGGATCGACATGGAAAGCGGCGCTGTCCTGGAAGATGAGCTGTTGTTCCGCGATGGCACCTTCCAATCCGCTGATTGCCAGATCTACTGCGATTTCGGTTGGTCCGATTACCAGACGAAAGAGATCGATGGCGTGATCCATTTCACGACCACAACCCTTTGCCCTGACGCGCCGCACACCGTGGTCTGGTACGGTCAGGTCACCGGCGATACGATCACATTCGACGTCACATGGACCACGCGCCGCTGGTACTGGACCAATCAGATCGTCTTGGAAGGGTCCGGCACCGCCACCGATTTCGACACCGCGACCGCGATCTCCAGCTGAGATCGCCGAGGTGCGATCGTCTGGCCTTTCGATGGGTGGTATTGCGCTTCGCGTCGCGATCCTGATCGCCGTGCTGGTGCTGGCCACCCGGGGCGCGCATGAGGTGCGCGATGCCCTGAACCTGCAGATCCGGCCTGATAACGAGCAACAGGTGCACCGCATGATCATGTTCGGTGCGGTGGCCTATATCGGGCTGCTGGCGCTCCCATTCGTTCCGGGGGCCGAGATCGGGCTGGCCATGCTCGCGGCCTTTGGTGCAGCTATCGCGCCGCTGATCTATGTCTGCACCGTGGCCTCCATGATCCTTGCCTATACCGCCGGTCGCTTCCTGCCCATCGACGTGTTGCGGAGGTCCTTGTCCCTCCCGCGGATGCGCCGCGCCGCGGACCTCGTCGCCCGCGCCGCGCCCCTTTCCGGTGATGACCGTGTGGCGATGCTGCTGGACGGACAATCGGCGCGCGCGCTGCAACTGGCCATACGGTATCGCTATGTCCCGCCGGCTCTGGCTATGAACACGCCCGGAAACTCGGTCATCGGTGGGGGCGGTGGCATCATGCTGATGGCGGGCCTGAGCGGCATCTTTTCACCGCTGGCAACGGTGGCGACCATCGCGCTTGCCGTCTCGCCGGTTCCGCTGGCGATGGTGTTTTTCGGTTTGGAGTTCTGACACGTGCCGCGATGGACGAGGACGTTTATGGTTAGGCCCTCACCCGAGCCTTGAGCGGGTTGGTCGGGTGATCCGGGATGCCCTCGGCAGGCGCGCGGGAACAGCCAGAATGGCCCGCTCCCGCAGCCAAGGATCGCCGCCCGGCTGAAGGCTCGGCACTACAGTGCTGCGAGCGATCCGGGCATTCCTGCAGGTCCCCGCGACACAGGCCATGGGAAAGGCAAGCGTGACGCATGCGGCGTCTTTTCCGAACGGACCCATACGCTTGCTTGACCGGCGCGCGGACATTGCCAAGGATGCCCCTGCCTGCAATCCAAGGACAGTTTTCCCATGACGCCGCAAAAGACCCTGCGCGAGTATATCCGGACCATTCCCGACTTTCCCCATGAGGGGATCATGTTCCGGGATGTCACCACGCTCTTTCTCGACCCACGGGGGTTTCGGATCGCGGTGGACCAGTTGCTCGACCCGTTTGTAGGCGTGAAGATCGACAAGGTGGCCGGGCTCGAGGCGCGGGGCTTCATTCTGGGCGGGGCCGTTGCGCATCAGCTGAGCGTCGGCTTCCTGCCGATCCGCAAGAAGGGCAAGTTGCCCGGCAAGACGATCGAGCAGGATTACGCGCTGGAATATGGCGAGGCCACGGTCGAGATCCATGACGACGCCCTGCAACCGGGCGAGCGGGTGCTGCTGGTGGATGACCTGCTGGCCACGGGCGGCACGGCCCGGGCGGGGATCCAGCTCATCGAACGGCTCGGCGCGCAGGTGGTGGGCTGCGCCTTCGTGATCGACCTGCCGGATCTGGGCGGGCGCAAATTGCTGGAGGAGATGGACATGGCTGTCCACGCCCTCACCGCCTTTGACGGGGATTGAGCGCAGAACTGTTCTCGGACCGGCAACAAAAACGCACCGGAAACGCGGAAAATTTGACGTAAAGGTCGCGCTGCGGCTAGGGAATTGGGATTAACCGTCCCAAGCCTAGTGAGTGACCTTTGATGAAAGCTCTTCCCCTCGCCCTGTGCCTTTGCCTCGTGACCCCCGGCCTCGCCGCCGCCAACACGCTCTTTTTCGATGATTTCGAAACCAACACTGCCGGTGCGAACCGCACACCAGCCGGATGGTCCACCACGGCCGGTGCCGTGGACATCACCGGCCCCGGATATTTCCCGGATGTCTGCTACAATATCGACACCTGTGTGGATCTCGATGGCTCGATCGGGGCCGCAGGCACGATCCAGACCGTGCAGAGCTTTACGCTCACCGCAGGTCAGAGCTACACCCTGAGCTTCGATTACTCGAAGAACTACTTTCAGCAGCAGAACACCAACGTCATGACCTTCGGCGTCGGCGGTGTCAGCGACACGCTCAGCATTCCCGGAGGCCCGCGCGCGTCGGATTTTGCCGAGCTGAGCTTCAGCTTTGTCGGCGATGGCTCCACCGGTTCGATCTTCTTTGCCCATGAAGGCGCAGATAATGGCGGGATCATCATCGACAACGTCAAGCTAGTGGGAAACACAGCCCCCCCGTCGCCGGTCCCGCTGCCGGCCTCGCTGCCGCTTCTGGCGGGCGGATTGCTGGGGGCCGCGGCCCTGCGCCGCCGGAAATCTTTCAAATCCTAACGAATTGCTAACGACTCAGTCGTAATCTGGGGCCTGTCGATGCAGCGATCGACAGGTTTCCCTAAGGTAGACTGACCCCGGCCGGTGTACGCCACCGCGCCGGGTCTTTTTTAGCCCAAACGCGCGGCGGTCCAGCGCAGGGAGGCAGCCTCGGTCGCCTGCACCCACCCCTCCTTGCCGTCCATGTAATGCTCCGCATCCCGCGTGCGGGCGACAAGGCGCTGTTTCAGCTTGCCATACTCCCCCGCGATCTCAGGATGCGCGCGCAAGTAGTCGCGAAAGGCGAGATGACGGCGCGCCCCCTCGGAGCCGGCGGCAAAAGCATGGAGCTGATGGGTCCGTCGCCCCGCCGCGCTGTCCTTGCGGAAATAGCGCCGCCCGGGGATCCCGAAAGCGCCCATCGCCTCATAGCCCAGCGCGATCAGATCCCCGTCGCGGGCATCCAGCGCCGCGAGATCCCCGACCTCGAGCAAGATATCAAGGATCGGCTTGGCGATCAGCCCGGGGACCGAGGTGCTGCCGATGTGATGGACCGTGACGGCAAGTCCTTGCAGGGCGCCGGTGATCGCAGCACCCTCCGCCGCAGCCGCACGGGCCCAATCGGGATCATGGGGCGCGAGCTGGATACCGCCGGTCATGCCCTCTGGCGCAGGACCGCGCCCGGGTTGAGGATCCCGTTGGGGTCCAGCGCGTCCTTGATCGCCCGCATGGCGGCAAGCTTCACCGGATCGCCA
The DNA here is from genome assembly GCF_049801015.1 of Dinoroseobacter sp. S124A. Classification (NCBI taxonomy): domain Bacteria; kingdom Pseudomonadati; phylum Pseudomonadota; class Alphaproteobacteria; order Rhodobacterales; family Roseobacteraceae; genus Dinoroseobacter; species Dinoroseobacter sp. S124A. Next base: position 493,876 of record NZ_JBNAGD010000001.1, on the reverse strand, counting down.
TAGCGTTCCAGATCCTCGACCTTGAGCCGCCCGACCCCGTGTTCCGCCGAGACCGACCCGCCCATGGCATGGACGATGTCATGCACGCAGCGCTTGATCGCGGGGCGCGCCTCCTCGTGATCGGCCCGGGTCTCGCCGGGCATGGGGAAGACGTTGTAATGCAGGTTGCCATCGCCCACATGGCCGAAGCAGTTGATCCGGTAGGTGCCGATGGCGCTCAGGGCGGCGGTCGCCCGGGTGATGAAGTCCGGGATCTGCGAGAGCGGCACCGAGATGTCGTGGGACGAGACCGAGCCGATCCGGCGGTTCGCCTCAGGGATGTTCTCGCGCACGGCCCAAAGCGCAGCCGCCTGCGCCTCGGATTGGGCGATGATCCCGTCCTGGACCAGACCGGCCTCCGCCGCGCGGGTGTAAAGCGTCTCGAGCGCGCCTTCGGGGTCGAACCCGCTGGCCCCGGCCAGATCGATCAGCACGCACCAATCCGGGGCCTCGGCAAAGGGCAGGCGCAGATCCGCCATGGTCTCGGCCAGAAACCGCATCCCCATGCCGGAGATCAGCTCGAAGGCCGAGATCGCGTCGCCTGCGACCTCGCCGGCAAGGCTCAGCAGATCGAGCGCAGCCTCGGGACCGGTCACCTGCAACATGGCCACACCGTGCCGGTTGGGACGCGGATAAAGCCGCAGGGCCGCGGCCGTGATCACGCCCAGCGTGCCCTCGGCCCCGATCAGCAGATTGCGCAGGTCGTAGCCCATGTTGTTCTTCCGCAGGCGGGTCAGGCCGTGCCAGATCTCGCCATTGGCCAGCACTGCCTCGACCCCGAGGCAGAGATCGCGCGCATTCCCGTAGCGCAGCACATTCACCCCGCCCGCATTGGTCCCCAGCACCCCGCCGACCCGGGCCGACCCTTCGGAGGCCAGGGACAGCGGAAAGAGCCGGTCCACCCCGGCAGCAGCGTCCTGCACATCCGCGAGGATCGCGCCCGCCTCGGCCACCAGCACGTTCTCGCGCGCATGTACGGCCCGGATCGCGTTTATCCGCTGCAGGGACAGGATCACCGGGGGCGGCCCTTCGGGGGCGATCTGCCCACCCACCAGACCCGTGCCACCGCTATAGGGCACCACGCCCACCCGGTGCCCATTGGCCAGCCGCAGCACCGTCGCGACCTCTGCGGCGGAACCCGGTGCCACCAGCAGCCCGCCGGATCCCGCATAGCGGCCCCGGGGCTCTTCGAGATATTGCGCCCCCAGTTCGGGGAAGGCGGATGCGGGCAGCTCTGCGCGCAGGGCCGTCTCGAGATCGGCGGGAACGGTGTCGAGCATGGTCTGTCCTCCGACGCGGGGGCCGCGCCTTACAAGTCGTCGTCGCGCAGCCAGGCCGGTCGCAGCACCACGACCGTGGGCTCGGAAGGCAGCGTGCGCAGGGACACCTCCAGATAGTTCGTATCGCGGTGCTCGACCCGGAATTCCGAGGCCATGCCCGTCAGGAAGCTCTGGAGCGTGAAATCCCCGAACCAGTGCATGGGCACAATCACCGAGGAGCGCAAGCGCCGCAGGATCGAGATCATCACGTCCTGTGGCACCGTATAGCCGCCATCCACCGGGGCCATGACCACATCGAGCCGCCCGAGGGCCGCATATTGCATGTCATTGGGCTCATGGTGGAGATGCCCGAGATGCCCGATGCAGAGCCCGGCAATCTCGAAGACGAAGATCGAATTGCCGAGCGGCGCGCTCACCGTGCCAAAGCCCGAGCGGACATCCGTTGGCACATTGCGCACCAGCACCTCGCCCAGATCCAGGTAATGCTCCACCGGGTTGGGGCCCGAGGTGTTCCAGCCCGGCAGGACATGGGGGATGCGCGGGTCGGGATTGGCCGTCCAATGGGTCGAATGGGCGTTGTTCATCGTCACCACATCCGGAAAGAACGAGGTATTGCCGAGAAACCCGGTGTAATCCGTCACCGCCGTGAAACCTTCGGGTCCTTCGATCAGAAAGCTCGCATGGGCGATATAGCTCAGCCGGACGGTGAAATCCTCAAGCGGGGCGCCAAAGCTCGCGGTCTGCACATAGGACAGCTCCGGCGCGGCATCTGCGATGGCGATGCAATGGCTGGGCTTGCGGGTCTGCTCCTGCGCCAGAGCGGCGGGCGCGGCCAAAGCTGTCGCGAGGCCAACCGCCAGCGCCGACAGGGTCAGGGGAAAACGGGACATGGACGGACCTCCGTGCGACAGGGTGCGGGTTGGCCAAGAGTATAGGGCGCCGGGCGCGCAAGTCTGGTCTTTCTGCACCGATACTGCGCCCGAGGGCACGCGCGCGGCCTCAGGCGCAAAAACCAGATGCACAGCCTGCGCCAGACGCGTATCTCTTGGGCAACGCGTTTTGAAAGGATATGGGCATGCGGCGCAAACTGGCAGCAGGAAACTGGAAGATGAACGGCCTCACCGCGGCCCTCGCCGAGGCGGGCGCGATTGCCGAGGCCGCGGCGGCGAGCCCTGCCGAGGTGCTGCTCTGCCCGCCCGCGACGCTGGTGGCGCCCATGGCGGCGATGGCCGGGGATGGCGCGCTGCAGGTCGGCGGGCAGTATTGCCATGCCAAGGTCTCTGGTGCGCATACGGGCCATGTCTCGGCCGAGATGCTGGGCGATGCCGGGGCGTCCTACGTGATCACCGGCCATTCCGAGCGCCGTCAGGATGATGGCGAGGATGATGCCGCCGTACGCGCCCAGACCCTCGCCGCATGGGAGGCCGGTCTGACGGCGGTGGTCTGCGTCGGCGAGACCGAAGCCGAGCGCGACGCCTCGAACACGCTGGGCATCATTGGGGGCCAGCTGGCCGGGTCGGTGCCGGATCAGGCCACGGGCCACAACCTCGTGATCGCCTACGAACCGGTCTGGGCCATTGGCACCGGGCGCGTGCCCAGCCTCGACCAGATCGGCGAGGTGCATGATTTCATCCGCGGCAAGCTGGAGCAGCGCTTTGGCGAGGGGGTCGGTCGCTCGGTGCGCCTGCTCTATGGTGGGTCCGTCAAGCCGGGCAATGCCGACGAGATCTTCGGCGTCTCCAATGTAGATGGCGCGCTGGTGGGCGGAGCCTCCCTCAAAGCGTCCGACTTCACGGCGATCATCGCGGCACTTGGCTGAGCCGATGATGCGGCACGCGCGGCGCGGAGGCCGAGACATCCCGCGCCATGGGCAATCCATGCCCCGCGCGGCATAATTCCCCCATGGCGGATGCAAGTCACAGCGCGGCGCGGCCCCGCACCCCGGCCCGGCGGCCGATCAGGTCCGGCACGGCGCTGGCGCTGGCCCTGTGCCTTGCCGGGCTTGTGGCGCTGGTCAGCTTCCCCCGGCTGGAGCGGTTCTTTCAGCGCGACGCGGCCGAGCAGGCCGCCGCGACCCTCAGCCTGACTGTCGAGGGGCTGACCGGCGCGCTCAACCGCTATGCCCCCCTGCCCGCGCTGGTGGCCGAACGGCCCGAGCTCGCGCAGCTTCTGCAGGAGCCGGACAACACCGCCCTGATCGCTCAGGTCAATGAGAGCCTGCGCCAGACCGCCTATGCGCTCAGGGCCTCGGATGTCTATCTGCTCGACATCTCCGGCCATACGCTGGCGGCGAGCAATTACCGCAAGACCCTGAGCTTCGTGGGCCGCAGCTTTGCCTACCGGCCCTATTTCACCCAGGCGCTCGATGGTGGTCTGGGGCGGTTCTTTGCCCTGGGCACCACCTCGGGCGAGCGGGGGTATTTCTACGCCGCACCCGTCGAGGAGGATCAGCGCATCACCGGCGTGGTGGCGGTAAAATTCACCGTGGACGGTTTCGAGGAAACCTGGCGCGCGGGCCCGGCCACGGTGCTGGTCAGCGATCTGCGCGGCGTGGTTTTCATGTCCGACCGCGAGGACTGGCATTTCCGCGCCCTGCGCCCCCTGACCCCCGCTGCCCGCGCCGGGATCGAGGCGGCCCGGCAGTATCCCCTGTCGCAGGTGACACCTTTGTCGACCGAGCGCCGCGCCCTCGGCGCGGGGGCCGAGCTCTGGACCATTGATGATCCGGGCGCGCCCAGCGCGGGCTATGTCGCCCAGACCAGCCGCATCGCCGAGGCTGGCTGGGATGTGACCGTGCTGGTCTCGACCGGGCCGGCGCGCCAGCAGGCCCTGCAAATGGTGGCGATCGGGACGCTGCTGACCCTGCTTCTGGCGCTGGCCGGAATGGTCTTTCTGCAACGGCGCGCCCAGCAGCGCGCGTTGATGGCGGCGCAAACCGCCGCCCGGACCGAGCTGGAGGCGCGGGTCATCCAGCGCACGACGGACCTCAACGAGGCCAATGCCCAGCTCCAGCAGGAGGTGATCGAGCGGCGTCAGGCGGAACAACAGCTGCGCAAGACCCAGGCCGAGCTGGTGCAGGCAGGCAAGCTCGCCGCCCTCGGCCAAATGTCAGCCGCCCTGAGCCACGAGTTCAACCAGCCCCTGGCCGCCGTGAAATCCTATGCCGAGAACGCCGCGATCTTCCTCGAGCGGGACCGCCCGCAGGAGGCGCGCGAGAATGTCGGACGGATCTCGGCCCTCACGGACCGGATGGCCGAGATCTCGAAGCATCTGCGCAACTTCGCCCGCCGCCCGCAGGATGCCGTGGACCGGGTGCAGCTCGCGACAGTGATCCATGATGCGCTGGCAGTGATGCAGGCCCGGATCAAGCATGCGGAGGCCGAGATCCGCTATGATCCGCCGACGGATCCGGTCTGGGTGCGCGGTGGCCATGTGCGCCTGCAACAGGTGGTGGTGAACCTGCTGAGCAACGCGCTGGATGCCACCGCCGAGACCGAGGCCCCGGTGATCACCCTCGAGGTCACGCAAACCGCCGATCAGGCTATCCTCAGCGTCTGCGACACGGGCCCCGGCATCGCGCCGGGCGCGGAAGAGACGCTGTTCGATCCGTTCTTCACCACCAAGGGGCCGGGTGGCGGGCTCGGGCTGGGCCTGTCGATCTCGTATAATATCGTGCGCGATTTCGGCGGCACGCTCAGCGCCCATAACCGCGAGGGCACGGGCGCGGAATTCCGGCTGACCCTGAGCCTGTGCCCCGAACCGGAGGGGGCCCGATCATGAGTTCGGAGATGATCCTCTTCGTCGATGACGAGGAACCCCTGCGCCATGCGGCGGCGCAGACTCTCCAGCTGGCGGATTTCGACGTGACCTGCTTTGCCAAGGCCGAGAGCGCCCTGCCCCGGATCGCCCGCGACTTTCCCGGCATCCTTGTGACCGATATCCGGATGCCGGGCCTGAGCGGTACCGACCTCATGGCGCGCTGTCTCGAGATCGACCCGGAATTTCCGGTGATCCTGGTGACCGGGCATGGGGATATCGAGCTCGCGGTGCAGTCCATGCGGGACGGGGCCTATGATTTCCTCGAAAAGCCCTATGCCCCGAGCCGCCTTGTGGCGACGATCCGGCGGGCGCTGGACAAGCGCCGCCTCACGCTTGAGAACCGTCGCCTGCGCGCGGCCGTCGGCCGCCGCGATCCGATCGAGGCGCGCCTGACCGGGCGCAGTCCCGCGCTGATCGCCCTGCGCCAGCAGGTGCGCGCGGTGGCCCAGACCGATGCGGATGTCCTGATCATCGGCGCGACCGGCACCGGCAAGGAGGTCACGGCCCGCGCCCTGCACCGGGCCAGCGGGCGTAAGGACGGCCCGTTCCTGCAGATCAACTGCGCCGCCCTGCCGGCGGATCTGATCGAAAGCGAGCTATTTGGCCATGAGGCCGGAGCCTTTGCCGGGGCCATGCGCGCGCGCTACGGCAAGTTCGAGGCCGCGCGCGGCGGTACGGTCTTCCTTGACGAGATCGACAGCCTGCCCCTGCCGCTGCAGGCCAAGCTTCTCCACGCGATCCAGAACCGGACGGTCACGCGACTGGGCTCGAACGAGCCGGTGAGCCTTGATGTGCGCTTTGTCGCCGCCAGCAAGAAGGATCTTGAGGCCGAGGCCCAGGCCGAGCGGTTCCGGGCCGATCTGCTCTATCGGCTGAATGTGGTGACCCTGCGGCTTTTGCCCCTGTCCGAGCGGCGCGAGGATATCCCCCTGCTCTTTGCGCAACTGGTCAGCGAAACCGCCGCGCGGCTGCAACAGGCCGCGCCCGAGGTCTCAGGCGGGGTCCTGTCGCGCATGGCCGCACGGGACTGGCCCGGCAATGTGCGCGAGCTGCGCAATGCCGCCGAGCGCTATGTGCTGGGGCTCGATCTCGATCTTGCGCCATCGGGCCCCGACGCCCCGCCCCCCGCGCCCGAGGCGCTGGCCGATCAGATGGCCGCCTATGAAAAGGCCCTGATCACCGCGAGCCTTGCCGCCCATCAGGGGCGGCTCAAGGACACTTACGAGGCGCTGAATCTCTCGCGCAAAGCGCTCTACGAGAAAATGCAGAAGCACGGTCTGTCCCGCGAGACCTTCGCGCCCGAGAGCTGAGCGCCCCCGCATTGCCGCCCGCAGCCGGCCCGCTTGGGTCGTCTTGGGTCAACTTGGGAACATGATTTCCAGCCCATGTCCCCGTCCCGACCCAAAGCGCGCAATTTTTTCGCGCAGCCCATGTCCTGACCGCATGGCGACCTTGCCAAAAACACATGCCATCCCCCTACTGCGCCCAGCACCGAATGGGAGGTGTCTGCAAAGCCACGCGCTTTGCGAGCGAGAGCCGCACCAGCCCGGCCCGATAACGGGTCCCCCGGCAGGCGGCGCAAACTGGAGGAAGACAATGAAATTCACTTTGATGACCGGCACCGCGATGATCGTGGCCCTGGGCGCAAGCATGGCCACCGCGATGGATCGCGACGGCTGGCCCGAGAGCTTCACCGTGGGCACTGCGTCCCAGGGCGGGACCTATTTCGCCTATGGCTCTGGCTGGGCGAACCTTGTCGCCGAAGAGCTGGGCCTGTCGGGTGGCGGCGAAGTCACCGGCGGCCCGATGCAGAACATGGCGCTGGTCCATACGGGCGACGCGCAGTTCGGCATGACCACCATGGGCCCGGCCGCGGAATCCCTCGGCGGCACCAACCCCATCGCCCCGGGCCTGCAGATGACCGGCGCCTGCGCGATGTTCCCGATGTACCAGACGCCCTTCTCCGTGACGGCGCTGAGCTCTTCGGGCATCAGCTCGATCGCGGATATCCCGGACGGCGCCAAGATCGGCTTCGGCCCTGCAGGTTCCACCTCGGACACCTATTTCCCGCGCATGATGGAAACGCTTGGCGTGAACTTTGAGCGCCGCAATGGTGGCTGGTCCGACCTGGGCGGTCAGCTGCAGGACGGTCTGCTGGACGTGATCGCCTTTGCCGCCGGTGTGCCGGTGCCCGCGGTCAGCCAGCTCGAAGTGCAGACGGATGTGAACATCATCGAGTTCACCGGGGAAGAGCAGGCCAAGATCCTTGAAGCCTTCCCGGTTTCCGAGTTCATGATCGGCGCAGACACCTATTCCACCCTGACCAAGGACGCGACCTCGGTTTCCATGTGGAACTTCGCCATCGCCAATTGCGACCTGCCCGCCTCCTTCGTCGAAGCGGTCGTGGACGTGGTGATGTCCGACAATGCGCGCATGGTCGGCATCCACAAGGCAGCCCGCTCCACCCTGCCCGAGAACTGGGACAAGAACGGCGTGCTGCAATGGCACCCGGGTGCCGCGGCCTGGTTCAAGGAAAATGCCGGGGCCGATATCCCCGATAGCATGATCCACGGCATGTAAGCCGACAGAGTTGGAAGGGCCGCGCCACAGCGGCCCTTCTTTTACGCGCGGAGGGAGCCGTGCTTGGGCGCAACGACGTCCAAACCGGAGTGAGGGAATGACAGATCAAACCAAGACCGAAGACGACCATCTGATTGCTGATGGCGTCGACGAGGAACCCACGGAGGCGAACCGTCGCCTGTTCGAGGGGCGCAATTTTATCCTGATCAGCGCGTTTGCAGCGCTGTACGCGGCCTTTCACATGGCTGCGCTGAACGGGTTGTCGATCTCGGAATGGACCGGGGTGACGATCCCCTTCCTGCCAACCTTTCCGCTGGAGACCTGGAATTTCCGGATCGTCCATATCGCGGGCGCGCTGGCGCTTGGCTTCCTGCTGTTTTCGGCGCGCACGGATTTCCCCGGCCCGGGCAAGGAAACCCCGATGCTGGGCTATGTGGCCTATGCCCTGATGATCCCGGCGCTGTTTTCGCTCGGCATGGCGGCGAGCTTCGCGATGGAGATCGCGAATGGCACCATGTGGAACGGCATCGATGAGGGCATCAAGTTCAACGAGACCTACCTCTTTGGTCTGCCCCTGATCATCGCGACCGCGGGCGCGATCGTGCTGAGCTGGTTTCACCGGCGCACGCGCGGCGGCTTTGCGGCCCCGGATCTGGTGCTGGCGGTCTGTGGGCTGGCCGTGGCGACCTATCTGATCACCATCTATGGCACGCTCATGCGCAACTCGACGGGCACGCCCTTTGCCCCGATCGGGATCTCGATTGCCGCCGTGGCGGGCACGGCCCTGATCATGGAGCTGACCCGCCGGGTGGCGGGCATGGCTCTGATCGTGATCGCGGCGATCTTCCTGACCTATGTCTTTGTCGGTCAATACATGCCGGGCTTCCTGAATGCCCCGGCCATCAGCTGGCAACGTTTCTTCAGCCAGGTCTACACGGATGCGGGCATCCTCGGGCCGACCACGGCTGTGAGCTCGACCTATATCATTCTCTTCATCATCTTCGCGGCCTTCCTGCAGGCCTCCAAGGTGGGCGATTACTTCGTGAACTTCGCCTTCGCCGCCGCTGGCCAGTCTCGCGGGGGTCCGGCCAAGGTGGCGATCTTCGCCTCCGGCCTGATGGGGATGATCAACGGCACATCGGCGGGCAATGTGGTTGCCACGGGGTCGCTGACGATCCCGCTCATGAAGAAGGTGGGCTATCACAAGAAAACCGCCGGCGCGGTCGAGGCTGCTGCCTCCACCGGGGGCCAGATCATGCCGCCGATCATGGGGGCCGGTGCCTTCATCATGGCCGAGATCACGGGCATTCCCTATACCGACATCGCCCTCGCGGCGGTGATCCCGGCGATCCTCTACTTCGTGTCGGTCTATTTCATGGTCGACATGGAAGCGGCCAAGCTCGGCATGCGCGGCATGTCCAAGGACGAGCTGCCGAAGTTCAACAAGATGGTGCGCCAGATCTATCTTTTCCTGCCGATCATCATCCTGATCTACGCGCTCTTCATGGGATACTCGGTGATCCGGGCGGGCACGCTCGCAACCATCGCCGCCGCCGTGGTGTCGTGGTTCACCCCGTTCCGCATGGGGCCCCGCTCCATCGTGAAGGCCTTTGAGATTGCGGGCACCATGTCCGTGCAGATCATCGCGGTCTGCGCCTGTGCGGGCATCATCGTGGGCGTGATCAGCCTGACCGGTGTGGGCGCGCGCTTCTCGGCGGTCCTGCTGGGCATTGCGGATACGAGCCAGCTTCTGGCGCTGTTCTTTGCCATGTGCATCGCGATCCTGCTGGGCATGGGAATGCCGACGACGGCCGCCTATGCGGTGGCCGCCAGTGTGGTTGCCCCGGGCCTTGTGCAACTGGGCATCCCGCAGCTGACGGCGCATTTCTTCGTCTTCTACTTCGCGGTGCTCTCGGCCATCACGCCCCCTGTGGCGCTGGCGAGTTACGCGGCGGCGGGGATATCCGGGGCCAACCCGATGGAGACCTCCGTGGCCTCCTTCAAGATCGGGATCGCCGCCTTCGTGGTGCCCTTCATGTTCTTCTACAACGGCGCGCTCCTGATGGATGGCACCTGGCTGGAAGTGCTGCGGGCCGGTGGCACCGCCGTGGTCGGGGTCTTCCTGCTCAGCTCTGGCGTACAGGGCTGGTTCATGGGCGGGCGCGCGGTCTGGTTCCTGCGGATCGGTCTGGTGGTCGCAGCGCTCCTGCTGATCGAAGGCGGGATCGTGACCGACCTTGCCGGGATCGGCCTGATCGCCGCGGTCTATTTCGTCCAGAAGGTGATCCGCCCCGCCCCGGGCGCGACCATCCCCGTACGCGGCGCGGACTGACCATGGAGAAGGTCACGCAGGATCCCGGGGATCCGACCTTCGTCCAGAACCCGTATCCGGTCTATGATCGGATGCGGGACCTCGGAGACCTGATCTGGTGGGAGGCCTACGGCATGGTCGTCTCTCCCAGCTACAAGGCCACGGCGGCGATCCTCAAGGATCGCCGTTTTGGTCGTGAACCAGTGGATCCGATCCCGGTGCCCGCCCATCTGACCGATTTCTACGGGGTCGAGGCCCATTCCATGCTCGAGCTTGAGCCGCCGCGCCACACGCGGCTGCGCGGGCTGGTGACACGCGCCTTCACCTCGCGCCGCGTGGCGGCCCTCGCCCCCGAAATCGAGGCGCTCTGTCAGGAACTCATCGATGCGTTCCCCGAAGGGCCCTTCGACCTGTTGCCCGCCTACTGCACCCCGGTCCCGGTGCGGATCATCGCCCGGATGCTCGGCGTCCCCGAGGCCGAGGCGCCGCAGCTTCTGGCCTGGTCCCACGCCATGGTGGGCATGTATCAGGCAAGCCGCACCCACGCGATGGAGGTTGCCGCCAATGACGCCGCGCGGGCCTTCACGGATTGGGTCAGTGACCTGATCACCGCCCGCCGCCGAAGCCCGGGCGAGGACTTGATGAGCGCGCTGATCGCCGCCGAAGAGGATGGCGCGCGGCTCAACCGCGAGGAGCTGATCACGACTGTGATCCTGCTGCTCAATGCCGGGCATGAGGCGACGGTCCACACGTTGGGCAACGGGGTGAAGACCTTGCTGGAAACCGGGCATCGCGACATCACCCCGGGGCTCGTGGAGGAGGTACTGCGCTTTGACCCGCCGCTCCATGTTTTCACCCGGATCGCGCGGGAGGAGGTCGAGCTCTTCGGCCACCGGTTCGCCCCGGGCGAGACCATCGGCTGCCTGCTGGCAGCGGCGAACCGGGATCCGGCCTTTGCCTCAGGTCCCCACCGGTTCGACCCGGCGCGTCAGATCAAGGGACAGAACATGGCCTTTGGCGCGGGGCTGCATTTCTGCGTGGGCGCGCCGTTGGCCCGGCTGGAGATCGAGATTGCGCTCAGGGTCCTGTTTGATCGATGCCCGGCGCTGCGGCTGACGACCCCACCGCGCTACGCGCCGATCTATCATTTCCACGGTCTCGAGACCTTGGAGGTCGCGCGCTAGGGGGTCAGGCTTCGGCCTTCTTCTCCCAGCGGCCGCTTTCCTGGCTCCAGTATTGCGCCGAAAGCCCCGCCCCGGTGACCTCGCGCCACTGGGCGCGGGCGGCTTGCACCGCCTCAGGATCGCCCCCGTCAAAGAGGATCGAGGCCCGTTCGAGCCCGCCCACCTCGCCCGGGTCAAGTTTTGCGCCCTCCACGCAGATCAGGGCGGTCCGATCCGCCACCGGCAGATCGATCCCCATCAAAACGGGCTGGTCCGCATCATGGGGTCCCCCGGCGAGACCATGGGGCAGGAACCCCTCCTCGGGCTTGAGCCAGAGCAACTCGTCGAGCCGCTCCAGCCCCGCCTGGTTGCTGCCGCGCAGGGCGACGCGCCAACCAGCGGCCAGGGATTTCTCCAACAACACCGGCAAGGTCGCGTCGAGCGGCGTCCGGGTCATGTGGTAGAAATAGACCGCGCCCATGGTGCCGGACCGATCAGGACTGCTCGTAGTCGTCGCGGATCAACCGGTCGAGTGCGCGCACGCCCCAGCCGGTCGCACCCGCGGGCGCGTAGTCGGTCGCCGATTTGACCGAGGCCGTGCCCGCGATATCCAGATGGCACCAGGGGGTTTCGTCCTTGACGAACCGGCCCAGGAACTGCGCGGCTGTGATCGAGCCCGCCGGACGCCCGCCGGTGTTCTTGATATCCGCGACGCGGGACTTGATCAGCTTGTCATAGGCCGGGCCCATGGGCATCCGCCACGCGCCCTCCCCCTCGGCTCCGGCGGCCTTGATGAAGGCCCCGCTCAGCGCGTCGGAATTTGAGAACACCCCGGCATTTTCATGGCCGAGCCCGATGATGATCGCCCCGGTCAGGGTCGCGAGGTTGATCATGCCCGTGGGGTTGAAGGTCTCTTGCGTGTACCACAGCACATCGGCCAGAACGAGCCGACCCTCGGCATCGGTGTTGATCACCTCGATCGTGTCGCCCTTCATCGAGGTCACCACGTCGCCGGGCCGCTGGGCCTTGCCGTCGGGCATGTTCTCGACGAGGCCCACGAGGCCCACGACATTGGCCTTGGCCTTGCGCAGGGCCAGCGTGCGCATGACGCCCGCCACGACGCCCGCGCCGCCCATATCCATGGTCATGTCTTCCATGCCGCCCGCCGGTTTCAGCGAGATGCCCCCGGTGTCAAAGACCACGCCCTTGCCGACCAGCGCAAACGGGGCCTCGTCGCCACCGCCCATCCATTTCATGATGACGATCTTCGAGGGGCTTTCCGAGCCCTGCCCAACCCCGAGCAGCGCGTCCATGCCAAGCTCGGCCATCTCGGCCTCTTCGAGCACGGAAACCTCGAGCCCGAGGTCCTGCATCGCGATGAGCCGATCAGCGAACTCGGTGGTGGTCAGCACATTGGCGGGCTCGTTCACCAGATCGCGGGTGAAGAACACGCCTTCGGCCACGGCCCGGTGATCCGCATAGGCGGCTTCGACCTCGGCCGGTTTCGCGGCCATGACCGTGATGCCGCCTGTCTCGCCCTCTTGCTTGGATTTGCGCGCATCGAAGGTATAGACCCGCAAGGTGGCCCCGAAGGCGATTTCCTCCGCCGCCACTTGCGTGCCCGCCCAGATCGCCAGACCGCCCTTGCCGACCTTCGGGCCCAGCGCAGCGCCCGCCTTGCGCGCCTCCAGCCCCTTGGCCGTGCGCGCGAGCTTGACGATGATGACCTGATCCGTCGCCATGCCGGCAGGATACCCAAGCGTCAGGCTGTCACCGGATTTCAGTTTCTCGAAAGCCTCGCTCTCGACCGCGCGGGCCAAGGCGCCCTTGGTAAGCTTGTTGATCCGTTTGGCGCCCGGGTTGAGCGTGCCTTCGGCGGGCACAAACACCGCGATGCGGGCCGTTTCGGCGGCCAGAGCATCGAGATCGGTTTCGACGAAGGAGACGGGGACAAGCTCGGTCATGGGCTCTCTCTTGATATGATGTCCCGCCATACGTAGACCGGGTGCGGCGCGATGACCAGCCGATGGGCGCGTCAGAGCGGCTTGTGCGCTTTTCCCGGCGGTCCGAATGATCTAGGCTGCCGGTGAACCTGTTGGAAGGCCTCGCGCGACCGCCGATCATGCTCGCCCGCTATGACCGATATATCCTCGGCCGCCTGATGGTCACCTTCGGGTTTTTCACCCTGATCATCGTGTTGATCTATTGGATAAACCGGTCGATCCGGCTGTTCGACCGGCTGATCGGCGATGGCCAGAGCCTCGCGCTCTTTGCGCAGCTGTCGCTGCTGAGCCTGCCCTACCTGATCTACCTGATGCTGCCGCTTTCGGCCTTTGCCGCCTCCGTGAGCACGGGCAACCGCATGGGATCGGACAGCGAGACCGTCGCGCTGCAGGCCGCGGGGATCAGTGCCTTCCGGATCGTGCGCCCGGCCTTCTACCTCGGGCTGATGGCCGCCGCCCTGATGCTGTTGCTGGCGCATCTGCTGGTTCCGCTCGCCCGGGTGACCGTTGTCGATCTCGAGGACCGACTGGCCGATGCGGTGGGCGCGCGCCTGCTGGAGCCGGGCAAGTTTCAGTCGCCGGTGGAGGGCGTGACCGTGTTTGTCAGCGAGATCACCGATGAAGGCGTGCTGTCCAAGGTTCTGTTGTCGGATCAACGCGATGAGGCGACCGAGGTTCTCTATACCGCGAACCAGGCGCTGCTGCTGCAGGCCGAGACGGGTCCGCAGCTCGTGATGATCTCCGGGCTCGCGCAATCCCTGCGCGCCGATGGGACACTGAGCATTCTGCACTTCGAGGATTTCGCACTCAGCCTCGGCACGGCCAGAATGCCCGAAGAGCGTGTGCTGCGCGATCTGCGGGGCTGGGACACGCTCAGCCTGCTGCGCGCCGAGCCCGAAACGCTGGAATTGGTGCGCAAATCCAAGGCCGAGTTCCTGCACGAGGCCCATCGCCGTTTTGCCACCCCGGCCCTGGCGGTCTGCACTGCCGTGCTGGGCTTTGCCGCATTGCTGGTCGGCGGGTTCAGCCGCTTTGGCTTCTGGCAACAGGTGGCAGGGGCGATCGTGCTGATCGTCGCGATCCAGCTCTTTGCCAATTTCGCCGAGGATCTCGCCCTGCAAAGCGACGAGGCCTGGCCGATCCTCTATGCGCCGGTGGTGTTTGCGGCCACGGCGGTGGGTATGTTGCTTTACCTCGCAGATCACCCGCTCAAGCGACGACGGCGCGATCCGGCGGAGGGGGCCACATGACCCTGCAATGGTATTTCGCCCGCCGCTTCGCCGTGAGCTTTCTGTCCATGCTGTCGATCTTTGCCGGTCTGATCTGGATGACCGACATGGTGGAAACCCTGCGCAGTCTCGCAAGCGATGAGTTCGGCATTCAGGAGGCCACCGGGCTCGCCCTGTTGCAGCTGCCCGGCACGATCTATGAGGTCATCCCGCTGATCATGGTGCTGGCCACGATCACGCTGTTTCTCAAGATGGCCCGCACCTCGGAGCTGATCGTGACCCGCGCCGCCGGACGCTCGGCGATCCGCAGCCTGATCGCGCCCGTGCTGGTCGCGGCCCTGATCGGGGGGATCGGGATCAGCGCAATCAACCCCATTGTTGCCGCCACCTCGCGCATTGCCGATGAGACCCGGGATACGGTGCGCGGGCGGGTGACCAGCGTCCTCTCCCTGAGCCGCAACGGGCTCTGGCTGCGTCAAGCCGCGCCGGACGGGCAGATCGTGATCCATGCCGCGGGGGTCAGCCCGGGGGGCACGGCGCTCTATGATGTGACCTTCCTGCGGTTTGACCGAGCTGCCCTACCCAAACAGCGGATCGCGGCCGCC
Organism: Dinoroseobacter sp. S124A; assembly: GCF_049801015.1. Lineage (NCBI taxonomy): Bacteria > Pseudomonadati > Pseudomonadota > Alphaproteobacteria > Rhodobacterales > Roseobacteraceae > Dinoroseobacter > Dinoroseobacter sp. S124A. Next base: position 478,847 of record NZ_JBNAGD010000001.1, on the reverse strand, counting down.
CGGGCCGAGCTGGTCCCCGGGGCCTGGGACATGACCGGCGTCAAGACCTGGGATCTTTCGGGGCGGACCAATCCCGAGGCCTCTGCCGTGGAGCAGGCCTGGATGCGGCTGCCCTCGGACCTGACCCTGAACCAGATCCGCGACAGCTTTGGCGAGCCCTCGGCCATCCCGATCTGGCAATTGCCCGCCTTCATCACCCAGCTCGAGGCGGCGGGCTTCGCCGCGCTCAGCCACCGGGTCTGGCTCCATTCCGAGCTGGCCTCGCCGGTGTTCCTGATCTCGATGGTGCTGATCGGCGCGGCCTTCACCATGCGGCATACCCGGTTTGGACGGACCGGGCTGATGGTGCTCTTTGCCGTGCTTCTGGGCTTCTCGATGTATTTCCTCAAAAGCTTCGCATTGGTGCTCGGTGAAACTGGCAAGATCCCGGTGCTGATCGCTGCGTGGTTTCCGCCCCTGGCCGGGATCTGCCTCGCGCTGGCGCTTCTGTTGCATCAGGAGGACGGTTGATGCCCGGAGGCCTGTCCCGCGCCGGGACATTTGCGCGGCTATGTCTGGGGGTGGCCGGTCTGGCCCTGCTGAGCACGGGCGCGCCCGCGCAAGAGACGCCTGCCCCCGCGACCCTGCTGGCCGATCAGATCACCGCGGATCCGAACGGAGTGCTCACCGCCAGCGGCTCGGTTGAGGTGATCTATGACGGGCGGCGGCTGCGCGCCGATACGATCATCTATGACACGCGCGACGAAAGCCTCCGGGTGGTCGGCCCGATCCAGCTCAGCTCCGGTCCGGGCTTCGTACTGCTTGCCTCGGAGGCCGAAATCGACGGCGCGTTGCGCGACGGCATCCTGCGCAGCGCGCGCCTTGTGCTGGACCAGCAGGTGCAGATTGCCGCCTCCGAGATCCAGCGGGTGAACGGGCGCTATACGCAGCTCTACCGCTCGGTCGCCTCCAGTTGCGAGGTCTGCGCCGACCGCCCCGTCCCCCTGTGGCAGATCCGGGCCAAGCGCATCGTCCATGACGAGCTTGAGCGTCAGCTCTATTTCGAGAACGCCGTCTTCGAGGTCGCCGGTGTGCCGATCTTTTACCTGCCGCAGATGCGCGTGCCGGATCCAACGCTGGAACGGGCCACGGGCTTTCTCTTTCCCTCGGCACGCACCACCAGCGCGCTCGGTGTCGGGATCGAGGTGCCGTACTTCATCGAGCTCGGGCCGGACAAGGATCTCACCCTCAGCCCGCAGCTCACCACGCGGAACTCGCGCACCCTCGGGGTGCGTTACCGTCAGGCCTTCGCGCGGGGCGAGCTGACCTTTGCAGGGGCGCTGACCCGCGACGAGCTGGAAGAGGGCGATCGCGGCTATGCCACGCTGGTTGGCACCTTTGATCTGGGGCGGGACTTTGTGCTGGATTTCGACCTCGAGACCGTGTCGGACGACCAGTATTACCGCGATTACGGCTTTGATGATGAAGACCGGATCGACAGCACGATCGAGGTCTCGCGTGTGCGCCGCGACAGCCTGCAACGGGGGACGGCGTCCTATTTCACCACGTTCCGCGCGGATGAGGATAACGAGACCATCCCCCGCTTCGTTCTCGATGGCGAATACACGCGGCGCTATGATGTGCCCGTGATCGGCGGCTATTCCGAAACCACGCTCAGCTTTCTCGGGCTGCAACGGGAATCCGACGAGGACGAAATCGGGCGCGATACGCGGCGGTTGAGCCTCGTGACCGACTGGCGGCGGAGCTGGACCAACGACCTCGGCATGGTGGGCACGGCGATAGGCGAGCTGGCCTTTGACGTGTTCGACACCCGGCATGACGAGGCCTTCCCCGACACGGTGACCCGTGTGACCCCGACCGTGGCGGCCGAGCTGCGCTGGCCCTTCTCGCGCACGGATGCGACCTCGCATAGCGTGCTCGAACCTGTGGTGCAGCTGGTCTGGTCCGAAGTGAACGGCGACGACGTGCCCAACGAGGACAGCACCGTGGCCGAGTTCGACGAGGCGAGCCTGTTCGACCTGAACCGCTTTGCCGGGCGCGACCAGCTCGAAAGCGGCTGGCGCGCCAATGTCGGTGTCACCTGGACCCGGTTCGACAATAGCGGCTGGATCAGCGGCGTGACCGTGGGGCGCGTGTTTCGCGAGAATCAGAATACGGCGCTCGCGCCGGGGGCCTCGGATACCGAGCGCGCCTCAGACTGGCTCGCCACCGTGCAGCTCGACAGTCCCGGTGGGTTGCAACTGATCAACCGGGCGCAATTCGCCTCGGATTTCTCGATCAACAAGAATGCCCTGCGCCTGGCATGGAGCGATCCGCGTAGCCGGCTCGGGCTGACCTATACGTGGCTGCGCGCTTCGGAGGCGGAATCCCGCCCGTCGGACACCAATGAGGTCGTCCTCACCGCGGGACGACAATTCAACGACACCTGGGCAGGAGGGCTCGAATACAGCTATGACTTCGATGCCTCCAGCTCGCGCGAGGCCGAACTGACCCTGCAATACCAGAACGAGTGCATTCGCGTGGATTTGTCCCTGTCGCAGGATTTCGACACGGTTGAGGATTTGCGCTCCACCACGGATTTTGGCATCAAGGTCTCGCTGATCGGCTTCGGCGCCGGACAGTCCGGCGCACAACGCAGCCGGGGATGCCGGGGATAGGATACCTTCCAGATATGCGACTTCCACACCTGCGACCGCTTCTCGCCTGTGCCGTGCTCTACACCTTCCTGACCGGAGGGGGCATGGCCCAGACCTTTGGGCCCGTGATCACCGTCAATGGCACCGCGATCACCGGGTTCGAGCTTGACCAGCGCGAGAAATTCATCCGGGCGCTGCGTCTGCCCGGGGACCCGGCGAGCCTTGCCCGCAATGCCCTGATCGAGGATCGCCTCAAGAACCAGGCGGCCGCCGCGGCGGGCCTGACCGCAGGCCCCGATGAGATCGAGCAAGGCCTGGCCGAATTTGCCGGGCGCGCGAACCTGACCACCGAAGAGTTCATCCGCGCACTGGACGACGAAGGGGTGGCGCCCGAAACCTTCCGCGACTTCGTGCGCAGCGGCCTGCTCTGGCGGGCCCTCGTGCAGCAGCGCTTCGGGCCCCGGGCGCGGGTCTCGCCCGCCGAGGTCGAACGCGCCCTTGCCCTGGCCGGAACGCAATCCGGCGCCCGGGTGCGTCTGGCCGAGATCATCATCCCCGCCCCGCCCGAGCAGCGCATCGAGGCCGAAGGCTTCATCGAGGACCTGCGGGAGCGCATCCGCACTGAGGCCGATTTCACTTCTGCGGTCCAACGGTTTTCGGCAGCCCCGTCGCGCAACACCAACGGGTTGCGCGATTGGATCGCCCTCGCAGAGCTGCCCGGGCCCCTGGCACAGACGATCCTGACCCTGGCCCCGGGCGAAGTCTCGCCCGTCATTCCGCTGGGCGGTCAGGCGCTGGCCCTGTTTCAGGTTCGCGGATTTCAGGAAACCGCTCTGCAGACCCAGCCCACGATTGCCGCGGATATCGCGACCCTGCCGCTTTCGACGGATCCCGAAGCCGCCGCCCGGTTGCGCGCGCAGCTGGCGCGCGAGATCGACGTCTGTGACGACCTCTATGGTCTGGCGCGCAACCTGCCCGAAGGCGTTCTGCAGCGCGCGGTCTATGCCGCAGAGGATATTCCCCGCGACCTGGCAGTGGCGATCGCCGATCTGGACAATCAGGAAACGACCGAGATCCTCGGGGCGACCGGACCGATCCATGTCATGCTCTGCGCGCGCACCACGGCGCTGACCGAGGATGCCGAAGGCACCATCGAGCGGCAGCTCGTGAACCGCCGCCTTGCGTCCTACGCAGAGAACTACCTCGAAGAACTGCGCGCCGACGCCACCATCAAATGAGCCTTGCCCCCATCGCGCTGAGCTGTGGCGAACCCGCAGGCGTAGGCCCCGAAATTGCTGCCAAGGCCTGGGCTGAGCTGGGCGCGGAGCTGCCCTTTTGCCTTCTGGGCGCGCCAGAGCATGTCGCGGCCCACGCCCCAGACACCCCCCTCGTCGCGATCACCGACCCTGCAGAAACGGCCTTGGCCGCGCAGCGCGGCCTCCCGGTTCTGGCGCAGCCCTATGAGGGTCCCCTGACCCTCGGCAGACCGAACCCCACCCATGCCAAGGGCGTGATCGACGCAATCGCCACGGGCGTTGCCCTGACCCGCAGCGGCGCGGCCCGGGCGCTTTGCACCGCGCCGATCCACAAGAAGGCCCTGCAGGACGGGGCCGGGTTCGCCTTTCCCGGCCATACGGAGTTTCTCGCCCATCTCGGCGGTGACGTGCCCGTGGTCATGATGCTCGCCTGTCCCGAGCTGCGCGTGGTGCCCGCCACGATCCATATCGCGATCGCTCAGGTGCCCGAGGCCCTGACGCCCGCCCTGCTGGAGGAGGTCATCCGCGTCACCCGCGACGGGTTGCGCCGGGATTTCGGCATTGCCGCCCCCCGGATTGCCATTGCCGGGCTCAACCCCCATGCGGGCGAAGGCGGCGCGATGGGCTCCGAAGAGCTCGACTGGATCATCCCCCTGCTCGCGCGGATGCGCGAGGGGGGCTACGATCTGCGCGGACCGCTCTCGGCGGACACGATGTTCCATGCGGGCGCGCGGGCGGGCTATGACGCGGCCATCGCCATGTATCACGATCAGGCCCTTATCCCGATCAAGACCATCGATTTCGCGGGCGGGGTCAATGTCACCCTCGGCCTGCCCTTCATCCGCACCTCGCCCGACCATGGCACGGCGCTCGACATCGCGGGACAGGGGCGCGCCGATGCGACCAGCTTGATCGCGGCCCTGCGCATGGCCGATGACATGGCCCGGCGGCGAGGCTGAGCCATGGCCCGGATCGACGACCTGCCCCCCCTGCGCGAGGTGATCGCGGCGCATCAGCTCTCGGCCAAGAAATCCCTCGGCCAGAATTTCCTGCTAGATCTCAACCTCACGGCGCGGATCGCCCGGGTGCCGGGTGATCTGAGCGGCGCAGACGTGCTCGAGGTCGGGCCCGGACCGGGCGGTCTGACCCGCGGGCTTCTGGCCGAGGGCGCGCGCAAGGTGCTGGCCATCGAAAAGGATGCGCGGTGCCTGCCGGCGCTGGCCGAGATCGCCGACGCCTATCCCGGACGGCTTGAGGTGGTAAATGGCGATGCGCTGGAGGTGGATCCGACCAGCCATCTGCGCCCGCCGATCCATATCGCGGCGAACCTGCCCTATAATGTCGGGACGGAATTGCTGGTGCGCTGGCTCACGCCCCCGGACTGGCCGCCTTTCTGGGACAGTCTGACCTTGATGTTCCAGCGCGAGGTGGCCGAACGGATCGTCGCGCAGCCGGGCAGTAAGGCCTATGGCCGCCTCGCGATCCTGGCCCAGTGGCGGACCGAGGCGCGCATCGCGCTGACCCTGCCGCCGCAGGCCTTCATCCCCGCGCCCAAGGTCCATTCCGCTGTCGTCCACCTCAAGGCCTTGCCCGCACCGCGCTTTCCGGCGGATCCGGCGGTCCTGAGCCGGGTCGTCGCCGCGGCGTTCAACCAACGGCGCAAGATGCTGCGCGCCAGCCTCAAGGGTCTCGCACCGGATATCGAGGCCCGGTTGACACAGATTGGCATCGACCCCACGCGGCGGGCCGAAACCCTCAGCCTCGAGGAATTCTGCGCGCTCGCCCGACACCTGGCCTGAGCCCTCGTGATCAGCCTGGGCCTTTTTGCGTGCGTCCTCGGCACGGACATCTTAGGGTTGAACGGCAATCCCGTAATACCCGGAGCCCCAAGATGCCCTTCCCAGCCCCAATCCTGACCCGCGCGACCCTCGTTGCATTGCTGCCGCTGAGCGCTGTGGCGCAAGACGCCGAGCCGGATACGTGGCGCTATCAGATCTCCCCCTATCTCTGGGGCGCGAGCCTTGAGGGGGATGCGGGTGTGATCCCGGGCCTGCCCCCGGCCGAGGTGGACCTGTCCTTCAGCGATATCCTCGAAGATCTTGAAGTCGCGGCCATGGTGGTTGGTCAGGCCCGCAGGGGCGATTGGGCCCTGCAACTGGATCTGCAACATGTGCGCACGCGGTCCGAGGGGTCGGTCGGCGGGGCGGGCGTCGTGGCCGCCAAGGTCGATGCCACGATCCAGAGCGCAACCGCGCAGCTCGACTATCTCGCCTATGAGGGCGATGGCGTCGAGCTCTGGGTGACCGGGGGCCTGCGCTACTGGAATGTCGAGACGACACTGACCCTGGGCGCAGGCGATCCCGGACAGGTCCGCGCGCGCGGCAGTGACAGCTGGTGGGACCCGGTGGTCGGACTGCGCGGGCGGATGCCGCTGGGCGCCTCGAGCTACGTGACGGGCTGGGCCTATCTCGGCGGCTTTGGCACGGGCTCGGATTCCATGACCGACCTCTTTCTCGGCGCAGGATACGACATCACCGAGACTGTCGCGCTGGTGGGGGGGATCCGCTACCAATCCGTGGACCGGACCAACCGGGACTTCATCTGGGATGTGGAACAAGCAGGCCCCGTGGTCGGGCTGACCGCCCGGTTCTGAGCCCCGACATGACGACGCGAGCTATGGCACTGCGTGCGGGGCTTTGCGCCCTGTTTCTGGCCCTGAGCCCCCAACCGGGGGCGGCGCAGCCTGTGGCGCTCGAAGAGCCAGCCGAGGCTGCCAATGCCACCCCGACCGAGAAGATCGGGTTCTCGCGCGGGTCCTTCATCCTCGCGCCAGTGCCCTTTCGGAACCCGGTCCTCGGATCCGGCGTGGCGGTCGGCGGCGCCTACCTGTTCAAGGATACGCTCGGGGCGGATACCTCGACCCTTGGACTTGCCTATTTCCGCACCGAAGAGGGCAGCGAAGGCTATGGGCTGGGCGTGGATCTGAACTTCGGGCTGACCGGATGGCAGAGCACATTGCTGCTCGGGGATCTGAGCCTGAACTACGATCTTTTCGTCAATGGCACCCCCCTGCCCGTGCGCCAGACCGGCACGGGCGCGAAACTGAAATTCGCGCGCAGCCTGAGCGATACCGTATCGCTCGGGGCCGGGCTCAGCTATCTGCGCTCGGATCTGGCCGCGGGGAACGGCGCGATCCTGCCACCGCGCCTGCAGCCGGATGCCAGGCTCGAATTGGCCAAGATCAGCTTCTCGACCGACTGGGACACGCGCGACAATACCGATTATCCGACCGCAGGCCGGTTGGCCCGTGCCGAGCTGAGCTACGGGCATCTGCTCAACGCGCGGGGGCGCGACTATTGGAAGGGCGTGGGCAGCCTGTCGGGCTACCATCCGGTCTTTGACCGGGGTGTTCTGGCCTGGACCGTGACTGGCTGCAGCGCCACGGAGGACGCGCCGTTCTTCGATGCCTGCTCGCTCGGGGGGACCGACGCGTTCCGGGGCTATGGCGCGACGGAATTCATCGACAGCGCCCTGATGTCGGGACAGATCGAGTATCGGGGCCGGCTTGTCGGGCGCTTGGGCTATGTGGCCTTCGCCGGGCTCGGCGGCAGCGGATCAAGGCTGGGCTCCGTCTTCGACGCGGGGCTGCGCGGTGCAGCCGGGTTGGGCGCACGCATCCGCCTGTCGAACTCCTTCCCTGTCGACTATGCCATCGACCTGTCGCGCAACAGCGACGGGGACGGGTTGCTCTATGTCTATGTCGGGCAGCGCTTCTGAGCGTTACTCGGCAGGCTCCGTCGCCGGCGCCTCCTCGGCGGCCTGTGCCTCAAGCTCGGCGGCCTTCTTCTCGACCTGCTCCACGATGTGGTCGATCATATGCTCGTTCGACATCTTGTGGCTGGTCTTGCCCGCGAGATAGACCATGCCCGAACCCGCACCGCCGCCGGTAAAGCCCACATCCGTCATCAACGCCTCACCCGGGCCATTCACGACGCAGCCGATGATCGAGAGGCTCATGGGCGTCTTGATATGCTCCAGCCGATGCTCCAGCGCCTCGACGGTCTTGATGACGTCAAAGCCCTGCCGTGCACAGGACGGGCAAGAGATGATGTTCACGCCGCGGTGGCGCAAACCGAGGGACTTCAAGATTTCGTAGCCGACCTTGACCTCTTCGACCGGATCCGCCGAGAGGCTGACGCGGATCGTGTCGCCAATCCCCATCCAAAGGAGGTTGCCCAGTCCGATGGCCGATTTGATCGTGCCCGAAACCAGCCCGCCGGCCTCGGTGATGCCGAGATGGATGGGCGCGTCCGTCACATCCGCCAGCGCCTGATAGGCGGCGGCCGAAAGGAACACGTCCGACGCCTTGCAGGAGATCTTGAACTCGTGAAAATCGTTGTCCTGCAGGATCTTGATGTGATCGAGACCGCTTTCGACCATCGCCTCCGGACAGGGCTCGGCGTATTTGTCCAGCAGGTGCTTTTCCAGGCTGCCTGCATTCACCCCGATCCGGATCGAACAATTGTGGTCGCGCGCGGCCTTGATGACCTCCTTGACCCGGCTTTCGTCGCCGATATTGCCCGGGTTGATCCGCAGGCAGGCCGCGCCTGCCTCAGCCGCCTCGATACCGCGCTTATAGTGGAAGTGGATATCCGCGACGATGGGCACCGGGCTTTCGCGCACGATCTCTTTGAGCGCGCGGGAGCTGTCCTGATCGGGCACCGAGATGCGCACGATATCCGCACCCGCCTCGGCAGCGGCCTGCACCTGGGCGATCGTGCCCGGGATATCCGTGGTCAGCGTGTTCGTCATGGTCTGCACCGCGATCGGTGCATCCCCGCCCACCGGCACATTACCCACATGGATCTGACGGGACTTGCGCCGATAGATGTTGCGCCAGGGACGAACGGCATTGAGCGACATGGGAGTGCTTCCGGTAGACAGTGTTCAGTGTCAACTTAAGGACACAGTCGCCCGCTGGCAACGGGCGCGCGTCCTATTCGGCCCCTTCGGGATCCGGGGGCAGGTCGAGGATGCGGGCTTCGGCTGTGGCGATCACCTCGCGCAGGGCGGCATCGCCGTCGAGATCGGCGAGGGCGTAATCCGTGCTCAGGGTCTCACGGGACAGAACCACGTTGGACGCCACGGCCCCCGGTGCCCCGGCGGGACCGAACGTGTCCCCATCCACGAGGAAATAGACGTCGCCGGAATTGCCCGCGCGCAAGGTCGCAGGCTCCTCGGAATTCGGAAGGACGAAGCTCTCCCCGGCATCTAGGATCTTCTCCAGCAGGATCGTGTTATCGGCTGCGCGCACGCGCACCCAGGCCGGACGCTGGGCAACGATGGCAACGACGGGCGGCGGCGGGGCGACGACCTGCACCGGCGGCACGGGGTCTGCGGTTTTGGCGGTCGCCTCGGCAATGGCGATGTCCATGGAGCTGGGCGCCGCAGGCGCGCGCCAGACCCCCACGGTCTCGGGATCGATGATCCCGATCGGCCCGTCGCGGGCCACGAGGATCGGCGCATCCAGCGCCTTGGGACGATAGAGCCGGCCCAGCGCCTCTTGCGAGGGGGTTACCACATCGGTGGTCACGGTCGCTTGCTGGGCAATGTTGCGGGTGGACAGGGGATCGAGCTCCGGCTCCAGCACGGGGGCCGTGTCCACCGGGGCGACGGTCACGCGCTGCACCTCCTGCAGGATCGAGTAGCCGCCATAGCCGAGCATCCCGATCAAACCGGCGAGCACCACGAAAGAGCCAAGCGCGCCTGCATTCATCCCCTCAAAGGGTGAGGGTCGCTGGGGCATCAGGGCGGTGGCCGAGGCCAGAAGCGGGTCCTCTTCGACTTTCGCGCGGCGACGTCCACGCTTGGCAGGCTCCGCACTCGCCCCCGGTCGCGGGCTGCTTGCCTCGGGCTGCATGCCATGGACGCCGGAAAACCCGCTCTCTTCGCAGAACTTCTGGAACGCCCAGTCGGGATCGAGCCCGAGATAGCGCGAATAGGAGCGAACATAGCCCGCGATGAAGCCCGGCGTGTCGAACACCGCCGGATCCGCATTCTCGATCGCGACAATATACGGGGCCTTGATGCGCAATTCGCGCTGCACATCGAGCAGGGATTTGTTGAGGGTCGCGCGTTCGCCGCGCATCACATCGCCAAGCGACAGGGCGTAGTCGTCGAACCCCTTCAGGTTAGACGTCTCTTCTTCCGTGCGCGGTGTCTTGCGCCCGATCATGCCACCTGCCCTTGATGTCGCACCTGTTCACCGGGTTTGACCGATTCGAGTGCTGTCTGCCTGATTGAGACGGTACCATATCCCCTTTCAAGGGGCAGTTAAAATTGGGACCGGGGCGATTCCTGCCGAAACCGCACGTCACATAAGCAAAAAGCCGCGGGATTTCCGCGGCTTGATCCTGTTTTTTAGGCGACCCGCTGCGAGGCCAGAACGCTGTCAGGCGCTCATCTCCTGCCGCGACAGGGCACAATGGCTCCACAGCTCGTCCATCGCATGCACCAGTTTCGAGATCATCTCGGGCGTATGCACGGGCGACGGGGTGAAGCGCAGGCGCTCGGTCCCCCGCGGTACGGTGGGGAAGTTGATCGGCTGCACATAGATGCCGTGATCCGCCAGCAGACGGTCCGAGATCATCTTGCATTTCACCGGATCGCCCACATGCACGGGCACGATATGGCTGCCATGATCGATGATCGGCAGGCCCAGCGCCTTGAGCCGCATCTTGAGGATCTTGGCGCCCATCTGATGGGCCTCGCGACGGGCCGTGTCGCCCTTGAGGTGTCGCACGGAGGCCGCAGCACCGGCGGCAATGGTCGGCGGGATCGACGTCGTGAAGATGAAGCCCGGCGCATAGGAGCGTACCGCATCCACCATCTTGGCCGAGGCGGCGATATAGCCCCCCATCACGCCAAAGGCCTTGCCCAGCGTGCCGTTGATGATGTCGATCCGGTCCATCAGGCCCAGCTCTTCGCAGACCCCTGCCCCGCGCGCACCATACATGCCAACCGCGTGAACCTCATCGATATAGGTCAGCGCGCCGAACTCATCCGCGAGATCACAGATCGCCGCGATCGGGCCGAAATCGCCATCCATGGAATAGACCGATTCAAAGGCGATCACCTTGGGCGCGTCCTTGGGCAGACCTTCGAGGATCTCGCGCAGATGCGCCAGATCGTTGTGGCGGAAGATATGCTTGGGGCAGTTGCCGTGACGAATGCCCTGGATCATCGAGGCGTGGTTCAGCTCATCCGAGATGATGTGCAGCCCCGGGAACAGGATCGGCAGGGTCGAAAGCGTCGCGTCATTGGCGATATAGGCCGAGGTAAAGAGCAGCGCCGCCTCTTTCTGGTGCAGGTCGGCGAGCTCGTCCTCCAGCGCATTGTGAAAGACCGTGGTGCCGGAAATGTTGCGCGTCCCGCCCGAGCCCGCGCCGGTGGCGTCAAGGGCTTCGTGCATGGCGTCGAGCACGACCGGGTGCTGGCCCATGCCCAGATAGTCGTTCCCGCACCACACGGTGATGTCCTGCTCGGTCCCGTCGGGCCGGGTCCAGACCGCATGGGGGAAGGCGTCTTTCTTGCGGGCGATATCGATGAAGGTGCGATAACGGCCTTCGTCATGCAGGCGTTGCAGGGCGGTGTCGAGATGGCCGGTATAGTCCAAGGGGCTCTCCTAGGGCTTTGAGTATCGCTGACACCGCATAGCTAGGCGGCGTTGACGATGTTTAACAAGGCGCAAAATGACGCTGCATTGACCAAGATCAACCTCTGGGCGTGGCAGATCGACTGGACACCCGGGTCGGTTGGGATACCCTGCGCCGCGAATACACCTTTGAATATGCTGAGGCCAGATGTCCCCGACCCCCGATTTGAGCGCCGTTCTCCACCATATCGATGCCGAATTGCCGCAGGAACTGGACCGGTTGATGGCCCTGCTGCGCATCCCCTCGATCTCCACCGATCCGGCCCATGCCCGGGATTGCGACGCTGCGGCCGACTGGCTGGTGGCGGAGCTTGCCTCGCTGGGGGCCACGGCCGCCAAGCACCCAACCCCGGGCCATCCGATGGTGGTCGGGCACCTGCCGGGCGACGGGCCCCGCATGCTGTTTTACGGCCATTACGACGTGCAGCCTGTCGACCCGCTCGACCTGTGGGACAGACCGCCCTTCGAGCCCGAGCTGCAGGACACGCCCAAGGGGCAGGTCATTCGCGGACGTGGCGCGTGTGACGACAAGGGGCAGCTGATGACCTTCATCGCCGCCTGCCGCGCCTGGTTGGCCCATCACGAGACCCTGCCCATGGAAGTGGTCTTTTTCTTCGAGGGCGAGGAGGAGAGCGGCTCGCCCTCCCTCATCCCCTTCCTCGAAGGCAACAAGGACCTGCTGAAGGCCGATCTCGCCCTGATCTGCGACACCGGGCTCTTTGACGACCGGGCGCCGTCGATCATCACCTCCCTGCGCGGGTTGGCGGGGATCGAGATCACCCTGACCGGCGCGGATCGCGACCTGCATTCCGGTGGCTTTGGCGGCCCGGCGGCCAACCCGATCCGCATCCTGAGCCGGATCCTCGCCGGGCTCCATGACGAGACCGGGCGCGTGACCCTGCCCGGTTTCTACGAAGGCGTGCCCGAGGTTCCGGCAGAGCAGCTCGCCTCCTGGGAGGCGCTCGGGTTCGATGCGGCGGGCTTTCTCGGCGAAGTCGACTTGTCGGAGCTGGCGGGCGAGGACGGGTTTTCGGCGCTCGAGATGCTGTGGTCCCGCCCGACCTGCGAGATCAACGGGATCACCGGCGGCTACACCGGCGCGGGGTTCAAGACCGTGCTGCCGAGCCAGGCCAGCGCCAAGATCAGCTTCCGCCTCGTGGGGCAGCAGGACCCGCAGGCGATCCTCGACGCACTGCGCTCCTATGTGGAGGCCGCCCTGCCCGCCGATGTCACCGTGGCATTCACCAATCACGGCGCGGGCCCGGCCTCTCACATGAACACAACACATCCGGCCTTTGAACTGGCCCGCGAAGCGCTGACGGAGGAATGGGAAACCCCCGCTGCCTTTACCGGGGCTGGCGGGTCGATCCCCGTGGCGGGCTATTTCCAGACAATCCTCGGGATCGATTCGCTGCTGGCCGGGTTCGGAAAATCCGATGACGGCCTGCACTCGCCTAATGAGAAATACGACGTGGAAAGCTTCCGCAAAGGGACGCGGAGTTGGGCACGTTTCCTCGGGAAAGTCGCGGGATGAACGGCCTATACATCCCGAAAGGGTTGATTGTGCTCCATTTCAAAACGATTGCCTTTTAGGCGCTTTTGAGATTAAAATACACGCAGTTTAACATTTTGCATTTGCATGTATGTGTGAAGAGGGAACGAGTAATGGACTACAAAACAACTCTGGTGGCCATCGCCACCACGCTTGGATTAAGCGCAGGGATTGCACAGGCCACGACGGTCGAGTTTGCATCCCCGGGATGGACCTACAACAACCCAGGCGCGAATGAACAAGTCGATTGGCGCGTCTCGGTCAATGATGACACCGCCGGCATCCTGTCCTTCGATGTGAGCATCGATGCAGGGTCGTCGGCAACCGGTGACATTCTGGGCTTTGCCTTCGATCTGGCCGATACCGGCCTGACCCAATCCGATATCAGCAACTTCACCTCGTCGACGGGTGAGGGCATTACCGGGTTCTTTACCGACAGCACCAGCTGCGGCAATGGCGGGTGCAACTGGAATGGCGCGACCAGCGACGATTTCGACTACATCCTGCGCGTCGGCGCCCAGGGCAGCGCGAATGGCTCGATCACGAGCCTGAGCTTCGACCTCGATGTGTCGGACACCTTCATGCTGTCCACGTCGACCCTGACGCGGGTGGGCATCCGGTCCCAAAGCCTCGGCGCCGCGCCCAATGGCGGTGGCGGCAGCTCCAAGGACATCAACACGGTTCCGAATGAACTCGTTGCAACGACGCCCATTCCGTTGCCCGCAGGGGCGTGGCTGCTGCTGTCGGCGATGGGCGGATTGGGTGTCGCACGCTTGCGCAAGCGCAGCGCCTGACCCGAACAGATATATGGCCTCGGCCTGCAGAGCCGTCCGGTAACCCGGGCGGCTTTTTTACGCGCGCCTCAGCGGGCGGGCAAGAGCAGCGAACTGTCACCGTAGGAAAAGAACCTGTAGCGCTCGGCAATGGCGTGGGCATAGATCTCGCGGATCCGCTCGGCCCCCATCAGGGCGCTGACCAGCATCATCAGAGTCGATTTCGGCAGGTGGAAATTGGTCATCAGCCCATCGGTGATCTTGAACCGGTAGCCGGGATAGATGAAGATATCCGTGTCCCCTTCCCAGGCGCTCAGGCTGCCGTCCTCCGCCGCGGCGGTCTCGATCAGGCGCAGGGCCGTGGTGCCCACGGGGATCACCCGCCCGCCAGCAGCGCGCGTGGCCGAAATCTCGGCAGCGGCCTCGGCACTGATCTCGCCCCATTCCGCGTGCATCTTGTGGGTGGTCACGTCCTCGACCTTCACCGGCAGGAAAGTCCCGGCCCCCACATGCAGCGTGACATGGGAGAATTGCACCCCGCGCGCACGCAGGGCCTCCAGAAGCGGCGCGTCGAAATGGAGCGAGGCCGTGGGCGCGGCCACCGCCCCCGAGCGCTCGGCAAAGACCGTCTGGTAATCCTCGTGATCGCGGGCATCCGCCGGGCGCTTGGCGGCGATATAGGGCGGCAGGGGCATCGCCCCGGCCTCGGCCAGGGCGGCGTCGAAATCCTCCCCCGTCAGGCCAAAGATCAGGCGCACATGGCCGTCGATCTTTTCGGCGACCGTGGCGCGCAGGGCGTCGGAGAACACGATCTCTTCTCCCTCGGCCAGCTTGCGCAGGGGTTTGGCAAGCGCCATCCAGCCCTCGGCGGCCGGCTCCAGCAGGGTGATCTCGACCTTCGCGGTCACCCTCCCCTGAGCCGAGTTGCGGGTCCGGGTCCCGAAAAGCCGCGCCGGGATCACCTTGGTGTTGTTCAGCACCAGCCGGTCCCCCGGCCCCAGTTCCGAGACCAGGTCGGTCACGTGGCGATCGCGCAGGGCTGCCGCCCCCTCGGCCACCAGAAGCCGCGCAGAAGAGCGCGGGCGCACCGGGCGGGTGGCGATCAGCGTGTCAGGCAGATCGAAATCGAAATCACTCAGATGCACGGGCAGATCCGCTCCGTTTGGCAGAGACGCTATTGCGTCAGGTCAGGGGGCGCGCGGCGGAAAAGGTCGCGAAACACGCCCGGTGTCAAGAGCGACAGCGGATTGACCTGCAGCTCGGGCTGCTGGGGCGAGCCGCTCACACGGTAGCTCACGCCCAAGAGCCCCTCGCCGCGCCGCGCCATGAGCGCGCCCCCCAACCCGTTGAGCATGTAGATCGGCGACACCACCCCCTGCAGGTCCAGCGCGTTCTGGGCGGGCATCACCGCCCCCTCGAAGGTGATCCCGATGGCCGGACCATTGGCCCGCCCCTCGCGCAGGGTGATCCCCTCCGGCGAGAAGCTCAGCCCGGTCGCGATGGTGCTGAAGGCGATCCCGCCATTGGCCATCTGGTCCAGCAGGCCGACGACGCTGATCGCCGAGAGGAACTGCATCGCACCCGGGGTTTCGATCAATCGGCCATCCGCAATCTCAAGCGTGCCATCATAGATCGGCGTGCCGGGACGGGCCTCGAGCCGCAGGTCGAGCGCGCCGCCCTGCAGGGTGCGCAGCACGCCCGCATCGCGCAGCACCGCGCCCGCATCGGCGCTGGTCACCCGCACCAGCTGGGTGTTGCGCGCGCCACGGGTCAGGGTGATCTCCACCGGTGCGCCCCCGTTGGCCCTTGCGGTCAGCCGCCCGCCGATCACATCATCGGTCAGGATCGCGCCCTGCACCGATTGCAGGCTGAGCGTGTCCGATACAATGACCCGATCAAGCCGGAGCGGGATCTCGCTCGGCCGCCCCGCAGCGCCGCTGCCCGGTCGGGTACTCCCCTTGGGCAGCGCGCGCAGGTCGAGCACCCCGCCGGCCAGGGCCACGGCGGGCGGCACATTCGCCCCGCGCCCGGTCAGCACGCCCTGTGCGTCCAGCCAGGACCCGATCCGCACCCGGTCCAGGGTCATCCGGTCCACCCCTGCCCCTTCGGGCCGCAGGCTGATCGCGCCTTCGGCGAGAAAACCGGGGGCCGCGAGGCGAAACGCCTCGACCGCCGGGTCGGGCCCAAGCTCCAGCGCCATGGAGAGCGCGCCCTCGATGCCCTCGGCCTTTTGCCAGCCAAGCGCCGGGATCCGCACCCCAAGCCCGCGCATATCGGTCTCCAGCGTCAGACGCGGAGCGCGCCCGGGCATCAGGGTCAGGCGGTAGTCCGCCTCGGTCCGCCCGCTGAGCGTGCCCGGCGGCAGACGGACGCCCAGAGCCTGCAACCCGGCATCGCTGACCATGGCAGTGCCGGTCACCTCGGTTCCCTCGGCGCCGGGGGTGGCCAGCTGCCGGACCAGGCCGATATCGAGCGGTACGTCCTCAAGCGCACCGGCCCCGTTCAGGGTCACCGCCCCGTCGGAGATGCGGATCGTCACTTCGCCCTCGGCAAGGTCGCGATCCGGCGCAACCTCGTCGAAGACCACATCCGATAGCTGCGCCGTCAGCGCCAGCGTGTTGAGGTCCATCTTCGCCCCCTTGCGCAGAGGCACGCGCAGATCCCCCTCGGCCCGGGCCGTCCCACTGAGCCGATCCGCCGGCAGACGCAGTTTCTCGGACAGCAGAACCGGGTGCCGGTCGAGCACGTCGAAAGCCGCCGGAATGCTGCCCGAGGCCCGCAGATGCAGGTCCGCCGGGCCGCCCCGCACCCGCGTATCGGAGATCTGAAAGGTCGTGCCCGTCAGGTCCACCGGCCCGTTCGCGTCGCTGTCCATCTGTCCGGCGCTGGCGGTGATCGTGAGCGTATGGTCGAAGATCACCCCGTGCCCGCGCCCACCGCGCACGGGCGGAAAGGCAGGCAGCACCCGCACCTCCGCCTGATCGAAGTCAAAGCTCGCGGCGAGCTTGGGCCGCTCCCCCTGGGTCAGGCGCAGATGGGCGGTGATATTCTCGAGCTGCCCGGCCGCGAGGTTCTGGCGCAGCCATGTGCCCGGGCGCACGGCCCGGCCGGTCGCGGGCCAGAATTCCAGGATACGCTCCGCCGGGAGCGCGGCACTGGCGAAGGCGAACTCGGCGGTGAAGGGCGCCTCCGCCGGGATCCGCGCCGCGCCATGGCCGGTGATGCTGGCCGCGCCATCGATATCCGACACGAGGATCTGGCCGAAATCCACCTCGCGCGTCGCGCCTTGCCACCAGCCGGAGGTCAGCACCCGCGCGACCGCGACCGGGCCGGCGAGAAACGGATCCGCATCGGCCCAGATCTCGGTCAGATCCAGCTGAAAAACCGCATTGGCCGGGGACGGCCCCGGGCTTGGGCGCGCCTCGACATAGGCCGCCCCCCTGGCGCGGAGCCGGTCCGACACGAGGATCATGTCATCCACATGCACGCGCCGCTGTGCCGGATCGTATATCCAGGTCGCCGCCCCATGCTCCACCACCGCGCGGCCCAGACGTGTGCCCAGATCCACCCGTCCGGGACCCATCGAAAGCTGACCCGACAGCGTGGAGAGCTGCCCTTCGGCGCTGAGTGCGCCCGCGACCCGGCCCGAGAGGCTCCCGCCATAGCGGGCCAGCGGGGCGAGGGCGGGCACTTGCTCGGCCAGAAGCGGCACGGGCAATGTGGCAACCGCAAGCTCGAAGGCGATCCCGGGTGCGGATGCAGGGCTACGCAGGCCGAACTGCGCCGTCGCCCCGGCCTCGGGCAGCTCGAACGCGGCCGAAAGCTCGAGCCCCCCGCGCCCGACATCGAGCCGCGCCACCCCGTCGCTCAGCGTCACCGGCGCGCCGGCCCCCGCCGCCGTGACATCCAGCGTTAGGCCCGACAGCTCGACATCCCGCAGCGAGCTCAGGACCGGCGCCTGAAACGCATCCGTCACCTGCGCCACCAGATCCGGCAGTGCGAGCGCAGGCGTCTGGGCCCCCTGCGACGGCAGGGCAAGGCTCAGAAGGCCAGTCTCGTCCCGGCTCAGCCGCAGGCGCGCCCCCTCGAGCCGGATACGCTCGGGCTGGATCTCGGCCCGCATCAGCGCGCGTCGGGCGAAGGACACCTCAAGCTCGGGCAAGGTCACAGTCTCGCCGCTGCGCGTGGCGCGCAGGGTCACATCGCGAAGCCGGAGACGCGGGCGCCCGGCAGCACTGAGCGACAGCTCCATCGCGCCGAGATCCGCGGCGGCCACCCCGTCAAGCAGGGTGTCGAGCCGGGCTTCGATCCGGTCCACGACGACGGCGGGCACCGCAACGCTGCCGCGCAGGGCCAGTGCCGCCAATCCCCCGAACGCCACCAGAAGCACCGCCGCCGCCAGCAGAACCACGAGCCCCGACCGCGCACGCCTGCGGCGCGGCCCGGACCGCTCTGCCGAGCGCGCGGGCGCGGCTCTGTCGCTGGGATCGATGCTCACCTGCGTGGTTTCCTCAACGGTGTTCTTGGATCGGGGCCTTTCTTTCCGGTCTTTGGCGGCTACCCTTGGGCGGAGTGTACAGCGAGGATACCATGATCGAAACAGGCCAAACCGCCCCTGACTTCACCCTGCCCCGAGACGGCGGCGACACGCTGACCCTGTCGGCCCAGAAACCGCAGAAGGTCGTGCTCTATTTCTACCCCAAGGATGACACGCCCGGCTGCACGAAAGAGGCGATCGGCTTTTCCGAGCATCTGGACGCCTTCACCGCCGCCGGGGCCACGGTGATCGGTGTGTCCAAAGATAGCGTGAAGAAGCATGACAAGTTCCGCGACAAGCACGGGCTGAGCGTGGCGCTGGTCAGCGACGAGGAAGGCTCGGTCTGCGAGGATTGGGGCACCTGGGTCGAAAAGAAGATGTACGGCAAGACCTATATGGGCATCGAGCGGGCCACGTTTCTGGTCGATGGCGAGGGCGTCGTGCGCAATATCTGGCGCAAGGTGAAGGTCCCCGGCCATGTCGAAGAGGTGCTTGAGGCCGTCAAGGCCCTGTGATCCAAGGGGCGGGTCCCCCCGTAACGGAGCGCTGCCCGATGACCCGCCCTGACCCTTTGCCGCAAACCCTGGCCGCCTGCGCCGATGCTGTTCTGCGCACGGCCGACGGGCGCGCGAAAACGGCCCTGAGCCGGGCCTGTGCCGAGGCCTGGTTCACCGCACGCAGCAGTGGCACCCCCATGCCGGTCGGTGTGGCGCAACCTCCACTTCGGCCCGCAAGACCAGAGAAACCCGAGCTTTTATCCCCTCGGGATGTACCGCGCCGCAAGCCCGGCACCCTGGAGGGTCGGCAGGCGATCCTCCACGCGGTGGCGCATATCGAGCTGAATGCGGTGGACCTGCACTGGGATATCATCGCGCGGTTCACGGACACGCCCATGCCGATCGGGTTCTACGATGACTGGGTCAAGGCCGCGGACGAAGAATCCAAACATTTCGACCTCGTGTCCGACTGCCTTGAAGCCACCGGCAGCCATTATGGTGCGCTTGCGGCCCATGCGGGCATGTGGCGGGCGGCCGAGGATACCATCGACGATTTCATGGGGCGCCTCGCGGTGGTGCCCATGGTGCTCGAGGCGCGCGGGCTCGACGTCACGCCGGGGATGATCGAGATCTTTCGCCGCGCCAAGGATGACCGGGCGGTCGAGGCGCTCGAGGTGATCTATGGCGAAGAGGTCGGGCATGTGGCTTACGGCGCGAAGTGGTTCCACTTCCTCTGCGGCCGCCATGACCTTGACCCCAAGGACGCCTTCCACCGACTGGTGCGCACCTATTTCCACGGCCCGCTCAAACCGCCGTTCAATGAGGAAAAGCGCGCCGAGGCCGGTTTGCCGCCGGATTTCTACTGGCCCCTGACCGAGCCAGCCGATCAGGTTTCACCGAAAGCTGAAAAATAGAGCAGGAAAATCGGCGGAAATTTGCCCATATCCAGCAAAACAAGGCGCTTGCGCGCCGAACTGCCCGTGTAACTTGCATCTGCGACACCAGATGGCCTACCAACACGTAAGCGCTGTTGCCCTATAGGGTGCGAACAAGGCGCACAAAGGTTGGGGAACTGGGGCATTGGCAGTACACACGCGTTTCTCGAAGCGTCTGGAGGGGATCTTCCCCGAAAAACGTCTCTTTCTGAAATCCGACGATGCGACGCGCTTCGTGCGCTTGTCGAGCGGCACGCAAGCGGCCATGGCCGTGGGCGGGGCGGCTCTGCTGACATGGACGGCCTTCGCCTCGGCGATGGTGCTGATCACCAGCCTGGGCGCGGGTGAGGCCCGGGATCAGGCCGCGCGCGACCAGCAGATGTATGCCGAGCGGCTCAACGCCCTGTCCGTGGAGCGGGACGCCCGCGCCGAGGAGGCTCGCGCCGCGCAGGAGCGGTTCACGCTGGCGCTGGAGCAGGTCAGCCGCATGCAGTCGCAGCTACTGGCCTCGGAAGAACAGCGTAGCGAGCTTGAGACCGGCGTTGCCGTGGTTCAGTCGACCCTGCGCACGGCCATGGCCGAACGGGATGCCGCCCGCGCCGCACAGGAAGAGGCCGCCCGCGAGCTGGCCGCCCTGACCGGCACAGGCACGACCGAGGCCGCGCAGATGCGCGATCTCGAAATGACCCTCGCCTTCCTCACAGATGCCCTGACCGGCACCGCCGCCGAGCGGGACGGTCTGGAGGGCGCCCACAGCGCCGCGACCGCCGAGATCGAAGAACTGCTGCTGACCCAGCAATTGACGGCCGAGCGCAACAACCGCGTCTTCGAGATCCTCGAGGATGCCGTGACCGTTTCGGTCGCCCCGCTGGAGCGGATGTTCGAAGAGGCCGGTGTCCCCGCCGACCGCATCCTCGAAGAGATCCGTCGCTCCACCTCGGGTCAGGGCGGCCCGCTCGTGCCCATGAGCTTCTCGACCCGCAGCCTGCCTCAGGATGAGCTGAGCTACCGCACCGAGCAGATCCTCGCCGGGCTCGACCGGTTGAACCTGCACCGCATGGCCGTGGACCAGCTGCCCTTTGCCATGCCGGTCAAATCCTCGTTCCGCTTCACCAGCCCGTTCGGCTATCGCCGGGACCCCAAGGGCGGTGGCACGCGGATGCACAAGGGCACAGATTTCGCCGCCTCTCTGGGCACGCCGATCTATTCGACCGCCGAGGGCGTCGTGGTCAAGGCGGGCTGGAATCGCGGCTTCGGGCGGATGGTCAAGATCCGCCACGCCTTCGGGTATGAAACAGTCTACGCGCACATGTCGAAACTGCGTGTAAAAGAAGGTCAACGGGTCTCGCGTGGTGAGCGGATCGGTGATATGGGAAGCACGGGCCGGTCCACCGGTGTGCACCTCCACTACGAGGTGCATCAGTCTGGCAAACCCGTTAATCCGATGAGCTTTATCAAGGCAGGCAAGAATGTTCTCTAAATCCCGAATCAACGAGCCCGGACCAAAGGCTGGCGACGCCGAAGGCGCAGACGGCGCCCCCGCTCCGGCCGTGCCGCGCGCCTCCATGTCCGACAGCAAGCCCGTTGCTTCGGCAAAGCCGAAACCGGCCCCGTCGATCCTGTCTTCGGACCTCAAGGTCGTGGGCAACCTGCGCACCTCCGGTGACATCCAGATCGAAGGTCAGGTCGAGGGGGATATCCATGCCCATCTGCTGACCGTGGGCGAAGGCGCCACCGTGAATGGCGAGGTTGTGGCGGACGACGTGATCGTGAATGGCCGCGTCATCGGCCGCGTGCGGGGCCTGAAGGTCCGCCTGACCTCCACTGCGCGGGTTGAGGGTGACATCATCCACAAGACCATCGCCATCGAGAGCGGTGCGCATTTCGAAGGCTCCGTGCAGCGGCAGGACGATCCGCTCGGCGGCGGCGGCGGCAAGCAGAAAGCGCCCAAGCAGCCCCCGGCACAGAACGGCTGAGCGCCAAGCCGGGGCCGCAGGGCCCTCAGTTCAGAATTCGGAGCCGCCGAGAGCATCGCTTTCGGCGGTTTCCTTTTGCCCCCTGCCCGCACGGGCCGAGGGGCGGTGTCATCCACGCTCTCTAAAAGTAGTGGTCCCGGAGACTGCCATCGAACCGGCCGCCCTTGAGGCAGCAACGCTTGAAGCGCTTGCCCGAGCCGCAGGGACAGGGATCATTGCGCCCGAGCTTCTCCAGCAGTTCCACATCGCCCGCGCACCATTTGCACGCCGGTTTTGACGCGCGTTTCGGACGGGAAGGATTTACGCCGCTTGGACATCACCTCGAAAGGAGGCGCGATCTTCGGGGGTCATGCGTTTTGCCATGGGATCCTCCATCATCTGTGGTTTGCGAGAGAGCGCGTATACGCTGTTTCCCCCAGACTGCAAGGCAACGCCGGGGGCGTCAGCTTTCCGCCACCACATGCAGGCCGGTATCGACGAGCTCGCCGATATAGGTGCGCGCCTCGACCGGATCGACGGTGACGATGGTGGGTCGACAGGCGAGCGTCACCAACCCATGCACGGACGCCCAAAGCTGCAGGAAGACCTGCCGGTGGCGGTCCGAACTCACATCCCCCTCGCCCGCGCGGATCAGCATCTCGAGCAGCCGGGCCTGAAAATCCTGCATCTTCTGATCGGGCACGGCATGGGCGCGGTACTCGAACAACAGCCACCAGCGCTGCGGCTCGGTCAGGGCGAAGTCGAAATAGGCCTCCCCCAGTGCCACGAGCCGGGCCCGCTTGTCCTGCGGTGCCGAGGCGACGGCGGTTTCGAGGGCCCGCGACAGGATCCCCGCGGATTTCGCGATCACGGTGCGTAGCAGCGTTTCCAGATCCCCGACCGCATTATAGAGCGAGCCGACAGAGACCCCGATCTCGGCGGCCAGCCCCCGCGCGCTGAGCGCATCGCGCCCCTGTTCGAGGACGATGCGCTCGGCAATTTCGGTCGCCTTCTCGCGGATCTGGGCGAGGTTCTGGTCCCGTTTCGACATGGTGCGCTGCTCAGCCATGTCCGCGTAGTTGGGACAATCCCCCGCCCATGTCAAATCCTAGAACCGGGCCACATGATCGGGCGTCATGCGGTAGACGGTCATGGCGAGGTCATGCCCCTCCATGAACCGGGCCAGCGCGCCAAAGGTGGTCGTCGCCACGTGGCGGCCATGGTCCTGCGTGGTCAGCGCCCCTGAAGCCATCGGGGCCAGGGTCCGCTTGAGCCCCCCAAGTACGATCGGCTGCGGCTCAAAATAGGCCGCGATATTTGCCTTGATCTGCCCCACATCGCTGGTGCCATAGAGGCTCGCCATCAGCACATCGAGCGTATGCTCGGTGCAGTTCTGGAACCGGATCGTGCGCGGGTTGGCCAGCACGGCGTAGTGCGGGTTGTGCAACTGGGCGTAGCGCGGGCTGTTGATCGTGCCCAGCAGTTTGCGCTGCAACTGCGGCTCGGGGATGATCACACCGGCATCCAGCCGATGCGCCCCGGCAAAGAAATCCGCCGGGCTGTCCTGGATCAGCTGGCTGCGGGTCGGGTCATCGCTCTGCTGGTAGAGGTTGTAGACCCGGTAGCCGAGGCCCGTCGTGCCATCCGACTGGGTGATCCGGGAATAGACCCAGAACCCCACATGGGTGTAGCGCACCCCGGCTGGCAACGCGGACGGATCCCGCCCCATCCGCGCTACGATGGCCACATTGGCCCCGCGCGCCGCCAGATCCTGTTGCAGCTTGTTGGAAAACGCCGCGACTTCGGCCGCAGGGAGACGGGGGGTGCCCGCCTCACTGCTGCCCGCCGGGGCGAGGGTCGGAAAGGCAACCGCGAGGGCCAGCCAGAACATCATGAAGAAACGTCGCATCAGAACTCTCCCCTCTCTTGCGCTCAGTCCAGGCTCGGCGGGCCATTCGGCGCCGGGATCATCACGGGCTCGGCATAGGTGTCGAGCGTGCTGAGCTCGCTGCCCAGTTCGAGCGTGCTGTCCCCCACTTCCGCAAGGGCGGAGCCGGTGACCGCGATGGCGCTGCCCACGGCGATGATCGGAACGGCAGTGACGCTGGCCGCGCCGCTGGCCACCGCGGCGGAGCCGTGGCTGGCCGCCTGCCCGCTATGGGTCGAGGCCTCGGCAGAATGGCGTTCGCTGGCACCGGCATAGGCCGGCGCAACCGCGAGGGTGGTCAGGGTGGCAAGGATCATGGCTTTGGTCAGCATGGTGTTACTCCTCTTTCGTGAACAATGTTCACAACAGATGGAAGCGCCCCATGCCGGCTTCAAGGCTTTCCATGAACGCCGTTCACGTTTTTTCTGCGCAAATAGGCAAACAGCGACCTAAGCCGCTGTTCTTGCAAGAAAGATGGTCTTGGATGACCTTACGGCAGCGCAACCCGGGACGGTCTGCGCCGCTCAGGCCTCGGTGATCAAGCGTTGATAGAGATGCCACGTCGCATGGCCCAGCAGGGGCAGAACGACGAGCAACCCGACGAAGGCCGGGATCATCCCGATCACCAGAAGGGCCGCCACGAGCACGCCCCAGACCAGCATCACCTGCAGGTTCTCGGTCACCGCCGAGAAGGAGGTGATCATCGCGGTCACGAAATCCACCTCCTTGTCCAGAAGCAGCGGCAGGCTCACCACCGTGATCGCGTAGAGGATGAAGGCCAGCACGCCCCCCACCGCAGAGCCCACCAGCAGCATCAAGAGGCCATTGGGCGTCAGGAACACCGCGAAGGAGGAGGTGATGTTGGTCATCACCGCCAGGCCGAGAAACAGCGCAAAGATCATATGGGCGAGGAAGTTCCAGAACAAAAAGAAGATCAGGATCACCGCCGCGATCGAGGGCATCTGCCGGTTCTTTTCGGCCACCACCACGCCCAGCACCGCGCCCCAGTCCAGCGGCTCGCCGGTCTGCAAGCGTCGGCTCACCTCGTAGAGCCCCACCGCCGCAAAGGGTCCGATCAGTGGAAAGCCCACGATGATCGGCAGGGTCGCCCAGCTCTTGCCAGTGGCGAGCAGGATATACACCATCGCCAGACCGCCCAGCACGTAGACCGCGCTGAAGAACAAACCGAAAGCCGGCGCTTTCCTGAAATCCGCCCAGCCGAGCGACAGGCTCGCGCGCAGGTCTTCGCGCGTGATCGAACGCACTTGGGGACGAAAGGCCGCCGGGGCCTCGGCGCTTGTGTCTGACATCTCGGGTCCTCCTTGCCGAAAACCTAGCAAGGGGCACCCCATGCGAAAAGGTGGGTTCGGCGGACCGCTCAGTTATGCCGCGCATGGGCGGCGTGAGGGTGTCAGCCCTCCTGCGCCTCGGCGCGGCTCTTGCCGGACACCTGCAGCGCCAAGGTCGCCGCCATGAGCCCGTCGAGATCCCCGTCGAGCACGCCTTGGGTGT
Source organism: Dinoroseobacter sp. S124A (assembly GCF_049801015.1). NCBI lineage: Bacteria > Pseudomonadati > Pseudomonadota > Alphaproteobacteria > Rhodobacterales > Roseobacteraceae > Dinoroseobacter > Dinoroseobacter sp. S124A. The sequence continues at coordinate 453,553 of NZ_JBNAGD010000001.1, read as the reverse complement.
CCGAAGTCTCGAACCCGGTGCGCAGGTCCTTCACCATCTGGTAGGGCTGCAACACATAGGACCGGATCTGGTTGCCCCAGCCCGCGTCACCCTTGCTCTCATGGGCTTCGTTGATCGCGGCGTTCCGGCGGTCCAGCTCAAGCTGGTAGAGCCGGGATTTCAGGGCCTTCATGGCGATATCGCGGTTCTGGTGCTGCGACTTCTCGGAGCTGGTCACCACGATGCCCGTGGGGTTGTGGGTGATCCGCACCGCGGAATCGGTCGTATTCACGTGCTGCCCCCCGGCCCCGGAGGAACGATAGGTGTCAATCCGGATATCCGCCGGGTTCACCTCGATCTCGATATTGTCGTCCACCACCGGATAGACCCAGACCGAGCTGAAGGAGGTATGCCGCCGCGCCGCACTATCATAGGGGCTGATCCGGACGAGCCGATGGACCCCGGATTCAGATTTCAGCCAGCCGTAGGCGTTATGGCCGCTGATCTTGTAGGCCGCGGACTTGATGCCCGCCTCTTCTCCCGCACTCTCGGATTGCAGCTCGACCGAATAGCCCTTGGCCTCGGCCCAGCGCACATACATCCGCGCCAGCATCGAGGCCCAGTCACAGCTTTCGGTGCCGCCCGCGCCGGAATTGATCTCGAGGAAGGTGTCATTGCTGTCGGCCTCGCCGTCGAGCAGGGCTTCGATCTCTTTCTTGGCGGCGGTCTCGGTCAGCGCCTTGAGCGCCCCCTCGGCCTCGGCCACAACCTCGGCATCGTCCTCCATCTCGCCCAGCTCGATGAGTTCGATATTGTCGTCGAGCTCCTGCCGGATCCCCTCATAGGTGCCGATGGCATCGACCAGCATCTGGCGGTCGCGCATGAGCTTCTGCGCGCGGGCCTGATCATTCCACAGGTCCGGATCCTCGATCATCGCGTTGAATTCCTCGAGCCGATGGGGCGCAGTCTCGTAATCGAGCCGCTGCGCCAGAAGCTCCAGCGATTTGCGGATGGCCTCGACGGTGTTCTGTATCTCTGCGCGCATCGGTTCGGTCTTTCCCTTGGCGAGGGATGCCCCCTCGGATCCCGGGTGTAGAATAAGGGCCGCGGGCGGGCAAGGGCTGCACCGCCCTGCCCGGTTGTGCCCGGCTTGCGGGGGGTGTCAGTAAAGCCCGCCTGCGGTCACAGTGCTTACATTGGCGGTATTGGGCACGACCGCCGTGCGCCCGGTGGAGGTGACCACCTCGCGCGCGTTGTCGTCCTCGCCCGGGGCATACATCGGCAGGTTGGTGCCCATGGCAAAGCCGCCATCGAGGATCGCGCCCACGCCGTAAAACGGCTCTTCGCCCTCGCGGAAATACTCGGCCACCACATTGGCACCGCTCGCACTGTCTTCGAGCCGCCCGCCGGAGAACCGGTCGATTTTCACGAACCGGCCGCCCTCGGGCACCGTGAAACGCCCGCCGCCATAGGAGGCGATGGCCGTCTCCATGAACTGGTTGAAGACCGGGCCGCACATGCCGCCCCCGGAGGCGCCGCGCCCCAGCGTGCGGGGACGGTCATAGCCGATATAGCACCCCGCCACGATGTTCGACGAAAAGCCCACGAACCAGACATCCTTGGCGTCATTGGTGGTGCCCGTCTTGCCCGCGATCGGCACCGGCAGGTTGACCGTGCGCGCCGCCGTGCCCCGGTCCACCACGCCGCGCATCATCGAGGTCAGCTGATAGGCCGTGATCGGGTCGATCACCCGGGTCCGGTTCGCCATGATCCGCGGGGCGGCGCCCTCGGCAAGGCTGTCAGCATCGCAATCGAGGCAGGACCGCTGGTCGTGGCGATAGACGGTCTTGCCCCACCGATCCTGCACCCGGTCCACGAGGGTCGGCTCCACCCGCTCGCCGCCATTGGCAAACATCGCGTAGGCCGCAACCATGTTGAACAGGGTCGTCTCCTGGCTGCCGAGCGCGTTGGCGAGATAGGGCTCCAGCGTGTCATAGACCCCGAAGCTCTCGGCATACTGGGCCACCGTATCCATGCCCACCTCCTGGGCCAGACGGACGGTCATGAGGTTCCGCGACCGTTCGATCCCCGTCCGCAGAGGGGTAGGCCCATAGAACTTGTTGGAGGCATTCTTCGGGCGCCAGATCGAGCCGCCCGTGTCGATCTCGATCGGCGCGTCGATCACGATGGTGGCCGGCGAATATCCGGTGTCGAGTGCCGCGGCATAGACCAGCGGCTTGAAGCTGGAGCCCGGCTGACGCGTGGCCTGCGTGGCGCGGTTGAACACCGAGGACTGGTAAGAGAACCCGCCCTGCATGGCCAGCACCCGGCCCGTGTTCACATCCATGGCCATGAAGCCGCCCTGTACCTCGGGGATCTGGCGCAGGGACCACGTGTTTGCCGCATCGCCCGCCCGCACATGGATCACATCGCCGATTTCCAGCAGATCGCTGGCGCGGCTGGCGGTGCCGCCGACGCTGCCATCCGCGCGGCGCGGACGGGCCCAGCGCACATCCGTGTTGGGCAGGATCTGGTCGCGCTCGCCCGAGACATCCTCGACGCCCAGCAACGCCCCGCTGTCGCGGAAGCCGCGCACCACGGCCGGGCGCCAGCCCTCGATATCGCGCGGCACGCGCAGATCGCCCAGGGCCGCCGCCCAGTCGCCCTCGGCGGCCACCGCCGGATCGATCTGATCGGTCGCGCCGCGATAGACGCCCCGGCTGCGGTCGTATTTCTCAAGCCCTGTCTGCAGCGCGCTGGCCGCTTCCGATTGCAGGGTGGGATCCACGGTTGCGCGGATCGACAACCCGCCGGTGAAGAACTCTTCCTCGCCGAACCGACCCGAGAGCTGTCGGCGGATCTCATCCGTGAAATAGTCCCGCTTCGGCAGGGCCCGGCGGAATGACGCGATATCGCCGGTCTGCACGGTTTCGAGCGGGGCATTGCGCGCGGTCTCGTAGGCCGCGTCGTCGAGATAGCCGTTCTCGTTCATCTCGCGCAGCACGAAATTGCGCCGCTGCACCGCGCGGTCATAGGCCCGGACCGGATGGTAGGTCGAAGGCGCCTTGGGCAGCGCCGCAAGATACGCCGCCTCATGGGCCTCCAGCTCGGCCAAAGGCTTGTTGAAATAGGTCTGGGCCGCAGCCGCCACGCCAAAGCTGTTCTGCCCGAGGAAGATCTCGTTCATGTAAAGCTCGAGGATGTCTTCCTTGGTCAGGGTCTCCTCGATGCGGGAGGACAGGATCAGCTCCTTGATCTTGCGCTCCGCCGAGCGTTCGCCGCCCAGAAGGAAGTTCTTCATCACCTGCTGGGTGATGGTCGAGGCCCCGCGCAGGGGTCCGCCCGTGGCCGCGTCCACCGCCGCCGCGGCCATGCCGCGCGGGTCATAGCCGCGATGGGAATAGAAATTCTTGTCCTCTGCCGAGATGAATGCCTGTTTCACCAGATCGGGGATCTCGTCGGCGGGCGCGAAGATCCGGCGCTCGCGCGCGAACTCGTCCATCAGTGCCCCTTCGCCGGAATAGATTCGGCTGATCGTCGGCGGGGCATATTGGGCCAGCGCCTCGGTATCCGGCAGATCCCGCCCATACATCCACAAAACCGCCCCAATGCTGAGCGCCACGGCAAACAGCCCAAGGGTGAAGGTCGAGAACAGGGCCCCAAAGAAGCCAGCAACAAAACGGATCACACGCGATCTCCTGCGGAGGGTTACGCGCCCGGTATACGCGCCAAGCCGGCCCCGGTCAAAAGCCCTCGGCGCGCGTTCGTGGCGCAGCACACAAAACGTCGTGACGTCAGGGGGCGATTTAAACCCCGAACCCTGCCAATCTGCGCGGATCAGCGAGACTTTGCCCGAAGAGAGCCATGCCGTCCGAGCCGCCCCGTCCCCTGCCCGGCGACATCCTGCCGACCTATCGCCGGAAGGCCGCGCGCTATGCGGTCATTCGCAACACGTCGCTGTTCGAACGCCCGATGCTCGACGCGCTCGACCGCGCGGCCCCCGGGCGGGACTTGCTGGATCTGGGATGCGGCACCGGACGTCCCCTGGCGCAGGACCTGCGGCGGCGCGGGTTCCGGATCACCGGCGTGGATGGCGCCGCCGAGATGCTCGCCCATTACCGGCGCAACGTGCCCGGCGCGGGCCGGGTCCACCGGGACATGCGCGGGCTGGCCCTCGGGCGGTGCTTTGACGCGGTGCTGGCCTGGGACAGTTTCTTTCACCTCGACCCCGTGGCGCAGAGCCGGATGTTCCCGGTCTTTGCCGCCCATACGCGCCCCGGTGGCGTGCTGGTCTTTTCCAGCGGGCCTGCGCGGGACGAAGCCTATGGCGCCGTGGATGGCGCGCCGGTCTATCATGCAAGCCATGACCCGCTCTGCTACCGGACCATGCTGACACGGGCCGGGTTCCGGGTGCTGCGCTTTCGGCCCAATGATCCGGCGCTGACCCGCCATAGCTGGTGGCTCTGCCGCCGGGCCTGAGCCTATTGCCGGACGAGATTGGCCTCTGCCGCGTCGGACACGGCCCAGGCATCGATGCCAAGGCGGATCCCCTCGGCGGCCTGCGTCCGCCAGTCCGAGGACAGAAGGCGCGCAAGATCATTGTCATTGCTGAGAAAGCCCAGCTCGACCAGAACCGAAGGGATATCCGGCGCACGCAGCACCGAGAAATCCGCCGATTGCCGGGGGCGTTTATGCAGATCGCCGACGGTCTCGGTCAGGGTCGCGACCAGGTTATCCGCAAGGCTGTTGGCCCGCGGCATCACTTCGAGCCGGGCGATATCCATGAGCGCACCTGCCAGCGTGTCATCCTGCGCGGTCAGGTCCATCCCCGCCAGCAGCGACGCCCGGTCCATCCGTTCGGCGAGCTTGGCCGAGGCTTCGGTCGAGGCGACCTCGGAGAGCGTGTAGACCGTCGCACCCGAGGCGCGCCCGGAGATCAGCGCATCCGCATGGAGCGAGATGAAGAGATCCGCCGACGCCTCGCGGGCGATACGCACCCGGTCGGGCAGCGGGATGAACTCATCCTCGGTCCGGGTGAGCAGCACCGTGTGCCCGCTCTCGCGGATGATCGCCTCCTGCAGCTCGCGGGCAAAGATCAGCATCAGCTCCGCTTCCGAGACCCCGTCCCGCTCGGCCCCGGGGTCAAAGCCGCCATGGCCGGGATCGAGCACGATCACCAGCGGGCGGTCGCCGCGCTGTCGCTGCGGGGTCTGCGCCTCATCCGGCAAATCCCTCGGCTCGGGCCGCACGACACCCAGATCGCCCTTGACCGCTGTCGCGGCGAAGGCCTCGGGAGAGACCGCGCCGAGGGTGATGTCCAGCAGGGCGGTCCCGATCGCGTCATCGACGGTCATCGCCGCGGTCTCGAGCCCCATAGGCGCGCTCAGCAGAAACTCCAGCCGCGACCAGCCCGGCTGGGCCGGCCCCGCGATCACCCCGCGCAACGCGTCCGATGTCAGGTAGCTGCCCGGCTCGGCCCCGCTGAAATCCACCTCGCGAAACTCCACCACGATGCGATCCGGCTCGGCCCGCGCCTCGATCCGATAGGGCACAGCCTGGGAGAGGCCCAGCGTGATCTGAAGTTGCTCGGATCCGCCTGAGATCGCCGAGGTCGCGGGATCCACCCGCGCCAAAGCCCGAAGCTCTTGCGCGATCAGAGGAGATGCAAAGAGAAGGCAGATCAGCCCAACGAGAAGACACTCTGTCCACGTCGCAAGGATCGATCTGCCGCCGTGATGGGGGCTCTGCCCACGCATATTGTGCCTGCCAGTCTTTTTCGGCGCAGTATAGGCAAGTCTGCCGGTGTCAGGAACCATTCATCGGGGCCGAGACCGCCCGCGAGGCAAAAAACCGGGCCAAACGGGCCATTCCCTCGGCAATATCCCCGGTCGCCCGGGCATAGGACAGACGAATCGTGCGGTGCCCGCGATGGGGATCGAAATCGAGCCCCGGGGTCAGGGCCACCCCTGCCTCTGCAAGGATTTCCGCGGCCAGCGCACGGCTGTCAGCACTCAGATGTGCCACATCCGCATAGACATAGAAGGCTCCGTCGGGCGGCGCGAAGGCGGTCAGCCCCGCCGCCGTGAGCCCGTCGATCACAAGCTTGCGATTGGCCGCATAGACCGCGCGATTGGCCTCCAGCTCGGCCTCGGCCTCGGGCTGGAGCGCGCCGAGGGCCGCGACCTGCGCCGCATGGGGCGCACAGATGAACATGTTCTGGGCCAGCCGCTCGATCACGCGGACCTGCGGTTCGGGCACCACCATCCAGCCGATCCGCCAGCCGGTCATGGAGAAGTATTTCGAAAAGGAGTTGATGACACAGACATCCTCCGAGATCTCCAGCGCCGAGACCGCCCGCGCCCCGTAATGGAGCCCGTGATAGATCTCGTCCGAGATGAAGGAGCGGCCCCGGGACTGGCAGGCCTCGATCAGCCCGCCGAGTTCTGCGTGATCCAGCATGGTGCCCGTGGGATTGTTCGGCGAGGCCACGATGGCGCCCCGGATATCCGCCTCGGCGAGGGCTGCGGGCGGCAGGCGATGTCCCTGCTCTGCATGGGTCGGCAGGCCCACCGGCGTCAACGACAGCGCCTTGAGGATCTGGCGATAGGACGGATAGCCCGGCTCGGCCACGCCCACCCGGTCGCCCGCATCAAAGAGCGCGGTGAAGGCCAGCAGAAACGCCGCCGAGGACCCCGCCGTGACGATGACCCGGTCCGGCGCAAGATCCACATCGTACCAGCGCCCGTAGAGCTGTGCGATCGCCGCGCGCAATTCCGGCAGGCCCAGCGCCACCGTATAGCCCAGCGCATCCTGTTCGAGCGCGGCAGCCACGGCCTGCCTTGCGGGGGCGGGTGCGGCGGTGCCGGGCTGACCCACTTCCATATGGATGATGTCCCGGCCCGCCGCCTCGGCGCGGCGCGCGGCCTCCATGACATCCATCACGATAAACGGATCCACGTCGGCACGGGTTGAGTTTTGCATCACAGCCTCCCTAGGGTGCAGGCGTATGTCGCAACCCGGTGGAGTAAGGTCAATGACAAGCCTCTGGCACAGCCGTCTCGCAGGTTTCCTTCTCGCCCTGACCCTGGCGATCACCGCCCTGCCCGCCAGCGCGGTGACGATCATTCGCGATGCAGAGATCGAACGCTCCCTGCGCGAACTGGCCCGGCCATTGATGGCGGCGGCGGGGATCAACCCGTCTCAGGTGGATATCTGGGTGATCGATGACAGCAAACTGAACGCCTTTGTTGCCGATAACCGAACAATGGTACTGCATTCAGGGTTATTGATGACGCTAGAGACCCCCGAGCAGGTCCAGGCGGTCATCGCCCATGAAATCGCGCATATTTCAAACGGGCATATTGCGCGGCGCATGGCGAATTTCAAAGCGTCGAACCGGCTGGCGCAGCTTGGCCTCGTTCTGGCCGCAGCGGCCGGCGCGGCAGCGGGGGATCCGGGCGTCGGTGCGGTGGTCGGCTTTGGCGCGGCGGAATTCGCCCGCCGGGGCTTTTTCAGCCATACCCGGGCCGAAGAGGCCGCCGCAGACCAGTCCTCTGCGCGGTTTCTCGCCAATGCCGGGATTTCCCCCGTGGCGATGGTCGAAGTGCTCGAGATCTTTCGCGGACAGGAAGCGCTGACCACCAACCGGCAGGATCCCTATGTGCGCACCCACCCCCTCACGCGGGACCGGCTGCGCGCGGCTCAGGGCTATGCGGCGGCCTACAAGGTCAACGAGCTCTCGCGGCAATCGGAGGCCTATTGGTTCGCCCGGATGCAGGGCAAGCTGACGGCCTTTCTGCGCAATCCGAACTGGACCCTGCGCCGGGTCAAGGCGTCCGATGGGTCCGAGATCGCGACCATGCGCCGAGCGATTGCCTATCACGAGAAACCGGACCCGGCCCGGGCCGCGCGCGAAGTGGCCAAACTGGTGCAGATGCGCCCGAACGACCCGTATTACCAAGAGTTGCAGGGGCAGATCGCCTTCGAGACCCGGCGCTACGCGGATGCCGTGCGCGCCTATGAACGGGCCGTGGCGCTGGCCCCGCGCGAACCGCTGATCCAGGCCCATCTCGGGCGCGCCCTGCTGGCCCAGAAATCCAGCGCGAGTGACCGCAAGGCGCTGCAGATCCTGCAATCGGCCTATAGCAAGGATCCGGGCAACCCTTCGATGCTGCGGGATCTGGCCCAGGCCTATGCCCGCGCGGGGCAGAACGGCATGGCCTCGGTCACCACCGCCGAGCGCTATGCGCTGTCGGGACGGCTGCGGGATGCGGGGCTGCATGCGCGCCGGGCGCTGGGGCTGCTGCCCCAGGGCTCGCCGGGCTTTGCCCGGGCACAGGACATCGCCCGCACCGCTGAACGCGCCGCCAAACGCTGAGCCTCAGCCCTTGAGCGACGGCTTGCCCAGATGCTTGCGCAGGCGCGAGGGTGTGGACTTCTTCTTGTCCTTGTAGGGGTTCGCGTCGGACTGGCTGCGCAGAGTCAGCCGGATCGGCGTGCCCGGCATGTCAAAATCCTCGCGCAAGCCATTGACGAGATAGCGGGTATAGCTCTCGGGCATCTTGTCGGGATAGGAGCACATGACGACGAAGCCCGGGGGCCGGGTCTTCACCTGGGTCATGTAGCGCATGCGGATGCGGCGCCCGCCCGGTGCGGGGGGCGGATGGGCCTCGACCATGGCCGAAAGCCAGCGGTTGAGTGCGGCCGTGGGCACCCGCCGGTTCCAGACCGCATGGGCCCGCAGGATCGCCTCGCGCAGCCTGTCCATGCCCCGCCCGGTCTTGGCCGAGACGGTGATCAGCGGCGCGCCCTTGAGCTGCGGGAGCAAGCGGTTGAACGCCTCCTTCAGGTCCCGCAGCTTGGCCTGCTTGTCATCCTCAAGATCCCATTTGTTCACCGCGATGACCACGGCGCGGCCCTCGCGTTCGGCGAGATCGGCGATGCGCAGATCCTGCTGTTCGAACGGGATCCCCGCATCGAGCAGGACCACGACCACCTCGGCAAACTTCACCGCGCGCAACCCGTCCGAGACGCTGAGCTTCTCGAGCTTCTCCTGCACCTTGGCCTTCTTGCGCATTCCGGCGGTGTCAAAGATCCGCACCGGGAGGCCGTCCCAGTCCAGCGCCAGCGAGATCGCGTCGCGGGTGATCCCGGCCTCTGGCCCGGTGAGCAGGCGTTCCTCGCCCAGAAGCTGGTTGATCAGCGTGGATTTCCCGGCATTCGGACGGCCCACCACGGCCACCTGCAGCGGCTTCGACGTGGTGGGAACGCGCGGCGCATCTGCGCCCAGCTCGGCCTCTTCGGTGCTCAGGCTGACATCGGTTTCCGGATCCTCGTCCCGGGCCGCCTCGGCCTCTTCCTCATAGGCGTCGATCAGGGGCATCAGCGCCGCGGTCAGGTCGGCCATCCCCTCGCCATGCTCGGCACTGATCGCCAGAGGCTCGCCCAGACCCAGCGCATAGGCCTCGATCAGACCGGCCTCGGCGGCGCGGCCCTCGGCCTTGTTCGCGCCCAGCAGGACATGGGCGTTGGCCTTGCGCAGAATATCGGCAAAGACCTCATCCGTGGGCGTCACCCCCACCCGTGCATCGATCAGGAACAGGCAGGCATCGGCCATGCTCACGGCGCGCTCGGTCAGCCGCCGCATCCGGCCCTGCAGGCTGTCATCCGTGGCCTCTTCGAGCCCCGCAGTGTCGATCACCGTAAACCGCAGATCGCCGAGCCGGGCCGCACCCTCGCGCAGATCGCGCGTCACGCCGGGCTGGTCATCGACCAGGGCCAGACGCTTGCCCACCAGCCGGTTGAACAGCGTGGACTTGCCCACATTGGGGCGACCAACAATGGCCAAAGTGAAAGACATGGGCGCTCTCCACGAGACAGGGCGGGCGATGAGAAGCCCGGGCTTTATCGCGCGACCGCCGCCTCGGCAATGGAGATTTTGCGGAAACTCCGCATCCCGGGCCCGGCGCGGACCCCGGATCCGCTCAGCGATAGGCGCGCAGCTCGCCCGCCTCGGTCACGATATACATGGTCCGGTTCGCCACGACAGGCGCCGCAGCCGCGCCGTCGGGCATGGTGATCTGGCTGATCTGCTGACCCGACGCCGGATCGAAGGCCCGCAACTGGCCATCGCCCGACGCGATATAGAGCCGCCCACCGGCCAGTACCGGGCCGTAATGGGCAAAGATCGCCTTGCGCCGACGCTCCCGGTCGTCGGTGTAATAGGGAAGTTGCACGGCCCAGGTCACGGCCCCCGTGGCCGCATCCAGCCGGATCAGCTCATTGCGGTCCGACACGAAGAAGAGCGCATTGCCCACGGGCCAGATCACATCGAACGCGCCCTCGCGGGCGGTCCAGGTCCGCTCGCCCGTGATCGCGTCCAGTGCTGCCACACGGCCCGCCGCGTTGCCCGCAAAGATCGTGCGGCCCACCACGACCGGGTCGCTGTTGATGTCGGAAAAGCCCGTATAGGCGCTGCCAATGCGGGAGCCGGAGACCGCGCCGCCCCAGACCCGCACACCGGATTGGCGCAGCGCGCCGCTGATTTCGGAAGACGGGAAGGGCAGGATCACGAGCCGGTCACTGATCGCGGGGGCCCCGCCGCCGACGATGCCGGTCCCGGACGGTGCGCCCGGCAGGGTCCAGAGCACGCGGCCATTCCGCGTGTCGATGGCCCAGGCAACGCTGTCGCGGGTGACGATATAGGCAATATTGCCATCGACCGTGGCACTGCCGCTGACCGGCGCATCAAGGCGCTGCACCCAGCGCGTCTCGCCCGTTGCGACATCCATGGCCGTGAGCGTGCCAAAGCCCGAGGAGGCATAAAGTGTGTCCCCCGCAACCGAGACACCCCCGCCCGCACCCTCGTCCGGGCGGTCCGTGGGCGGGGTCAGGTCACGCTGCCACAAAAGCGCGCCCCCAATGGAAAACGCCGAGACGGTCGCCAGGCTGTCGATGGTGAAGATCCGGCCATCGGCCACGACCGGCGGGTTGGCGATGCGGTTGCCGCGGCTGTTGCCTTCGCCGATTTCGGCGGACCAGGCCAGTTGCAGCCCGTCGCCCAGCGCCGGATGGGTGATCGTATGGCGCACCGAGCCGTTGCGATGGGTCCAATCCGTATTGACCACCTGCCCCGGCAGGGACACAGCGACCTCGCGCGGCGTGCGATCCACCGCCTCGGGCGCTTCGGCCTCCGGATCGACAGAAGCACGGATATCCAGCCGCTCACCGGGCAGGATCAGTTCCTCTTGCGCGCAAGAGGCCAGGACCAGGGTGGCCGCGAAACACAGCGCCGCGTTGCGGATCATGGGCTTACCCCTGTTCCGGCAGAAGCGACGCCACATCCCCGCCCAGCGCCACGATCAGCTGGGCCGCGCGCTGTTGCTGCGCGGCGCTGGCCCCGGCGGAGCGGATCACATCCTGCAAGGTGCTGATGGCCGCGTCGGACGCGCCCTCTTCGATCTCGAGCAGCGCGCGCTGTTCCAGCGCCAGCAGGCGGAACGGTCCGGCCCCGAGGGTCAGCATGTCGATCATGGCGCGGCGCTCACTGCGCGCGGGGCCGGAATCGCCCATGAGAACCAGTCGCAGACGCGCAAGATCCTTGTAGAGATCCGGCGTCTCGGGTCCTGCGATCACCGCCTCGAGGGCCGCGATGGCCGTCTCGGTTCCGGTCACCGATTCCGCCGCCGTGAGCAGGCCGAGCACCGCGGCACTGGCCGGATCCGGCGTGATTTCCTCGAGCGCGAGCACACGGGTCTGTTCGCTCGTCCCCTCCAGCGCCTGATAGATCGCATCCCCCAGCGCCTGCGCCTCGGCAGCGGCCTGGGCCTTGCGATACTCGTTGAAGGCCGCGCCCCCGACGATCACGATCACGGCCACGACACCGATCCAGCCATACTTGCGCAGCAGGCGGTTCATCCGGTCGCGCCGGACCTCTTCGGAGACTTCTTCGATAAAACTGTCGGGATTGCTCACGCGCTTGCCTCTTCCACCACGTCGCGTCCTCATACACCGTCCGACCGCGCAAAGCCAAGCCCTGCAAGCCCTTGCCGATGGCCAATTCTGCGACCGTTTGGGTCTTGAGCAAAAACCAGCGAAGGCCTATTTCTGAACTGGATGGTTTAGTTCGACCGGATCGAGCCTTTTGGACAGTGCACCCAAGCCCGGGAGCGCGGCTCCGCGTCGAACATTCCGGAGGCTAGAATGAAACTGTTTTCGATCCTCACGGCACTTGTGGTCGTGGGTGCACTTTACGCATTGGTGTTTGAACGGGACCGTGTGCTGACCTTTGCAGGGGTCGGCAGCGCGCCCGAAATGGAGGATGTGGCCCCTAACACATCGGCGGCGGCCCCGCCCCCCGAGACCGACGCTCCGGCGGACGGGCTGCGCCGCGTCTCCGTGGTGGCCCTGCCCTCTTCGGCGCAAACCATTGACAGCGCTGTGATCTTGCGCGGCCGGACCGAGGCGTCTCGGCAGGTCGCGGTCTCGGCCGAAGTGTCTGGCAAGGTGATCTCGACCCCGCTGCGCCGCGGCGCGCAGGTGACCGAGGGCATGGCCCTGTGCGAGCTGGATCGCGGCACGATGGAGATTTCGCTGGTCGAGGCCCGGGCCCGGCTGGTGGAGGCCGAGATCAATGCCCGCGCCGCGTCGGAACTGGCCGATGGCGGATTTGGCTCCGTGACCCGGCGGGTGGCCGCCGAGGCCGCTCTGGAAGCAGCGCGCGCCGGGGTGGAACGGGCCGAGGAATCGCTGGCCGATACGATGATTAGCGCCCCGTTCGACGGCGTGCTGGAAGAAGACACCGCCGAGCTTGGCGCCTATCTCGGGCCGAACAGCGCGTCAGGATCCCATTGCGCGACCATCCTTCAGCTCGATCCGATCAAGATCGTGGGCTTTGTGCCCGAGTTGCAGGTCGCCAAAATTACCACCGGCGCGCTGGCCCGGGCCGAGCTGTCGGATGGGCGGGAATTCACCGGGACGGTGACCTTCCTGTCGCGCTCCGCCGAGGAAACGACCCGCACCTTCCGCGTCGAGATCGAGATCGCCAATCCGGACCTGAGCATCCGCGCGGGCCAGACCGCCGGTGTCGGCGTGGCCGCCGAGGGCGCGGTTGCCCATCTCTTGCCGGCATCCGCCCTGACCCTCGATGACGAGGGCCGCTTGGGCGTGCGCCACGTGGTCGAGACCGATCAGGGCGCAGAGGCCGCCTTTGCCGAAGTCAGCGTCGTGCGCGACACCATCGACGGTGTATGGCTGAGCGGGCTGCCCAGCGAGGTCAAGGTGATCGTCGTGGGACAGGATTTCGTGACCGCGGGCACCCCGCTTGAGGTCACCCTGCGGGAGCCCGAAGCGTGACAGGTCTCGTCGATTGGGCCGCCTCCCGCGCGCGGATGGTGATTGCCTTTGTGGCCTTGTCCCTGCTGGCGGGGACCATGGCCTATATCGGTCTGCCCAAGGAGGGTGAGCCGGATATCGAAATCCCAGCGCTCTTTGTGTCGGTGCCCTTCCCGGGCATCTCGGCAGAGGATTCCGAGAAGCTGGTCGTGCAGGTCATGGAGACCGAGCTCAGCGATCTTGACGGGCTCGACCGGATGTCCTCGACCGCCTCGGACAATTACGCGGGCGTGGTGCTGGAGTTCGAGTTCGGCTGGGACAAGACCAAGATCATCGCCGATGTGCGCGACCGGATGAACACGGCCGAGGCCAAGTTCCCCTCCGGCTATGAGAAATACTCGATCAACGAGATCAATTTCAGCCAGTTCCCGATCATCGTCGTGAACCTGTCGGGCGCATTGCCCGAGCGCACATTGTTGCGTGTGGCCAATGACTTGCAGGACACGCTTGAAGGGCTTGAACCCGTTCTGGAGGCCGGTCTTGCAGGCCACCGGGACGAGATGCTCGAGGTGGTGATCGATCCCCTGCGCCTCGAGAGCTACAACGTCACCGCGGGTGAGCTGCTCTCTGTCGTACAGAACAACAACCAGCTGATCGCCGCGGGCGAGGTGGAAACCGCCCAGGGCGCCTTTGCGGTCAAGATCCCCTCGGCCTTTGACGAGCAGACGGATGTTCTGTCCCTGCCCGTGAAGGTCAGCGGCGACCGGGTCGTGACCCTGGGCGATATCGCCGATATCCGCCTGACCTTCGAGGATCGCACAGGCACTGCGCGCTATAACGGCGACGACACGGTCGCCCTGCAGGTGGTCAAGCGCAAGGGCTTCAACCTGATCGACACCGCGACCCTTGTGCGCGAAACCGTCGAGGCCGAACGGCAAAGCTGGCCCCGCGAGTTGCGGGAATCAATCGAGATCAACGTGTCCATGGACCAGTCGCGGATCGTGGATTCCATGGTCCGGCAGCTCGAAGGCTCGGTCCTCACGGCGATCGCGCTGGTGATGATCGTCGTGCTGGCCGCGCTTGGCACCCGCTCGGCGCTGCTGGTAGGATTTGCGATCCCGACCTCCTTCCTCTTGTGCTTTGCCCTGCTCGCCGTGATGGGGATCACCGTGTCGAATATCGTGATGTTCGGCCTGATCCTCGCTGTGGGGATGCTGGTGGATGGCGCCATCGTGGTGGTGGAGTATGCCGACCGGCGCATCAGCGAGGGCTCGGGGCCCATGGCCGCCTATACCGAAGCCGCCAAGCGGATGTTCTGGCCCATCGTCAGTTCCACCGCGACGACGCTCTGCGCGTTTCTGCCCATGCTCTTCTGGCCCGGGGTGGCCGGGCAGTTCATGGGGATGCTGCCGGTCACGCTGATCTTCGTGCTGACCGCGAGCCTTGTGGTGGCACTGATCTACCTGCCCGTGGTGGGCGGGGTGGCCGGACGCATCAGCCGCACCCTGGACAACATGGCCAAGGGGCTGATGGGGCTGCCCTGGCTCGTGCGCGCGGCGCTCGCGCTGGCCTCGGCCGGGTTCATGTACACGGCCGTGCTGCAATTCCTGAACCCGACCTATCTGTTGGGACCGGCCTCGGCGGATCAGGGCTGGCAAGCCTATCTGCCCGGTGCCGGGATGATGCTGCTGGCGGCGCTGTCGCTGTCGGTGACGCTGACCTCGATCCGGTTCCGCCGCAGCCGCCGCCGGGTGCGCGCCGGCTTCCGTCGCTCGCCCTTTGGCTGGTTCATCCGGTTCCTGACCGGCAATCCGATCATGCCGCTGGTGGCCATCGGCACGGTCATCTTTCTGGTGGTCACCACCTTCGGAGTGTTCCAGGAGAACAATCGCGGGGTCGAGTTCTTTGTCGCCTCCGAACCCGAGCAGGCCATCGTCTATGTCCGGGCGCGGGGCAATCACTCTCTCGAAGAGAAGGACGCCCTGCTGCGTCAGGCCGAGGAGATCACCATGGCCAGGCCAGGGATCGAATCGGTCTTTGCCTTTGCCGGTGAAGGCGGGCTGAACCAGAACACGGGCGGGGCCGCAGCGCCGCTCGACACTGTGGGCACGATCCAGATCGAGCTCGCCCCGTGGGAGGACCGGCAGGGCAGCGACTGGGCCGATGGCAACGATATTCTCGACGCGCTGGAGGCGGAGCTGAAAACAATCCCCGGGGTGCAGACCGAGATCCTGGAGATGAGCCAGGGTCCGGCCGGGGCCAAACCCGTGCATATGCGCCTGACCGGGGATGATTTCGACGCGCTGGCCGAGGCCGCCGCCACCGTGCGCGCCGGGTTCGAGGCCACCGAAGGGTTGCGCGATGTGGAAGACACCCGCCCCCTGCCCGGCATCGACTGGCAGATCGACGTGGATGTGGCCGCCGCCGGACGCTATGGCGCGGATGTGGCCACCGTGGGCGCGATGGTCCAGCTGGTGACGCGGGGCATCCTGCTCGACACGATGCGCGTGCCCAGTTCGGATGAAGAGATCGAGATCCGCGTGCGCCTGCCCGAAGAGGACCGGGTCCTGTCGACGCTGGACACCTTGCGGGTGCGCACGGCCCAGGGCCTCGTGCCGCTGTCGAACTTCATCACCCGCGCGCCGGTGCCCAAGCTGGGCCAGATCGACCGGGTGGACGGCCATCGCTACTACGATGTGAAGGCAGGTGTGCGGGCCGGGCTCCTGAACAAGGATGGCGCGGTGATCAATGCCGCAGAGCGGATCGCATTGCTGACCACATGGATGGAGACCGAGGTCGAGCTGCCCGAGGGGGTGAGCTGGGAATGGACTGGCGAGCAGGAGGACGAGGCCGAGAGCCAGGCCTTCCTCATGAACGCCTTTGCTGGCGCGCTGGGGTTGATGTTCATCATCCTGCTGGCCCAGTTCAACAGCTTCTATAACGCGTTCCTCGTGCTGCTTGCGGTGGTGCTCTCGACCACGGGCGTGCTGATCGGGATGATCGTGATGGAACAGCCCTTCTCGGTGATCATGACCGGTACGGGGATCGTGGCGCTGGCCGGGATCGTGGTGAACAATAACATTGTGCTCATCGACACCTATCAGGAATATGCGCGCTACATGCCGCGGCTCGAAGCGATTGCCCGCACCGCGCAGGTCCGCATCCGTCCGGTTCTGCTGACGACGATCACGACCATGGCCGGTCTGGCGCCGATGATGTTCGGGCTCAGCCTCGACTTTTTCGGCGGGGGCTACACCGTGGACAGCCCCACAGCCCTGTGGTGGAAGCAGCTGGCGACGGCGGTGGTCTTCGGCCTCGGCGTGGCGACGGTGCTGACGCTAGTGCTGACCCCGTCGCTTCTGGCGCTGCGGGTCTGGCTGACGGTCGGGGCCTATAGCTCGGTCCGGCAGTTGCGTGCCATGTCGCTCGGCAAATCGAGCCGGGTGGCCCGTGACCTCGCACTGAAGCGTGCCGCCCGCGCGGTGAAATCACCCGAGATCCTCTGGATCGAGGATGATCAGCCCCAAACCGACGCTGAGACCGGCGGGGCCCCTGCCGAGGCCCGCACCCTGGCAGAGCGGATCGTGGACAGCACCGCGCGTGGTGACGAGGGAGATGACCCCACGCCCCCCGATGGGACGATCAAGCCGCCCCTGCGCGCCGCCGAGTGATCATCGCGTGATCAGAGCGGCTGCGCCTGCTCCACGAGGCGGGCAAAAAAGCTCGCCCCGATCGGCGCGATCCTGTCGTTGAAGTCATAGGCCGGGTGGTGCAGCGTCGCGCTGCTCCCCTGGCCGATGAACAGATACGCGCCCGGCCGGGCCTGCAGCATATAGGCGAAATCCTCGGCCCCCATCTGCCGCGCGGACCGGGTGTCCACAAGTTGCGCGCCCGAGACGTCCTCGGCGGCCTGCGCGGCTTGCGCAACCTCCTCGGCGGAGTTCACGGTCTGGGGATAGCCCCGCTCATAGTCCAAAGCCGCCTCCACGTCGTAGCTGGCGGCCTGCCCCTCGACAATCTTGCGCATCCGGTCGATCACCATGCCCTGAACCACCGGGTCAAAGCTGCGCACGGTGCCGCAGATATAGGCGGTGTCGGGGATGACGTTATCGGCCGTGCCCGCATGGATCTGGGTGATCGAGACCACAAGCTCTTCGGTGGCCACGTGGTTCCGGCTGACAATGGTCTGGATCGCCTGTGCGATGCCCAGCGCGGCGATGATCGGATCGGCGGTCTCATGGGGCATGGCCGCATGCCCGCCCCGTCCCTTCACATGGATGTGGAACGTATCGACCGCCGCCATGATCGGGCCGTCCTTGGTCAGGAAAAACCCCTCGGGCAGGCCCGGCGCATTGTGCAGCGCATAGACCTTGGCGATGTCGAACTGCTCCATCAGCCCTTCCTCGCACATCACCTGCGCGCCGCCGCCATTCTCTTCGGCGGGCTGAAAGATCACCGCGACCGTGCCCGCGAAATTGCGCGTTTCGGCGAGATAGCGCGCGGCCCCCAGAAGCATGGTCATATGCCCGTCATGGCCGCAGGCATGCATCACGCCCGGCACCTCGGAGGCATAGTCGAGCCCGGTTTCCTCGGCGATGGGCAGCGCGTCCATATCCGCCCGCAGGCCGATCACCGGCCCCGGTGCGCGCCCCTTGATCAGGGCCACAACCCCGCTCGTGGCAATCTTGTCATGGACGGCATCGACGCCAAAGCTCCGCAGTCGGGCGATGACGTAGCGCGCAGTGCGGTGACACTCGAACCCCAACTCCGGGTGACGGTGAAGATTGCGCCGCCAGGCCGTCATATCCGGCCCGTATTCCGCGATGCGATTGACAACCGCCATGTGCTGCTCTCCTTGTTACATCGAGTATGTAACCTTCTTTGCCGACTGTAAAAGGGAGGGCGCGATGGCACATCCCAAGCCCAAGGCACAGGCCCTGCCCCGAGACCAGAGCGACGCGCTCTGTTTTGATCCGGAGGGCGGGCTGCCGCGACTGCTCGAAATCATGCGCCGGTTGCGCGACCCCGAGACAGGCTGCCCCTGGGATGTGGAACAGAGCTTCGAGACCATCGCACCCTACACGATCGAGGAAGCCTATGAAGTCTCGGATGCCATCGACCGGCAGGACTGGACCGAGTTGAAGGCTGAGTTGGGCGATCTGCTGTTGCAGACGGTGTACCAGACCCAGATCGGCGCCGAGCGCGATCTGTTCGATTTCCACGAGGTTGCCAACGGGATCGCGCAGAAGATGCTCGACCGGCATCCCCATGTCTTTGGGACCGAGAGCAACGCGAAATCCGCCGCGCAGCAGACCCGGGACTGGGAGGTCCAAAAGGCCAAGGAACGCGCCGCCAAGGCCGAGACCGGTGTGCTCGACGGCGTCGCGCTCGGCCTGCCCGCCCTGATGCGCGCGCTGAAGCTGCAGAAGCGCGCAGGCCGGGTCGGGTTCGACTGGGACGATGTGGATCAGGTTCTGGCCAAGTTCGAGGAAGAGGCACAAGAGCTTGCCGCCGCCCGCGAGAGCGGCAGCCCGGCAGAGCTGCACGAGGAATTTGGCGATCTGCTTTTCGTGGCGGTCAATCTCGGGCGGCATCTGGATCTCGACCCCGAACACGCCCTGCGCGATGCCAATGCCAAGTTCACCCGCCGCTTCGCCCATATCCAGGCGCGCCTGTCCGAGCAGGGGCGCAGTCCGGATGCGGCCAGTCTCGACGAAATGGAAGCGCTCTGGCAGGAGGCGAAGGCCAAGGGGCTCTAGCTCAGCCCGCCGCGCGGCCTTCGGTACTGGTGGCCGGGTCCACGAGGCACCACATGCCTTCGGCACAGACGAGCACAGGCCCGTCGCAATGAAAGACGGTGTATTGGATCGCCTCGAGCGGATGCTGCGCACCGATGCTCAGCGCGGCGCAGGACACCATCTGCCCCGCTTCCCAGCGCAAGGTCTGCGCTCCGGAGAGCAAGAGATCCGCATGGGGCACGCCATCGGGCCCACTGCCCTTAGGCAGGACCCGGGGCCGCGCCGCCGGGCGGGTCTGCAGAAAGGGGACATCCAAGCCGAACCGGTCGATCCACTCGATCGGCACATATTGCCCGGACGGGGCCACCACCAGATCCCCCCGCCGCAACAGCGCAGCCGGCACGGGCCCGAGATTGGTTTCGATCCGCACATCCGGACCAAAGCCCGGTACGCTCCAGGGTTCGGCATGCACTGGGGCCCCGGCGCCCCCTGCCTCCGCAGGTCCTTTGAATTCCAAGATTTTTCCGGCGTCCCGCACGCGGTATCTCCCGTCTGGGGCAAGTGACGCCCTCCGAAGAGGGCGCCACAGGCTACTCAGATACTCGTTACTGCGCCCAAGGTCGGCCCCTGAGGCGTTACAGTTTCGTTAGACAGGAGAACTGCGGCACCAGCCGGGCGGTAACAGGCCGAACTGTGACGATTTCATGGGGCTGGACGCGGCGGGATCTCGCCGGTTTGACGGGCAGGATACCCGGAATTGCCCCGCAAACGGGCAGTCTGGCGGACCGCTGTCGCGCAACTCGGAACACCGGCGGCCTTTGGCTCGGGATTACCGCTGACCCAAGGTCAATCCGCGCGCGGCGCCTGACAACCTCCTGCCTTATTTGCGTTTCCGCCTTGAGGATAGAGTGTTTCCGGCGCCCCTGCGCCGCGCGCGGCCTGCCTCCGAGCCGGGCCAGAATCGTCTGGACAGCGCGGGGGCGAGTTGCGACCCTCTCCCATCCCTTCAGGAGGCTCCCATGCAAGACGGCTCCGCCACGCCCCGCAATATCATCATCGACACCGACCCCGGACAGGACGATGCGGTCGCCATCCTGTTGGCGCTGGCCTCCCCCAACGAGGTCAACGTGCTGGGGATCACGGCGGTGGCGGGCAATGTGCCGCTGGAGCTGACGGCGAAAAACGCGCGCATCGTCTGCGAGCTGGCCGGGCACCCGGAGATCCCGGTCCATGCGGGCTGTGACCGCCCCATCGCCCGCACCTTGGTCACGGCCGAGCATGTCCATGGCAAGACCGGGCTCGACGGGCCGGTCCTGCCGGATCCGACCATGCCGCTGGCCGATCAGCATGCCGTGGCCTTCATCATCGAAACCCTGCGCCGCGAGCCCGAAGGCACGGTGACCCTCTGCCCGCTGGGACCGCTGACCAATATCGCGACGGCCTTTGCCGAGGCCCCCGACATCATCCCGCGCGTGGCCGAGATCGTGTTGATGGGCGGGGCCTATTTCGAGGTGGGCAACATCACCCCGGCGGCAGAGTTCAACATCTACGTGGACCCGGAGGCCGCCAAGGCTGTCTTTGCCGCAGGGGTGCCGTTGGTGGTCATGCCGCTCGATGTGACCCACAAGGCGCTGACCACCGCGCCCCATATCGCGGGGTTTCGCGCGCTTGGCACCCGTGTGGGCGATATGGTCGCCGCCTGGACCGATTTCTTCGAGCGGTTCGACAAGGAAAAATACGGCTCCGAGGGTGCGCCGCTCCATGATCCTTGCGTGATTGCCTATCTGCTGCAGCCCGAGCTCTTTTCCGGGCGGCTCATCAATGTGGAGATCGAGGTCGACAGCCCCCTGACCCGTGGCATGACCGTTGCGGACTGGTGGGGTGTCACGGACCGTGCCCCCAACGCGCTCTTTATCGGCGATGTGGATGCGGAGGGGTTCTTCGCCCTCCTGACCGAGCGGATCGGTCGCCTCTAGCTTTCCCGCCCCCGCCCGCCTACATGCGAGCCATGAGCATGCACATCCCCTTCGAGGCGCATTACGCCGCCCTGCCCGACCGTTTCCATGCGCGTATGGCGCCGACCCCCGTGGCCGCCCCGGCGCTGATCGCCGTGAACCACCGGCTGGCACGGGAGCTGGGACTGGACCCGGAGGTACTGGAAAGCGCCGAGGGCGTCGCGATGCTCGCCGGGAATGCGGTGGCTGAGGGCTCGTCACCCCTGGCGCAGGCCTATGCCGGGCATCAGTTCGGCGGGTTCAATCCGCAGCTGGGCGATGGTCGGGCGATCCTGCTGGGGGAGCTGCGCCATGCGGATGGCCATCTGCGCGACAT
The DNA here is from genome assembly GCF_049801015.1 of Dinoroseobacter sp. S124A. NCBI lineage: Bacteria > Pseudomonadati > Pseudomonadota > Alphaproteobacteria > Rhodobacterales > Roseobacteraceae > Dinoroseobacter > Dinoroseobacter sp. S124A. The sequence continues at coordinate 432,173 of NZ_JBNAGD010000001.1, read as the reverse complement.
CCAGCTCAAGGGCTCCGGGCCCACGCCCTTCTCGCGGCGGGGCGACGGGCGCGCCGCACTGGGTCCGGTCCTGCGCGAATACATCCTGTCGGAGGCGATGCATGCGCTCGGCGTGCCCACCACGCGCGCTCTGGCCGCTGTCACCACGGGCGAGCGGGTGCTGCGCGAGCAGCCCATGCCCGGTGCCGTCTTCACCCGCGTCGCGTCCAGTCATCTGCGCGTGGGCACCTTCCAGTTTTTCGCCGCGCGCGGCGATCTGGAGGCGGTGGAGCAGCTTGTCGCCTTCGCCCGCGCCCGCCACGATCCCGGGGCCGAAACCGCGCTTGACCTGCTCAAGGGCGTGATCGCCCGGCAGGCCCGGTTGATCGCCCAATGGATGGGGTTGGGGTTCATCCATGGGGTGATGAACACTGACAACATGACCATCTCCGGCGAGACGATCGATTACGGCCCCTGCGCCTTCATGGAGGCCTATCATCCCGAGACGGTCTATTCCTCGATCGACCAGTTCGGGCGCTATGCCTATGGCAAACAACCGGAAATTGCGGTTTGGAACCTGGCGCAGCTGGCCACGGCGATGCTGCCGCTGATCGATCCGGACAAGGACCGCGCCATAGACGTGGCGACCGAGGCGGTGCAGGGCTTTGCCGATCTCTATCAGGCCGCCTGGGCGGAGGTGTTCCGTGCCAAGCTGGGGCTGATCTCGGACAAGCCCGGGGATGCCGCACTGGCCCATGACCTGCTTGGACATATGGCCGGGGCCGGGGTCGATTTCACACTGGCCTTCCGGGGGCTCGCCGAAGGGGTGGACGTGGTCCGCGCCCTCTATCCTGAGCCGGAGCGGTTCGATGGCTGGGCCGAAGGCTGGCGCGCGCGGCTGGCTGAGGATGCCGGTCCCGCCGAGACATTGTCCGCACGGCTCAAGGCGGCAAACCCCGCCTATATCCCGCGCAACCACCGGGTGGAGGAGGCCATTCAGGCCGGGCTCACCGGGGATTTCGCGCCGTTTCATGCGCTGAACACCGTGCTGCAGCAGCCCTTTGCTGACCAGCCCGAGCACGCCGCCTATCAGGCCCCGGCCCGGCCTGAAGAAGCCGTGCGCGAGACGTTTTGCGGAACCTGAGACGCGCTAGTCGCGGATCGGCAGCGCGAAAGTGGATTTGATCTCTTCCATGGAGAGCAGCGCGGTCACGTTGTAGATCCGCACCTCCTGGATCAGCGCCTGGTAGAACTGATCATAGGCCCGGGCATTCTCAACCCGGACCTTGAGGATATAGTCGATATCCCCCGCGAGCCGGTGCGCCTCCAGCACCTCATCCCGGTCCAGAAGCGCCTTGAGGAACCGCTGCTGCCAATCGGCCTCATGCTCGGACGTACGGATCAGAACAAAGAAGCACGCCTCCAGCCCCAGCGCCTCCGGATCCAGAACGGCGGTCTGCTGTCGGATGACCCCGGCCTCGCGCAATTTGCGGATCCGGTTCCAAACCGGGGTCTTTGACGCGCCCACCTGACGGGCGATTTCCTCGAGCGATTGGCTCGCATCGCGCTGCAACGCCTTGAGAATTTTCCGATCCGTCGCATCCAGTGAAACCGACATCCTATGCGCCCTCGCATTTTAGAACTTTCTGACGCCCGCTGGCGTTCTGGAGACTATTTATTCCTTATATTTTCCCTCGTCTAGCAATTTTACGGGAAAAATTTCTATATACAGCAGAGACAAACCCAGGATGCCCTATGCAGCATTTTCCCATTTTCCTCGCGGTGGCCGGTCGCCGCATCGTCCTCGCCGGTGGCGGTGACGCCGCGTTGGCCAAGCTGCGTCTGCTTCTGAAGACCGAAGCGCGCCTGACCGTGGTGGCCCCCGAGGCCGCCCCGGAAATCCACGATTGGGCGGCCGAAGGGCGTTTGACCCTGACCTTGCGGGCGTTCGAGCCCGGGGACGGGATGTGCGCCAGCCTCGTCTATGCGGCCAGCGAGGATCCCGAGGAAGATGCGCGCGTGCGCAAGCTGGCGCAGGCCGATGGCGCGCTGGTCAATATCGTCGACAATCTGGGCGACAGCCAGTTCATCACCCCGGCCATTGTCGATCGCGACCCGGTGACCATCGCGATTGGCACCGAGGGCGCGGCCCCGGTGCTTGCCCGCTCGATCAAGGCGGATCTGGAGGCGAAGCTCTCGCCCCTGCTCGGCATTCTCGCGCGGGTCGGCAAATCTTTCCGTCCCAAGGCCGAGGCCCTGCCCATGGGCCGCGCGCGCCGGGACTTCTGGCGCGACTACTATTTCGGCGCGGGGCCCGCAGCGGCAGAGGCGGAGGGTCCGCAAGGGGCCAAGGCCGCCCTCGATCGCCTGCTTGAGCGGCATCTGAACACCGAGGCCCGCGCGGGCAGCGTGGCGCTGGTCGGCGCAGGTCCGGGCGACCCGGAGCTGCTGACCCTCAAGGCGCGCAAGGCGCTCGATGAAGCCGATGTCGTGATCTATGACCGGCTGGTCACGCCCGAAATCCTCGAGCTCGCGCGCCGCGAGGCCGTGCTGGTCTATGCGGGCAAGGAGGGCTTTGGCGCCTCCACCGCACAGGCAGACATCAACGCGCTGATCGTGACCCATGCCAAAGCGGGCGCGCAGGTCGTGCGTCTGAAATCCGGCGACCCGGCGGTCTATGGCCGTCTCGACGAAGAGATCGACGCGCTGGAGGCCGCGCAGATCCCCTGGCGGATCGTACCGGGGATCACCACCGCGTCGGCGGCTGCCGCAGGGCTGGGACAGAGCTTGACCAAGCGGGGGCGCAACTCCTCCCTGCGCTTCCTGACCGGGCATGACACGCAAGGCTTTGCCGATCATGACTGGCGCGCGCTGGCCGAGCCGGGACAGGTGGCCGCGATCTACATGGCCAAGAAGGCCGCGCGGTTTTTGCAGGGGCGTCTCCTGATGCATGGCGCGGCCCCGGCTACGCCGGTCACCCTGATCGAGAATGTCAGCCGCGCCGACCAGCGCATCCATGCCACCGACCTCAACGCCCTCGGAGAGGTCGCCCAGCGGCTCTCCGGTCCGGCCATCCTGATGTACGGCCTCGCCCCACGCGAGGCTCGTGCCGCCCTCACCGACCTGAAGGAATTCGCCTGATGCCTCGCAACTTCACCCCGAAAGTCATCACCGCCAACGACCTGCTCGAAGGCGATGTGATCTATCTGGCCCCGAATGACAGCTGGACCCGGCATCTGGACGAGGCCGAAGTGCTCGATGACGAGGCCCATGCCCAGATCCGCCTGCTGGACGCCGAGGCACAGGTCGACCGCGTGGTCGGCGTCTATCTCGCCGATGTAAGCCCCACGCCCGAGGGCGCGGCCCCCGTGCATTTCCGCGAAGCCTTCCGCGCCAAGGGTCCTTCGAACTACGCCCATGGCAAGCAGGAACTGCAGCGCCCCTGACCCCAGAGACAGCGCGCCCGCCCCTCCCCCATGGGCGCAACCGGAGACAGCCAACATGTACAGCTATACCGATTTCGACGAAGCCTTCGTGCGCGAACGCGCCGCCCAGTTCCGCGCCCAGGTCGAGCGTCGCATCGACGGGTCGCTGACCGAGGACGAGTTCAAGCCCCTGCGCCTGATGAACGGGCTCTACCTTCAACTGCACGCCTATATGCTGCGGGTGGCGATCCCTTACGGCACCCTGAACAGTCGCCAGATGCGCCAGCTTGCGATGATCGCGGATCGCTGGGATCGCGGCTATGGCCATTTTACCACGCGCCAGAACATCCAGTACAACTGGCCCAAACTGCGCGACGTGCCGGACATGATCGACGCGCTGGCCGATGTGGGCATGCATGCGATCCAGACCTCGGGCAACACGATCCGCAACGTGACCGCGGACCATTTCGCCGGGGCCGCCGCCGATGAGATCGCCGATCCGCGCCCCATCGCCGAGCTTTTGCGCCAGTGGTCCACGGATCACCCGGAGTTCCAGTTCCTGCCGCGCAAGTTCAAGATTGCCGTGACCGGGGCCGAGGCCGACCGGGCGGTGATCAAGGCCCATGATATCGGGCTGCAGATCGTTCGGCAGGATGGCGAGATTGGCGTGAAAGTCATCATCGGCGGCGGTCTGGGCCGGACCCCGATGATCGGTAAGGTGGTGCGGGAGTTCCTGCCCATGGCGGATCTGCTGCCCTATGCCGAGGCCATCGTGCGGGTCTACAACCAGCTTGGCCGCCGGGACAACAAGTACAAGGCGCGCATCAAGATCACCGTCCACGAGAACGGCATCGACACGATCCGCGATCTGGTCGAGGCGGAATTCGCGATCACCCGCGCGGCCTTCGGTGGCGCGGATCAGGAGTTGCTGCGCGCCATCGCCCCGCAATTCGCCCCGCCCGCATTCGAGACCGGCTCCGTTGCGGCCTATGAAGCCGCCTATGAGGCCGATCCGGTCTTCCGCTCCTGGGTGGATACGAATATCGCGGCGCACCGGGCCGAGGGCTATGCCATCGTGACGATCTCGCTCAAATCTCATGGCGCGACGCCGGGGGATGCCAGCTCGGACCAGATGCGCCTGATGGCGGATCTCGCCGAGGCCTACGGCCATGATGAGCTGCGCATCAGCCATGAGCAGAACGTGATCCTGCCCCATGTGCACCGCGCCGATCTGCCCAAGATCCATGCGGAGCTCAAATCCGCAGGGCTGGCCACGGCGAATGTGGGCCTGATCTCGGACATCATTGCCTGCCCGGGCATGGATTACTGCGCGCTGGCCACGGCCCGCTCGATCCCCGTGGCCCAGCAGATCGCCACGCGGTTCGACGAGCTGAAGCTGGAGCATGATATCGGTGCGCTGAAGATCAAGATCTCGGGCTGCATCAATGCCTGCGGGCACCACCATGTGGGCCATATCGGGATCCTCGGTCTGGATCGCGCAGGCGTCGAGAACTACCAGATCACCCTGGGCGGGGACGGCACCGAAACCGCCGCCATTGGCGAGCGGGCCGGTCCGGGTTTTGCCTATGACGAGATCGTGCCCGCCATCGAACGTCTGATCTACGCCTATCTGGATGTGCGCGACAGCGCAGACGAGACCTTCCTTGAGGCCTATCGCCGTCTGGGCGCCGTGCCGTTCAAGGCCGCCCTCTACCCGGAGGCCGCGCGGAAAGATGCCGCTTGAGGCGCCTCTCCCTCCGGTGGGCGAGCGGGTCGCCCATCTGAACCAGCGCTACCGACACCATTCGGCCACCTCGGTGGTCGAACGGGCGCTTGGGGATCCGACCGTGGGGCGGATCGCGCTGGTCAGCTCTTTCGGGGCGGAATCCGTGGTGTTGTTGCATATGATCGCGAAGAAGGCGCCGAAGACGCCGGTGCTCTTCATCGACACGCAGATGCTCTTTCCCGAGACCCTCGCCTATCAGGAAAAGGTGGCGCGCAAGCTCGGCCTGCACCGGATCGAGGTGATCCGCGCCGCCCCGGCAGCACTGGCGGCCGAGGATCCGGACGGGCTTCTGCACACGCGCGATACGGATGCCTGCTGCGATCTGCGCAAGACGCGACCGCTGGAGACCGCGCTGGAGGGGTATGACGCCTGGATCACCGGGCGCAAACGCTTTCAGGCGGGGACCCGTGCCGCGCTCGAGTTCTTTGAGGCCGATGGCCCCGCCCGCATCAAGGTCAATCCGCTGGCCCATTGGGACCCGGCGGATGTTCAGGACTACATGATCAACAACCGCCTGCCGCGCCACCCGCTGGTGGCCAAGGGCTACCCCTCCATCGGTTGCGCGCCCTGCACCTCGCCGGTCAAGCCCGGCGAAGACCCGCGCGCGGGCCGCTGGCGGGACGCCGACAAGGAAGAATGCGGCATTCATTTCATCAATGGCAAGGTCGTGCGCGGCCCCCTGCCCAAAGGAGACGCGGCATGACCCAGACCGCAGCAACGATTGTCACCGATGCGGGCTTCGGCCCCGAGACCTGGAATGGCGGCTTTACCCCGCTCGACGAGGCCCCGGCCAATGACGTGATCAGCCTCGACCTGCCCAGCGACGCGGATGTCGCCCCCCTGCTGACACGGCTCGACGGGATCGCCATGATCCGCATCGACTTCCCGAGCTTTGCCGATGGGCGCGGCTTCTCGCTGGCGCGTCGTCTGCGCAATGCGGGCTATACCGGGCGTCTGCGCGCGCGCGGCCATGTCCTGGCCGATCAATACGCGATGGCGCGTCGCTCGGGCTTTGACGAGGTCGAGATCGACGCCGCCCTCGCCACGCGCCAGCCCGAAGAGCAATGGCGCGCCCGCGCCGCCTGGCAGGAGCACAACTATCAGGCCCGCCTGCGCGCCTGATTGTCCTCTTTGCAGAGTGTCCAATTCCGTTTAACAGTGGGACCGAGGTGTCAACCTCAGTAGACAGCATGAATAAACCAACCGATGTGGCCCGTACCGTGACCGACGCAACTCCGATCAAAGTTCCCACGCTGCCCGATGCGCAGACCGTCACCGCCGTTCAGCACTATACAGACCGTCTGTTTTCCTTCCGTGTGACCCGGCCGCAGACCCTGCGGTTCCGGTCGGGCGAGTTCGTGATGATCGGCCTGATGGGCGATCCGGACCCGAAAACCGGCAAGCAGAAACCGCTGCTGCGGGCCTATTCCATCGCCTCCCCGTCCTGGGATGAGGAGCTGGAGTTCTACTCGATCAAGGTGCCCGACGGCCCGCTGACCTCGCGGCTGCAACATATCCAGCCCGGCGAAGAGATCATCCTGCGGCCTAAGCCCGTGGGCACGCTCGTCCATGACGCGCTGATCCCCGGCAAGCGGATCTGGTTCTTTGCCACGGGCACCGGCTTTGCGCCCTTTGCGAGCCTGCTGCGCGAGCCGCAGACCTACGAGGATTACGACGAGGTCATCATCACCCATACCTGCCGTGAGGCGGGCGAGCTGACCTATGGGCGCGAGCTGATCGAGGCCCTCAAGGAAGACGAGCTGCTGAACGAGGTGATCGGCGAGGGCTTCTGGAAGAAGATCAAATACTACCCGACCACCACCCGCGAAGAGAGCCCCAAGATGGGCCGGATCACCGACCTGATGAACTCGGGCGAGTGCTTCGAGGATCTGGATGTGCCGGTGCTCAGCCCCGAAACGGACCGGGCGATGATCTGCGGCAACCTCGCCTTCAACCTGGAGCTCAAGGCGATGCTGGAAAGCTACGGGCTCGAGGAAGGGGCAAACTCCAAGCCTGCCCATTACGTGGTCGAGAAGGCCTTCCTCGACTGAGCCTCTCCTCCATTCGAAACGCAAGAGCGCCCACCGACATGTTCGGTGGGCGTTCTTGTTTGCCCTCCCCGCACCCTATGCAAACCCCCGGCCTGCGGAGCTGCGTGTCCGTCGGGGCGATAGCGCGTCCGAGCGAAATCCACCGGATGCTGCGTATCTAGGCGCCTTGCTCTGGATGTTCGGCATCGCGCGACAACCGGCCCGCGGCGCGCGGCAATGCCTGCTCAGCGCTTGTGTTCGCCCTGCGCATTGCTAGACGGATCTCACACGAACCAAGGACGCCACCGCGATGACCAATCACAGCGCAGACCTCGCCAGAAAGGGCATGCTCGCCGACCCGGGCGATCACTTCAAAGGGCGGCACGAGGTGGAGTTAAAGTTCGAGGTGCCGGATCTGGCCCCGCTGCGCCGCCGGTTGGCGCAACTGTATGCGGTGCCCTTCGTGCTGGGAAATGAAGAGACCGATGTCTTTCTCGATCTCGGTGATGGACGGCTTGCCGCCAATGCCCAGACCCAGGTGCTGCGCGAGATGCGGCCCTCCGGGCGGGTGCTCTGGATCTCCAAGGGTCCGGCACCGGATGCCTGCCTGGCCATGGACCTTCCGGCCTTTGCACCCGCGCTGGCGATGCTGCAGTCGCTTGGTTTCGAGCAGACGCTGTCGATCACCAAACAGCGCGACATCTACTTTCTGGGCGCGCAGCATGTGACGCTGGACCGTGTTGAGGGGCTCGGCACCTTTGTCGAAGTCGCCGCGATGACCGATGACACCGAAGCGCTGGAGACGATGCGCCGGGATGTGCGCGCCGCCGCCCGGTCCCTCGGTCTGGAGGACGAGGCGCTGGTCACGCAGTCCTATCGCGCGCTGCAGCAGCATCCCGACTGAGGCGCGACGCCGGTTCCCGGATCCTCTGGACGCGGGCATTCCGGCCCATATCGCGCGCAGGACCCCGCCCCAGCTGCGAAACGCGCCCTGCATTACCCGCTTGATCGCGCGCCGCTTAGCGCTTACCTTCGCCCACTCAAACGGTGAACGATACAAGGACCAAACCGATAGCCCGCAGACCCCATAACGCTCCGCCGCAACGTGACACTGGCCCCCGCGTAAACGGGCGCATCCGCGCCCCTGAAATTCGACTGATTGATGCTGACGGTGAGAATGTCGGCGTGGTCAGCCCCCGCGAAGCCATGCGGATGGCCGAAGAGGCCGGTCTCGATCTGGTGGAGATCTCGCCAAACGCAAATCCGCCGGTCTGCAAGATCATGGATTTCGGCAAGTTCAAATACGAACAGCAGAAACGCGAGAGCGAAGCCCGCAAGAAGCAGAAGACCATCGAGGTCAAGGAAGTCAAATTCCGCCCGAACACCGACACGCATGACTACGAGGTCAAGATGCGCAACGTGTTCAAATTCCTCGAGAATGGCGACAAGGTGAAAGTCACCCTGCGCTTCCGGGGCCGCGAGATGGCACACCAGAATCTGGGCCGGGAACTTCTGGAACGGGTGGCCGAGGACACCAAGGAGACCGGCAAGGTCGAGAACATGCCCAAGATGGAAGGCCGTCAGATGGTCATGATGATCGGGCCGCTGACCAAGTAAGCCGCCCCTGATCGAGACGCAAAGCGCCGCCCCCCGAGGCGGCGTTTTTTATGGGCGCAAGGCGCGCGTGCTAGCCCACATCCGTGCGGCCCCGGCGGTCGAGCCGCAGGTTCGCATAGAGCACATGGTTCCGCCAGCGGCCCGCGATTTGCAGATAGCTTTGGGCGACGCCCTCATACTTGAACCCGCATTTCTCGAGCGCCCCGCGCGACGCGGTGTTTTCCGGCAGGCAGGCCGCCTCGATCCGGCTGAGATCCATTTCCTTCTGGGCGTAATGGGTCAGGGCCGTGATCGCCTCGCGCATGAACCCCTGCCGGGCATGGGGCGCGCCGATCCAGTAGCCCAGGGTCGCGGATTGGGCAGGCCCCCGTTTCACATTGTCCAGCGTGATCGCCCCCAGCAGGCGTTGCGTGCTCCGGTCAATCAGGAACAGCGGATAGGCCGTCCCCCCCTTGATCGAGCGGTTGGCCCAATAGACCCGATTGGTGAAGGACTTGCGGCTCAGATGGTCCGGCGACCATGTGGGCTCCCACGGGGTCAGGAACGCCCGGCTCGTATCGCGCAGGGCCGTCCAGTCCCGGAAATCGGCATGGACCGGCGGGCGGAGCGTCATGCGCTCCGTCTCGATCTTGACTGCCGGTCGTCGCAGGAGCATCAGGCGGCCAGCCGCTCCCGGATTGCATCGAGATCAGGCGCGGCATCGGCCGGACCATAGAGCGCCATGGCCACCTCCCCCTTCTCGCACAGGGCGGCGGCGTAATCCTTGACGTCGCCGGTGGTGACCGCGTCGATCCGCGCGATGGTCTCGTCGATGGGCGGGACCCGGTCCCAGATTCCGACCAGCCGGGCCAGACGTTCGGCCCGCGAGGACGGGCTTTCGAGCCCCATGAGCAGACCCGCCTTCATCTGCGCCCGGGCGCGCGCGACCTCATGGGTCGACATGTCTTCGGCGGCGCGCTGGATCTCGCGCAGGGTGATGTCCGACAATTCGGCGATCTGGCCTGCGGAGGTGCCCGCATAGATCGTGGTCATGCCCGTATCCGCATAGGCGCCGGGCTGGGCGAAGATGGAATAGCACAGGCCCCGCTTCTCGCGGATCTCCTGAAAGAGGCGCGAGGACATGCCCCCGCCGAGCGCCGTCGCATGGAGCTGCGCAGTGTAGATCGCCGGATCGCGATAGCCCGGTCCCGGCAGGGCCATGGCGAAATGCACCTGCTCCAGCGGCTTGATCACGCGCGCCTCGCCGCATGTAAAGGTCGCCGGCTGGGCCTCGGCTCGCCGCCCCTGCCCCATATCGCCAAAGAGCGCCTCGGCCTGCGCCACGAGGGCCGCATGGTCCACCGCACCCGCCGCCGAAAGGATCATCGTCTCGGGCCGGTAATGCTCGCCCACGAAATCATAGAAATCCTGCCGCGCAAAGCCCTGCACCCGGTCCGCCGGGCCGAGGATGGTGCGCCCCATGGGCTGGTCGGCAAAGGCCCGTTCCTGCAGCCAGTCGAAGACCACGTCATCGGGCGTGTCGAGGGCCTGACCGATCTCCTGCAGGATCACGCCCCGCTCCACCTCGATCTCGTTCGGATCGAAAATCGGGTTGCGCAGGATATCGGCGATCACATCCACCGCCAGCGCCACGTCCGGCTCAAGGATCCGGGCGTAATAGGCGGTCACCTCGCGCGAGGTATAGGCGTTGATATAGCCGCCCACATCCTCGATGGCCTCGGCGATGGCCAGGGTCGAGCGTTTCTCTGTGCCCTTGAAGGCCATGTGTTCGAGGAAATGGGCAATGCCATTCTGCTCGATCCGTTCATGGCGCCCTCCGGCGAGCACCCAGATCCCGACCGCTGCGGATTTCAACCCGGGCATATGCTCGGAGACGATGCGAAATCCGTTGGACAGCGTGGTCAGCTGGGTGTCCGTGTCAGGCGTCTGGGTCATGTCGTTATCCGCTCCCGGATCAGGGTCTGCAGCGCGGTCAGGTCGTTGGGAACCTCGGTGACCCGCTCGGATCGCTCATAGAGGGTTTCCATGCGCGGCGGAAGGGGGGGATGCACACCGGTGGCCGCCTCGACCGCCGCGGGGAACTTTGCGGGATGCGCCGTGGCCAGCGTCACCATGGGGGTTGCGGGCGCTGCAAGCTGCTCGGCCACATGGACGCCCACGGCGGAATGAGGGCAGAGCAGCTCGTTCATGGTGGCGCGCGCCCGGGTGATCGTCGCGGAGGTCTCCTCCTCCGAGGCGCGGCCCGAGGCGAACTCCTCGCGCAGACGCGACAGCGCCCCCTGGGACAGGGTGAAGCCGCCTGCGGTCTTGAGCTCGTCCATCAGTTGAGCAATCGCCGCCCCGTCCCGGTCATAGATATCAAAGAGCAGCCGTTCGAAATTCGAGCTGACCTGAATGTCCATGGACGGGCTGATCGAGGGGATCACCTCGTCGGTCTGGTAGGCCCCGGTTGTCAGGCAGCGGTGCAGGATGTCGTTCTGGTTGGTCGCAATCACCAGCTGTCCGATGGGCAGGCCCATTCGCTTGGCGATATAGCCCGCGAAGATGTCCCCGAAATTGCCCGTGGGCACGGTGAAGCTGATCTCGCGATCCGGCGCGCCCAGGCTGGTGGCCGCCGAGAAGTAATAGACGACCTGCGCCAGGACCCGTGCCCAGTTGATCGAGTTCACCCCTGCCAGCCGCACGCCATCGCGGAAATCGTGGTCGTTGAACATGTCCTTCAGCCGCGCCTGGCAATCGTCGAAATGCCCGTGCAGGGCCAGCGCGTGGACATTGTCCTCACTGGGGGTCGTCATCTGGCGGCGCTGCACCTCCGAGACCCGGCCATGGGGATAGAGGATGAACACATCCACCGCCGGAATGCCGCGGAACGCCTCGATGGCCGCCGAGCCGGTATCGCCCGAGGTGGCGCCCACGATGGTCACCCGGCTGCCCCGGCGCGCGAGCTCGCGCTGGAAGAGCTGCCCGATGAGCTGCATCGCGAAGTCCTTGAAGGCCAGCGTCGGACCGTGGAACAGCTCCAGCAGGAAGTGGTTCGGCCCGAGCTGCTTGAGCGGCGCGCGCGCATCATGGCCGAAGCCCGCATAGGCGGTGGCGATATCCGTGCGGAACTCTTCATCGGTGAAGCTGTCGCCGATAAAGGGGCGCATCACGCGAAAGGCGATCTCTTCATAGGACAGACCGGCCATGGCGCGGATCTCGTCCGGGCTCAGCGTCGGGACGGTCTCGGGCACGTATAGCCCCCCGTCACTGGCGAGCCCCGCCAGCATCGCCTCGTGAAAAGCCATCGCCGGGGCCTGCCCCCGGGTAGAGATATACCGCATCACCGTGCCTTACTCAGCCTCAGGGCTGTCGTTACGTCGTTCCGAGCGCCTCATACGCCACAGGAAATAGAGAGTCATCCCGAACCAGACCGCTGCGAGGGAAAACCACGTTACGGCGTATTCGAGATGGTCATTGGGGATCCCGCTGCTGTCCAGCGGATAGGGTGTCGCGAAAGGCGCAGGCTCGGAGGTGGCGCGCAGGATGAGCAGGACCGGCTCGGTGTTCAGGGTGGCGGCCAGGGCCGGCACCTCGCGGGCGAACCAGGTGTTGCTGGCGGCATCGGGCTCGGGGGTGAACCCGTCCACCTCATCGGGCCAGTGCAGGTTGCCCTGCAGTCGGGCCTCGGGGAAGTCGCGGAGGGTCTCCCGTCGGGCCACGGGCAGGAAGCCGCGATCGACCAGCACCCGGCGCCCCTCCTCCGTCTCGAAGACCGAGATCACCCGGTAGGCCGCGCCGATGCCCTTGGCGCTGGCCAGCACGTCGATCTCTTCGCCCGTATAGGTGCCGCGCAGTTCCACCGCGAGAAAGCGGTCCGCCTCCGGGTCCGGCGACGCCGGAAGCTCCACCGGCAGGTCGGCAATCCGGGCGTCGATCTCGGCGAGAAAGGCCTCTTTCTCGGCCAGCCGGTTCACCTGCCAATTGCCCAGCGCCAACAGGATCAGCGTGCCGATCACCCCAAACGCCAACGGAATGGCCATACGCCGCATCGGATTTCCTCACCCCCGGCCTGGATCACACGGGGCCGGTCGCCAAAAGAGAAACGGCCGGGACAAGTCCCGGCCGCACAAACAACTCAGAGCCGGGCGTCAGCCGCCCCAGACATAGACGGCTGCAAAGAGGAACAGCCAGACCACGTCCACGAAGTGCCAGTACCAGGCCGCCGCCTCGAAGCCGATATGCTTGTCGGCGGTGAAGTGGTCGCGCCGCACCCGCAGGTAGCAGACGAACAGGAAGATGGTCCCGATGATCACATGCGCGCCGTGGAAGCCCGTCGCCATGAAGAAGTTCGCGCCATAGATGTTGCCGGAGAAGCTGAAAGCTGCATGGCCATACTCATAGGCCTGGAAGGCGGTGAAGATCACGCCGAGGCCGATGGCCAGCAAGAGGCCCGTCTTCATGTCCTGCTTGTTGTCCTCATGGACCAGCGCGTGGTGCGCCCAGGTGGCGGCCGCGCCAGAGCAGAGCAGGATCAGCGTGTTGATCAGCGGCAGGTGCCAGGGATCAAAGGTCTCGATCCCGGCCGGCGGCCAGACACCATCGATGGCCGGGCTCATGCCACCGGGATCCATCGGGTAGAGCGCGTGCTTGAAGAAGCTCCAGAACCACGCCGCGAAGAACATGACCTCGGACATGATGAAGAAGATGAAGCCATAGCGCAGGCCGATGCGCACCACCGGGGTGTGGTCGCCCGCATGGCTCTCGCGGACCACCTCGGTCCACCAGCCGAACATGGTCACCAGCACGGTCAGAAGGCCCGCGATGAACATGAACGGAGGCATGCCCTTCATCCAGAGCGTGGCCCCGAACAGCATGATGAAGCCGCCAACCGCGCCGACAAAGGGCCAGACCGAAGGTGGCAGAATGTGATAATCGTGATTTTTTTCATGTGCCATAGGGGGCTCTCCTCAGGCAGGTCAGTTATAGCTCGTACGCGTCGGTGCCGGGGCGGCGTCGGGCGTCATGGCGGCGGTGTCCTCCACCCGCTCGGGCAGATCGATCTGGTAGAACGTGTAAGACAGGGTGATGTGGCTGTTTGCGGCGGCCTCGTCATCCTCGATGATCTCGGGATCCACGAAGAAGGTAACGGGCATGAGCACGGTCTCGCCGGGCTGCAGCACCTGCTCTTCGAAGCAGAAGCAGTCGATCTTGGTGAAATACCCGCCCGCATTGAAGGGCGCCACGTTGTAGCTGGCCGAACCGGCCACGGGCTCATCGGTGGGGTTGTGGGCCTCGTAGAAGGCCAGCCCGGTCTCGCCGATACGGATCTCGACCTCGTGCACCGTGGGCTTGAAGCTCCAAGGCATGTCACGCTCGAGCGACGCATCGAACTTGATCTTGATGGTCCGGTCCAGGATCACTTCCGACCCGGTCTCGGCGGTGTTCGTCGTGCCGCCAAACCCGGTGACACGGCAGAACCAGTCGTAGAACGGCACCGCGGCCCAGGCCAGCGCGCCCATGGTGACAACCACGCCGACCAGCTTGAGCGCGGTCTTGCCGTGGTTCGGCTGGGGGATCTGTGCGTCACTCATTCGACGCGCTCCACCAGAGCCGGGCGGGCGACGTGATCGAACCCTTCGACCGGGCCGTCCTCGGTCACCTTGGCAACCGTCAGACCGAACACGATGGCCGCAAACCCGATCAGCAGGCCCGCCACCCCGAAATTCCGTCCCGCGCGCCGCGTGTGCAGCTCGTGGTCTTTCCCGAATGACATGCCTTACCCTCCCATGGTCCAGAGCCCGCTGCGGGTGAGGATGCCCTCGACCAGCAGGGCCCCGAAATGCAGTGCCAGATACAGAAGCGAGAATTTGAAGAACTTTTTCTCGGTCGCGTAGTTATCCGCCTCGGCGGCGGTCTCGTCGCGGCGCCAGATGTCCAGCGCGCCCTTGAGGAAGATCGCGTTCAGAACCACGGCCGTCGCCAGATACAGCGGCCCGGCCACGGGGGTGAGCGCGAGGCCCAGCGCCACGGGGGCCAGCAGGATCGTATAGACGAGGATATGGGTCCGGGTGACCTTGCGGCCATGGGTGACCGTCAGCATCGGCACCCCCGCATTGTGGTAATCGGCCTTCATGAACAGCGCCAGCGCCCAGAAGTGGGGCGGCGTCCACATGAAGATCAGCGAGAACATCAGCACGGCCTCAACACTGATCGAGCCTGTGGCTGCGACCCAGCCGATCATCGGAGGGAAGGCACCCGCAGCGCCCCCGATCACGATGTTCTGCGGCGTCGAGCGTTTGAGCCACATTGAATAGACCACGGCGTAAAAGAAGATCGTGAAGGCCAGCAGCGCCGCCGCCAGCAGGTTCGTGGCCAGCGCCAGCATCACCACCGACAGACCCGAGAGCCCGAGGCCCAGGGCCAGCGCCTCACCGGCCTGCACCTTGCCCGCCGGGACGGGACGGCGCGCGGTTCGCTTCATGATGACGTCGATATCCGCGTCCCACCACATGTTCAGGGCCCCGGAAGCCCCTGCCCCGATGGCGATGAAAAGGATCGCGCAGAAGCCGACAATCGGGTTCACCGAAACCGGCGCGACCAGCAGGCCGACCAGCGCGGTGAACACCACGAGCGACATCACCCGCGGTTTCAGCAACGCGAAATAGTCTCCGAAACTGCCTTCGCCGCTCAGGGGGGCGGATCTGTCAAAGCTGGCGTCACTCATGGGTTCGAGTCATCCACTGGCATGTCATGAACCGGCCTGGGGGCCGGAGGACCGGGGCGCAGACCGCCCCGGCAGGAAGGATCAGCGCGCTGCGTACTCTACGCTGCGCGGCGTGCCGTTATACTCGGCGACAGCGGTCTCGAGCCACTCGGCATAGGCCTCTTTGCTGACGACTTTCACGGTGATCGGCATATAGGCATGGTCCTTGCCGCAAAGCTCGGAGCACTGACCAAAATAGATGCCTTCCTTCTCGGCAGAGAACCACAGCTCCGCGAGGCGGCCCGGAACACCGTCCTGCTTCACGCCGAAGGCCGGAATGGTCCAGGAGTGGATCACGTCCGCAGCGGTCACCTGGATCACGACAGTCGTGTCCACGGGGACGACAACGGCGGTGTCCGTGGCCAGCAGGTACTGCTCGTCCGAATAGCCGTATTCCTCAAGTGCGGCACGATCCAGCATGAAGCTTTCGAAGCCGAAATCATGCTCGGGATACTCGTAGCCCCAGTACCACTGGTAGCCGGTCGCCTTGATGGTGACCTCGGCTTCCGGGATCTCCTGCTGCTTGAACAGCACCGGCAGGGAGAACGCGCCGATGAAGACGAGGATCAGGATCGGCACCACGGTCCAGGTCACCTCGATCGGGGTGTTGTGGCTGAAGCGCGCCGGCGTCGGGTTCGCCTTGGCGTTGTGGCGGATGATCGTCCAGGCGATCAGCGCCGTCACGAAGAGCACGATCACGGTGATCAGCACCAGCAGCATGCCGTCGAGCCATTGCAGCTCGCGCGCCAGCTCGGTTGCGGCGGGCTGAAAGCCGACCCCACCGGGCAGCGGCTGGCCGATAATCTCCATGCCTTCGCGGTTATCTGCCAGGGCGGGCGCGCCAATTGCGGCCATCGCAGCCGCCAGAACGCCGGTGATCCGGGTCATGTTTGCCATTGGTCGTTTCCTGTCTTGTCGCGGCCGCTGCCGCTCCTATTGGTCTGGTCGATGCGCCTCAGCGCGCCAGCATCACGAGCAGCTGCTCTGGTATGCCGTTGTGTCCTGCATCCGTGTGAACCATATATGAATGGCCCAGACAAGAACCTGCCCTGCGTTCTCCTGTCGCGATTTGACATGGATCAAGGAAATCCTGCGATGCCTGACACTGCATTCCGACCTTTCGATACGGCACTGGATCGCGAGATCGCGCTGTCGATCCTGCGCGAAGCGGTGGCTGGCGCCGATGATGGCGAGCTTTTCCTCGAACGCCGGCGCTCCGAATCCCTGCTCTTAGACGATGGTCGTATCAAGACCGCGAATTACGACGCATCCGAGGGATTCGGCCTGCGTGCGGTGCGGGGCGAGACGGCGGGCTACGCCCATTCCACCGAGCTTTCGGAACAGGCCCTGCGCCGGGCCTCGACCACCGCGCGGCTGGCCGTGGGTGATGGCGGCGGCGTGATGGCCGCCCCGCCCCAGGCCACCAACCAGAAGCTCTATACCGATGAAAACCCGATGGACGGCGCCGCCTTCGGGGTCAAGATCGACACCCTGCGCGAAATCGATGCCTTTGCCCGCGCGCTCGATCCGCGTGTGGTGCAGGTTTCAGCCTCCCTCGCGGCCTCGATCCAGGAGGTCGAGATCCTGCGCCCCGAGGGGCATTGGGTCCGCGATGTCCGCCCCATGACCCGGCTCAACATCTCGGTCATCGTCGAGCAGGATGGCCGCCGCGAGAGCGGCTCGGCCGGGGGTGGCGGGCGCTACGGCCTGACCAGCCTGATGAGCGCCGATCATTGGCAGGACACCGCGCGCGAGGCGTTGCGGGTTGCCGTGGTGAACCTCTCGGCCGAGCCTGCGCCGGCGGGCGTGATGGATGTGGTGCTGGGCCCGGGCTGGCCGGGGATCCTGCTGCACGAGGCCGTGGGCCACGGGCTCGAAGGGGATTTCAACCGCAAGGAATCCTCGGCCTTTGCCGGGCTCATGGGCCAGCGCGTGGCCGCGCCCGGGGTCACCGTACTCGATGACGGCACCATCCCGGACCGGCGCGGCTCGCTCACAGTGGATGACGAGGGCACGCCCTCGGGCAAGACCGTGCTGATCGAGGATGGCATCCTTGTGGGCTACATGCAGGATCGCCAGAACGCCCGGCTCATGGGGGTGTCGCCCACCGGTAATGGACGGCGCGAAAGCTACGCCCATATCCCGATGCCCCGGATGACCAACACCTATATGCTGGGCGGTGATGCGGCCCCGGCGGATATCGTGGCGGACCTCAAGGATGGGATCTATGCGGTCGGCTTCGGCGGCGGTCAGGTGGATATCACCAGCGGCAAGTTCGTCTTCTCCTGCACCGAGGCCTACCGGGTTCGCAACGGCAAGGTCGGTGCGCCGGTCAAAGGCGCGACCCTGATCGGCGACGGTCCCACGGCCATGCAACAGGTGCGCGGAATCGGCAATGACATGGCCCTCGATCCGGGCATGGGCAATTGCGGCAAGGCGGGCCAATGGGTGCCTGTCGGGGTCGGCCAGCCGACCCTGATGATCGGCGGATTGACCGTCGGCGGCTCAGCTACCTGAGCCGCCGCGAGGCCCGGAATTCAATCGGGCGAAAAAGTGACTTTCAAAGCAGATTTTTGGAAAGTTTTTACTCAACGTTAAGATTCTTAAGGGCAATCTGTCTCCAGATCAGGCGGATGTCGGGTGCCTTGTGTCTCTGTCGACCCACCCACCCTCGCACCACCTCAGACTTGGGGCGCAGGCAACCCCTCCCGGCATTCGTCTGATCCAGTCTTCCCGTGAAACAGGCGTCGGGCAGACCATCTGCCAAGAGGACGCTTGAGCCATGGCCAAGGATATCGCACCGGATCAGCCGGTTCGCACGGATTACGCCGCCCCCACCTCTGTCGATGAAGCGCTGGACTGGCTGCAATTGCTGCGCAGCCCGCGGATCGGCCCGGTGACCTTCCACAAACTGCTGAGCGAACACGGCACGGCCCGCGCCGCGATGGAGGCATTGCCCCAGGTGACCGCGTCGGCTGGCCTGAAGGATTATCAGCTCATTCCTCGCGACCGGGTGGAACGGGAATATGCCGCCGGGCGCAAGAAGGGCGCGCGGCTCGCGGCCTTTGGCGGGGCGCTCTATTCGCCGGTGCTGGCGGAGATCGAGGATGCGCCGCCGCTCCTGTGGTGTCTCGGGGATCTCGACTTTCTCAAACGGCCCTGCCTCGCGCTTGTGGGCGCGCGCAATGCCTCTGCCCTGGGACAGCGGCTCGCCCGCGCCTTTGCCAAGGGGGTCGGGACGGAGGGGTTGCTGACCGTGTCCGGTCTCGCGCGCGGCATCGACACCGCGGTCCATGACGCCTCGCTCGAGACCGGGACGATAGCCGTCGTGGCCGGCGGGGTCGATGTCATCTACCCACAGGAAAACCTGAAACTTTACAAGCAGATCGCCCAGAAGGGCCTGATCGTGTCAGAGCAGCCCATGGGGATGCAGCCCCAGGCGCGGCACTTTCCCCGGCGCAACCGGCTGATCTCGGGCCTGTCCCGCGCCGTGGTCGTGGTCGAGGCGGCGATTAAGTCGGGTAGCCTGCTGACCGCGCGGGACGCGGCCGACCAAGGGCGCGAGGTGATGGCCGCGCCGGGCCACCCGTTCGACGGGCGCGCGGCAGGCTGCAACCAGCTTTTGCGCGAAGGCGCGACGCTGGTGCGCAATGCCGAGGACATTTTGCTGGCCCTGCCGCCCAGCCTGCCCCAGGGCCTTCTGCCGCTGGAGCCCCCCGAGACCGCGCCCCCCATGCCGCAAAAGACCCCGCCCATGGACGAGCTGCGGGGCCGGATCCTCGCCCATCTCGGCGCGGCTCCCCTGCCCGAGGATCAGGTCATCCGCGCCCTCGGCCTGCCCGCGGCACCGGTCAATGCCGCACTGGTCGAACTGGAGATGTCGGGCACGATTACCCGGGCGCCGGGCGGCTTTCTGAGCCTGCGGGGCTGAGCCTGACGGGCTGTGCTTTCGCGGCAGCGGACCGCCCATGCGACCCTTGCGCAGCCCGCCCGGCATTGACATTCATTCGCAAGCCTCCACATCTTGCGCGCAACCGCCCAGACCGAATTTTCAGGAAATCGCATGCCCGTTGTCGTCGTCGAGTCGCCCGCCAAGGCCAAGACAATCAACAAATATCTCGGGAACGACTACACCGTTCTGGCCTCTTATGGCCATGTGCGTGACCTGCCGCCCAAGGACGGATCGGTGGATACCGAGCACGGGTTCGAGATGCTCTGGGAGATCGCCAGCGACAGCAAGAAACACGTCAAGGCGATCGCCGATGCGCTCAAGGATGACGACACGCTGATCCTCGCGACCGACCCTGATCGCGAGGGCGAGGCGATCAGCTGGCACCTTCAGGAAGCGCTCACCAAGCGCAAGGCGATCAAGAAGACCACCGATGTCAGCCGCGTGGTGTTCAACGCCATCACCGAGACCGCCGTCACCGAGGCGATGAAAGCCCCGCGTGACGTGGATATGGAGCTGGTCGAGGCCTATCTCGCCCGCCGCGCGCTCGATTATCTCGTGGGGTTCAACCTCTCTCCCGTGCTCTGGCGGAAGCTGCCGGGCGCGAAATCGGCAGGCCGGGTGCAATCGGTCTGCCTGCGCCTGATCGTCGAGCGCGAGATGGAGATCGAGGTCTTCGATCCCAGAGAATACTGGTCCGTGCGGGCCGTGTTCGAAACGCCCCGCGGCCAGACCTACGAGGCGCGGCTCACATCGCTTGGCGGCAAGAAGCTCGACCGGTTCGATCTGGCCACGGCCGAGGCGGCCGAGCTCGCGGTGCAGGCCGTGACCTCCCGCAATCTCAGCGTGACCTCGGTCGAAGCCAAGCCGGGGACACGCAACCCCTCTGCCCCCTTCATGACCTCGACCCTGCAGCAGGAGGCGAGCCGAAAGTTCGGCTTCGGCGCGCGCCAGACCATGTCCACGGCGCAGCGGCTCTACGAGGCGGGCTACATTACTTATATGCGGACCGACGGGATCGACATGGCCCCAGAGGCGGTCACCGATGCCCGCGACACGATCAAGACCCGCTACGGCGCGGAATACCTGCCCGGCAGCCCGCGGATCTACAAGAACAAGGCCAAGAACGCCCAGGAAGCCCATGAATGCATCCGGCCCACCGAGATGGGCCGTGCGCCCGATGACCTCAAGGTCACCGAGCCGGATCAGCGCAAGCTCTATGACCTGATCTGGAAGCGGACCCTGGCGAGCCAGATGGCCGCCGCCAAGCTGGAACGGACCACGGTGGAGATCGGCGCGCCCGATGGCCAGGTCGAGCTGCGGGCCACCGGTCAGGTGATCGTGTTCGACGGTTTCATGAAGATCTATACCGAGGGCCAGGACGAGGACAGCACCAGCGATGACGACAAGCGCCTGCCCCAGATCACCCAGGGGGATGCGGCCCCGCTCCATACGGGCGGGCTGAACGGGGTTTTCGCCAAGGCGGGCGAAACCGGCGCCGAGGTGATCGAGGCCACCGCGCCCGGCGCGGGGATGCAGCGCAACGCGGGCGGCATCCTGTCGGAAAACGGCGCGGTCTTCGGACAGCAGCATTTCACCCAGCCCCCGCCCCGCTATACCGAGGCGACGCTGGTCAAGAAGATGGAAGAGCTCGGAATCGGGCGACCCTCAACCTATGCCTCCATCGTCACCACGATCCAGGATCGCGGCTATGTCATCAAGGACAAGAACCGGCTGAAGCCCGAGGACAAGGGCCGTCTGGTGACCGTGTTCCTGAGCAATTATTTCCGCAAATATGTCGGCTATGACTTCACCGCCGATCTGGAAAACCAGCTCGACGAGGTGTCCGCCGGAGATCGTAACTACAAGGACGTGCTCGACCGGTTCTGGCGCGACTTCTCGGCGGCCATTGCAGAAACTGCCGAGCTGCGGATCACCGATGTGCTCGAGAAGATCAACGAGGTTCTGGCCCCCCATCTCTTCCCGCCGCGCGAGGATGGCAGTCCGCCCCGGCAATGCCCGAATTGCGGCATGGGGCAGCTGTCGATGCGCACGGCGCGGTCGGGCGGGGCCTTTATCGGCTGCTCGAACTATCCCGAATGTCGCTACACGCGCCCCTTCGGCCCGCCGGGCATGGAGGAGGCCAGCTCGATCCCGCCCGAGGGCAAATTGCTGGGCGAGGATAATGGCGACGAGATCCGCGTCTTCAAGGGCCGGTTCGGACCTTACGTCCAGCGCGGCGCCGTGACCGAAGAGAACAAGAAGCCTCCGCGCCAGTCGATCCCCAAGGATTGGGCGCCCGAGGAGCTGGAGCTGGAGCGGGCGGTCATGCTGCTCTCCCTGCCCCGGCAGATCGGATTGCACCCGGAGGACGGCGTGCCGGTCTGGGCCAATATCGGTCGGTATGGGCCCTACCTCAAACACGCGGACAGCACGTCGAACCGGGGCGGCACCAACGCCAATCTCGAAGGGATCGACGAGGTCTGGACCGTTGGCATGAACCGCGCGGTGCAGCTGTTGGCGGAGAAGGTCGCCTCGCGCGGTGGCCGTGGCGCCGCCGCCAAACCCTTGCGGGAGTTGGGCGAGCATCCGGAGGCTGGCGGCCCGGTCAACATCATGAAGGGCAAATACGGGCCTTATGTGAAATGGGAAAAGGTCAACGCGACCATTCCCGACACGATCGAGCCCGATGACGTCACCATGGAAAAGGCGGTCGAGTTGATCGCAGAGCGTCTGGCCAAATCCGGAAAGAAGGCTCCGGCCAAGAAGAAGACCGCCAAGAAGCCCGCAGCCAAGAAGAAAACGACTACCAAGAAGGCATCTGCCAAGTAGCGCAGGGGCCTGTGGCCCACGCGTCAGCCCGAACGGACAGAATCCCCGATTCTGCCGGTCCGTCTGATTGACACTGCTGCCCTGCAGCGGCAGAACATGGGCAAGTTTTTCGAAGGATGCACCAATGCAGAAAATTTACGGGTCGGCCGCGGAAGCGCTCGATGGGCTCCTGTCTGACAACATGCTGATTGCTGCGGGGGGCTTTGGCCTCTGCGGGATCCCCGAACTTCTCATTGCGGCGGTCCGCGACAGCGGCATCAAGGGTCTGACCATTGCCAGCAACAATGCCGGCGTGGACGAGTTCGGGCTGGGACTGTTGTTGCAAACCAAGCAGGTGGCAAAGATGATGTCCTCCTATGTGGGGGAAAACGACCTCTTCATGCAGCAATACCTGTCCGGCGAGCTGGAGATCGAGTTCAACCCGCAAGGCACCTTGGCCGAGCGGATGCGGGCCGGTGGCTGCGGCATCCCGGGCTTTTACACCAAGACCGGCGTGGGCACCGTGATTGCCGAGGGCAAGGAGCACAAGGACTTCAACGGCGAGACCTACATCATGGAGGAAGGCATCTTTGCCGACCTGTCCATCGTGAAGGCGTGGAAGGCCGACGAGACCGGAAATCTTGTCTTTCGCAAGACGGCGCGCAATTTCAACCCACCCGCCGCAATGTGTGGTAAGGTCTGCGTTGTCGAGGTTGAGGAAATTGTGCCGACCGGTACGCTTGATCCGGATTCGATCCATCTTCCGGGCATTTACGTGCACCGCCTGATCCAGGGCGAGCACGAAAAGCGGATCGAACAACGGACAACGCGCGCCGCCTGAGGGGGGTAAACATGAAGCCACGCACACTGGGAACTGTTCTGGACGACCGCGAGGCCCTCGCGGGCTTTTCGCGTGCGCGTGTGGCCATGGTGCTGACGAATCCCAACATCCATGACAACCCGATCGTTTATGTGAACGACGCGTTTGAACGGGTGACGGGGTATTCGCGCACTGCGGCCATCGGACGGAACTGCCGGTTCCTGCAAGGCAGCATGACCGATGAGGCCGATGTGGCCAAGCTGCGCCGCGCCATCGAACGCGAGGAGGATGTCACGGTTGATATCCTCAACTACCGCGCCAGTGGCGAGCCGTTTCTGAACCGGCTGATCATCGCGCCGGTGAAGTCCGAGGACGGGCATTGCCACTATTTCATCGGCATTCAGAAGGCGATGTCGGACCGGGATATCGACAGCTCGACCCTGAGCATCGAAAAGCAGCTTAACGCGGTGCAGCGCCGGGTGCGTCAGGATCTGTCGATGCTGATCGACATCATCCGCGACCAGTCCAACAAGATGGGCTCCGAGGAAGGCTTCGCCGCCCTCGCCCGCCGGATCGAGTGTCTGCAGCTTCTTTATGAAGAGATGCGACTGGCCGATCGCGACGCCTATAAGGAAGGCATCAGCATGGGCAGCTTCCTGACCCGTGTGGCCAATGCCATCGCCCATTCGGACGGACGTCCGGGGGTGGCCTTCTCGATCGATGTGGGCCGGTTCGAGGCCTCGCTGGAAACCGCGACGCGCACCGGGCTGATTGTCTCCGAGGTGCTGACCAACGCGTTCCAGCATGCCTTTATCGGGCTTGATGCGGGCACGGTTCGGATGGAGGTGATCGCGCTGACCGAGGGCGGCTTCCGCGTGGTGGTCTCGGATGATGGCGTGGGCATTCCCAGCGACCTGCCGATCCCGAGCACGCAGACCTTGGGCGGGCGCATCGCCACCGAACTGATTGACAGTCTCGAAGGCACGCTGACCTATGTCCGCGGCGCGGCCGGGACAGTGGTAATTATTGACGTGCCTGCGGGTGCGTGACGACTAGAAAAGGATAGGCCGACGATGGCATGGGACCGCAACCAAATGGCGGCGCGCGCTGCGCAGGAGCTTCAGGACGGAATGTATGTGAACCTCGGGATCGGCATTCCGACCCTGGTGTCCAACTACATCCCCGAGGGCGTCACCGTCACCCTGCAGTCGGAAAACGGGATGCTCGGCATGGGCCCCTTCCCGGTTGAGGGCGATGAGGATGCCGACCTGATCAACGCGGGCAAGCAGACTATCACCGAACTGCCCCAGACCGCCTATTTCGACAGCGCCCAGAGCTTTGGCATGATCCGCGGCGGCAAGATCGCCATGGCGATCCTTGGCGCGATGGAGGTTGCCGAGAATGGCGATCTGGCCAACTGGATGATCCCGGGCAAGCTGATCAAGGGCATGGGCGGCGCGATGGATCTCGTGGCCGGCGTGGGCCGCGTGGTCGTCGTGATGGATCACACCAACAAGCGTGGCGAGACCAAGCTTCTCAAGGAATGCACCCTGCCGCTGACCGGCAAGGGCGTGGTCGACCGGATCATCACCAATCTCGGTGTGCTCGACGTGGTCGATGGCGGGCTCAAGATCGTGGAATGCGCCGAGGGTGTGTCCGAGGACGAGCTGCGCGCGGCCACCGAGGCCACGCTGGTCTGAGCCACGTGTCCGGCGCGGTGATTTCCAAGGAACTGGACGGCTCTAAGGGCCGCTATGTGTTGCGTCGCGACGGGGAAGAGGCCGAGGTCACGTTTTCCGTGGCCTCGCCGCAGACCATCATCGCGGACCATACCGGCGTGCCCGAGGCCCTGCGCGGCACCGGCGCGGGCCATGCCCTTGTGGCCTTCATGGTGGAGGATGTCCGCGCGCAGGGCATCAAGATCGTGCCGCTTTGCCCCTTCGTGAATGCCGAGCGGCGCAAGCACCCGGATTGGGCCGACGCGTTTCAGGTCTAGCCGGGGCTAGTTCGCGGCCATGGTCGTGAACACGCACCCATCCGACGCCAGATCCGGCGGCGTGGCGCAGAGGCTCCGCGCCACCTGCCAGGCCGCGAGCACCTTGGGCACATAGGCGCGCGTCTCGGGATAGGCCGGCACGCCCCCGGCCCGTTTGACCGCGTTCTCCCCCGCGTTATACCCCGCCAGCGCGAGGATCGCGTCGCCGTCGAAGGTGCCGATCAGCCAGTCGAGATAGCGCACGCCCCCGGCGATGTTCTGGGCCGGGTCGAACGGATCCGCCACATCAAAGCGCGCCGCCGTGGCGGGGATGAGCTGCATCAGGCCCTGAGCCCCTGCAGAGCTGACGACTTCGCTCCGACCGGAGGATTCCGTCACCATCACCGAGAGGACCAGCGCCGGAGAGACCCGGGTGCCGATGGTTTCAGCCAGGATGGTCCGGCCATGCTGTGCCGCCAGAGCCTGCAGCGCCCCAAGGCTGGGGGCCGCGGGACCGATATTGTCCGGTCGCGCCACGAACTCGGCGGCATCGAGGAACCGCGCAGGCCCCGCCCCGGCCAGATCCGTGCCCGTCGCCTCCCAGAAGGCGCGCTGATAGGGCAGTTCCTCGGGCAGAGCATCTTGCGCGACGCTGGCAGGCGGCACCGGGAGTGCCGGATCCGGGCGCGGCGCGATCTGGATGTTGATGCGGCGGGTGGTGCCCGGTGGTGGCGGCGCGATCTTCTTGAAGGTGAAGCCGCCCGGCGGTGTCACAGCCGCAGCATCCTGTGCCGATGCAGGCACAGTCGCGAGGCACAGCACCGCACAAAGCGCCGGAATCCACCGTCGGGTTTCGTCAAATCCTCGCATTTTCACCGCTCGTGTTTTTCCAAAGTGTTAACCCGTCCGCGCGATCCTTGGCCTCGGAAAATGGCACTTCGGCGGCATGTGAGGCGAGGCTTGTGGCGGCAAACACACAAAACATAGGGGATTTGGGGCACGCATTGCCCGGGATACTCGCAGAGGTCTGCCGCGCCGAGCGCGCAAAACAGTCCCGCTTGGGTCGAAGCTCGGACCAAATTTGGCCCGAATTTGAGAACAGAGTGTTTCCATACCGAGACGGAGCCCCGGTCGGCCCCATGGGCAATCCCGCCCCAAAAGGTTCGGTACTGAAGACACATGGATCCTTTGGAGGACTGAAAAGATGAAACTCTTCAAGCTCGCACATCGCTTTCGCACCGAAGAAGATGGTGCTGTCACCGTGGACTGGGTCGTGCTGACCGCGGCCATCGTGGGTCTGGGCATCGCCGTCTATGGCGTGGTGTCCGGCGGCATCTCCAACCTGTCCGGCGACATCGACACACAGCTCGAAACCGACCAGATCAACACCTCCTTCCCGGCGGCGGCCCCGGCCGACTGATCCGGTCACAACCCTCAAGCGACCGCGCAGGGACGCGCGGTCGTTTGCGCTTTCGGGCCCCGGAGTCCGACACGTGCCCCCGTCAAACTCTGCATATTTCATTTGCAATTGCTCGAAAACGTACCGGCAATCACCCGAAACCCACCACATTGCCGCCCTGTTTGAAACGGACACTGATCCCATCGAAACGAACACCATACGGGCGTCGTGACGGTTTGACACCGAAGAACCTAAGGAACAAAACCATGAAACTGTTCAAGCTTGCCAAGACTTTCCGCACCGAAGAAGACGGTGCCGTGACCGTGGACTGGGTCGTGCTGACCGCAGCCATCGTGGGCCTCGGAATCGCCGTCTACGGCGTTGTTTCCGGCGGTATTGCCAACCTGTCCGGCGATATCGACACCCAGCTTGAGACCGACCAGATCAACACCTCCTTCCCGGCGGCGGCTCCGGCCGACTAAGTCCTGTCGGACGCCTGTAGCGGGCCGCGCCAGTGGCGCGGCCTTTGCCACTCACTCCGGCCCTGCCCTCTCCGCGCGGGCGGCCCCGTGGCCACAAATTGGCCGCATTCCGGCCTCGCTGCGGTCCAAGGCACCGCCTGAGGCACAAGAACACCCGGTCCGCCCATGCGGCCTGACCACAGCGGAGGCGTATCATGCGATTGATTTTCGGACTCGTCCTGATCCTGGGGGTCGGTCTCGCCGGCTTTGCCGTGATGATGGCCAAAGACCGGTTCGACCAGTACCAGACCGTGGTCGCCAAACAGCAACAAAAGCTCGCCAAGGCCGTCGATGTGGTCGAGGTCTATGTGATGGGCAAGCCCATCCGCTATGGCGAGAAGATCACCAAGGATGATGTGCGCAAGGTCAGCTGGCCCAAGGACGCCGTGCCCGAGGGCGCCTATCTGACCGAAGCCGACCTCTTTCCTGACGAGAAAGGGCGCCTGCGCACCGCCACCCGCGCGATGGAGGCCAATGAGCCCGTGCTCGCGGTCAAGGTCACGGAACCCGGCGAGGATGCCGGCGTGTCGTCGCGGCTCAGCAAGGGCATGCGCGCCTTCGCGATCAGCGTGAATGTCACCTCCGGCGTCTCGGGCTTCCTGCGCCCCGGAGACCGGATCGACGTCTATTGGAGCGGGGCCTCCAAGGGGCAGGATGTGACCAAACTGATCCAGTCCAGCATGCAGATCATCGGCATCGACCAGAATGCCGATATGGACCGCAACGCCCCGACCATCGCGCGCACCGTGACCGTCGAGGCGGATCCGAAACAGGTGGCTGGCCTCGCCCAGGCGCAGCGCACCGGCAGCCTGTCTCTGTCCCTCGTCGGCGCCGCTGATGAGGCCTATACCGGCTCGATCGAGATCGACCAGAACGAACTGCTGGGCATCATCGAGGAAGAAAAGGTCGTCGAACGCGCGGAGATCGAGAAGGTGTGCACGATCCGCACCCGCCGCGGCTCCGAGGTTGTGGAAATCCCGATCCCCTGCACCAACTGACGCCTTTAGAAAGGTTAACAGTTGCAAAATAGTCACCACCGGGGCGCCTCGCTCCGGTGTTTTTGTCAGCAGCGACCTCTAACCGCATGATTCTTGCCAAAAAGCGCAGGATCCGTCATGGTGGCGGGATAAGGGGCGATAGACCCCGTATATAGAGTGGTCATAGAGGCAGGATCACATGACGTTGAGAAACTGGGTCAGCGCGGGGCTTCTGGGCCTCTCTCTTGGCATTTCATTCGGCAGCGCCCCGGCGATGTCACAGGTCCTCCGCGTTCAGGAGGGTCAGGCCACCTCGACATTGCAGGTGCCTCTCAATCGCGCCGTCGTGGTCGAGAGCGAGATTCCCTTCGCGGAACTCTCCATCGCCAATCCCGGCATTGCCGATATCGCCACACTCTCAGATCGCAGCATCTATGTCCTCGGCAAATCCGCCGGGCGCACCACCATGACCCTGCTCGGGGCCGATGGCCGCCTGATCACCAATGTGGATGTGCAGGTCACCCCGGACATCGCCGAGTTCAAGGAACGCCTGCAGCAGATCCTGCCCAATGAGGCGATCGAGGTGCGCACCGCCAATGACGGGATCGTCCTGAGCGGTACCGCCTCCAGCCTGACCGCCCTCGACCGGGCGCTCGATCTCGCTCAGCGCTACGCCCCGGACCGGGTCTCGAACCTGATGACCGTGGGCGGCACCCAGCAGGTGATGCTCAAGGTCCGCTTTGCCGAGATGCAGCGCTCGGTCAGCAAGCAGCTGTCCAACGGCATGACCGCGGTGTTCAATGGCAGCGATGGCGCGTTCTCCATCGGGCTCGGGTCCGGGGCCATCGCCTCGGGGGAGCCGATTGGCGGCGCCAACAGCACGATCCTGAACCTCAATCCCGAGGCCGCAGGCAGCATCGGCCTTGGCTTCAACCTGGGCAATGTCAGCCTGGGCATTCTGCTCGAAGCGCTTGAAAACAAGGGCGTTGTCCGCACGCTGGCCGAACCGAACCTGACCGCACTTTCGGGTCAGAGCGCGAGCTTCCTGGCCGGTGGCGAGTATCCGATCCCCGTGGCCGATGGCGATGGCGGGATCTCGGTCGACTACAAGCCCTTCGGTGTGGAGCTCGATTTCATTCCGACGGTGCTTGAAGACAAGGTGATCAACCTGGAGCTGGCCGCGGCGGTCTCGGCGCTCGACTCGTCGGCCTCGATCATCACCGACTCTCTGACGGTTCAGGGCTTCAGCCGCCGCGAGACCAACACCACCGTACAGCTGCGCGACGGGGACAGTTTCGCGATCGCCGGTCTGCTCGAAGATGACTTCCGGGACTTTGCCGGACAGGTGCCTTGGCTCGGCGACATCCCCGTGCTCGGCGCCCTCTTCCGCAGTGCGGATTATGCGCGCAGCCAGTCCGAACTGGTGATCATCGTCACCGCCCATCTCGTCAGCCCGACCCGGGGCGAGGCGCTGGTCCTGCCCACGGACCGGATCCGCATCCCCTCGGAACGGGAGTTCTTCCTCAACGGCAAGCTCGTGAGCGACCGCACCCCGCGGCGCGGGGCGGCTGGGGAGGTCGCGCAACAGGACTTCTCGGGGTCCTATGGCTACGTGATGGAGTGATCCGATGACCCTGCGCCAGACCCAGCTTCTCGGGGCCGCCGCCCTGCTCGCCCTCGCCGCCTGCGCCAACCCCGATGCCGAGGTCGGCAGCCAGATCGATGAAGGGGGCTTCGGCACCCCGACCCTGAACAACACGCTTGTCCAGACCGGTGAGATCTCGGCCACGGTCAGCCTGGCTCAGCGCTTCGCGCGCGAGGTGCCCAGCACGATCAATTTCGCCTTCAACCAATCCACGCTCAGTGCCGAGGCCCGCGCTGCATTGGATGTGCAGGCGCGCTTCATCCGACAATTCCCCGAGTTGCGCTTCTCGGTCTTTGGCCACACGGATCTTGTGGGCTCGGCGGCCTATAACCAGCGGCTCGGTCGCGCACGCGCGAATCGAGCGGTGAACTATCTGGTGTCCCAAGGCGTGGACCGGCGTCAGCTGCAGGCGCTTGTCTCACTGGGTGAGACGCAGCCGCTGATCGTGACCCAGGGGCGCGAGTTGCGCAACCGTCGCACGGTCACCGAGGTCAGCGGCTTTCTCGAAACCGACCCGATCAAGCTCAACGGCAAGTATGCCGCGGTCATCAACCGAGAGTTCGTTGAGGGCGCAACCTACGAAACGCGCTTCGAAAAAACCGAAGCCGCTGGCGGAGACGGCGGCTAGACCGGCACATACACGTCACATCCATCACAGGCTCGCCCCGCACCTCACGTGCGGGGCTTTTTCTTAGAATTGTCTGTTCTTCTCCGGCTCAAATGCCGGCAAGAGCGGCGCCATTACTGCCCTGTTTACCTTCGATAACGATACTCGCTGTGACGAACTGTAGAGGTCGGTGTTGGAACGGACCCGACCGAGGTGGCAGGAATGACAGCGGCAGCGCAGCTGAATGGGAGCAATCCGAAGGGCGATGCGGGCGATCCGATGCACGGGGCGCCCATTCTCGCCTGTACCGTGTCGCGCGACGTTCAGAATTTCGAAATCCTGATCGACGAGATGGAAGCCGAGTTCAAGGATGGCTGGGGCGATCTGCGGATCTCTGACACGATGTCCTTTCTCGACCAGCCGGATGCTGCCCTGCTCAAGGTGATCGCGCTGGCCCTCGATATCGAGGATGAGGCGGATATCGAAACCATTCTGTCCATCGTGCATAAGGCAACGGATCTGTCGATCGCGGTTCTGCTGATCGCCGATGAACTGGACCCGATCATCCTGCATCAGGTGTTGCAGGCCGGCGCGCGGGAGTTTTTGCCCTATCCGATGCCCGAGGCGGGCCTGTCCGAAGCGGTGGAGCGGCTCTCGAAGGCGGATCGTCCGCCCCTTGCCGCGCCGAACGCCGTACATACCGAACAGACGCCTGCAACCGAGGCGATCCTGCCCTCGCGGACCACGACCGGCTGCACGATCTTTGCGATCCAGGGCTTGGCGGGGGGCGTCGGTGCGACGAGCCTTGCGGTCAACCTCGCCTGGGAACTCGCCACTCTGAAGGGAGAGACGCCGCGGGTCGGCTTGCTGGACATGGATCAGCAGTTTGGCTCTGTCGCGACCTATCTCGATCTGCCCCGCAAGGACATGATCTTTGAGCTGATGTCGGATATCGAAAGCCTCGACGAGGATGTGTTCCGGCAGGCGCTGCAGACGGTGGATGGCAAGCTCAGCGTCTTCACGTCACCGACCGAGATCCTGCCACTGGATCTTCTGCCGCCGGAGGATATGGAAAAGCTGATCGCGACCGCCGCCGGCATGTTCGACTATCTCGTGATCGACATGCCCAGCGCCCTGGTGAACTGGACTGAGACCGCTCTGCGGATGTCGGATGTCTTTTTCCCGGTGATCGAACTGGACCTGCGTTCGGCCCAAAACGCGCTGCGCTTTGTTCGAACCCTGAGGTTCGAGGATCTGCCCGTGGAAAAGCTGCGCTTCGTGCTCAACCGCGCGCCCAAGATGACCGATCTGTCGGGCAAGGCGCGGGTGAAACGCATGGCCGAAAGCCTCGACATCTCCTTTGGCGAGAAACTCCCCGATGGCGGCAAGGCCGTGGCGGAATCCAATGATCACGGGTCACCGCTGGCCCAGCGCGCCGCCAAGAACCCCTTGCGCAAAGAGATCGCGAAGCTTGCCAAGTCTCTGCACGAGATCAGCGCAGGGTCGGCGGCCGCAGGCGGCTGAGGTCGGGAAAGGGCGAGACATGTTTGCAAAATACCGAAAAGACGCCCCCGCCAAACCCGGCGCGCGCCCCCCGGTCCCGGCGGCCGCACAAACACCTGCCGCGCCGGTCAAGTCGGCGCCCAAGCCTGCCCCGGCCAAAGCCGCGCAACCATCGACCAAGCCCGCAACCGGCGAGGTGTCCGAAAAGGAAGCCCGGCGCGAGCAGAAGCTCAACGAGCTCAAGGTTTCGCTGCACAAGCAACTCCTTGAGGAGCTGAACCTTGCCGCCCTCGAAAGCGCCAGCGAAAAGGAGCTGCGCGCCGAAATCGCCCAGATCGCCAACGAGTCGCTCGCCAGTATGAGCGTGGCCCTGAACAAGGATGAACGGCGCGCCCTCTACGAGGAGCTTTATGACGAGGTGCGCGGCCTCGGACCTCTGGAACCCCTGCTCAAGGATGACGATGTCAACGATATCCTCGTCAATGGCCCGCAAAGGGTGTTTGTCGAGCGGGCCGGCAAATTGCAGCTCTCGGATGTGAAGTTTCGGGATGAGAAACACCTGCTGCGCATCATCGACAAGATCGTCTCGGCGGTGGGCCGCCGCGTCGACGAGCAGAACCCCTATGTGGATGCGCGGCTCGCCGATGGCTCGCGTTTCAATGCCATGGTTGGCCCGATTGCCTGCGATGGCAGCCTCGTATCCATTCGGAAGTTCAAGAAAGACAAGCTGGGCATCGACGATCTGGTCAATTTCGGTGCGTTCTCCGAGGAAATGGCGGTCTATCTGCAGGCCGCCGTGGCCTGCCGTCTGAATGTCATCGTCTCCGGCGGTACGGGCTCGGGCAAGACGACGACGCTGAATGCACTCAGTTCTTTCATCGACAATTCGGAACGGATCCTGACCATCGAGGATACCGCCGAGCTGCAATTGCAGCAGGTCCATGTGGGCCGTATGGAAAGCCGCCCCGCCAATGTGGAGGGCAAGGGCGCGGTGACCCAGCGCGATTGCCTGCGCAACGCCCTGCGGATGCGCCCGGATCGGATCATCGTCGGCGAGACCCGCGGCGAAGAGGTGATCGACATGCTTCAGGCGATGAACACCGGCCATGACGGCTCCATGACCACGATCCATGCCAACTCCGCCCGCGACGGGGTGAGCCGTCTAGAGAACATGGTCGCCATGGCCGGGATCGAGATGCCGATCCGTGCCTTGCGGGCCCAGATCTCCTCGGCCGTGAACCTGATCGTGCAGGCATCGCGTCTCCAGGACGGCTCCCGCCGGATGGTGTCGATCACCGAGATCACCGGGATGGAGGGCGATATCATCTCCATGCAGGAGGTCTTCCGCTACCAGCGGACAGGCCTGCTGCCCGATGGCAAGATCAAGGGTCATTTCACCGCCACCGGCGTGCGCTCCCACTACTCGGACCGCTTCAAGCAATGGGGCTACGACATTCCCGCCTCCATCTATGAACCAACGAAGGGCTAACCATGCAACTGAGCATCGAACCCCTTATCTATATTGGGATTTTCGTAGGCGTCCTGTTTTTGGTCGAGGGGATCTATCTCGTCGCCTTCGGCAAGTCGATCAGCCTGAACAGCAAGGTCAATCGCCGCCTCGACATGCTCGACAAAGGCGCCACGCGGGACGCCGTGCTCGACCAACTCCGCAAGGAAATGTCGCAGCACAAGACTACGTCGATCCTGCCGCTCTATGCCATGCTCGCGGACAAGGCGAAGAAGGGCAATGTCGCCTTCTCACCCGCGGCCCTCATGATGATCATGCTTCTGCTGACGGTGGTCTCCTTTGTCGGGCTGTCCATCGGCACGCAGGCCTCCATGCCCGTGCGCTGCGTGGCGGCGGTCGCGATCGGCGTGGGCGCCGTGTACATGTGGGTGAACAAGAAGGCCAAGCAGCGCCTCGCGATGATCGAGGAGCAGTTGCCCGACGCGGTCGAGCTGATGGTGCGGTCCCTGCGCGTGGGGCACCCCTTTTCCTCGGCGATCAACATCGTCGCCAAGGAGGTTGCCGACCCCCTGGGAACAGAGTTTGGCATGATCGCGGATGAAGCCGCCTATGGCCGGGATGTCACCGAAGCGCTCAAGGAACTGGCCGAGCGGATGGATATGCAGGATTTGCGCTTTCTGGCGGTTGCGGTCTCGATCCAGTCCCAATCCGGGGGCAATCTGGCCGAGATCCTTGACGGCCTAGCAAAAGTGATCCGGGCGCGGTTCAAATTGTTTCGCCGGGTCAAGGCGATCACCGCCGAGGCGAAATGGTCCGGGATGTTCCTGTCCGGCTTCCCCTTTCTCGCGCTTGTCGGCATCAACCTGATGGAACCGGACTATTATGCGGATGTGAAGGACACCCCCGCCTTCATTCCCGCCTGTGTGATAGTCGCGGTGTTCCTGACCATCAACATCATCTTCATGAAGATGATGGTGAATATCAAAGTCTAGGAGCGCGCCCGTGTTCGAAGCCGTCAACGCGTTGCTGGTGCAGTATCTCGGCCCGCTGGGTCCGGTCCTCTCGGTCGGGTTCCTGGGCGCGATCCTCATCCTCGTCACGCTGCCGATCCTGCTCCGAAAGGAACAGGATCCGCTGCTGAAGCTCAAGGAAGAGCGTCTGGGCAAAAGCTCCGCGGATCGCGGAGATGAGCGCGCCACAGCCTTGCGGCAGGATGATCCGGGCAAGAAGCTGGAACGGTTCTCGCAATATCTCGAACCGCAGGACAACGCGGAATTGTCTGCCATTCGCCTCAAGCTGATCCAGGCGGGCTATCGGCAGAAATCCTCGGTCAAGATCTTCCATTTCGCGCAATTCGCCCTGGGGCTCGGCCTGCTCTTTGTTGGGGTGGTCTATACCTTTCTGTTCGGCGGCGGCGAGGAACCGGATGTCACCAAAGCAGCCCTGACCACGTTGGTGCCAGGCCTGTGCGGCTACTACCTGCCGAAATACTGGGTCGATAAGCGGATCGAAAAACGCCAGGAGGAGATTACCAACGGCTTCCCCGACAGCCTCGATCTGATGCTGGTCTGTGTCGAGGCGGGCCAGGGGCTCGACCAGGCCATCATCCGCGTGGCCCATGAAATCCGGGCCGGCTTCCCCGCGCTCGCGGACGAATTCGAGATGGTCGCCTTCGAGATTAAGGCCGGCAAGGACAAGATCACGGTGCTGAAGGACATGTCCGAACGCTGCGGGGTGGGCGATGTCACCTCCTTCGTCACGGTGCTGATCCAATCGCAATCCTTCGGTACCTCCATCGCCGATGCGCTGCGGGTCTATGCCAGCGAGATGCGTGACAAACGGGTCATGCGCGCCGAAGAAAAGGCCAATGTCCTTCCGACAAAGCTGACACTCGGGACAATGATGTTTACGGTGCCGCCACTCCTGATCATCCTGATCGGGCCGTCCATGTGGAGCATCTATGAAAGCTTGTCTCAACGCGGTGGCCCCTAGCGCTCCAACCCGGATCGCACTTCTGTGTGGCGCGGCGGGCCTGTTGATCGGGTGCAGCCCCTCCACCCCCAGCCTCGACGATCTCGGCGACAACCCCTTCCCGCCCAGCGCGCTCGCGGTGGATGGCGAAGCTGTCGATGGGCTCGTGGTCGGCAATCGGCTGATGGAGGCCGGGGAATATGATCTCGCGTTGCGCGCATTCTTCCGGGCCGGGGCGGAACAGGGCATGACCGCCGATGTGCTCAGCGCGATCGGGTCGGCCAATCTGAAACTTGGCCGGCTGGAGCAGTCTGAAAGCCTGCTGCGGCAAGCGGTCGAGGAGGATCCCGCCTTTGTCCCGGCCTGGAACAATCTTGGCGCGGTGCTCATGGAACGGGGCGAATATGGCGAGGCCTCGCGCGTCTTTCAAAAAGCCTTCGCCCTCGACAGTGGCAATTCGGACGACATTCGCAACAACCTCCGCCTCGCTATCGCAAAACGCGACCAGGTGAGCTACGCTGGCGCCAGCGATAACAACGAGTTCGACCTGGTTTGGCAAGGCAATGGCAGCTACCTGCTGATCGCGCCCTGACCGCATTGGGATCGTACCGACATCGAGCAAAAAAGGACGCGACACATGCGTTATTCGCAGGCTTTGGCCCCCGCGGGCCTGGCGTTGCTGGTTCTTGGAGCCTGCGCGCCTTCAGAGGAGATCGATGTGACCCGCGAGTTGGACGCGGTGAATGTCATCGATGAGAACAATCTCAACAACCTGATGCTGAATTCGGCCGACCCGGAAGAGGCGGTCGCCTATTTCCAGCGCGCGACCCAGGACATGCCGGAGCGTATCGATCTTCAGCGTGGTCTGGCCAAGTCCATGACCCGCAGCGGGAATGCGACCTCCGCGGTCTCCGCCTGGCAAACCGTGATCGACAGCGACGAGGTCACCGACGAGGATCGCGTCGATTTCGCGGATGCCCTGATCCGGGCCGGCGAGTGGGACCGGGCGCAGGCGCAACTGGATTCCGTTCCCCCCACTTTCGAGACCTTCAAACGGTATCGGCTGGAGGCCATGGTCGCCGATAGCGAGAAAGACTGGCGCGCGGCCGACAGCTTTTACGAGATCGCCGTGGGCCTGACCACGCGGCCCTCCGGCGTGCTCAACAACTGGGGCTATTCCAAGCTGTCGCGCGGCGATTTCCGCGGGGCGGAGAAGCTTTTCAACGAAGCGATCGGCTATGACCCGGATCTGTTCATCGCCAAGAACAACCTCGTTCTCGCCCGCGGGGCGCAGCGCAACTATGCCCTGCCCCCCGTCCCCGTGACCCAGATCGAACGGGCACAGTTGTTGCACACTCTTGCCCTATCGGCGATCAAACAGGGGGATATTGCAACCGGGCGCGGCCTGCTGCGCGAAGCGATTGACACCCATCCCCAGCATTTTGAAGCCGCCGTGCGCGCGCTGAGGACGCTGGACAGCGAAGCCTGAGGCCCCGATGACAGACCCGGCGACCGGCACATTCCTGTTCCTGCTGTTCGTGTCGCCGATCTGCCTCTTTATCGCCTGGAGCGACATGAAATTCATGCGCATCCCGAATTGGACCGTGCTGACCCTTCTCGCGGTATTTGCCTGTGCCGGTCCCTTCCTGATGCCTCTGGCCGAGTATGGCTGGCGCTGGGTCCATGGGCTGGTGATCCTCGGGATCGGCTTTGTGGTCTCGTCGCTGCGGATGGTCGGGGCCGGGGATGCCAAGTTCGCCGCCGCCATGGCGCCCTTCGTCGCCCTGCAGGATGCTGCGCTGGTCTTGGTGCTGTTCTCTGCGGTATTGCTGGCAGCCTTTGCCACCCATCGCGCCGCGCGCAGGGTCCCGGCCCTGCGCAGCCTGACCCCAGATTGGGAAAGCTGGACGCGGGATCGCGATTTCCCCATGGGCCTCGCGCTGAGCGGAACGCTCATGCTTTACCTGGCGATGCCGCTGATCCTGCCGGCGGTAACACTCCGTTAGGGGCCCGGGATCTAGACTGCCCGTGGGAGACCCGGGATGACTCATCACAGCACGCCGTCCATTGCCCCGACCAGTCCGCGCAGCGTCGCGGATCTGGGGCTGCCTGCCACCATGTTGCAGGATCTGTTGCTCAAGACGATGTTTCGTCGGTCCCTGACCCGCGCGACCGAATTGTCTGAGGCGATGGCCATCCCCGTGCCCGTGGTGCAGGACCTGATCGACACCGCGCGGCAGCTCAAGATGGTCGAGGCGCTTGGCTCGCTGACCTCCGAAGGGGCCGAGGAGATGCGCTTTGCCATCGCGGATCAGGGCAAGGCCCGTGCCCTCGATGCGCTGACGCAATCGGAATATTACGGCGCTGTCCCCGTCCCGATGGAGCATTTCGCCGAACAGGCCGAGCGCCAGTCGATCAAGAATGTCGTGCTCACGCCCGAGAAGCTGGCGCAATCCATGGGGCATCTGGTACTTCCCAAGGGCCTGCTGCAGCAGCTTGGTCCCGCGGTCACATCGGGGCGCTCGGTGCTGCTCTACGGGCCGCCCGGGAACGGGAAATCCTCGATCTCCAACGGGATCCGAGACGCCATGGGGGACCATGTCTATGTCCCGCGCGCCATCAGCTATGGTGGCCAGATCATCACCGTCTTCGATCCGGTCGTCCACACGCCCGTGGCCTCCCCGACCCAGTCGCGCTCGAGCCTGCGGCGCAGCATCGGCCATGACCAGCGCTATGTCTGCTGCAAACGCCCTGCGGTGATCACCGGGGGTGAGCTTGAGCTGGCGATGCTGGATCTCAACTACAACCCGGTCGCGCGGACCTATACCGCGCCGTTGCAGATGAAGGCGACGGGTGGGATCTTCATCGTCGACGATCTGGGCCGTCAGGCGGAGCCGCCCCAGGCCCTGATCAACCGATGGATCGTCCCGATGGAGGCGGGCTATGACATCCTCGCGCTGCAATCGGGTGAAAAATTCATCGTGCCCTTCGACACGCTGGTGGTGTTCTCGACCAACTTTCACCCGAACGAGATTTTCGACAACGCCGCCCTGCGCCGCGTGTTCTTCAAGCTCAAGATCGACGGGCCGACCAAGGAGGAGTTTCTCAAGATCTTCGGCCTTGTCGCCAAGGCAAAGAACGTGCCGCTGGATGAGGCGAGCCTTGTGCATCTCATGACCCGGAAATACCCGGAGGTGGATCATGTCTATGCCAATTTCCACGCGAATTTCCTTTTGGATCAAATGATTGCGGTCTGCCGCTACGAAGGCGTGCCAAACCACATGTCGCCCGATCTGATCGACCGGGCCTGGTCGAACCTCTATGTGGATGAGGGCGAAATCGCCCATTGATCAATCCGGCTTGGCCCGCCGCCCGCGCTGGCCTATTTCCGGAGGATGGACCTGCAATTGCCCCCGGAGCTTGCCCGCTGGATCACCGATCAGGGCTGGTCGCTCCACCCCCATCAGCGTGACATGCTGGACCGTGCGGCGGACCCCGCACTGCTGTTGATCGCGCCCACGGGCGGCGGCAAGACGCTGGCCGGGTTTCTGCCGACGCTGGCCGAGCTGGGCCCGACGCCCGAGGCCGGTTTGCATACGCTCTATATCTCGCCGCTCAAGGCGCTGGCGGCGGATATCAAGCGCAACCTGCGCCGCCCGGTCGAGGAGGCAGGCCTGGCGATCCGGATCGAGGACCGGACCGGAGATACCTCCCAAAGCCAGCGCAAGCGTCAGCGCGCGGACCCGCCCCATATCCTGCTGACCACACCGGAAAGCCTTGCGCTGATGCTCAGCTATGAGGACGCCGCCCGGACCTTTGCCGGGGTCAAACGGGTGATCGTGGACGAGATCCATGCGCTGGCGGAATCCAAGCGGGGGGATCAGCTCATGCTCGGGCTCGCCCGCTTGCAAAGCCTTGTGCCCGAACTCCGCCGCGTTGGGCTCTCGGCCACGGTCGAGGATCCGGAGGCCATCGCCCAGTTTCTCGCCCGTCACCCGGATCCTTGCGCCATCCTCCATGCGGATCCCGGCCCGGCGCCGGATATCACCATGCTGCAGACCGACGCCCCCCCGCCCTGGACCGGCGGCGGCGGGCGTTACGCGATCCCCGCGATCCTCGACGCTGTGCGCAGCCACAAGACCACCCTGATCTTCCACAACACCCGCGCCCAGGCCGAGCTGTTCTTCCATGCGCTCTGGCTCGCCAATGAGGACGCCCTGCCCATCGGGATCCACCACGGCTCCCTCGCGCGGGAGCAGCGCCAGAAGGTCGAGGCCGCCATGGCAGAGGGCAGCCTGCGCGCCATCGTCTGCACCGGTTCGCTCGATCTCGGCATCGACTGGGGGGATGTGGATCTGGTCATCCAGGTTGGTGCCCCCAAGAACGTCAAGCGACTGGTCCAGCGGATCGGACGCGCCAACCACCGCTATAATGCGCCGTCCAAGGCCCTGCTTGTGCCTGCGAACCGCTTCGAGGTGGTGGAATGCCATGCGGCACTCAAGACCATGGCCGAGGGCAAGCTCGATGGCGAGGCGCGCGACGAGGGCCCCCGCGATGTGCTGTGTCAGCATATCCTGAACGTAGCGGCGGCGGGCCCGTTCGACGCCGATCACCTCTTTGACGAGGTGACCAGCGCGGGCGCCTACCAGAGCCTGACGCGCGCGGCCTTCGACGATTGCCTGAACTTCTGCGCCACGGGCGGGTATGCCCTGCGCGCCTATGACCGCTGGCAACGGCTGTTGCAGCGCCCGGATGGGCAATGGCAGCTCCGCGATCCCCGCAGCGCCCGGGCGATCCGGATGAATATCGGCACGATCATCGACACCGAAACCCTCAAGGTCCGGCTCAAGAACCGGCGCGGCGGCACCCCGCTCGGCGAGGTCGAGGAGGGCTTCGCCGCCACGCTGACCCAGGGCGATACCTTTCTGATCGGCGGGCAGATCGTGCGCTATGAGGGGCTCAACGAACTCACGGTCGAGGTCACGCGCCGCGCCGACAAGCAGCCCAAGATCGCGACCTTCATGGGGACGAAATTCGCCACCTCAACCCAGCTCAGCCAGACCATCCTCGAGATGTTCCAGCAGGACGATTGGCCCGAGTTGCCCGAGGCCACGCGCGACTGGCTGCACCTGCAACGGCGGGTCTCGAAACTGCCCGAGGCCGAGCGGATGCTGATCGAGACCTTTCCCTTCGAGGATCGCAACTACCTCGTCTGCTACGGCTTCGCTGGCCGCAACGCGCAGCAGACGCTCGGCCTGTTGCTCAGCCAGCGGATGGAGGCCGCAGGGCTCGACCCGGTGGGCTTCGTCGCGACCGATTACGCCACCATGCTCTGGGGGCTGAGCGAGGTCACGGATCCCGCCGCCCTCGTGCGCCCTGACGGGATCCGCGACGGGTTCGACCATTGGCTGTCGGGCAATGCGGTGATGAAGCGGACCTTCCGCGCCTCGGCGATCATCGCCGGGCTGATCGAGCGGAACACGCCGGGACGGCGCAAGACCGGGCGGCAGGCGACCTTCTCATCGGATATCCTCTATGACACTTTGCTGAAATACGACCCGGACCATGTGCTGATGCAGATCACCCGCGAGGAGGCCCGCCGGGGGCTCGTGGATTTCGCGCGCATCGAAGAGCTGCTGGAACGGACCACCGGGCGGATCGATCACTACCGGCTCGACCGGCTGAGCCCGCTTGCCGCGCCGATGATGCTCGAACGCGGACGGGTGCCGATCGCCGGGGCGGCCGAGGACCGGATGGTCGCCGAAGCGGCGGCTGCCCTGATGACCGAGGCGGGTCTGACCTGAGATCGCGCTTGCACCGCCCGATGAAATGGTGTTGGACCAAAGCATGAACACGCAGGATTTCAGCTTTGCCGGTGCCGCGCTGCGCGCGCTTCCCAGCGGTGCGCTCTGGTGGCCGGAGCGGCAGGTGCTCGTGGTCTCGGACCTGCATCTGGGCAAGTCCGAGCGGATCGCACGGCGAAACGGGGCGCTTCTGCCGCCCTATGAGACCACCGAAACCCTGTCCCGACTGGAGGCCGATCTGGCCGCGACCGGGCCCGATGAGGTGATCTGCCTCGGGGACAGTTTCGACGACCCGGCGGCGAGCCGCGCCCTGCCCGCCCCCCTGCGGGAGCGGATCGCGCTGGCGCAATCCGGGCGGCGCTGGATCTGGGTCGAGGGGAACCACGATCCCGGCCCGCTCGACCTGGCGGGCCAACAGGCGACCGAGTGGCGCAGTGGCCCCCTGCGGTTTCGCCATATCGCCGAAGACGGCACGCCCAGCCCCGGCGAGGTCTCGGGCCATTACCACCCGAAATGCAGCCTGCAATTGCGCGGGGGGCGGCGGGTCTCCCGGGCCTGCTTCCTGCTGGATGCGACCCGGCTGATCCTGCCGGCCTATGGCGCGTATACGGGGGGCCTGCACTGTCATAGCGCACCGCTCTCGACGCTCATGGGTGCCGATGCGCGCGCGATCCTGATCGGACCGCAGCCCTGCATGGTGCCCATGCCGCGCGGCTAGGGTGGTTTACCCGCCCGCCCATCCACCGCACACTGCGCGCAGACAAGGACCGGGGGGCAGATGAGCGATCTTCAGGACAAGGTGGCGCGCAGTTTCGCGCGTCAGGGATTAATGGGCACGCTCGGCGCAGAGCTGGTCTCGGTCAAGCCGGGCGAGGTGGTGATCCGCGCCCCCGTGACCCCCGAGACCGGGCAGCAGCATGGGGTCGCCCATGCGGGGCTGACCTTCGCCATCGGGGACTCGGCGGCGGGCTACGCCGCGCTGACCCTGATGCCCGAGGAGGCGGAGGTTGTAACGGCCGAGATCAAGATCAACCTGCTCGCCCCGGGCAGCGGTCCGGCCCTGATTGCCACCGGGCGGGTGGTCAAACCCGGCAAGCGGCTGGTCGTGGTCACAGCCGAGGTCGCGCGCGAGGACGGCACCTGCGTCGCGCTTTTGCAAGGGACCATGGTGCCTGTGCCCAGGACGCCCATGGGCTAGCCCCGCTCGTTTAGCGGCGCGCGCGGTCCTGCTGCACCCAGCTGGTGATCGCGAGGATGATCATCATCGGAAAGATCCATTCGAGCCCTTCCTCGATGAAGCTGGCCCACCAATCGGTTTCGGCGGAGACGGCGATGCCGAAGGGCTCCAGCTTGCGGGCGAGACCGTCGAGGCTCTTGGCGATCACCACCAGCACAATCGCCCCGGCCAGCCACCAGGCCCAGGCCGCACGATCCCGCAGCCCGCGCAGGAACGGGCCCGCCCCATGCCGGACGAGACGATAGAGCGTCACGACAATCACGATCAGCACGAAAACCCCGATCAGCTTGTGGAGGAGCGGATAATCCCCGGAATAGAGCCGCAGCTGCAGCACGCCCTTCTCGGTGAACCGCTTGTCGAAATCGAGCTCGCGCATCATCAAGAGCGCCATCAGCACTGCGACATGCCAGCCGGGGCCGAACACGACCCGCGGGGCGAGCGCGACAAACCCGATCAGCGCGCAGCCCATGGCCACGAAAGCGCCGATCTCGAACGGGCCGGCCTCGGTCTTGTAATAGTCCAGCCCGTGCCCCTGGATCGTGGCCTGCACGACCAGCGCCACGAAGATCGCCAGAGCCAGGTAGAACGGCCAAAGCACCCGCTTTGCCCCGGGGCCATCGTCGATTTGTGCCACAGCTGCCTCCTGAAGATCCCGCAAAAAGAGCGCATTGCGTAGCGGAGGCATCCTGAGTCCTGCAACCGAAATGTAAAACGCCGCCCCGGGGGGCGGCGCTGTGTCACTGGTTTGATACAGGATCAGGCTGTCGGCTCAGGCTCCATCCCGCCATCCCGCGGCTTGGAGCGGGATTTGGACTTGGGAACGGCCGTCAGGGACGGCGTGCCCGAGGTCGGCGTGTCGTCCTCGTCATCGCCGCGGTTGAGCGGCTCGCCATTGATCACCTTCT
Organism: Dinoroseobacter sp. S124A; assembly: GCF_049801015.1. NCBI lineage: Bacteria > Pseudomonadati > Pseudomonadota > Alphaproteobacteria > Rhodobacterales > Roseobacteraceae > Dinoroseobacter > Dinoroseobacter sp. S124A. Next base: position 388,999 of record NZ_JBNAGD010000001.1, on the reverse strand, counting down.
GGATCTCGGCCCCGGTCAGGGTTTCATATTCCAGCAGACCCTGGGCCAGACGCTCCCAGCCTTCGTTCTGCTCGGTGAGGATCCGCTTGGCGGTCTCGTACCCTTCGTCGATGATCTCCTTGACCTTCTGGTCGATGATCTTCTGGGTCTCCTGGCTGTGATTGGTGCCACCGCCATAGCTGCCGAGATAGGATTGCTGTTCATTGGCGTAATCCACATGGCCCAGCTCTTCGGCAAAGCCGAATTGCGTCACCATGGCCCGCGCGATCTTGGAGACCTGCTGGATGTCCGAGGTCGCCCCCGAGGTCACGTTCTCGGGCCCGAACTTGAGCTCTTCGGCGACCTTGCCCCCCATCGCCATGGCGATCTTGGAGGTATACTTGGTGCGCGTCACGCTCAACTGATCGCGTTCCGGCAGGGACATGACCAGACCCAATGCGCGGCCGCGCGGGATGATCGTCGCCTTGTGGATCGGATCATGCTGCGGCACGTTGAGACCCACGATGGCATGGCCGGCCTCGTGATAGGCCGTCAGCATCTTCTCTTCCTCGGACATCACCATGGAACGCCGCTCGGCCCCCATCATGACCTTGTCCTTGGCGCTCTCGAAATCTTCCATGGTCACGAAGCGACGCCCCACGCGGGCCGCCATCAGCGCGCTTTCGTTCACGAGGTTCGCCAGATCCGCACCAGAGAAGCCCGGCGTACCGCGCGCGATGATGCGCAGATCCACATCGGGGCCCAGCGGCACCTTGCGGGCATGGACGCCCAGGATGCGCTCGCGTCCCTTGATGTCCGGGTTCGGTACCTGCACCTGACGGTCAAACCGGCCCGGACGCAGCAGCGCAGGGTCGAGCACGTCGGGACGGTTGGTCGCCGCCACGATGATGATGCCTTCATTGGCCTCGAACCCGTCCATTTCCACCAGAAGCTGGTTCAGGGTCTGCTCGCGTTCGTCATTGCCGCCGCCATAGCCGACACCACGGGACCGGCCCACGGCATCGATCTCGTCGATGAACACGATACAAGGCGCGTTTTTCTTGGCCTGCTCGAACATGTCGCGGACCCGGCTCGCGCCGACACCCACGAACATTTCAACGAAGTCCGAACCCGAGATGGTGAAGAAGGGCACGCCCGCCTCCCCCGCAATCGCGCGGGCCAGCAGGGTCTTACCGGTACCCGGAGGGCCCACCAGCAGCGCGCCTTTGGGGATCTTGCCCCCGAGCCGCGAGAATTTCTGCGGGTTGCGCAGGAATTCGACGATCTCTTCGAGCTCTTCCTTGGCCTCGTCGATCCCTGCCACATCGTCGAAGGTGACGCGGCCATGCTTCTCGGTCAGCAGTTTCGCCTTGGACTTGCCAAAGCCCATGGCCCCGCCGCGTCCACCGCCCTGCATCCGGTTCATGAAGAAGATCCAGATCCCGATCAGGATCAGGAAGGGCAGCAGCGTCCCGATATAGGACAGGATCCCGCTCTGCTCTTGCGCGCGGGCTTCGATCTGGACGTTCTCGTCAAGCAGGAGCTGCGTGACATCCACGCCCTCGGGCTTGACGGTGGTGTATTGCTGGCCGTCGCCGGTGCGGATCATGACCTGCTCGCCATCCAGGATGACACTGGCCACATCGCCCTGCTCCACGCGCTCGACAAAGTCGGAATAGGTGATCGAGCGTGCGTTGACCGTCGATTGCCCCCCGCTGAACAGGTTGAACAGGGCCAGGATGAGCAAAAACAGCACAACCCAGAACGCGACATTACGCAAATTGCCCACGGATAATTCTCCTCAAGGTGGCAAAGCGCTCGGGCGCGCTCTGCGGACTTGTGTTTAAAATAGCTACGGAACGGCGCAGTTCAATGTGGAATCAGGCTTGATATGAACGAAGACGGGTCAGGTTGAGTGTCAATTCGCGTTGACAGCCCCCAATTCAGGCGCGGAACGGCCAAAACCCGGTCCCGATCCCAGACCGCAACACTGGCGCAGAGGCTGGCGAAAGGCGGGCCTGTCTCGGGGCGGCCGACCTGTGTCACGCCCTCCGCGCCGAGGACACGCAGCTCAGGCGTGGTTGCGTCCGGCACGGGATCGCGCAGCGAGATCTGCCAGCGCCCATCCCACAGCGCGCCCAGCGGGGCGACCTCTGCGGCCACAGCAGCAAGTTCGCGTGAGACGCGAATGCGTCCGCGTTCGGGCGTGAAAAGGCAGCCCTGCAAGGGTGCAGCCCCCGTGCCCAAGCGCCCCCAAGTGGTTTCGAGCGAGCTGAGCCGGGGCCTGTAGGGCGCACCGGACACCCAGCGCACCGCCTCGGCCAGCAGCCGCAATCGCGTTTCCGCGTCGAGCGCGTCGAGGCGCGCACGGTCCAGCAGGACATCGCCCCACTCAAAACGCACATGGCCCGCGCTGACCTCGTCTGCGGCGCGCAGACCCAGCGCCTCCTGCGCCCGGGCCATGGCACGTGCGGTCTGGGCCAGACGGCCGGTGTCCAGATCCAGCGTGTCAATCGCGCGGCGCATCCGAACCCTGTCAAACCGCGGATCCGCGTTGCTCGGGTCCTCGCACCAGGCAATTCCCTCGGCCCGCAGATGGGCGCGCAAGGTCTCGCGGCGCTGCTCCAGCAGCGGGCGCAGCCAGAGGGTCCCCTGCCCCGCGCGGCGCGCGGACATGGCCGCGAGCCCGTCCACCCCCGAGCCGCGCATCAAGCGCAGCAGAACCGTTTCGGCCTGATCGTCCTCCGTATGTCCAAGACAAACCGCGTCGAGGGCTTCGGCCCGCGCCCAGCTTGCGAGCAAGCCAAGCCGCGCCTCCCGTGCGGCGGCCTGCAGGTTGCCTTGTCCGTCCCAGCCGGTCCAGCGCAGCACCTGATGGGCAACGCCCAGCCGTGCACAGAGCGCGGCCACCACCGCCTGTTCCTCTGCCGCCTCGGGCCGCAGGCCGTGTTCCACGGTGGCCGCCAAGATGGTGACATCCCGCGACGCGCCCCAGGCATGGGCAAGCTGCAAAAGGGCCATGGAATCCCCGCCGCCGGACACCGCCACGCCGATCCGCTGCGCCCCGGGGGCGAGTTGCGCCATCTGATCCGCAAAGGCGCGGGCCAGAGCGGCGGGCGCGGTCACGGGCAGGTCAGTTCCGAGCGCGCCGTGTTGGCATCCACCGCCGCCGTCCCACCGGGATAGCGCAGGCTCACCTCGCGCAGGGTCAGGCAGGCCTCCTCGCGTTGTCCCAGCTCCGCGAGGCTGATCCCCAAACGATAGAGCGCGAGCGGCGCGAGCGTGCCGTCCGGAGCGCCGGAAAACGCATCGAGATAGGCGCGGGCCGCCAGGGTCCAGGACCCGTCCGAGGCGCGCGCCTCTCCGCGAAGGTAATGGGCTTCCTGCACCAGCGGGCTGCCGGGATAGGTCGTGGCATAGGCCGAGAACGCCTCAGCCGCCGCTGTCGCCTGCCCGCCTTCGAGCAGCGCCTTGGCCGCGTCGAAATCTTCCTGCTCGGCCACGGCGAGCTCGGGTCCACCCGCCGCCGGCGGCACCACCGGCGCGACGGGCGTGTTGGGTTCCGCAGCCGTGCCGCCGAGGGTCGTGGTCTCGCCCAGGGTCGAGAGATCGCCGCCCTCCAGCTCGACCAGCCGGAATTCCAGATCCCCGATCCGGTTCGTACCGTCCTTGACGATGCTGTCGATGCGGAATTCGAGCTCCTCGGTCTTCGCCGTCAGCCGCGACAGCTCGCTCTCCAGTGTGTTGAGCCGGTCGAGCGCACTCGACGGCAAGGCGATCTGCGGCGCGCCCGTCGTCGATTGCTCACGCTTGAGTGTCTGCAACTCGACATAGAGCATCGACAGCTCCTGTCGGATATCCGCCAGGGTCTGCGCGCGATCCTGCGCCGCCAGCGGGGCGGCCAGCGCGAACAGGCCCGTGGCCGCGAGAACGAGGAGAGGTCGTGTCATGGCTGGCTCCGGCGCTTAGGAACTCGGCCCCGCCGACAGAACCGTGACAGAGCGGCGGTTCTGGGCGTAGCAGGATTCGTCCGAACAGATCTCGATCGGGCGTTCCTTGCCGAAGGTCACGGTGGTCAGGCGGCTATCGGCAACCCCTTGGGCGACCATGAAATCCCGCACGGCACTGGCCCGGCGCGCGCCGAGGGCGAGGTTGTATTCCCGCGTGCCCTGCTCATCCGCATGGCCCTCGATCACCGCCGTATAGGCCCCGTTGCTCATGAGCCATTCAGCTTGTTGTGAGACAAGCTGCTGCGCCTCGGGCGAGAGCGTGCTCTGATCCACGGCAAAGAGCACCCGGTCGCCGATGGCCTGCTGGAAATACTGCGGCGAGCTCGGATCGCCGAAGGCCCCAGCGGTGGTCGGCCCGCTGCCGCCGCCCGCGCCCCCGGCACTGCCGAAAAGCCCGCCCGATCCGGCACAGCCCGATACGGCGAGGGCCGCGACCAGCGCGAGGCTCAGCCTCGCGCGCGAAGACGTCTTTGCAAATTCCATGGCCCGTTCCTCATCTGCTCAGTGTTCTTGAAGGGAGTGTTAACATGGTTCGTCAGCGCCCGCACCGGCCGATCTCAGGGCAGGAGCGGCGACCAGGCCGGGTCCGAGGCCGCCCCCGGCGTGGGCACGCGGCGCAGGTTGCGCCCGGAGATATCCACCGAATAGAGCGCGGGGGCCCCGCGTGCGCCTGCAGTCTCCCGGGTGAACATGATCACGCGGCCATTGGGCGACCAGGTGGGGCTTTCATCCAGGAACGACGAGGTCAGCAGACGCTCCTCCGAGCCATCGACCCGCATCACACCGATATGGAACCGGCCCTGGTTCTGCTTGGTGAAGGCAATGAGGTCTCCGCGCGGCGACCAGACCGGCGTGCCGTAGCGCCCTGCGCCAAAGCTGATCCGGCGTGCCTCGCCGCCCGTGGCCGACATGACATAAAGCTGTTGCGAGCCGCTGCGGTCGCTTTCGAACACGATCTGGCGGCCATCGGGCGAAAAGCTGGGCGCGGTCTCGATGGCCGGTGTCGCCGTCAGCCGGGTTTGCGACCCGCTGGACAGGTCGCGGCGATAGATGTCGCTATTGCCGCCATTGGTCAGCGAGAACACCACCGAGCGGCCATCCGGGGCAAAGCGCGGTGCAAAGCTCATCTGCCCGCCCGTGGCCGACCCGATGGACTGGCTGCGCACCTGCGCCACATCGAGCAGCGTGATCTGCGGCCGCCCGGTCGCATAGGAGGTATAAAGCACCCGGTCCCCGGTGGGCGAGAAACGCGGCGCGAGCACGATCGCGCTGCTATCGGTCAGGAACTGCACATTCGCGCCATCATAATCCATGATCGCAAGGCGTTTCTGACGGGCATTCTTCGGACCCTGCTCCGACACAAAGACAACGCGGCTGTCGAAATAGCCACCCTCGCCGGTGATCCGGCTATAGACTGCATCCGCCACCTTGTGCCCCATGCGCCGCCAACTGGACTGGCTGGCCACGAATTGCAGCCCCTTGCCGAGGGGCGCGTCAGAGAACACGTCGAACAGGCGGAATTTGACCACAAGCCGCCCATCTCCGGCGACGGAGACAGAGCCCGTGACCAGCGCCTGGGCATTGATCGCCTTCCAGTCTGCATATTGCACCGGGGAGGCAAAGCTGGTGATCGGGCTGATATAGGCGCTCTCGGGGATCACCCGGAAGAGGCCCGACCCTTCGAGATCGGCGGCCACAACCTCGGCGATCTGGCGGGCCAGCTCGGTGGCTTGCGGAGTTTCGGCCACGAAGGGTGGCACCGCCACGGGCAAGGGTTCGATCACCCCTTCGGTGATCTCGATGCGGAGGGGCCCCGGACTGGATTGGGCGGACACAGCGGCGGCGAGACCAATACTCGCCAAACCAGCAATCAGGGCACTCAAAAAGGCTCGTCTCATCGGATCCGCATCCTTTCGGGATTAAATGTCATTTCGATATCGCGCCACTGGCCGTATTTCTCAACCGGCAGATCAAATCCGGCGCTGCCGCAGCGGATGATTGCCCGCCTTGCGGCCTCGAACGCCTGACGCGCGGCGGCCTCGGAGCCCCCTTCGGAGCTCAGCATCCGGATCGACCCGGCAATGGGCCGCCCCGATTGTTCCATTTCGACCCCGACCACCACGGTGGTGCGCAGGGCCTCGGAGGACAGCAAGCCCACATTCCAGCATTGCTGCACCGCAACCCGCAGCCCTTCGCGCTCGCCCGAGGTCATGGGCGGACCCACGGGGATCTCGGGGCGCGCGGGCGTGCTGGGCGCAGGGTCCGGCGCGCTCTCGGTGGCCTCGGCCACGGCGGCGGCGACCGCATCGGCCACCGGGTCCGAGGCGGGTTCAGGCGGCGTCTCCGCCACCGGAGGCGTCGGGCGCGGGCGTGCAGGGCGCGAAGGCGGGCGTGGGCTCGCCGTCAGCTCGGGCGTGGGATCGGCGGCCTGACTGTCCGGATCGGTCTCGGTGGCCTCGGTAATGATGCGGGTTGTGGCGGCCTCGGGCGCGGTTTCGCGCTCGGCCTCTGTCGTGGTCTCCCCCTCGGCCTCGGAGGTCACGGGCTCGGACCGCTCGGGCGCGATCTCTGCCTCGGGCGCGGGGGTCGGCACGGGTTCGGGGGCCACGCGCGGTGCCGGGGGCGGCGGGGCGGGCGCTGCCGGGGCCGGGGGTGGTGCGGGCACAGGGTCCGGTTCTGGTTCAGGCGGCGGCGCCGACACGACAGGGGCCGGCGCAGATTGCACCGGTGCGGGTGCGGGCGGCGTCTCGGGCGCCGGGGGCTGCGGCAGCTCGACGACCTCGGGCACCTCCGGCGCGCTTGTCAGCGCCGCGAACTCGGCTTCGGACAGAAGCGTCACATCGGTCGCCGAGGGCAGCGGCAATTCGGGCGCAGAGTAAAACAGCCCCCCCAGCGCGAGCCAGGCCAGCAGGCCCAGATGGCCCGCCCCGGAAATCGCGGTCCCGGTGTCGATATGGGGCAGACGCAGCACGCGCCCTCAGCCCTCGGACCCGGCATCCGCTCCGCCCAGCGACGGCCCACCGGTCTCGGTAACAAGGCCGATATTGTTGAAGCCCGCTGCGTTGAGCGCGCCCATCACCTGCATCACCTCGGCATAGCTGATGCCGCCATCGGCCCGCAGGAAGATCTTGTCGCCCTCGCGCTCGGCGGCCACGGCGCGCAGGCGCGGGATCAGCGTGTCGCGCGGCACCTCGGTGGTCTGGATCAGCACCCGGCCATCGGCGGCGACCGTGACGGTCAGGGGTTCTTCCTCACTGCCCGGCAAGGCATTGGCCGAGGTTTCCGGCAGTTCCACCGGCACGCCCACGGTCAGAAGCGGCGCGGCCACCATGAAGATGATAAGAAGCACGAGCATCACATCCACGAAGGGCGTGACGTTGATCTCGGACATGGGCTTGGCACCGCCGCGCCCGCTGCGCCGACCGCGCCGGCGCCCGCCGCCGCCCGCCCCGGATGAGACCCCGGCCTTCACGGCTCAGGCGTCCAACTGCCGCGACAGAAGCGTGGCGAACTCATCGGCGAAGGCCTCGTAACCGCCAACGATACGATCCGCATCCGCCGAGAGCTTGTTATAGGCCACCACCGCCGGGATCGCCGCCAGCAGGCCCAGCCCCGTCGCCAAAAGCGCCTCGGCAATGCCCGGGGCCACCACGGCAAGGTTGGTGTTCTGCTGGATCGCGATCTGCTCGAAACTGTGCTTGATGCCCCAGACCGTGCCGAAAAGTCCGATGAAGGGCGCAGTGGCCCCGGTCGTGGCCAGAAAGCTCAGCCCGTTCTGCAACCGCTCGCTCGCCTTGGCGATGGCCACATCCATGGACCGATCGATCCGCTGCTGCGCACCGGGGATCAGATCCCCCGTCTCGCGGTGTGACCGCCGCCATTCGGTCATCCCGGAGGCAAAGACCTTTTGCGCGGCCCCCTCGGGCGCTGGCCCGATCTGGTCGAACAGGTCATCGAGCGGCTCGCCGGACCAGAAGGCCGCGTCGAAGGCCTCGGCCTCGGTGCGGGCGCGCCGGAAGGTGATCCATTTCTGAATGATGATCGACCACGACCAGAAGGACATCCCGATCAACAGGATCATCACAAGCTGCACGGTCAGGGTGGCGCGCGCGAAAAGCGCGAGAAACGAGAAGTCTATCTCGGGTGTCATGGCCTGCTCAATCCTGCTCTCCGGCCTTCGTGGGCCGTGTGTTATCCCCCCAAGATACGCGCAAAGCGGCTTCTTTGGAAGGTGTCGCAGGACCTCTAGCGTGTTTTTGCCGTGGCCTCGAAGGCTGTGCGCACCTCGGGCGGAACCCGGGCCGGACGCCCGGTGTCAGACAGGCAAACGATTGTGACCCTTGCAGAAAAGAGCACCTCCGCCCCCCGCAGGACCGCCTGATCGAGTGTGATCCGCGCGCCGGACACCTCGGCCACTTGCGTGGTCACGGACAGGTGATCGTCGAATTTTGCTGGGATCAGATAGTCCGCCTCGACCCGGCGCACGGCAAAAACGAGGCCGGCCTCGGCCTTGAGCGCACCCTGGTCCACCCCCAGATCCCGCAGGTATTCACTGCGCCCGCGCTCGATGAATTTCAGGTAATTCGCGTAATAGACGATGCCCGCGAGATCCGTGTCCTCGTAATAGACCCGCAGATCGAAGCGATGCGCGCTCATTGCAGCGCCCCGATCCGGGCTGACAGGCGCAGGGCATGGCTCGCATCGGTGGCGGCCACGGGCAGGATCGGGTCGTAGGCCGCGCGGATCACCTGCGCGATCTCGGGCTTCAACAGGGTCGCGCCATCTTCGGTCCTGGCGAGGGGCGATTGGCCGAGAAACGCAGTATCGGACCAGAGCAGGATGGTCTGCACCGCCTGGCTCAGCGCGAGGGTCTCGGCCGGCACATCGCGCAGATGGGCGTCCATACGGATAAAAACGAAGGCAGCCTTGATCCCGCCATCCGGATCGAAGCGGAAGAACCGGTACTGGTTGGCCTCCTGCGCCTCGAGCCGCGCCACAAGCGGGCCGAGATCGGGCACCAGCCGGTCCATATTCGGGGTCTCCGTCAGTTCGGACCAGTCCTCGAAGAAAAAGACCATGATATTGGCGCCAAGCTCCGGATCGGTCTCGGCAATCTCGACCCCGGCAAGCTGGGCCACGGCCTCGAACGCGCCTTTCACAACGCTCAGGGTCGCGTCATCCACGCCAAAGACCACGGGGGCCTGGGGCCGCCCCCAGCGCGCGCAAAGATAGGTGGCGTCACTGCGGGTGAACAGCGCTTCGATCTCGTCTGGTTGCACCGGGTCGTCCTCGTCTGGTCTCGCTCGGGCGGGACATAACCGCTTTCGCCACCAGGCTCAAACGGGCGGATCGTCCGGGGCCCCGCCGGGGAAGAGGTCGGTCTGGCTCGGCGCATCCGCCGGGCGGGGCATGGGCAGGCCCAGATGATCCCAGGCCTTGCGCGCCAGCATCCGGCCCCGCGGGGTCCGCTGGATGAAGCCCTGCTGCAACAGGTAGGGCTCGATCACCTCCTCCACCGCGTCGCGCGCCTCCGACAGGGCCGCCGAGATCGTCTCGATCCCCACCGGCCCGCCGCCGTAATTCTCGGCCACCAGCGACAGGTAGCGCCGGTCTCCGCCATCCAACCCGGCGCGGTCCACGCCAAGCCGCGTCAGCGCACCATCGGCCACCGCGCGGGTGATGCGCCCATCGCCCTCGACCAGCGCGAAATCCACCACGCGGCGCAGAAGCCGCCCGGCAATGCGAGGCGTGCCCCGCGCCCGGCGGGCGATCTCGGCGATCCCGTCGGGCTCGGCGGGCACGTCCAGCAGCCGCGCGCCCCGGGCAACGATCTGTTCCAACTCGGGCGCACTGTAGAACTGCAACCGGACCGGGATCCCGAACCGGTCGCGCAGGGGCGTCGTCAGCAATCCCAGCCGGGTGGTGGCCCCCACAAGCGTGAAGGGCTGCAGCTCGATCCGCACCGTGCGCGCCGCGGGCCCCTCGCCGATCACCAGATCCAGCTCGAAGTCTTCCAGCGCCGGGTAGAGCACCTCCTCCACCACCGGGTTCAGGCGGTGGATCTCATCGATGAACAGGACATCGCGCGCCTCGAGATTGGTCAGGAGCGCCGCAAGGTCCCCCGCCTTGGCCAGCACAGGCCCCGAGGTCATGCGGAAGTTCACGCCCAGCTCGCGCGCCGTGATCTGCGCCAGCGTGGTCTTGCCCAGCCCCGGTGGGCCGTGGAACAGCACATGATCCATGGCCTCACCCCGCCGCCGGGCGCTCTCGACAAAAACCCGCAGATTGGCCCGCGCCTCTGCCTGGCCGATAAACGCCTCGAGCGATTGCGGGCGCAGGGCACGATCCGCCCCATCCCGCTCATCGGGCATCGGTTCGGGTCGCAGATTGGGATCCGTGGCCATCGCTTACCCTTTCGGCGCCAGAAGGCGCAGGGCGGCGCGGATCAGCGCCGCCTCGCCCGTGGCCCCCTCGCCCGAGGCCGTGGCCACGGCGCTGGCCGCATCCCCCTGCCCGTAGCCCAGATTGACCAGGGCCGACAGGGCTGCGGCCTGATCCGAGGCGGCGGATGGCGCAGCCGTCCGCGCCGGCGCCGGGGGCTCGATGCCCCCGGTGTCGGCCATTCCGACCGAGGCCTCCCCGGTTTCCAGCACCGCGCCCATGGCCATCACATCCGGCCCCTTGTCTTTCAGCTCATTGACCACGCGCTGCGCAATCTTGGGGCCAACCCCCTGCGCCTTTTGCACCGCGGACCAGTCCCCCAGCGCGATCGCCCGGCCGACGCCCTCGGCCCCGAGCGCCGACAGGATCGACATCGACGCCTTCGCACCGATCCCCTGCACCGACATCAACAGCCGGTGCCATTCCTTGTCCAGAAGCGTCGGAAACCCAAAGAGCTGCAACAGATCCTCGCGCACCAGCAGTTCGGTAAAAAGCGTCACAGCCTCCCCCGGCCCGGGCAGGGCGGCCAGAGTGCGCTCCGAACAATAGACCACGTAACCGACCCCGCGCACATCCAGCAGGATGTGATCCTTCGCCCGGTAGACCAGCACGCCCGACAACCGCCCGATCATGAGGCGGACATCGCCGTGACCCGGGCCAGGCTGCCCTGGGATTGCAAGTGATGCGCATGACAGATCGCGACCGCCAGCGCATCCGCCGCATCCGGCCCTGCGAGGGTCGCCCCCGGCAGCTGCAAACGCACCATATGCTGAATCTGCTCCTTGCCCGCATGGCCCACGCCCACCACGGATTTCTTCACATGGTTCGGCGCGTATTCCGCAACCTTCAAACCCGCCGCCGCCGGCACCACGAGGGCGATCCCCCGCGCCTGGCCCAGCTTCAGGGTCCCGGTCGCGTCCTTGTTGACAAAGGTATGCTCCACCGCCGCCGCATCGGGCGCGAGCCGGGCCACCACCTCTGTCAGTTGCTGGTGCAGGCTGAGCAGGCGATCCGCAAGATCCGTGCCCTCCGAGCGAATCTGCCCATTCTCGATATGGCGCAAGCGGCTCCCTTCGGAGGAGATTACCCCCCAACCAAGGTTTCGCAGGCCGGGATCAATCCCCAGAACGCGCATCATTGTCTCTTTTTCTGCTCGTTTTTCTTCAACTAGCACGAAACGCGAACATCTGCCAACACTCTTGATCCAGGCAGACCGGGTTCAAACCCGACACGGATCTGTCGAAAATGGTCCCCTGCGACCGAAAAGCTGTCTGAATGCGACATGGGACAGGTCGAATTTCCACCCTTTTATCAGACGCCTATCACCAGTTCCGAGGCATTCCGAAAACGCATGTGCGCCATGCATTTTTTGCCCATTGTATAGGCAAAGTGCCGGGTCTAGATGCAGTTCACAACGAAACGCAATGCAACTCAAACCGGCCGTGCGCCGCAGATAAGGTTTCGCCCGATGGCAGCTTTTGACACCTCCCGCCCCCATGTCGTCCTTCCCCGTTTCGAGGCAGGTCTGGCCCGCTTTTTCGGCACGCTGATCGCGTGGAATGACGCGCGCGTCACCCGCAACGAGCTGAGCCGTCTGTCGGAACGCGAGTTGAGTGATGTCGGCCTGATCCGCGGCGATATCGACGCGGTGTCGCGGCGCGGTCACTGATCCGGGCATCCTCCCTGTCCGGCCAGGTCATGACGCCGGGCAATCCACCAGATTGTCCGGCACCATGATACTCAAAAAGCGCGCCCCGAGAGGCGCGCTTTTTGCTGTCGTCCTGGATGGGTGCCACGCAGGACCCGCGGGGCGCTATGCCCGCAAGTCCCGGTCACCGATCACAGCGACAGGCGTCGGGCCAGCTCAAGCGAGAGGCGGTCAGGCGCGAGCGCGGCCCCGACGAAACGTTCGGTCATGGTCCCGGTCTCGAGATACATGACATGGGTGCGGTAGGTTCCCTCGGACATCACGGCAATCGCGAGGCTCTTGAACACCACATAGAGAACACAGGCCAGAAGGATCTTGCCCAGCGGCAGCATCGAGCCTTCGCCACGATACCCGCGATTGACCTGAGCGGTCTTGCGGCTCCGCCCGGCCTCATGGGCTGCGGTGATCTTTTCCACCCGGTCTCCGAACAGAGCCAGATTGTCATCCTGTGACATCGGGTATCTCCACGATTCAATTCGAATTTGAAGATACTTTTCGAAGACGCCCTTGGGATAGGGTAACCTTTCGTTAAGGTTAAACCCCGCCCGGCGCCCTCACCCCCGGCGCGAGGCGGGCTTTCGCCCGCTCGGCGGCGGTTCAGCGACGGGTTCGGTTTCCGGGCTCAGGGGCGCGACAGGGTCAGGGTTGTCCATTCCCCGATGGCCCATTGCGCCTGCAGGTCCAGCCCTGCCGCGCCATAGGCGTCAATCACATCCTGCGCCTGCTCGTTCAGCAGCCCCGACAGGATCACATGCCCGCCCGAGGCCATGGCCCCGGCAATGGACGGGGCCAGATCGATCAGCGGCCCTTTGAGGATATTGGCAAAGACCAGCATATAGGGCCCGTGGCCGACAATCTCGGGGTGATCGAGCCCGGTCGCCTCAAGGCAATGGACCCGCATCGCCAACCCGTTGGCCGCCAGATTGGCCTCGGCCACCTCGACCGCCACCGGGTCGATATCGCTGGCCACGATCGGCGCGTCCTCCAGCACCCGCGCCGCCGCCATGGCCAGCACCGCCGTCCCGCAGCCCACATCAAGCACCGGCCCCATGGGCGCGCCTTGGGTCAGCAGGTCGTCAAAGGCCCGCAGGCAGCCCTGGGTTGTGCCGTGATGGCCCGTGCCAAAGGCCATCGCCGCCTCGATCAGAAGCGGGACAGCCTCGACCGGCACGGCATCGGCATCATGGCTGCCATAGAGAAAGAAGCGCCCCGCCGTGACCGGCGAAAGCTCGCGTTTGACCTTGGCCACCCAATCGGTTTCCGGCAGCTCCGAAACCGAGAAGGGCTTGGCCTCGAAAGCCGCCGCAAGGAGCGCAAGCCCGGCCACGTCGGGCGCTTCGATGAAATAGGCGCCCACCTCCCACAGGCCCGAGCCATCCTCGATCTCGAACACGCCGACCCCGGTGGGCTCCGGCGTCATGGTCTCGAGGGCGTCGCCAAGGCGTTCGGCAGCCGCCTTGCCGGGCAAGGTGGTGAGGGCGGTGAAGGTGGGCATGATGAGGGCTCCGGGACGTGGGCCCGGTGAGGGTCGGGCGCGGGGTTGAGCCGTTGGTATTCCACGCGCCGCGATGGGGGGCAAGGGTCGCCCCCTGCCCCGCGATGTCTCGTGCAGTGCCCGTCGCACTGCTCAGGCGGGTCGGATTGCCCGGGGGGCGGGCGGATCAGCCCGCCTGCGCGACCCCGGTGCCGATCGGACAGGTCACGCCCGTTCCGCCGATCCCGCAATAGCCATTGGGGTTCTTCGACAGGTATTGCTGGTGATAGTCCTCGGCAAAGAAGAACTCCGGCGCGGGCAGGATCTCGGTCGTGACCGCCCCGTAGCCCGCCGAGATCAGGCGCGGCGCAAAGGCGGCCTTGCTGGTCCGGGCGGTCTCGGCCTGTGCCTCGGTAGTCGTGTAAATGCCCGAGCGATACTGGGTGCCCACATCATTGCCCTGACGCATGCCTTGGGTCGGATCATGCCCTTCCCAGAAGACCTGCAACAGCGCCTCGAAAGAGATCACCTCCGGGTCATAGACCACGCGGACCACCTCGTTATGGCCGGTCTGTCCGGTACAGACCTCCTGATAGGTGGGGTTCTGCGTAAAGCCTCCGGCATAGCCGACCATGGTCAGGTAGACCCCGTCGAGCTTCCAGAACATCCGCTCCACCCCCCAGAAGCAGCCCATGCCGAACATCGCCACCTCGAGCCCGTCCGGCACCTCAAGCGTCAGCGGACGCCCCGAGATGTGGTGGGTCTCAGCCGTCGGGATCGCAACGCTGCGCCCGGGGAGGGCGTCGGCGGCGCTGACCATTTCGGCTTTCTTGCGGCTCATGAAGAACATTGGCGGTCTCCTGTGTCTGGGGGGTGCTCACAATATAGGAAGCCGGGGGCCAGATTCCACCAGGCAGGGGGTCACGGAAGGGTCACCACCCTGCCCTGCCCCTGCCCTGACCCCGCCCCGCTTCGGCGCGAGGGTCGGACGAGGCCATGACGGCACCGCCCCGACCAAGGAGGACCCGATGACGCAAACCGGGCTGCTACAGATCATCTTCTTCGTATTGAGCGCGCTTCTGAGCTACGGGCTGTCCGTCGCCGCGACCTTGCTGGGCATCGCGCCCAATGCGGCCCTACCGTTCCTTGGTGCGATGCTTGCGGCCATGGTGGTGTCCAGCCTTTTCACCCGCCTCAACGGGCGCAGTCTGGTCCCGCGCGAGCGTCGGCACTTTGCCATGGTCGCCACCGTGATCATGGGGATCGCCAGTCTCACCTTCCTGTGGCTCTACATGTATGCGGGCGGGCGCAACGAGTTCAGCATGGTCGCCGCCGAAACAAGCCTGGGCACGGTGACTTGGCTCACGACGCTGGTCTTCATGGTCGCGCTGGTGCTGCAATACGGGGTGGTAGTGCTGGGCCTGTGGTTCGGAGCCAAGCCGGACGCCCCGCCGCAAACCCTCTGAGCCGGTTACTCGGCGGGCGCGGCCAGACGCGACTGAAAGATCGTCTCATGCCCCGGCGCCGGATGGCGCGGGATCAGCAAGGCAAGACAGAGCGACGTGGCCGCCATGCCCGCCGCCAGCCAGAAGACGCCGCCCGGCGACACCACCCAGAGATAGCCGAGCGAGGCGGGCAGAAACACCGCCGCGATATGGTTGATCGTGAAGGCCACCGCCGCCGTGGGGGCGATATCCGCAGGATCCGCGATCTTCTGAAAATAGGTCTTGAGCGCGAAGGCCAGCGCGAAGAACAGGTGGTCCAGCACATAGAGCCCGGCCGCCACCAGCATGCCCCAGCCCAGCCAGTAAATCCCGCCATAGGCGAGAAAGACGCAGATCAGCCCGACATATTCGAAGGCCAGCGCGTTGCGCTCGCCGAAACGCGCCACAGCTTTGCCCATGAGCGGCGCGCAGAGCATGTTGGCAACGAAATTGATCAGGAAGAGCGCCGTGACCTCATGCACCTCGAAGCCGAACCGCTCGACCATCATGAAGGCGGCAAAGACCACGAAGATCTGCCGCCGCGCGCCGGACATGAATTGCAGCGCATAATAGAGCCAGTAGCGCCGCCGCAGCACCATCCGCTTGTTCTGGGGATTGGGGGATTCGAATTGCGGGTAGGCGATCATGCAAAAGATCGCGATGGCCGCCGTGATCCCGCCGGAGGTCATGTAGACAAAGCTGTAGCTCAGATCGAAAGCCTTCCAGCTCACCACCAGAGTGCCATAGCTGACCAGTGAGGCCGCCGAACCCGCCGCCACGATCCAGCCCAGCGTCTCGGGCGCGCGGTCCTTGGCGATCCATTGCAATTGCAGGGACTGGTTGACCGTCTCGTAATAGTGAAACCCGATCGAGCTCAGCAGGGTGAGCGCGAGAATGCCGTAATAGCTCGGGAAGAAACCGGTCAGCGCCGTCCCGATCCCCAGAAGACAGAGCGAGGCGAGGCCCAGCACCTGTTCGCGGATGATCATGATCAGGGCGATCACGCCCACGGCCAGAAAGCCCGGGATCTCACGCACCGTATGCAGCCAGCCGATATTGACCCCGTCAAACCCGGCCATCTCGATGACGAAATTGTTCAGAAGCGCGCTCCAGGTGGCGAAGGCGATGGGCATCGCAAAGGCCATCAGAAAGAGCAGCGTCACCGGTTGCCGCCAGCGGGGCAGATCCGGGGCTTGAGCGAGGGGCACGAGTCGCATGGGCGTGGTCTACGCCCGTGGCCCCGCGCTGGCGAGAAAAAACTGATCTGTGTCAAAGCCGCGTGGTCGCAGGCATGGCAAACATATTCCAGTTTTCGAATGCCAGATTTCGTCCGGGAGGGGACCATGGATATTCTGCCACTGGTGGAGCGGATCGGCGAAGGTCCAACCGCGGCGGTGTTCGGTCTGATCACCGGAATGGTGTTCGGGATCGCGGCGCAACGCTCTTCATTTTGCCTGCGCGCGGCCTGCGTCGAGTTTGCCCGCGGCCAGTTCGGCCACCGCATGGCGGTCTGGCTTTTGTGCTTTTCCACCGCCCTTGTCTGGGTGCAGGGCGCGGCCCTCGCCGGTCTGATGCGGATCGAGGATGCCCGGATGATGGCCGTGACCGGCTCCTGGTCCGGGGCGATTGTCGGCGGGTTGCTGTTCGGGGTCGGTATGGTTCTGGCGCGGGGCTGCTCCGGGCGGCTGCTGGTGCTGGCGGCGACGGGCAATCTGCGCTCGGTGGTGTCGGGGCTGATCTTTGCGGTGGTGGCGATCATGGCCCTGCAGGGGGCGCTGGCGCCCGCGCGCAACTGGATCGCCTCGCTCTGGATGACCGGCGGCGGGCGCAATGTGAACCTCCTCGACGCGGCCCATCTCCCACGGGAGACCGGTCTGGTCCTCGGCCTTGTGCTCGCGCTGCTGGCGCTCGAGATCGCGCGCCGCAACCGGATCGGCGCGCGGGTGCTGGTCATGGCCTCGGGCGTGGGCTTTGCCGTGGCGCTTGGCTGGGTGCTGACCTTTGCGCTCAGCACGGTCGCCTTTGACCCAGTTCAGATCGAAAGCGCCACCTTTACGGGGCCTTCGGCGAATATGCTCATGTTCTTTCTGATCCCCGACCCGGTACTGGAATTCGATATCGGGCTCGTGCCCGGCGTGTTTCTCGGCGCGTTTCTTGCCGCATGGCTCAGCCGCGATCTGCGCTTGCAGGGCTTTGACGGGGCGGGCCCCATGGGCCGCTCGATGATCGGCGCAGCGCTGATGGGCTTTGGCGGAATGCTCGCGGGGGGCTGCGCCATCGGGGCCGGTGTGACCGGCGGCTCGATCTTTGCCGGAACTGCCTGCCTCGCGCTGACCTGCATGTGGATCGGCGCGGTGATCGCGGATCATCTGGTGGATCAAAAGGGCCCGCGCGGAGTTCCGGCCGAATAGCGCGCCCCCGACCGCCTGTCCCACAAGGCGCGCGCTGCGGCGCAGCACATGCGGGCGATTAATCATGGGCGTTATGTCTCAGGAATTACGGCGTTAATCTGTGTTAAGAAAGTCTTAATAGACATTCTCAAACCGGATTCGTTATGCGCCTTTTCCTGATTTCGACTGCCCTGCTTTTGCTGGGCGCGCTCAGCGCCCCTGCCGCAACCATCCAGATCTCGGGAACCGGTCAGGTCGAGAGCGCCGAACAGGGTGTCGGCGTGGACGAGAAGGACATGCTGAGCTTCACCGCGACGGTGTCTGGCCCTGAAATCATGTCGAGCGTCTATCCGCATTTCGTCCAGAAGCTCTATCAGGTCGAGGCGTTTCAGGCGCAGATCGGCGGGGTGCAGGTGGATCAGAGCCGCCCGGACGCCTTGATCTATCTGGTGGTGGTGAACCGCAAGGATGCGCTGAACTCGGTGCAGATCTATCTCAACCCGGGCAATTTCGTCAGCGACGCGCCCCTGAGCAGCTTCACGCTGGGCTGGGAGTTCGCCTCCGACAGCATGGATGCCAGCCTGGAGGCCGTGGCCGCGCTCGACTTCTCGAGCGCTGTCAGCACGAGCTTTTTCGCCGTGGATGCCCGCGCGCCCCATGACATCGCGATGACCGGGCAGTTGATGGTGACCAATGTCGCCCCGGTGCCCCTGCCCGGCGCGCTGTGGCTTGGGCTGGCCGGTCTTGGGGCGTTGGGTCTGACCCGCCGCCGCGCGCAGGTCTGATTGCGCAGACCCCTTCCCAACAGCTCAGAAAAAGCTCTGCGGGTCGATATCGATCGACAGGCGCAGATTTGGGCCGGGCTTGATCTGACCCGTCCACTGCGCCAGTGCGTCTTGCAGGGCCACGCCCTTGGGCGCCGTCACCAGCAGCCGCACCCGGTGCCGTCCGCGGATCCGCGCGATAGGCGCGGGCGCAGGGCCGTAAACCGAGGCGCCCACGCCCGTGATCGGTCCCGTCATCCGCGCCAGCATGTTGCCCGTGTCGAACACCTCCTGCAGGTCCGGTGAGCTCAGGATGATCCCCGCCATCCGACCATAGGGCGGCATCCCGGCGGCCTGCCTCTCGGACGCCTCGGCGCGCCAGAACGCCTCCTCGTCGCCGGTCAGGATCGCGCGGATCACCGGGTGCTCGGGCTGATAGGTCTGCAACAAAGCCTCGCCGCGACGCTCGGCCCGTCCGGCCCGGCCCGCCACCTGCCGCATGAGCTGGAACGTCCGCTCGGCCGCGCGCAGGTCCGAGCCCTGCAACCCGAGATCCGCATCGATCACCCCCACCAGCGTCAGCAGCGGAAAGTTGTGGCCCTTGGCCACCAGCTGCGTGCCGATGATGATATCTGCCGCCCCTTCGGCGATCTCGGCGATCTGCGCCTTGAGCGCCCGGGCCGACCCGAAGAGATCCGAGGACAGCACCGCGATCCGCGCCTCCGGAAAGGCCTCGGCGGCTTCCTCGGCCAGACGCTCCACCCCCGGACCCACGGCGGCCAGCTTGCCCTCGGCCTCGCAGGACGGGCAGGCCTCGGGGATCGCCCGTGTCGCGCCGCATTGGTGGCACATCAGGCGCTTCTGAAAGCGGTGCTCGACCATCCGGGCGTCGCACATCTCGCAGCCAATCTGATGCCCGCAGGCCCGGCAGAGCGTCACCGGCGCATAGCCCCGGCGGTTGATGAAGAGCAGCGACTGCTCCGCGGCCTCGATCCGCGCGGTGATCGCGCGCTTGAGGCTGGGCGAGACCCATCGGCCAAAGGGCAGATCCTCGGCGCGCATGTCGATGGCGCGCATCTCCGGCAGTTCCGCATCGCCGAACCGCGCGCCGAGATCCACGCGCTGGTACTTGCCCGCTTCCGCATTGGCCCAGCTTTCGAGGCTGGGCGTGGCCGAGGCCAGCACCACCTGCGCCGTGGCAAACGAGGCGCGCAGCACGGCCATGTCGCGCGCGTTGTAGAGCACGCCCTCCTCCTGCTTGTAGGAGGTGTCGTGTTCCTCATCGACCACGATCAGGCCGAGATTCTGGAACGGCAGGAAGAGCGAGGATCGCGCCCCCACCACCAGCTTGGCCCCACCCTCGGCCACCATCCGCCAGCAGCGCCGCCGCTCGGTCATGGTCACCCCGGAATGCCATTCCGCCGGGCGCGCGCCGAACCGGGCCTCCACCCGGGTGAGGAATTCCGAGGTCAGTGCGATCTCGGGCAAGAGCACCAGCGCCTGACGCCCCTTGGCCAGGCAGGCCGCCACCGCCTCGAGATAGACCTCGGTCTTGCCCGAGCCGGTCACCCCCTTCAGGAGGGTCGTGCCATAGCTCTCGCTTTCGATCCCATGCTGGAGCTGGCCCGCCGCGCGTTCCTGTTCCTCGGTGAGCGGCTTGCCGGGCCGCGCCACATCCAGCGGCGGATAGGGCAGATCGCGGGGCGTGTCCTGTTCGTAGATCGCGCCCGCCGCCACGAGGCCCTTGACCACCGAGGCACTTACCCCCGCCGCCGAGACCAGCTCGGCCTGAGTGACCGGCGCGCCCCCATATTCGGCCAGCGCATCCATCACGCGCAGGCGCGCATCGGTCATCCGCGACGGCTCCCCCTGCCCGGGCACCAGCACCTTGCGCATGGACATCGCATCCCCCAGCCCCGGCGCCCGGGTGGCCAGGCGCAGCATCGCGGGCAGCGGCGTCAGGGTGTAGCGGGCGGCACGGGTCAGGAAGGCCCGCATCTCGTCGCGCATGGGTGGGGTGTCGAGCACGCGCAGGGCCGCGCGGATTTTGGCCGGGTCCCAGCCGCCCTGTCCCGCGCCCCAGACCACCCCCAGAACCTTGCGCGGACCCAGCGGCACTTCGAGGAAATCACCGATCTCGCAGCCCCCCTCCGGGGCCTTGTAATCCAGCGTCCGGTCGAGGGGCTGAGTGGTCAGGACCGCGATCAGATCTCCTGTCTCAAACCGCACCCTGCGCCCCTTTCCCCGTCCTGATGCCTGCGATATGAGAGCGGTAACAGTGCTGCAACCCCGAGGGAACCGAGCCCATGAAGTTTTTTGTAGATAGCGCCGATGTCGCTGCGATCGCAGAGTTGAACGATCTTGGCATGGTCGACGGGGTGACCACAAACCCATCGATCATCCTGAAATCCGGACGCGACATCACCGAGGTTACCCGGGAAATCTGCGCCTTGGTCTCAGGCCCCGTCAGCGCCGAGGTCGTCGCCACCCAAGCCGACGCCATGATCGCCGAGGGGCGCAAGCTGGCCGAGATCGCCGAGAACATCACCATCAAGCTGCCGCTCACCTGGGACGGGCTGAAGGCCTGCAAGACCCTGACCGATGAGGGGCGGATGGTGAATGTCACGCTCTGTTTTTCGGCCAATCAGGCGCTGCTGGCGGCCAAGGCGGGGGCGACTTTCATCTCGCCCTTCATCGGGCGGCTCGACGATATCAATCTCGACGGGATGGAACTGATCGAGGATATCCGGACGATCTACGACAATTACGGGTTCGAGACGCAGATCCTCGCCGCCTCGATCCGCAGCGCCAACCACATGAAAGAGGCCGCATTGATCGGCGCCGATGTCGCCACGGCCCCGCCCAACGTGATCAAGGCGATGGCCAATCATGTTCTCACGGACAAGGGATTGGCGGCTTTCCTCTCAGATTGGGAAAAAACTGGCCAGACGATTCTGTGATGGTGTAAGCTGCTCGGAAAATAAGACGAGCAGACATTCAAAACAGAACGGCAGGCCCATGAGTGAACCAGCCCTGATGCCCCATGATCTCAAGACGAAGATCATGGAGGCCCCCGACGTGATTCTCGAAGACCGCGATGTGATGCGGGCCCTGATGGCCGCGAATGAGCGGCGGCTCGGCGGCAACATCATCGACCTGCGCGGAGTTGCGATGGAACGGCTCGAGGCGCGGCTTGATCGGCTCGAGGACACCCATCGCAGCGTGATCGCGGCGGCTTATGACAATCTGGCGGGGACGAACCAGATCCACCGGGCCGTGCTCAGCGTGCTAGAGCCGGTGGATTTCACCGCCTTTCTGTCCAATCTCGGCGGCGATGTGGCCGCGATGCTCAAGGTCGATGCGGTGCAACTCGTCCTCGAAAGCCATGAGGACGCGCCGGACCCGGCCCTCGACGCCCTGCGCGAGATCCTGCAAGTGGTGCCCGCGGGCCAGATCGACCGGATCATCGGCACGCCCGATGGCCTGCCGGCGCGCAAGGTGACCCTGCGCCATGTTTCCGATGGCGCGCTCTACGGCACGCACGGTAAGGAAATGCAATCCGAAGCGCTGCTGCGGCTCGAGTTCGGCGAGAGCCGCCTGCCCGGCCTGCTGGCCTTGGGCGCGCAGGATCCCGAGCTGTTCCACCCCAATCAGGGCACGGACCTGCTGGCCTTCTTCGCCCATGTGGTCGAGCGCGCGATCCTGCGCTGGATCGCCTGAGCGGATGACCGAGATCGCGCTGCAGCCCGGGACCGCCGCGCTGCTGGAGGGGTGGCTGACCCATCTGCGCGGGCTCGAGGATGCACCGGACACCACCCTGACCGCCTATCGCCGCGACGTGGCCGGGTTCCTAGGCTTTCTTGCGCTGCATGACGGCGGGGCCTCCGGGGCGGCACGGCTGCGCGAGATTTCCCAGACCGATATGCGCGCCTGGATGGCGGCGGAGCGACGACGCGGGCTGGCGGCGCGCTCGCTGGCACGGGCGCTCTCGGCGGTGAAGTCGTTCTTCCGCTGGCTGGGGGAGCGGGAAGGGTTCGAACCGACCGCCGTTCTGGCGGCGCGCAGCCCAAAATACCAACGCAAGCTGCCGCGCCCGCTGGCCGAGGATGCCGCCTTGCAGATGATCTCACAGGTGGAATTGCAGGCCGGCGAAGGCTGGGTTGCGGCCCGGGATGTGGCGGTGGTGACGCTGCTTTATGGTTGCGGGTTGCGGATATCGGAGGCTTTGGGATTGACCGGCGCGGACGCCCCCCTGCCCGAGGTGCTGCGCATTCGCGGCAAGGGCGACAAGGAGCGGATCGTGCCGGTCCTACCCGCGGCGCGCAAGGCGGTGGACAGCTATCTGGCGCTCAGCCCCCATCCCTGCGAGGCAGAGGATCCGCTGTTCCGCGGCGTGCGCGGCGGGCGGCTGAACCCGAGGCTCGTAGCCAAGGTGATGGAACAGGCGCGGATGCAGCTCGGCCTGCCCGCGACGGCGACGCCCCACGCCCTGCGCCACTCCTTTGCCACCCATCTGCTGGCGGCGGGCGGGGATCTGCGCGCGATACAGGAGCTGTTGGGCCATGCCTCTCTGTCCACCACCCAGGCCTATACGGCGGTGGACACGACCCGGTTGCTCGAGGTGTACAACGCGGCGCATCCCAAGGCCTGAGCCAGCGGGGGCCAGCCCCCGCACCCCCGGAGTATTTCAAGAACAATGAGAGGGCCGCAGGGCCAGTCGGATCGGACCCTTCGCCTGTTCGGGATCGACCGGGCGGCCTTTCTGCGTCGCGATCAGCTGGCCCTCGCGGATGAGGTCAGAGGCCACGCGGCGGATCGGCGCCATGAGCGGGCGCCACTCCGTGGTCAATGCGCGTGCAACCTCGGAGGGGCAAAAGCTCTTGGCGGTGCCGCGCTGATGGGCGAGGTCCAGCAGTGCTGCGCGCAGCTCGTCCTCCAACGGGATCACTCCGCCGCGACGCGCTTGTCCTCGGTCTGGGTGTCAAAATCCGAGGCCGCATGGCGCTCATGGAGCTGCATGGCAGGCTCGCCGAAGAGCCGGTTGACCATGCGCCCGCGCTGCACGGCCGGGCGGGCATCGATCCGCGTGGCCCATTCCACAACATGGGTGTAGCTCGCCACGTCGAGGAACTCTGCCGCATCATAGAGACGCCCGAGCACAAGCTGGCCATACCAGGGCCAGATCGCGATATCGGCAATCGTATAGGTGTCGCCGGCCATCCAGTCGCGCGTCGCCAGATGCCGGTTGAGCACGTCGAGCTGGCGCTTGGTCTCCATGGCGAAACGGTTGATCGGGTATTCCCATTTCTCTGGCGCATAGGCGTAAAAATGTCCGAACCCGCCGCCGAGATACGGCGCGCTGCCCATTTGCCAGAAGAGCCAGGACAGCATCTCGGCCCGGGCCTCGGGGCCGGTCAGGAAAGCGCCGAATTTCTCGGCGAGGTGCAGCAGGATCGCGCCAGATTCAAAGATCCGCACCGGTGTGTCGCCGGTCTCATCCAGCAGCGCGGGGATCTTGGAATTCGGGTTGATCTCGACAAAGCCCGAGCCGAACTGATCGCCGTCGCCGATCCGGGTCGGCCAGGCGTCGTATTCGGCGCCGTCATGCCCGGCCTCGAGCAGCTCTTCGAGCATGACCGTGACCTTCACCCCGTTCGGTGTCGCAAGCGAGTAAAGCCGGAGCGGATGCGCACCCCGGGGCAATTCCGCATCATGGGTCGGGCCCGCGATGGGCCGGTTGGTGGAGGCAAACTTGCCCCCGGAGGGACCTTCCCAGGTCCAGATGGCGGGCGGGGTATACGTACTGTCAGTCATGGTCAGGCCTATTCATCGCGATACGGCAGGAGGTAGAGTTTGGCAGCCTCCCGCCCAGAAACGGAAGCGAAGAATGAGACTGCAAGTCTCAGATCGCGCAGCTGTGAACAGGGCTTGGCTCAACTCGGAGGGCCTGCCGCGGCGCGGGTCCGCCCGGTTGACATGTCAACCGGGCCATCGCCGGACGCCTGAGCGCCCGGATCCCGGGATCAGCTGGCCGCGTCCAAGGCGCTGAGCGCGTCATCGCAGCGCGCGCAGACGCCGGGATGGCTGTGGGTGCCCACATCCGGCAGGATCTTCCAGCAGCGCTGGCATTTCTCGCCCTCGGCCTTGGCAAAGACCATCCCCACCCCCGGCACATCCGGCAGGGTGAAAGCCCCTTCCGGCACGGGGTCGGTGGAGACCGTAAGCTGCGAGACGATGCAGGTATCGGCGAACAGCTCCGGTTTGATCATGCTCGCCACATGGCCCGGCACATGGACCACGGGGGCGGCCTCCAGCGACGCGCCGATGGTCTTGGCTTGCCGTTCCAGTTCCAGCCCGCCGGTCACAACCCGACGCACGCCGCGCAGGGTGTCCCAGCGCCCAACCGCCTCCGGGTGGTGCCATTCCTTCGGCGTCTCCGGGAAGTCCTGCAGGTGGACGGAACTCTCGTCGCCCGGGAACCGCTCCAGCCAAACCTCTTCCATGGTGAAGACCAGGATCGGGGCCAGCCAGGTGGTCAGCCGGTGGAACATCGCATCCATCACCGTCAGCGCCGCGCGGCGCCGCAGGCTGTCGGGACGATCACAATACAGAGCGTCCTTCCGGATGTCGAAATACTGCGCCGAAAGCGCGACGGTCGCAAACTGGAACACCGTCTGGAACACGCCCTGGAAGTCGTATTTCTCGTAGCCGACCCGCACCTGCTCATCGAGATTGCTCATCATATGGAGAAAGGCGCGTTCCATCTCCGGCATCTCCGCCGGATCGACCCGCATATCCTCGGTGAAGCCCTCCAGCGCACCGAGCAGATAGCGCATCGTGTTGCGCAAGCGGCGATAGCTGTCGGCGACATTCTTGAGGATCTCGTCCCCGATCCGCAGATCGGCGGTGTAATCGGACTGCGCCACCCAAAGCCGCAGGATATCCGCGCCATATTGCTGGACGACCTTCTCCGGGGCCACGGTGTTGCCGATGGATTTCGACATCTTGTTGCCCTTGGCATCCAGGGTGAACCCATGGGTCAGAACCGCGCGATAGGGCGCGCGCCCGATCGTCCCGCAAGCCTGCAGCATCGAGGAATGGAACCAGCCGCGATGCTGGTCCGTGCCCTCAAGGTAGAGATCGGCGAGCCCGTCGCTCGACCCGTCCTCGCGATCCCGCAGCACGAAGGCATGGGTGGAGCCAGAATCGAACCACACATCGAGGATATCGAAGATCTGTTCATAGGCCTCTGGATCATGCTCGTTGCCGAGGAACCGGGCCTTGGCCCCCTCGGCATACCAGGCATCCGCGCCCTCTTCCTCGAACGCCTCGACGATCCGCGCATTAACGGCGGGATCGCGCAAAAGGTAATCCGGATCAGAATGTTGCGCGCCCTTCTTCACAAAGCAGGGCAGCGGCACACCCCAGGCACGCTGACGGCTGAGCACCCAATCGGGCCGCGCCTCGATCATCGAATAGAGCCGGTTGCGCCCGGTCTGGGGGGTCCATTGCACGAGCTGGTCGATGGAGGTCAGCGCCCGCTGACGGATCGTCTCGCCATAGGTGTCATTGCCGTCGCCCACGGGCTTGTCGATTGCGGCAAACCATTGCGGACGGTTCAGGCGAATGACCGGCGCCTTGGAGCGCCAGGAATGGGCATCCGAGATCGTGATCCGCTGACGCGCCAGCAGCCCGCCGATCTCGACCAGCTTGGCGATCACCGCCTTGTTCGCGCCGCCCGGCTTGCCATTGGGCTTGAGGATGCACTCGCCCCCAAAGAACGGCAGGTCCGCACGATAGGAGCTGTCATCGAGCACGTTATAGGTCATCGGCAGGCCATGCTTGACCCCGATCGCGTAGTCGTCGTCACCATGGCTCGGCGCGGTATGCACAAAGCCCGTTCCGGCATCGTCGGTCACGTGATCCCCGGGCAGGAGCGGAACCTCGAAATCCCATTCGCCCCCGGCCCCGTCCGCCTTGGCGAAGGGATGCGCGCAGGTCAAACGGCTCAGCTCGGCGGGCGAGACATCGCGACGCCGGGTGAACCCTTCCACCCGCGCCTGGCTCAGCGCGCCTTCGGCCAGCGCATCGGCCATGATGTAGGTCTCCCCTACGGAGGCCCAGCATTCCTCGGGCGTCGCGGTCACTTCGTAAAGACCATAGGAGATCCCCGGCCCAAAGCAGATCGCGCGGTTCTGCGGGATCGTCCAGGGGGTGGTGGTCCAGATGATGACAGTCGCCTCTTCGAGCTGCTCGGCGAGCAGGTCGCCATCGCCGCCCATCGTGTCATGGGCCCCCTCCATGGAGGAGGTCACCGCGCGCGCCGAGACGACCGGAAATTTCACCCAGATCGCATCCGTCTGGCGGTCGTGATACTCGACCTCGGCCTCGGCCAGCGCAGTCTTCTCGACCGGCGACCACATGACGGGTTTGGAGCCCTGATAGAGCGTTCCATTCATCAGGAATTTCAGGAATTCCTCGGCGATCACCCGCTCCGCATGGAAGTTCATGGTCAGGTAGGGGTCGTCCCACTTGCCGGTGACGCCCAGACGCTTGAACTCCTCGCGCTGGATATCCACCCAGCCCTCGGCAAAGGCCCGGCATTCCTGACGGAAGTCGATCACGGGGATCTCGTCCTTGTCCCGGCCCTTGGCGCGGTACTTTTCCTCGATCTTCCACTCGATCGGCAAGCCGTGACAGTCCCAGCCGGGGATGTAGCGGGCATCCTTGCCCATCATCTGCTGGGAGCGGACGACCATATCCTTGAGGATCTTGTTCAGCGCATGGCCGATATGGAGGTTCCCGTTTGCATAAGGCGGCCCATCATGGAGCGTGAAGGCCGGCCGCGTCTCGGTCCGGGCCTTGTCCCGCAGGCGCTCGTAGATGTCGATCTTGGCCCAGCGGGCCAGCCAATCAGGCTCGCGCTTGGGCAGGCCTGCGCGCATGGGAAACGAAGTCTTCGGAAGGTTCAGCGTGTCTTTGTACTGGTTCGCACTGGGCGTGTCGGCGCACATGTCCGGTCATCCTGTATCGTCATGTCGGTCAAAAAAGGGGGGCGGCGCGGAAACCCATACGCCTTGGCCCGGCGGCTCGGATCAAGCGAGCGCCGGGTTGCTAATTCGGGAAATGATCACCGCGAACCATGTCATGGGGCGCTTATAGGCCCCTATCCCCATGGGGACAATCGCAACATTTCGCCGCGAGCCGATCGGCAGGCATGGGGCGCGATTGGGCAGATCTGCGCAAGGTGTCTGCGATCTCGAGCGCTGATCAGGGCCAGTCCCTAGCCGGCTTGGCGACACGGCGTGCATCACGCGGCACAGATCCGTGCGTCCGGCACTGCAAGAGCGGGCCACGTGGTTGTCCGGACCACCCCACGCCCCCGCCGGGCCAGGGTCAAGGCGCGTTCACATGTTCCCACACTTTGGAAATGACCACCGAGCCTTCGCCCACCCCCGAGGCCACCCGTTTGACCGAGCCTGCGCGCACATCGCCCACGGCAAAGATCCCCGGGCAGGAGGTCTCGAAGGTGGAGCGCCCGCCCACCTCGCGGCCCGTGCGGACAAAGCCCTTCTCATCCAGCGTCACATGCCCGTCGAGCCAGCCGGTATTGGGCGCCGCCCCCACCATCACGAAGACCGCACCGGTCTTGAGCGTCCAGTCCTGCCCCATCTGACCGTCGCGGATCGTCACGCTGTCGAGCTTGTCCTCACCATGGAGCGCCGTGACCTGCGTGCGCCGGTGCAGGGTGATCGACGGATCGCGGTCGAGCCGTTCGGACAGGTAGGACGACATGGAGGCCGCAAGGCTGTCCCCCCGGATCAGCACATGCACATGATGGGCCGTGCGCGACAGGAACATCGCCGCCTGCCCCGCCGAATTGCCCCCGCCGATCACGACCACATCGGTGTTCCGGCAATAGCGCGCCTCCACATCCGTGGCGGCATAATAGACGCCCGCGCTCTCGAACTCTTCGAGCCGCGGGATCGGCAGCTTGCGATACTGCACCCCCGTGGCGATGACGATGGATTTGGCGCGGACCTCTTCGCCGTCATCGAGCCGGACGCAGAAGCTCCCATCCTCGAGCGGGTCCACATGGGCCGCGCGCCGGGGCATGGCAAAGCGGGTGCCGAATTTCATCGCCTGAACCTCGCCGCGCCAGCAGAGATCCGCGCCGGAAATCCCGGTGGGAAAGCCCATGTAATTCTCGATCCGGCTCGAGGTGCCTGCCTGCCCGCCGATGGTCAGATCCTCAACCACCAGCGCGCTGAGCCCCTCGGCCCCGGCATAGACCGCCGCCGCGATGCCCGCGGGCCCTCCGCCGACGATCAGCACATCGAAGACATGGGTGCCGCCGAGGGGCATATCGATGCCCAGAAGCCGCGCGATCTTGCGCGGGTTCGGGTCCTCGATCACCGTGTTCTTGCCAAAGATCACGCACGGGTGCCGGGGCAGGATCGCGCATTGCTCGGCAATATCCTCGGCCTCGTGATCCTCCAGCTCGAGGGAGCGATAGGGGATCCGGTTCCGGCTGGCAAAGGCCGCGATGCGGCGGATCTGCCGGTCCTGATCCGCGCCCAGCAGGGTGAGCGCCGCCTGCTGGCTCTCGAGCAGACGCCGCCGCCGCCCGGCGAAAACGGTGACGATGATATCGCTCATCTCCGGCACTTCGGACATCAGCTGCAGCATCTCGGCCCGGGGCACCTGCAGCAGGACACTGTCCTGCACCGCGCGATTGGCGAGCATGACCTTGCCGTCATTGAGAAAGCTGATCTCGCCCGTGAACTGGGACGGCCCCAGCGTGGCATCGCCGTAGCGTCCGCCGGTGACCGGGTCGATCGCCTCAAGCTCCCCCTCGAGCACATAGTGGAAATGGGTCTGCGTCTCACCGAGCCGGGTGATCTTGTCCCCCGCCCCATAGCGGACCTCGGTCCCGATCCGCCGCATGGCCGTCACATGGGCCGGGTCGAGCGGCGTGCGCACCATGGTGTTGAGATCAGGGGCAAGGGTGTCCATCGCGCGCTCCGTGCTGGGTTAGCTTCCGTTTGAGAATAGTCCGCCCAGCGCCTGTTTCACCAATCCGGTGACAGAGGGTCGGCGGGTTTCACCGAAGGGCAGCGGCCGACAAACCTCAAGCGCGGCCACCCCGACCCGTGCGGTCAGCGCGCCATTGACCACGCCTTCGCCGAAACGGCGCGACACCTTGGACAGAACACTCCCCCCGGCCACCGAGCCGATCAGGTCATCGCCCACGGCGACCGCGCCCGTGGCCACCAGATGGGTCAGAACCGATCGGGTCAGACGCCAGCTGCCAAGGGTGCCCGCGCGCCCGCCATAGATCTCGGCGATCCGCCGGATCATGCGCAGATTTGCGGTCAGCGCGGCGATGACATCCGCAAGTGCCAGCGGCACAAGCGCCGTCACAGTTGCTACCTGCCGGGCTGCCGCGGCGATCTCGGCCTGCGCCCGACTATCGAGCGGTTCGAGCAACTGTGCCTCGACCAGCTCATAGACAGCCCCCACCTCGAACTGGTCTTTCACCGTCCGGTCGAGATCCTGACGCGGGCCGCGCAACTCGGGCCGGTCGGCGTAAAGTGTCGAGATCCGGGTCGCCACGGTCTTGGCCTCGGACAGGGTGCCCGCGGCCAGGGCCGCATCCGCCGCCGCCCGGATCCCGTCGAGCCGCGCCAGCCGGCGATACCCCAGCCATTCGCGCCCGGCGATCATCAGGGCCGTGACACAGACCAGACCAAAAAGCCCCGCCGCCACCGCCCCAAGAACCGGCGCGCTGGCCAGCAATCCGGTGACGAAATTCGTTGCCGCCACCCCGGCCATGAAGAGCACCAGCGCCAGCAGCGCAGAGAGGAACATGCGCAAAAGCCGGGAGGGCGGGCGCGCGGCCAGCTGTGCGACGGTTTGCAGGGCCTGCCCCTGCGGAACCGCGCCGGGCAGATCGGGCACGGGCGGGGCCGAGGCCGGGGTCTCGCGCGCAGAGGTCTCGCCGGATTTGGCCTCCTCCTCCAGCTCGATCAGAACGGCACCTTTCTTGGTGGTCATGGCAGGACCCTCCGGTCACGGGGTGCGGTCATCGCAGACGGTCCCCCAGCAAAAACTCCGCCGCACGATCCAGACGGATATGGGGCGGCCCCTCCCCCGGGGCAAGCGCCACGCGGGCGGGGGCAAAGCGCATGGCGGCATAGTCGCCCTCCAGCCAGGTCGCCGCGCCTTCGCGGGCCGGGGCAAGGATGGCATTGGGATCCTTGGGGAGCTCTCCGGCGAAAAACGCAGCCTCCTTGCCGGTCTCCAAAAGGGTGCCGCGTACAAGATCCAGCGGCTGGCCCTGATGGGTGCGGGTTTCCTCGATGGTGGTGCGCAGGGCGGCAATCGCCATGGCCCCGGTCTCGGCCCCGGCGAAATCCGCGCGGCGGCGGGCGTCGCGGACCAGCGCCTCCATGATGGCGGTAAGCTGCCCGTGCTGCGTGTGGTGCAGATGGTCCGCCTTGGTGGCGGCAAACAGGATCCGCTCCACCCGCTTGCCGAGGATCGCGCTCAGCCAGGAATTGCTGCCGGGGCGAAACGCCGTGAGGATATCCTCCATCGTGTTGCGCAGATCCTCGACCGCGCGCGGCCCTGCATGGAGCGCGCCCAGCGCATCCACCAGCACGATCTGCCGGTCGATCCGGGCGAAGTGGTCGCGAAAGAACGGCCGCGCCACCTGGGTCTTGTAGGCTTCGAACCGGCGTTCGAACTCGCGCCCGAGCGTGCCGCGCCCGTGACGGCCCGGCGGCAGCGGCGCAAAGGTCAGCACCGGCGAGCCTTCGAGCTCGCCCGGCAGGATGAAGCGGCCCGGCGTGCAATCCGAAAAGCCCGCCTCGCGCGCAGTGTGCAGCGCGGCGGTGTAGCTGGCGGCAAGACGCTGCGCCTCGGGTTCGGACAGTTTCGCGCCCGGGTCGGCCTCCGCGAGGGCTGCGAGGAACGCCTCCGCCCCAGGGCGGCTGGACAACCGTTTGAGCATCTCGGCGGACCAGTCGGCATAGCTCTTGTCGAGCAGGGCCAGATCCAGCAGCCATTCGCCCGGATAATCCACAATGTCCACATGCACCGTTTTTGGGCCCGATAGCGCCCCGAGCAGCCCTTGCGGCTGCACCCGGAGGGACACGCGCAGCTCCGAGATGGTGCGCGTGCTGTCCGGCCAGCGCGGCGTGGTGCCAGTCATCTGGCCCAGCGCGTTCTCGAAATCGAAGCGCGGGACGGTGTCATCGGGCTGCGGCTGGAGATAGGCGCTCTGGATTGCGCCGGTGGCTGCGGCCTGAAACTGGGGCATGCGCCCGCGCTCCAGCAGGTTGGCGACGAGCGAGGTGATGAACACCGTCTTGCCCGAACGGCTTAGCCCGGTGACGCCGAGGCGGATCACCGGTTCGAAAAAAGTCTCGGAGACAGCGCCCGTGAGCCCGGTTACCCCGCGCTCGATGCCGTCGGTTATTGTGGAGAATACCAAAATCGCGTCCTTCGTGCTCGGGGCTTAACATAAGGATGCACGGCGCGGGGTTCAAAGGCCTTGCGCGCAGGGATTTGCGGAATTGTCATGGGGCCGCGCCCGGGGTATGCGACGCGACATGCCCAGATTTGCCCTCAAGATCGAGTATGACGGCGCGCCGTTTTCCGGCTGGCAACGCCAGAAGGCGCAGCCATCCGTGCAGGAAGCCGTCGAGGATGCCTTGCGCAAACTGCAGCCCAACCATGCCGGGATCGCCGCGGCGGGGCGGACCGATGCGGGCGTGCATGCGACGGGGCAAGTGGCCCATGTGGATCTGGACAAGCCGTGGGATCCGTTTCGCCTGTCCGAGGCGCTGAACCATCATTTGCGTCCCCTGCCCGTGGCGATCCTGGCCGCAGCGCAGGTATCCGACGATTTCCACGCGCGGTTCTCGGCCGTTGAACGGCGCTATCTCTTTCGGCTTCTGGCGCGACGCGCGCCCGCCACCCATGATGCCGGGCTGGTCTGGCGGGTGCAGCGCCCCCTGGATGTGGAGGCCATGCGCGCCGGGGCGGCCCATCTGATCGGGCACCATGATTTCACGACCTTCCGCTCGGTGATGTGTCAGGCGGCCTCGCCGGTCAAAACACTCGATGAGATCACGATCGAGGAAACGCCCGTGGCCCATGGCACCGAGATACGGTTCTACCTGCGGGCGCGATCCTTCCTGCACAATCAGGTGCGCAGCATCGTTGGCACGCTGGAACGCGTGGGCGCGGGCAGCTGGATGCCCGAGGATGTGCGCCGCGCGCTGGAGGCGCGGGACCGCGCCGCCTGTGGCCCGGTCTGCCCGCCAGAGGGGCTGTATCTGCGCGACGTGATCTATCCGGACCCGCCCTTTCAATAGGCGCAATGCCCGCGGCGGCCTGCCCGAGGCCACTGAGCGCTCCCGTTGGGAGCGCGGTCCCAAGGGCCCGGACCGAGGGCGCCCAGTCTGCGCCCCACGCCGATCGTCTCGTGCGACCGCGCGCTCCACATGTGGAGCGCGCCCGGGCCAAGCGCGCCGCGCTTGGCAGCCCCACGTCTCAGGTCTCCGCCCGTTCGGCCCAACCCGCAAAGACCTTTTCCAGCGCAACCACGATGTAATAGAGTACGATCCCCAGAAACGCCAAGGCGATCAGCACCGCAAACATCAGCGGGTAATCCGCACTGATCTTGCCGCTGTCAAAGAGATGCCCGAGCCCCTTGCCATGGGGCTCCACGATCTCCATCAGGTTCGTCCCAATGAAGGCCAATGTCACCGCGACCTTCAGCGCGCCAAAGAATTCCGGCAAGGTCTTGGGCAGGGCTATCTTCCAGAAGATCGTCGTCTTCGATGCCCCCAGCGATTGCAGGATGTCGCGATATTCCGGCTCCAGCGTGCTGAGCCCGATCGAGACCGAGACGGCAATCGGGAAGAACGAGATCAGGAAGGCAATCAGGATGGTGTTCATGTCATGTTGGCCCACGAACATCAGCGCGATCACCGGCACCACGGTGGCCTTGGGGATCGCGTTGAACCCCACCAGCAACGGATAGAGCGCATCGCGCATGGTCCGGCTGAACCCCATCACCATGCCCAGCGCCACGCCGAACACCACCGCCAGCAGCAGCCCTGCCACGGTGCGCCACAGGGTCTGCCATCCGTATTCGAAGAACAGCCCCCGGAACTTCCAGAAGGCTGGCCAGAGGTCGCTCGGCGACGCCATCTTGTAATTCGGCCACTCATTCACCCAGACCAGCCATTCCCAGAACACCAGAAACGCCAGAATGGCCGCCAGCGGGATCGCGATTTTCTGAAAGGTTCTCATTCTGCCGCCTCCGCTGTCTCGGCCCGGCCCTGGGCGACCTGGATCTGGTGGCGCAGGATGGCGAGCATGTCCGTGGCCTTTTGCGTGTAGAGATCGTCGAGCACGCGGTCGCCCTCGAAAGTCACATCCAGAACGTATTGCGTCGTGGCCGGTCGTCCGGAGAGGACAACCACCTGATCGGCCAGGAAAATGCTCTCGCGCAGGTCATGGGTGATCAGGAGCGAGGTAAAGGGCTCCTCAGCGCGCAAGGTATGCATGAGCTGCCACAGATCCTCGCGCGTGAAGGCATCCAGCGCCCCGAACGGCTCGTCGAGGATCAGGACCTCCGGCTTATGCACCAGTGCCCGGCACAAGGAGGCGCGCTGGCGCATCCCGCCCGACAGCTCCGAGGGCCGCTTGTCCTCGAACCCGGCCAAGCCAACGAGCCCCAGAAGATGCTCCGCCCGTGCCACCCGATCCTTGCGCGGCATGCGCGGCGCGACGATCTCCAGCGGCAGGATGACATTGTCGAGGATCGTCCGCCATTCCAGCAGAACCGGGTTCTGAAACGCCATCCCCACCGTGGATTTCGGGCCCTTGACCGGCGCATCATGCAGGCGCACCTCGCCCGCATCGGGCTTCATCAGCCCGGCAATCAGGCGCGTCAGGGTGGACTTGCCGCAACCCGACGGGCCCACCACCGCTGCGAAACCGTTCTCGGGCACCGAGAGGCTAAGGTCGCGCAACACCGGGAGCGGCCCGCTCTCGGTCTTGTAGGCGTGGGTGACGCCGGCGATTTCGATCATGGCTGCGGACATCGCCGGCCCTTTCCCATAGGGCCGGGGCGGCCTCCGCCCCGGCGTGTCAGTGACGTCGCGTGCTTACTTGAGCATCCGCATGGCAGCATCGGGCAGATAGGCGTCGGTGAAATAGAGGCTCATATCCGGCGTGGTCTGGAACTCGTAATTCTCGGCCAGTTGCGCCAGCGCCGTCTCCATGCGCGCCGCATCGATGCCGCCCATGCCATTCTCGAGCGCATAGTCCGTGGCCACATTGGCGTCGATCGCCAGTTGCAGGCGGCGCTGCTCCAGCGCGACATCGGCGGCGGGGTTGCGGTCCTGAACCATGGCCGCACCTGCAGCTGGGTCAGCGATCACGTCCGCCCAACCCTTGGCCACCGCCCCGAGAAAGCCGGTGACAAGCTCGGGGTTTGCTGCAGCGAACTCGGTATTGGCGATGATCGCATTGCCATAGAGCGCGAGCCCGTGATCGGCCATCAGAATGGTCGAGATGTCATCCTCCGGCACACCAAGGCGCACGAGGTTCAGATAGGACGAGAAGGAAAAGCCCGTAACCGCATCCACCTTGCCCTCGGCCAGCATCGGTTCGCGGGTCGGGAAGCCCACCGGCTCAACCGTGATCGCGTCCACGTCGAGGTCATTTGCAGTGG
Source organism: Dinoroseobacter sp. S124A (assembly GCF_049801015.1). Taxonomy (NCBI): domain Bacteria; kingdom Pseudomonadati; phylum Pseudomonadota; class Alphaproteobacteria; order Rhodobacterales; family Roseobacteraceae; genus Dinoroseobacter; species Dinoroseobacter sp. S124A. The sequence goes on along the minus strand of NZ_JBNAGD010000001.1, from coordinate 353,993 downwards.
CAAAGGCAGGGAACTGCGCCCAGGCGCCATCGGGGGGCGGCGCGCCCAGCACACGGCCTTCGAGATCCTTGGGTGCCATCACCCCCTGGCTCTTGCGGCCCACAACCGCGAAGGGCGGTTTGTCATAGACCATCATCACCGCGATCACCGGCGCGCCCGGGTTCTGGTCAAGGAACTTGATCAGGCTGTTGATGTCCGCAAAGCCCATGGGGAAAGCCCCGGTCGCCACCTTCGGGATCGCGTCCAGCGAGCCCTGCCCGGCCGAGATCTCGACATCGAGCCCGGCCTCGCCGAAATGTCCGTTATCCACGGCGGCGAAATAGGCGGCCGAGGGGCCTTCGAATTTCCAGTCCAGTGCGAAGGGCACCTTTGTTTCGGCACCGGCGGTCGTGGCTGCGGCGAGCACGGCCCCAGCCGCGCAAATCTGTGCAAAGCGTTGAAACACGCGTCGTCTCCCTGTGGTTACGGCCCATTTGCGGACCTGATTGGGTCATGGCCCGAGGGCCCGATCAGCGCGCAGGTTCGGAAAGGGGCGCGGGAAGGTCAAGCGCTGGACGTGGTTTTTTGCTGCAAGGAGGGGCATCTGCCCAAGAAACCGGCAAGGGTTTCGGGATCAGGCGGGTCCGGCCGGCCCGGTCCATGCGCGCGCGCGGCTAACGCTTCCGCGCTGCCTTGCGCGCCTTGCGGCCACGGCGAAACTTGCGGCGCTTGGGAAAACGCGTGCCATGGAGGTCGAGATAGTCGCGCGCCACGGCCATGCGGTCCAGCTGCTCCAGCCATCGGATCAGCCGTTCGAGCGCCCGGTGATCCTCGGGATCCTGCTCTACCACGTCCGAGATCGCGGCGACCGCCTCGGGGATCCGGTCGCTCCGGCGCAGGGCCACCGCAAAGGCCTGCTGCAGCTCCGGGGTCCGGGCGCGTTCGGGCGCGTCCCCGAGCAGATCGATGAGTTCGCCATAGCGCTCCATCCGCGTCAGGAGCCGGGCATTGGTGACAAGGGCCGCGCGGCGCAGGGCGTCATCCTCGCCCGTCATGTAGCGCGCCCGGACCTCGGCCATGATCCGCGCCACCAGATCCGGGGCCACATGGCGGAAATCCCCTTCGGTCCAGGCCGCAGCCGGGTCGCTCAGGGTGACGCATTCATAGGATGGAAAGTAATCCACCCCCTCGGCTTCGGCGACAAAGGCGTCCACCGCCGCCCGCTGGACGGATTTCGAATAGCTGTTGGCCAGCAGCACATCCATGTCGCGAAACGTGGCCCGCAGCGGGACGGGCGAGACCGTCAGCAACATGCGCAAGGGTTTGGTGCGGACCCGGCTCAGCAACCCGTGGATCTCGCGCAGTCCGGCGAGGATCTGGTCGTAACCCAGGACTTCGAAGGCAAAGCGCTCCGGGAACCGCGCACAGACCGCCGGCGGCGGCGCGATGTTCAGGGGGATGTCGAGCACGATGTCGCGCCAGCTCTCCACATGGCCGAGGGTCAGCACGATCAGGTCCGCCTCGGCCACCCGCGCGGTCACGTCGAGGGCCCGATGCCGAAAGGCGAGGATCTCGTCCCGCGGGAAAGCCAGCTTGGCCGAGCCGAGGGTCAGGTCGCGATAGGCGCTGTCATCCTCGCGGAGCGGATAGAAGAGCGGCGCACCGGGAAAGCTGTCGCGCTCCAAGGCCCAGCGCAGCTCGGTGGCCATGGCGGGCACCGTGTAGGCGTTGAAGAAATTGGCCGGATCTTCGAGCGAGGCGCCGATCGGCCCGAGATCGAGATCTCGGCTGAGGACGGTCATGCCCGAGGCCGCGAGGGCCGTCTCGATCTCGCGCGCAAAGCAAGAGCCCATGGCGAACACCGTGTCCTCGGCAGAGATCCGGAACCCGGGCGAGCTAGCTGGCATGGCCAAAGGATAGAGACGGTCGCCCCCGGCGTCAGGCATGGGATAGCGGCGAAACGGGTTGCGCCCGGCGCGACGGAGGACCTCATGGGCCGTCTCGCGCCTGCTCATGCAGCCCTCGCAGAACCGGGCGCTCGGCGGCGCGGTCCTTGCAGGACCGCGCGGACCCGCGACAGGGCAATCGGCTTCCCATAAAGCCGCAACACCCGCCCCCATGGCGCGTCCGCGCGGTCCCCATGGGGACCGCGCCACCGGTCCGTGGGGCGATCAGGCATCTGCATCAATGGCGGCGGTGCACGCTGTCCGGGCGCGCGGGCAGGGTCAAACGGCTGTCATTGCGCGCCTTCTGCGCCACGAGCTTTCCCTTTGAAATCACCGCCAGCCGGTCCGGGCGCAGCCGCACCGCCTCGATCGTATTGCCCGCATCCAGCACCACCAACGAGGCCATCTTGCCCGGCGCCAGCCCGTAGTCCTCAAGCCCCATGATCGCCGCGTTGGTCTCGGTCACCATCTCGAAGCAGCGGGCCATTTCCTCGGGCGCGGTCATCTGCGCCACATGCAGCCCCATGAAGGCCACGTCGAGCATGTCGCCCGTGCCCAGCGAATACCAGGGATCACGGACGCAATCCTGCCCCCAGCCCACCGGGATGCCCAAGCCTTGCATCTCCTTCACCCGGGTCAGCCCGCGCCGCTTGGGATAGGTGTCATGCCGGCCCTGCAGCACGATATTGATCAGCGGGTTGGGGATCGCCGCGATCCCCGCCTCGGCCACCATGGGCAGCAGTTTCGAGACGTAGTAATTGTCCATCGAATGCATCGACGTGAGATGCGATCCGGCCACCCGCCCCTGCAACCCGCAGCGGATCGTCTCGGCGGCCAGCGTCTCGATATGGCGGGACATGGGGTCATCGGTCTCGTCACAATGCAGATCCACCGGCAGGCCACGCTCCGCCGCGATCTCGCACAAAGCGCGTACCGAGGCTGCACCATCGGCCATGGTCCGTTCGAAATGCGGGATGCCGCCGACCACATCCACACCCATATCCAATGCCCGAAGCGTATTCGCCTCGGCCGTGGGGTCGCGGTAGAAGCCGTCCTGCGGAAAGGCCACAAGCTGCAGGTCGAGATAGGGCTTCACCGTCTCGCGCACCTGCAACATCGCCTCGACGCCCTTCAGGCTGTCATCGCAGGTATCCACATGGGAGCGGATCGCCAGCAAGCCCAAGGACACCGCCCAGTCGCAATAACGCAGGGCGCGCGCGACCATCTCGTCAATGGTCGCCTGCTCCTTCAGCTCGCCCCAGAGGGCGATCCCCTCCAGCAGCGTGCCCGAGGCGTTGATCCGCGGCGTGCCATAGCTGAGCGTGGCATCCATATGGAAATGCGGATCGACAAAGGGCGGGCTCACCAGATCGCCCATGGCATCGATCACCAGACCCGCCTCGGCCGCGATCCCCGGCGCGATATCTACAATCCGGTCCCCCGCAATCGCGATATCGGCCACCTGCCCATCGGGCAGCGTGCCGCCCCGCACCAGAATGTCGATCATGCTCGCCTAGCCCTCGCTTGCCTGAGCCTCGGCGGCCAGAGCCTCTTTCTTCGCGCGATGCGCCGCCTGACGCGCCAGCATATCCGTCTGCCATTGGCGCAGACCGGAGATATCCCGCCCGAAGCTCAGCACGACCTTGTTGCCGACCTCGAGCATCTCGCACCCGGTCTCGGCGACAAATTCGGTGATCGCCCGGGCCACGCTGTCGAAGGTGAAGTCATCGCAAAGCATCAGACCATCGGGCGCCAGCGCACCGCGATAGCTGCGCATGTCCTCGAGACAGCCCTCATAGGAATGATCGCCGTCGATATAGATCAGATCCGCCTTGATCCGGCGCTTGATCAGCACGGTCGCCGCCTCCCGCGAGGGCAGCGGCAGGGCGGTGATCACATCCGTGAGCCCCGCATCGATCACATTGCGCATGAAGGTCGCGTGGATCGTCGGCAGGCCCGCCTGCATCTTCAGAGTCTCTTCGGCATAGCCCGCCCGCAGCCAGAGCCCGCTGGCCCCAAGAAACGTGTCGATGCAGAGGATATCGGTCTCGATCCCGGCATCGCGGCAGGCCTCGGCCATATGGATCGCCGACGCCCCTTTCCAGGTGCCAACCTCAACGATCTTGGCGGGTTTCAGCTCGGTCAGCAGCTTTGCAAAGATGCCCGCCGTGCTGCCCCAGCCTTGTCGGTCGGGCGGAACACTGTCCAGATCGAAACCGGCATAGGGGTCCTCGGTGTAGAAATAGTCGCGAAACTTCATGAGCTTGCCTGTCTTTTACGCGCGAGCACCACCTCAGCGTGTGCCCTTGTTATAGGGCACCATGAGCGCTGCGGGAACCTCTGCGCGTCGCGACATCACAACAAGGGCAAGAATGGACAGAATATAGGGCAGCATCAGGAAGACCTGATAGGGGATATCCGCCCCCAACGGCGTCTGTTGCAGCCGCACCTGCAGCGCGTCAAACGCCGCAAAGAGCAGCGCCCCCAGCAGGGCCTTGCCCGGTCGCCACGCGCCGAACACCACCAGCGCGATGCAGATCCATCCACGCCCGTTCACCATCTCAAAAAAGAAGGAGTTGAAGGCCGACATGGTCAGGAACGCCCCGCCCACAGCCATCAGCCCCGACCCCACGATCACCGCCCCCATGCGCAAGCCCGTGACCGACAAGCCCTGCGCCTCGACCGCGCTGGGGTTCTCGCCCGCCGCGCGCACCGCCAGCCCCAGGGGCGTGCGGTAGAGCACCAGCGCGGTCAGGATCGCGACGATAAAGGCCAGATAGGTCAGCGGCGTCTGGGAAAAGAGCGCCTCGCCAACCAGAGGCAGGTCGGACAGGACCGGCACCTCATAGGTCTGAAACGCTTCGATCCGCGGCGGGCTTGAGACCTCGGGCAGCGCCACGCGATAGGCGAAATAGGTGGCCGAGGTTGCCAGCAAGGTCACGCCGAGGCCCACCACATGCTGGCTCAGCCCGAAGGGCACGGTCAGCGTCGCGTGGACCAGCCCGAACAGCATCCCGGCCATGGCCGCAATCGCCACCCCGGTCCAGAGATCGGTGCCGGAATAGACCGCCATCCAGCCCGCAAAGGCGCCGGCGACCATGATCCCCTCGATCCCGAGATTGAGCACCCCCGCCCGCTCGCAGATCAGCTCGCCCATGGTGGCAAAGATCAGCGGGCTCGCAATGCGGATCGCCGCGGCCCAGAAGCTCGCCGAGAGCAGGATATCGAACAGCTCTGCCATCTCAGCCTCGCACCACCCGGAACCGGGTCAGCATGATCGCGAGCACCATGCTCAGCAGTGCCAGCGCCAGCAGGATATCCGCGATATAGGTGGGCACGCCCGCCGCCCGGCTCATGCTGTCCGCGCCGACAAAGATCCCCGCGACGAAGAGCGCCGAGATCACCACGCCCAGCGGGTTGAGCAGCGCGAGCATGGCGACGATGATGCCCGTGTAGCCAAAGCCCGGGCTCAGATCGAGCGTGAGCGAGCCCTTGAGCCCGGCCACCTCGGAGAACCCGGCCAAGGCCGCGAGCCCGCCCGACAGAAAGGCGGTCTTGAGGATCACCTTGCCCACAGGGATGCCCGCGAACCGCGCGGCTTGGGCGTTCAGGCCCACGGCGCGCATCTCGTAGCCCAGCGTGGTGCGGGTCTGGATCACCCAGACCACCCCCGCCGCGATCAGCGCGAGCCCGAACCCCCAATGGAGCCGCAGCCCCTCGATCAGGCGTGGCAAGCGGGCCTCGGCAATCAGGCGCTCGGATTTCGGCCAGCCCATGCCCATCGGGTCCTTCATCGGCCCCTCAAGCAGCATGGACACGAACAGAAGAGCGATGAAATTCAGCAAGAGCGTCGTGACCACCTCGTCCACGCCGAGCCGCGTCTTCAGGATCGCCGGGCCCAGCAGCAGGATCGCGCCTGTGACCATCGACGCGATCACCAGCGTCGGCAGCAGCAGCCCCGCCGGCCAGGGCAGAAACCCTGTCCCCAGAAGCACCGTGATCACCGCCCCGCCGTAAAGCTGCGCCTCCGCCCCGATATTCCAGAGCTTCGCGCGAAAGGCGACGGCCACAGCCAACCCGGTGAAAATGAGCGGCGTCGCCCGGTTTAGCGTCTCCAGCAGGGCGAATTTCGAACCGACCGCCCCTTGGATGATCAGCCCCAGCACCGAAAACGGGTCGCCCCCGGCCAGCAGTGCCAGCCCCGAGGCCGCGATCACCGTCAGTGTCAGCGCAATCGCGGGCAGGCCCAGCGTGCGGCCCATCCCCGGGTCTGCAATCGGTTCAAGCCGCATGGGAGGCCTCCGCAAATCCGTCGCCCGCCATCCAGACGCCCAGCTCGGCGGGTGTCATGGTCCCGCGGGCGAATTCGGGCGACAGCCGCCCCTCGGACATCACATGGATCACATCCGAGAGCGCCAGCACCTCGTCGAGATCCTCGGAAATCAAAAGCACCGCCGCCCCGCCATCGCGGGCCTTGATCAGCTGCTCCTGCACGTAAGTCACCGCGCCGATATCGAGGCCGCGCACGGGCTGATTAGCCAGCACGATGCGCGGCGCATCCTCCAGAACCCGGCCCAGAATAAGCTTCTGCATGTTCCCCCCGGAAAGCAGCCGGATCGGCGTCTCGGGCCCCGGGCAGCGCACGTCATAAGTGTCGATCACCTCGCGCGCGAAATCCCGCGCTGCGCCCCAGCGCATCCAGCCGCGGCGGCTGAACCCGGCGCTGGGATACGCTTCGAGGATCGCGTTCTCGGTCAGGGAAAAATCGGCAATGGTTCCGGTCTTGTGCCGGTCCTCGGGGATCCGCCCGATCCGTTGGGCCAGAGCCGCGCGGGGCGACCAGTCCGCGACCGGTGCATTGCCGAGCCGCATCTCGCCCGAGGCCGGCGCGATCAACCCGCCGATCAGATCCGCAAGGGCCGCCTGCCCGTTGCCCGAAACACCCGCCAGCCCGGTGATCTGGCCCGCGCGCAGATCCAGCGTCACCTTGGCCAACCCCGGCGCCGCGCCTTCGCTGGGTGTGCTGACCTGATCAAGGCTTAGAAGCGCCGGACCGGGCGTCGCCGGGCGCGGGGCCACCGGCGCGATCTCGGCGCCGACCATCATCTCGGCCAGCTTGTGGCGGTCGGTCTCGTCCGTGGCCACCCGGCCCACCACCTTGCCATGGCGCAGGACCACGACGCGGTTCGCAATCGCCATGACCTCGTGCAGCTTGTGGGAAATGAAAATCACTGACATGCCCTGGGCCACGGCCTTGCGCAACGTCGCGAACAGCGCGTCCGCCTCTTGCGGGGTCAGAACGGCCGTGGGCTCGTCGAGGATCAGGATCCGCGCATCGCGGTAGAGTGCCTTGAGGATCTCGACCCGCTGCCGTTCGCCCACGGTCAGGGTCCCGACCCGGGCATCCGGATCCACCTCAAGCCCAAAGGACTGCGCCAGATCCGCGAGCTTGCGCCGCGCGGCCCCCGTGCCAAGTGCGGTGCGCCAGATCGACTGGGTCCCGAGGATCACATTGTCCAGCACCGTGAGGTTATCGGCCAGCGTGAAATGCTGGTGCACCATCCCCACCCCGGCCGAGAGCGCGGCACGCGGCTCCCCGGGTGGCAGCGGCTGGCCGAACACCTCCACCCCGCCTTCATCGGCCGTGTAATGGCCAAACAGAATGTTCATCAGCGTGGTCTTGCCCGCCCCGTTCTCACCGAGCAGGGCCAGCACCTCGCCCGCGGCCAGATCAAAGGAGATCTGATCATTGGCCGTGAGCGCGCCGAAGCGTTTGGTAATGCTGTCGAGGCGCAGCACAGGCTGCGCCCCGGGAAGTCCGGTCATCAGGAGGATTTCGGCTCGGTGTCGTTGATCTCCACCGTGAAGCTGCCATCGCGGATCGCCGCGTCGCGCGCCTTCACCAGATCCATGACCTCTGCGGGGACCTTGCCCTCGAAGGTGCCGAGGGGTGCGAGGCTGCTGCCGCCTTCCTTCATGTAGGAATAGACGCCGTAATTGTCGGCCTCGAACGTGCCTGCATTCACTGCCGCGATGGCGGCCTGCAGGGTCGGCTCGAAATGCCACAGGGCAGAGGCGACGACCGTGTCGGGGTAATCCGCCTGGGTGTCGATCACGTTGCCGATGGCCAGAAGCCCCCGCTCCTGCGCCGCATCGGAGACCCCGAACCGCTCGGCATAGAGCATGTCGGCGCCGTTTTCGATCATGGCAAAGGCAGTCTCCTTGGCCTTGGGCGGATCGAACCAGGACCCGATGAAGCTGACCTGGAAGGTGACATCCGGATTGGTCTCGCGCGCACCGGCCATGAAGGCGTGCATCAGGCGGTTCACCTCCGGGATCGGGAAGCCGCCGACCATGCCGATATTGCCTGCCTCGGACATGGAACCGGCAATCAAACCAGTGAGATAGGCGGCATCCTGAATGTAATTGTCGAAGACCGCGAAATTCGCGAGGCCCGGATCTTCAAGGAAGGACGAGCCCATGAGGAAGGCCACCTCGGGGTAGTCCGCAGCCACTTCGCGGGCCTCGGCCTCGACCGCGAAAACCTCGCCGATCATCAGCTCGATCCCGCTCTCGGCATATTCGCGCATCACCCGCGGATAATCCGTATTCGCCACGTTCTCCGAGAAGGTATAGGTGATCTGACCTGCGGCCGCCGCGGCCTCGGCGGCGATATGGATACGGCTCACCCATTGCTGTTCGACCGGCACGGTGTAGATCCCGGCGACCTTGATCGGCTCGGCCGCACGGGCCCCGGGCACGAGCGCACCCGCGGCCACAAGGGCCAGAGCGGAGCTGAGCAGCGCGCGGCGGGACAGCCCCGAGCCGGGCAGTGAGGTCTTGCGTTGGGTCATGAGGTGGGCTCCCTATCGGTGTTTTTTTGTAATCCGCCCTGACGGAAAATCGGCTCGCGGGCGGCATCAAGCTGAAACCGGCGCGGGGCCATGCCCGGGCTGGGGCGGTTTGCACGCCCGATGAAAGAATAGGCACGGAACGCTGGAACGCTCAAGACGCAGGCGCCCCCGGCGGGAGGATTTCCTGCGCCGAGGACAGAGGCCAAGCATGGGGCGGGCGTGGCCCGTACATGAAAAAGGCGGCCTCCGCAGGGGCCGCCCATTGGTCTGATCAGAGCGCGGCTCAGTCCTTGGCCGCGTCTTTCTTCCAGTTGGTCCAACCGCCCTCGGGCGCCTTGGAGGCTGCCGGGGCTTCGGCTGCGGGGGCCGGAGCCGCCTGGGCCGGGGCCGCGTCGGCGCCTTGGCCGCCACCGCCGAACCGTCCCGCGAAACGCCCGGGCTGCACATTGCCCGGAGCCGCGTTGCCATCACCGCCGCCCTTGGCATTGCGGAGCCGCTCCGCGAAGCGTCCGCCGCCGAACCCTCCGCCCTGCTGGCCGCCCTGCTGGCCACCCTGCGCATTGCGGAGCCGTTCCGCAAAGCGACCGCCGCCGAAACCGCCGCCCTGCTGGCCCCCTTGATTGCCTTGGTTGCCTTGTTGGCGATTGGCGAGGAAAGCCGCGAGACGCCCATTGCCGAAACCACCCTGGCCGCCCTGCCCGCCTTGCGGACCGCCCTGTTGGGCACCCTGACCAAAGCCACCGCCTTGACCGGCCTGACCGCCGCCGAAACGCCCTCCGAAGCCACCGCCCTGTTGGCCGCCGCCCTGATTGCCTTGCTGGCGATTGGCGAGGAAGGCCGCGAGGCGTCCGTTCCCGAACCCGCCTTGACCGCCTTGACCGCCTTGCGGGCCGCCCTGCTGAGCGCCCTGACCGGCCCCGAAGCGACCGCCGCCCTGGCCGCCGCCGAACCGACCGCCGCCCTGTCCCGCGGCACCTGGCCCGGCCTGACCGCCGCCAAAGCGACCGGCTGCTTGGCCGCCGCCCTGTCCACCAGCCTGGCCACCGCCAAACCGTCCGCCGAAGCCACCGCCCTGACCACCGGCACCGCCTTGGGCTGCCTGACCACCGCTAAAGCGGCCGCCGAACCCGCCGCCCTGGCCTGCCGCAGCTTGACCGGCCCCTTGGCCGGCCTGACCACCGCCGAAACGACCGCCAAACCCGCCAGCCTGACCGCCTTGGCCACCTGCCAGGCCGCCACCTTGTCCGAAGCGGCCCCCGAAGCCGCCACCCTGACCTCCGGCGCCACCGGCAAATCCGCCCTGACCACCGCCAAAGCCGCCGCCGGCCCCGGCGCCGAACCGGCCGCCGCCGGCTGCCCCGCCCGCAGCCCCCGCGCCGGCCGCCGCACCGCCGGTGTTCTGCGCAGCGAAACGACCGCGACCGAAGCGGCCGCGCAGGCCCCCTGCCGGGGCCGCGCCGCCACCGAACCCGGTCGCCGGAGCCGCAGCCGCCTCGGCCGCTGGTGCGGCCTTCGTCTCGGGTGCCTTGGCTGCAGGCGCTTTGGCTGCGGTCTTCGATGGAGTTTTCGCCGTCGCGCTCTTGGCGCGTGTGGTTTTCGCGGCGGGTTTACTGGGACTGGCCGGTTTTTTTGCCATATCAAAAACTCCTGTGAGAATAGGGTCCGGGGATTTGAATGCGTTGATGTGACACAGCGCGCATGGACGCGCCGTCCTCCTCTCCGGTATGCCGCGTTAGGGGTTTGTGTGTAAACACTCTTTGGAACCCTGCGCGGATGCAGCAGCATCTCGCCCCGCGACTTTTGCGACGAAGGATCTTTCATGCACGACTCTGTTGATTTCGTAGCCGTCGTGTCCGGCCTGCCCCGGTCCGGCACATCGATGATGATGCGGATGCTGACCGCCGGGGGATTTCCGCCCGTGGTCGACCATGAGCGTGAACCCAATGACGACAATCCGCTCGGCTATTTCGAGTTCGAACCGGTCAAGGCGCTGAAGGAGGATGACAGCTGGGTCGCGAAATCCACCGGCCAAGTGGTCAAGGTGATCTACAAGCTGGTCTATGATCTGCCCATCGACGTGCCCTACCGGATCGTTTTCCTCCAACGGGACTTGGGTGAAGTGGTCGCGAGCCAGGAGAAGATGCTGGAACGCGAAGGGCTGGACCCCAATGCGGTGGACCGGGATCTGATGATCAAGCTCTTCCAGGGCGAGGTCTTCGATTTTCAGAAATGGGCGCGCGCCCAGCGCAATATCGAGATCCTCTTCGTGGATTACAGCACCATCGTGACCGACCCGGCCTCCTCGGCCGCGCGCATTGCAGAGTTCTTCGATTGCGGGCTGGATGTGCAGGCCATGGCCGAGGCCGTGGACCCGACCCTCTATCGCAACCGCGCCTGACCGCGCCCACCTGCCCCTTGGCGGGGCAATTGGTCACAGTCCGATACTGCCTGTGGAAGTGCGGTTCACCGCCAGCCGGTGGGACGAGGGGCTTTCCCGACGCGCGCCGCGCCAATGGGGACGGCCCCATAACCGGCAGGTGACTGCGCCCCGGGTAAGGGCAAGCCCGTTACGGGATCCAGCCCCAGACTTCGATCAGGAAGAAGCGGACAAAGAGACGGGTGAACGCCTCCCATGTCTTCATCTCCGCCCCGTCGATCTTGGCAAACCCGGTCATCTCCGGGCGGAAGAACCCCTCTTCATTGGGGAACTGGGTTTTCACCCGCACTACCCGGCCGAAATCCTCGACCTCTGCCGAGGGGGCAATGGAGACCACTGTGCCCAACCGCTCTTGATCAGGGATGGCCCAAGCCTTGAGGCGGACCACGTCGCCCAGCTGGACCAGTCCGATATCGGTCTCCGAGACGCTGACCTCCGCCCGGGCGACCTCATGGTCTTCGATCTCGACAAACAGCTCCCCGACATTGAGGTACTTGCCGCGCAGCAGGTGCACGTTTTCAGAGACGATCCGACCCGGCGCGATGGCGCGCAGCTCCACCTTGTCGAGCTGATCCTGATGATAGACGAGCTCGGCCTTCAGCCGCTCGATCTCTGCCTCTGCCACGGCCACATCGGTGGTTGTGGGAGGCGCGGTGATCTCGGCATGGCGCGCCTCGGCACTGCGCAGCTCGATCTGGCCGGTCTCGTATTGCATGCGGATCCGCTCATACTCGACCTGCGAGATGGCATTGCGATCCAGAAGCTCCTGAGCGCGTTCCGCCTGCGACAGCAGGAAGGGCAGCTCCGCCTGAGCGTGGGCGACGCTTTCCGCGACAATCGCGATCTCCTCGGGGGTGGCCCCGTCAAGCAAGTCTTCAAGGCGGGCCTCGGCCTGGGCCAGCTTGGCCCGCCGCACCTCAACCTCCATCCGCGGTTCCCAGTCGGACATCCGCGCCAGCAGATCCCCTTCGGCAACCACATCACCCTCGGCCACAAAGATCTCGATCAGTTCCCCGGCGACACGGGCACCGACTTCGGACCGGGTGTCAGGCAGGATCACGAAATCCCCGCCCACTTCGAACTCGTAGGGTTGGAAGGCCGCATAGGCCAGCGCCCCCAGCAAGACCAGCGTGCTCAGCCGGAAGACCCATTTGCTGCGCCGGGATTTTGCGGTGTTCTCGGCGTAAAGCCCCGGCAAGGGGCGCGGCCCGGCCTTGGTCAGGTCGCGGCTCTGTCCAAGGGCCAGGGCGCGACTGCTCTGCGGGACGGGCACCAGCGCGCGGCTCTGGGCCGCCGCCCCGCCGCCAGCCGCGAAACCACCCGGCGCCCCGAAGCCCCCGGCACCGCCGCCAAACCCGCCGGCCGCCCCGCCACCGGATCCGCCCTGCGCGGCCTTCTCGGCCATTTTCTCGGCGATCACGGTCTTCATCGTGGCCTTGGCCATCTCTTCCTTCTTGGCCTTCATGGACAGGATCCAGACGCCGAACGCCACAAGCAGCGCAAAGAAGATCGCCACGCCCGAGCCCCCAAACCGCCCCACCAGCGCGGTCGAGACAAACACCGCGAGAAAGCTCAGGATCAAGCCGGTGAACAGCATTGAGCCGATCACATATGAGACGAAGATCTTCTTCTCCCCCGGGGTCGGATCGGGGAGCGTGATGCCCAGCTTGCTCTGATTGCCCTTGAACATCCACGCATAGGCGCGCTGCTTGAGCATCTCCTGCCGGAAATAGGTGGTGAGATACTTGTAACCATCCCCCGACGACAGCGGGAAAGCCGTCAGCACCAGCGTGATCAGCGCGATCTGCGAAACCAGCAGCGCGACATCTGGCAACACGGTCTGCGAGGACCGCGCAAAGGCCCAGAACACGGTGCCCAGGGCGAAAATCGCGAGCCGCGTCCGCATGGTCGTGGCATAAACCGCAAGCTTGCCCTCGCGCGAAAGCTTGCGCACACCGCCCTCATCCACCGCAAAGCGCGGGATCACGAAGAGGAGCATCCTGAAGCCGAAGCCCGGGGTCTCGCCCCCTTGCCGGTGGATCGCCAACCCGGTCAGGAACGCGGTGAAGAAATTCACCGTCAGGGTGGAGGCGATGATCCGCCAGAAGAGGTCGATTGCCCCTCGCGCGCTGCTGATGCTGGTGCCGTATTCTGACAAGCGCGTGAAAACCGCCATGAAGGCAAAGATCGTCAATGGCCAGAGCAGCCATTTGAACCAGCCAAGCCAGCCAAGGACCGCATTGACCCCGGCAAAGAGCCCCGTGGGGTTGAACACCTTGCGGATGCTTTTCGCGGCGCTGTCGGATTTCAGATCCGCGTGACGCTCGAACTTGAGCTTGCGCCCGGCAATGGCGGCATTGGCGATCTGGGGTGCGTCTTCGCGCGTCTCTTCCGCCGGGTCCGGGTCGGAAGACGGGGTTGGACCTGCGCCGGGGTCGGCATGATCCCGGGCCTGCGCCCCGGGTTTCGGGCTGTTGGGCTTGTGCGGGACCCCATCGCTGAGCCCGGTTTTGCGAAAGACCGGCTTTTTGGGCGCGGGTTTCTCCGCCTCCCCTGATGCGGATGCGGCGTCTGGCGTGCCGCCTGTGTCACGCCCTGCCGGGCTCGGCGGGATCGCGGCGGGGGCCGCAGGCTGTCGCCCTGCGGAGAAGCGAGAGGATTTGGGATCAAAACCGGGGATCTTGCCGGCGGGTTGATCCGGTTCGGGCGTGGCATCAGAGCGATCCGCGTTGCCGGAGGGCGCGCGGTTCTCCTCGGTTGCGGCGGTGTCCTTTGATGTCTCCGCTGCCTCACGCGGCGCGTCGGGCGTCGGCGCGGCGGTTTCTTCGGTCGTTTGCTCCGGTTCGGTTGCCGCCTGCGCAGATTTATCCTCCTGCGCTTTGGCCTGTGCCGCCGCCCGTGCGGCTTGCGCGGCGGCGCGGAAGCTGGGCGGTGTCGCACCCGGGGAAGGCTTCGGCGCCTCTGCCCCCTTACCCGGGTCCAGCGCGGCATCGGGCGCGGAGGCCGGTTTGGCAGGGTCTGCTGCGCGCGGAGGGACCGGGGCGACATCAGCCGCGCCGTTGTCAGATGCCGCTGCGGCCTTTTCCGAAAAGATCAGATCCTCGAGCCCGTCGATATCTTCGTCCGGATTGGGCAGCGTTTCCGGCTCGGACGCCAGCAGGTCTGCCTCCATCTCGGCCTTGGCCGCCACCTCGTCGGACTTTGCCGTCTCGGGCTCTGTTCCGGGCGCGCCCTTGATAGCGCCCCCCGGCGCAAGGTCCTGTCCGGCGCGCGGATCCTCGAGAAGCACCCCCGCCGCAACCATCTGCGCAGCAAACCCCGCGAGGGTGGACTTGCGCACCGCCTGACCGAACGAGGTCTTGAAGGCGGCGCCGACCTGTTCAAAGCTGCGCCCCCGTCCGAGTTGCGACAGCAGAAAAAACTCTTCCGTGCCAAGACGAAACAGCCGACCGGACTTCGCGTCCTTGTAGAACCCATGGGTGCCCTTGCCTCCCTCCGACCGGGAGACCTTGGCATCTGGATTGAGCTTGTATCGTTTCGCGGGCGCCCCGTCGGGCACCAGCGCTGCATTGCCTCGGGGCATACGGTCCCGCCTGCTGAAAAAACACACTCGGCCTTAGGGTTTAAATCCCACAACACAATGTGTTTTTCAATCACAGAGCGTGTCGCAATTGACCATTGTTGCGCGGATCACCCGCATCGCCGGTCAGGGAGGGCCACCCCGGGCCATGAAGAAGACTGCCAACAAGATACTGCTATTTGGTGTGCGCAGCGGTGTTTTTTCGCCTGCAAAACGACGCAGTTCGTGCAAATGCGTAGATCTTAAGCTAGAATTCACCCTAGGCTTGCGATGTAGTGATACATCCTAGTCCACACTCCCAGAGCTATTCAGCGACACAGGTCCCTCATGAGTCTCGAATTTATTTCCGAATGCGCCGCCGTTCAGTACGGCGATCCCGATCATCTTATCATCATGTTCAGTTCAAACGCCGCGGTGCGACGCAAGTCCTTCGACTTCAAGGATTATGCCCGCGACCTCCCGCAAACCTTTCTTTTCCTTCGAGAAACCAGCGTTCACACCGGATTCCATAACGGCATCCTCGGTCTGAGCAATGATCTCGACGAAACCGTCGAGTTCCTGCAGTATTTCATCAAGAAGATGGGGCCCAAGCGGGTGACCATGTTCGGTGCCTCCATCGGTGGCTATGCCGCTCTGATCTACGGGTATCTGGTGGGCTGCGATGACGTGATCACCGTTGGCACGGTGACCTTCGTCGACCCCAATACCCGTGACGCGCTCAATGGCGCGGGTGAGCGTGTGCCCGGTGCCATGGAAGGCATGGTCGAGTTCTATACCAGCCAGGGGATGGAGCCGCGCTATCTCGACGCCTGGCCGCTGATCGAGGCGAACCCGGACAAGGTGAAGGCCGTGCGTCTCTATTACACGCCGGAGGATGCGATCGATACGACGCAGAGCCTCCACGTGGCACGCCTGCCGAACATCAAGGCGATTCCCTGCCCCGGCACGACCCATCGCTATATTGGCGTCATGTTGATCAGAGACGGGACAATCGGGAACGATTTCGCCAATCCGGTGGAAGAGTTCGACGCCGCGCCGGCCTGACACTATCGGATAGCAAGGGGGTGTGGTGTAGGGTAACCTTGGTCAACGTTACACAAGGTATGATGATGCTCCGCACCACACTTCTCAGATACATATCCCTCAAGCTCAGTTGCATTGCCCTGCTCGCGGCAGTGGCCGTCACCACCGCACCAACGCCGGCAGAGGCGAAATTCGAGGTGGTCGAGCGGACGATCAAGGTTGGCAACCGGGAGCGGAGTTATCGCGCCTATGTTCCCGACCGTGTGCGCGCGGGGCGCGAAACCTCCGTGATCATCGCGTTCCACCCCGCGCTTGGCTCCGGCAAGGGCTTCGTCGATCAGGCAAATCTGCACCGGGCCTCCGGGGCGGAAGACTTCATCATTGTCTATCCCGAAGGGTTCCGCCGGACCTGGAATGGCGGCGATTGTTGCGGCCCGGCACAGCGGCGCAATATCGATGACCTCGGTTTCGTGAAAGCAATCTTCAAGGATCTGGAAAACTTCGGACCGATCAGCAAGAGCCGGAATTTCGCGGCCGGGTTTTCCAATGGCTGGGTCATGAGCCAGCAGGTCGCATGCCAGATGCCGGACCGGTTCCGCGGGATCGCCGGGGGCGGCGCCGTCAAACAGGATCTGGGCGGATGCGGGCGCGGATCGCCTGTCTCGGTTTTCATCATGCATGGGCTTGAAGACACGATTGCCCCCTATCAGGGCGGCAAAAGCTCGTTAAATAAAACCGGACGCGGCGCAGAGCTTCCCTCGGTCGGGCAGATGGCGAGTTTCTGGAAGGGCGCCAATGGCTGCGGCGGGAAATCGTCCAGCTCGCGCCTGAAAGGGGCCAGCTGCGAAAGCTACAAGAGCTGCTCTGGCGGGGCCGAGGTGACCGTTTGCGCCGTTCCGAATATGGGCCATTGGTGGCCCGGCCACGCCGGTGGAAAACGCGGCGAGAAGACATTCGGGCCCTCGCGCGGGGATCTGAACGGCGCGGGTGCGGCGATCAGCTTTTTCCGCTCGAAGCTCTGAGCCCAGATGCCATGGCGGCGGCCTCTGACGAGCCCGCCGCAGACCCGCGTCGGTCCTGACCGATGCAGGCGCGACGGCGCGCGGTCAGGCGTTTTGTTGCACTGCGGAAAGACCGGTCAGACGCGCGGCGTCTTCCCAGACCTGCCAGGCCGCGTCCTCGTCATAGGTGCGCGGCGCCGAGGACGCGATCGTCTCCATCTCCAGATAGAGACCCGTCTTTCCAGCGAAGTCTGGCGCCGAGGCCAAGGTCACGATGGCCATGGCGGATTCCTTGACCGATGTCGCGCGTTGTTGCGGCTGGTCCGGGATCTCGCCGTCACCGGCCGCCTCCGGCCGCGCCTCGCCGGGGTTGATCGCATTGACCGTGACGCTGCTATCCTCCAGCAACTGGGCCATCACATAGCTTGCCTGCAGGTTCTGAAACTTCGCCTCGGCATAGGCATCGGTGCCCTGAAAGGCCCCCTCCTCGGCAATGGCGCCCGTGGCGTCACGATGTTCATCGGAACTGACCATGACAACCCGCGCCGCATCGGCAGCCTGAAGGGGCGCGGCGAGAAGGTTCGACAACAGGAAGGGCGCAATATGGTGCAGGGCAACCGTCATCTCGAGCCCCTCCTCCGTCTCGCGCCGTGTGTTGAAGCGGCGATCTTCGCTATGGATCAGAATGTCGATCTTCGGGTGGCGCGCGGAGAGATCCATCGCCACATCGCGCAGCGCCTCGAGACTTGAGAGATCCGCTTCGAGAAAGGTCCCGGCGACCCCGTTAAACCCGGTTTCCACTTCTTGCATCAGGGCCTTGCCGCTCCGCGCATTGCTGTCGACCGCGGCGACAGTCGCGCCCAGACGCCCCAGAAGCAGCGTCGTCGCCCGTCCGACGCCGCGGGTTGCGCCCGTGATCACCACGACCTTGCCGGCCAGGGGCGTTTCCCCAAGTTCGAGCGCGCGGGACACGAAACCGCTCTTGCGTGGCAAAGCCTCCAGCAGACCTTCGGCCCCCAATTCGCGAATGACCGCTTGGACGGTTTGCGACAACGCGGGCCAGATGGGGTGTCTCGGTTTGAACCCGGTTTGATCGGTCAAAGCCTCGGTCGAGATCACCGCAACGGTCGGTTGATGAGCCGGGCGCAATGCGTCATGGGCCTCGGCCTCATTGGTCAGGATCCGGGCGAGACGCCCAAGTTCCTGATCCAGAACGCGATCGGAAAAAGCGACCGGCGCTGCCACGTTGAGGGCCATGCACTTGGTCGTATCCGCGCGGGCCACCGCAGTCAGAGCGGCGATGACATCGCGGCTCTCCACCGGTTGGAAGCGCCCGGGCGCGGCTGCATCCTCCACGAGGATGCCCCGCACGAAAGACAAGGCGGCAGGGTTCTCGGCGTGGAGGATCAAGGGCGCGCGCAGCATGGCCCAGTTCATCTCGCTCTTTGCCAAGCGTGCCTCGACCTCAAGGGTCAGCCGCGCTGACGCGGACAATTCGGAGGGCTCGCGCAGCGGAGCATCTTCGTCGAGGGTCCCGGCGACACCCTTGGGCGCCGCATAGATTTCCGTCGAGCCCAGAACCACGAGACGGATGCCGGGTGTCGCGTCAATCGCAGCAAACAGCTTGAACAACCGCCTGTCGCGCAGGGCGTCCGGGTCAGAGGGCGGCTCGGCAAGATCCACGGCCAGCACCAGCTCACACCCGTCCAGAAGCTTGGCAAACACATCCTTGCGGCTCGGCCAGGCCCGCCAGATCACCCGCGGATCATCGGCAAAGCGCGACGGCTCCTCGGACAGGGACAGTGCCGTAACGCCATGCCCGGCCGCGCGCAGCGCCGCGATCAACTGCTGGCCAAGAAAACTATCCGCCCCGGTGACAAGCACGTTCATCGTTGGTCACTCCCCTTCACGCGCTCAGTCGCCGATCAGATGCGGAGGCAATTTGATGCCCGCCGATGAATAGAATTCTAGACGGCCCAAAACCTCAGAAATGCAGGCTTTGACATCCATTCGCGCCGTCCAGCCCAAAGCGTGGAGCTTGGCCGGATCATACTTGCGCAGCCCGAGATTGTGACGCGCGGCCAGATCGCGAAATGGGTTATCTGTCTTGCCGACATTCATGATGTCCCAGGTCAGGGCCTGCACATCGTAAATCGTGATCGGCTCGTCATTGGCCACGAGGTAGCGCTGGTTCGCAGCCTTCGGATGCTCCCCCGCGAGCAACGCAGCAGAGGCCACATCCGAGCCATGCACCCATTGCATCGTGTCCCAGACCTGGCGCAGGGTGTCGAGCCCATCGGGCTGGCGCAACACGGCGATGACCATCTGCTCGATGAAGTGGCTCTTGCGCCCTGACACAAGCGTCGGACGCAGGATCGCATATTCGAGACCATGGGTCAGATGCGCCCGGGTCACCGCATCCTCGGCGGCCATCAGCGATTCCGAATGGGCAATCTGTTGCGCACCACCAAAGGGTTCGCGATGCGCCTCGTCGGTCACCGGCCATTGCCAGGGTTTCTCATGGGACGTGTAGACCACGCTGGAGGTACATAGGACGAAGCGTTTCACCTTGCCGATGGCATGATCGATGAGGTTTTGGGTCCCGTCTGCGTTTACATGCATCATGTGCTTGGCCGATTTCGCCGGGGGCGGACCGACCAAAGCGCAATGGTAGATAATGTCGATTTCGTCGACGGCTTCGGCCATGGCAGTCGGGTCCGACAGCTCCCCCATCACGATCTCGATCCGGTCGCGATAATTGATGCGGTGCATGCTGTCCGGCAGAGACAGGACCCGGACCTCGTGGTCCGTCTGCATCAGGGCTTCGAGCACGTATTGCCCGATGGCACCGGTTGGTCCGGTCACGAGTATGCGCACGCTGGGGTCTCTCCGGTGGGGTGTCGTTCCGGGCACGCGCGCGCCCGGAACGGTTGGTTTTCGTCTGGCTTAGTTCTGCGGAGCGCGGTTGCCGCGGCGGCGCTGGAGGATGTTGCGCATCACACCGCCATTGCCGCGACGGCCCTGGCCCTGGGGTGGCAGAACCTCTCCGGTGACGGCCGATCCGCCCGCGGTCTCGGCTGCCGCGCCGTTTTGTTGCTGGGCGCGCCTTTCCTGGATCCGAGCACGCAACCCGCCCGGCGCCTGGCCGTTCGCGTTGTTACCGTTGCGCTGCTGGGCGAGCCGCTGCAGCACCTGCTGGCGACGGTTCGCATTCGGACCTTCGCGGTTCTCCTGACGCTTGGCGCGACGGGCGCGGCGACGGGCGCGCGGATCTTCATCCTTGCGGGCTGCGACTTGCTCGGCGCGCTTGGCGGCAAACACATCCTTGTAGATCTGGATCAGCGCCGCGCCGGTCGCACCGGCATTGGCCGCCTTGGCCGCGTCGACCTCGGCCAGAAGCGTGTCGCCGCCCTGCCGCATGGCGGAAATAGCCGCGCGATAGGACTGTTCCGCGGATTCCCACTTCTCTTCTTCGACGAAGGCATCACCATAGAGGCGATGGACAAGGCTCGTGGTCTTGTTGCCCCGCGAACTGCGCGCCAGCAACGACCGTGCTTCGCTCAGCTTGTGCTGCGGGATCAGGCTTTGGACCAGCGCGATCCTTGCCAGTGCCCCCCGTTCGGCAGATGCCAGAGGACGCAGTACCGCTTCGGCGCCTTCGTAGTCCTCAGCGCGCAGCTTCATACGGCCCAGGGACATGGTCAGGCGGCGGTTGCCCGGCTGCCCTTCAAGCGCCTTCTCGAGGATCGAGATTGCCTCGGCCTTGTTGCCTTCGCGCATGCAAACATTGGCCAGTTGCACCGCGGTCCCAGTGTCCGACGGATTGGCGGCGAGCGCATGCTCGAGCTGCGCCTTGGCCTCATCCGCCTGGCTGTTCTGGCGCAGAAGCGCGGCGAGCTGACGCCGCACCCGCGCCGATTGCGGATCCACTTCCACGGCGGTCTTGAGAACCTCGATCGCTGCTTCGGGTTTCTTGTTCTGGCTGTGGAGGCGCGCCAGCCCCATCAGCGCGCGCATGTTGCGCGGGTCGACCTGCAAGGCCTTGTGGTAATTCGCCTCGGCATATTCGGAATTGCCGCCGCGCACACCGATCTGCGCCGCCATGAGGGCCGCGGTGGTATTGGTCGGCTCGATCTCCTGCACGCGCTCGACATAAGGGGCCGCCTCATCCAGGCGTTTTTCGCGGACCAGCGACACGCCATAGGCCAGCATCGCTCGAGTGTCCGACGGGTCCGCTTCCATCATCATCTGCAGCTCGGCGCGGGCCTCGTCATTGCGGCCCTCTTTCATCAGGCTGCGCACGTAATTCATCGCTTCGTTCTGGTCGCCTCCGACCTGCTGAACATTCGGGGTCCAATCTGGGGTTTGGGACATTGTCCTCACTCCTTCCTGTTTCGTTGAACGACTTCTGTCGCCCTTATCACTTCAAACAATCACTGCGCGCTGATGGCCGCGCCTCGGTCCTCGTTCGGCGCCGATTGCCCCGGCGCCGCCTCCTGATCTGTGCCGGTCCGCCCAGATGGGACGGGCCCGGTTTCCGCCAAGCGGGGCTTTTGCCCCGGGCGTGGCAGCTCGCCCTTGGATTGTGCCGCTTCAACGATAGCACGAAGTCCCTCGGCAAAGGGAACCGAAGGGTAGAACTTCAAATGTGTTTTTCCCTTTGAGATATCGTATTGCTGCACATACCGACGCCAGACGCGGGTCCGGTCCGGATCCATGTCGTCATTGGTCGCCCGCCCGATCGCGATCCGGGTCATGCGCCCGATATCACGATAGCTGACCACGTCCGGACCTGCGACCGTAAACGTGTCATTCTTTGCATCCGCCTCGAAACAGGCCCGCAGGATCGCCTCGGCCGCATCCGACACATGGACGAACTGGCGCGGAAACTTGCCCGCATCATCCTGCCCGAACTCAGGATCCGGGGCCTCGGCCCGGACCATCTGGTCGATCACCGGATCCCCGATCCCATAGACCAAGGCGAGCCGCAGGATCGCATGCTCGTACCCGAACTTCTTGCTGTAGAACCGGGTGAGATTTTCCCCCGCGATCTTGGTCATGCCGTAATCGGCCAGATCATTGCCCCCATCCACGCGCAAGGGCGCGCTCTCATGGATCGGCCATTCCTTTTCGATGAACTGGCTCTGGTAGCAGGCCACCGAGCTGCAGAATACGAATCGGTCGCAGGTCTCTTCGGCATTCACCGCACGCAACAGCTCATGGGTCTGGGCCACATTGACTTGCCGCAGCGTTTCATAGGACCCCGATGACGGCTGCTGATCCGACATGTGCAGCACGATCCGCGCGCCCTTGACGAAGGCCTCGCGCGTGCCGGGCGTGTCGAGCCCGCCCACCATGACCTGCAGTCCCGGCTCAGCCTTAAGCTTGTCAGCCCGGTCCTCGGAAACGAGCGCGCGCACCGAATAGCCCTTGGCCAGAAGCTTGGGCAAAACGTGCCGCCCGAGATAGCCATCCGCCCCGAGGATCGCCACATCGCAGCGCGCCTCCGGCGCTTCGGTGGCGACCGGCGCCGCACGCTCAGGCGCGGAATAGGGCTCGATCCCCGCATCCCCGAGCAGGATCTCGGTCCCGCCATCGGGGTTCTCGACATATTGCCACCCGGAGGCAAAGCGCGCGGGGCTCTTGCCACCAAACACATTCGCCGTGCCGACCGCGAGGCCATGGGGGGTCGAGACCATGGTGCGCCCCCCATAATTATAGGGGTTGTTCAGACCGTTGATCGTCACCGGCTGCCAGTTGACGCCATCCTTGGTCCGCCACAACTCAAAGCCGCCGCCAACCTCTGCCAGCTGTTCGAAGCTCACGGCGTCCACCAAGCGCTTCGCCGTCGGCGACGGACGGTGGGCGTATTGCAGGAAGACCGACCAGTCAAAGGTCGTCACATAGAGCCAGCCGTCATGGACGCACATGCGCCATGTGTAACCGGAAAAGATATTGTCGAAGCCCGGCGCGATCCCCGAGAGCGGGTATTTGAACCCGTCGGGCGTGTCCCGCGGCATGCCGATCAGCAGATCCCAACTGTCATCGGGCCAGATCCGGATAATCTCCCCCGCGCCCGGGCCCACCAGATTGGTGCGGTCATAGCCCCCGTTCTGGATCGACGAGCCCACATAGAGCGCGCCGTTGAACTCGACCATGCCCATGGCGATCTCCGAGAGCGGGCCGCGATAGGCCCCCTTCTCGATCACCCGGCGCCATTTCAGCGGGCCGTCGCCGCAAGGGGGCGTGGTCCAGACCTGGTAGCCCTCGTAATGGTTGAAGGTCCCGGCATAGAGCTGGTTATTCGCCTTCGACATCATGAAGATGCCGTTATTGGTCTTGTCGCCGAACCCCAGATCGCAGGCGACTTCCCAATTGCCCGGCTTGGGGTCATTCGACCGCTTCAGCACCCCGGTCCGGTTCGAGTTGAACTGGATCCCCTCGCCCGCGGGCGGCGCGTAGAGATAGCCGTCGAAATCCACCAGCTCGCGGAAGGTCGAAATGTTGTCATTGCCGATGCCGGGCTCGCAGGCCGGCTCGAAATTCAACCCGTCCTCAGACCGCAGCACATGGGCGGCACAGCCCCGCAGAACCGTGGACATGGTCGAAACATAGAGGTTGGGCTTGCTGTCGGATTTGCCCTGAAAGACGCGCATGCCGCGATAGCCGAGATCGCGCGGCGCTTCCTCTCCGGTCTTGCCCTCGATCAGAGGGGACCGATAGGCCAGTTCCCAACTGTCGCCTTCCGGCGTCCAGCGCCAGATCTGCCCCTGCATGTCCAGGTCGCGCACGTTGGGCGGCACATCCACCGGCCATGGATCCAGGGCGGGCGGATCGATCGGCGGGAAAAGGTTGAGCAGTTTGAAAGAGTTGCGGGTCATCCCGCAATAGAGCCGCCCCTCGAAATACTCCATCCCGTGGACATAGGCATTGGCCGGATCGCCGATCCCGTTCTTGGCCAGACGTCGGAAATTACCCGCGGTCAGCGCCGGGCCCGCATCCGGGTGGGGCTGACGTCCGCGGGGAACCTCATCGGTCACAGGTGCAGCAGCTTTCGTCGGCTTCGTCAAAATCTTGCTCGCTCGGTTTGTCTGCGGCGGAGGGGGCGGGCCGGGATCTCACCGGTATCGAGGGCGTGTAACAGGGCGTCGGGCTTCAGCAAGGGAAAGAAATGACCGGCATTGGGCACTGTGACGGTGGTCGTGTCCGGCATCAAGCGCTCCAGCCCGTCGCGTGTCTTGAGGTAGCGGGAGCGGGAGCCGTAGATCAGGTCCACCGGGCGGCGGACGAGGCGGATCTTCTCCTCTTCGAGGCCACGTTGATCATGCATTTCCTCATGGGCATTGGTCCGCGCCATCAATTCGCGCCAGCGCCGCATGGCCCGGGAGGGCCGTCGTTTCGCGCCCGTGCTGACCGGCATGGCAGACAAAACAGCCGCATCCCCGAACCCGCCGGGCTGGCCGTTCGCCCCATCGGCATCGGTCTCGAGAAGTTCCTCGAAAAACCCATGGGCGACGCGCGGGAGCTCGCCCTCGATCACGATACCACGGGCCCGCAAGCGTTTTTGCAACGCAGGCCAGGCACTGGTATCCGACAGCGGCGGCATGGCCTGCAAGGACGGCACCCAGGCATCCGCAAGGGTGAGGCGCCGGACCTTGGCGTCATCCAGCGTCGCAACCGCCAGTGCCACCGCGCCGCCGAAACTATGCCCGATCACATGGGCGTCCTGGATACCCAGATGCTCCATCAAGGCGATGACGTCCCCCGCAAGATCCACCGTGCGATAGCCCTCGTCCGACATGGCCGAGAACCCATGTCCGCGCAGATCGAGCGCGGTCACACGGCAGGTCTCCGCGAGTTTCGGGGCCACGCGGAACCACCAAAACGCGATGTTGCAGAACAACCCATGGATCAGCACCACATCGGGACCAGTCCCGACCTGCTGATAATGGATGGTCTGCCCGCGGAGGGACGCTCTGGGCATGGTTTTACAGATACCCCAGGGATTTCAGGCGTTCGCGGATCTGCTCCTCGGCATCTCCGGTCAGCGCGGCATCATCGGTTTCCCCGGCGGCGGCCTCATCGCTTTCGGTGTAGCGGATCGGGTTGTCCGATTTGTAGCCTTCGGCAAAGGCCTGCACGGCAACCTTGCCCTCCATATCCGACGGCACTTCGACCCCGCAGGAATAGAGCGCGGTGGGCGCCACATCGGCGATGAAGAGCGGATCTATCCGCGCGCCGGCCGCGATGCCGGGGCCCGTAGCCACGAAAATGCCGTCCGGATGGTGGGTGGCATAGGGAACACGCCGATCCTTGATCGGTTGGTCCGCGCGCAGCACGGACAGGAAGCTGAAATCATGAAGCTGCAGAGTCAGATCCGGGGCCCGGTCCGTCTGCGTGCCCGGGAAGGCATCCTCGCGCTTGAAGACCGACTTGATCACCGGCTTGCCCGTGTCGGGATCCTTGAAATCCAGCAGTTGCGCGATCAGCTCATCGCGGAATGCTTCATACTCCGCATCGGTCACTCCGGGATCGCCCGGGTTCGCCGCACGGCGGATGAAAATCGCATTGGAGGAAGAGCTCAGGGAGTAGGCCTTGGTGCTGGTCCAGTCGATCAGCGTGCTGGCCTCGGTATTCTCATCAAGGGCCACGCGGCCCTGATCATCCATCGGCGTCCCGTCATTCCAGGACAGAAGCCCGGCATGTTCGAGGAAGGTGTTGGCGTAGAAGATGCGCGTACCAGAGCGGGTAAAGCCATGATCAGAAACAATAAACACCTGCGCTTGCGGCCCGGCCTTGTCGATGATCTGCACGATGTAGTCATCCACATTGCGGAAATACTGCAGGACAAGCTCCCGCGCGGCCACGGAGTCCGGCGTCATGTAATCGTCTCGGGTCACCGGGTCGATGAGATGCCAGCACAGATGCTGGATCCGGTCGACGCCATCAAAGAGCACCGCCGTCAGTTCGGACGGCTCCTCCTCCATGAGCGTCAGGAGGATGTCCTGCCAGCGCTGCTCCCGCGTGATGTGGAATTCCACCCAATCGGTCAGCTGGTTCTCGGAGAGACCCTGCACCGCCTTGCGCTCATGCTGCCAATCTGTGGACATCTCGGAGGCCTTGAAGACACCCTTCGCCTTCAGCATCTTGAAGGTCTCGCGCGGATGGATCGCGCGGCCTAGATAGGACCAGGGCACATAACCCGGGATCACCACACCATCGATCGGCTTGGCCGGGAACATCACCGGATAGTTCAGCGTCGTCGCCCGCTTGCCCGCCGCACTGGCCAATTGCCAGATCGTGGGGACCTTCACATCGGCAGAGGTGGCGAGCGTATAGCTCGGCTTGGACCCTTCGCGGTCCACACGAATGAAGTCAAAGACCCCGTGATTGCCAGGCGATCGCCCGGTCATCAGCGTCGCCCAGGCAGGCGGCGTGAGCGGATGGATCGTCGAGGCGAGGATGCCGCGCGCGCCCTCCTCCATGATCCGGCCAAGATTTGGCATGATCCCGTCCGCCACCAGATGGTCGAGCATATCGTAGGTCGCGCCGTCGAGACCGATGATGACGGTTTGAATGGTCGTCTCTGACATATCCAGTCCTTCCTCAGGCGTTCTGCCGGGCGCTCAGCTCGACGACAGATTTTAGGATATCGTCTACGGACATATCCTTAAGAAGTCGGTCCTCTTCCCGCATCTTTCGGAAGAGTTGGTCGCCCAGGCCATAATTCTGCTGCAGCTCGGAGATCAGGTACACAAGGCTGATCGATTCCACGCCGAGGTCGAGCACCTTGCTCTCCGGTGTGAGCTCGATCTCATCCTCGCCCAGATCATCCGCAAGATCTTCGAAAATCTCCTGCATCACCTTGTAGGCGTCTTCATATGTTACGGCAGCCATGTCCTATTTCCTCTGCGCTTGTGCGGTCATCAGTCATGCGGTCTGAGCACAACGGCGGCGATGAGATCAGGGGCAATCTCGGCAAGTCCAGTCACCGCAATATTCAGGTTTAGAGACCGGTCGCGAACGACAGCCGGGCGGTCGCCCTGTGCATCGCTCTGGACCTCGAATCGATCAAGGGCTTGGGCGAGGCCAACCCCAAAGCTTTTCCCGACTGCTTCCTTTGCGCACCAGAGACGGGTGCTCATGCGCGCTTGCGCGGCGGGATCGGTTTGCGCCGCGATCATCGCGCGCTCGGATGCGGTGAAGGCGGTGTCGAGAAAGGCCGGCGTTCGGGGTGCGACCTGTTCCAGATCGACACCAACCCCGGCATAGCGCGCCGGATCCGCCGCCACCGCGATGGCCTGCGCGCCCTTATGGGCAATGGAAATCAGCGGCGCACGGCCCCAGGCCTCGGGGAAGGTCGGGTCAATCACCGGCCCATCATCCTCGCCCGGCACCACAAGAGGCAGATCCGCAGGCGCGATCGCCAGCCCGAGGCAGGCGCGCGCCGCATCCTTGGCCGCCGCCCGTCCGCGCAGCCATTCCCAGCGGCGCTTGTCCGTGGCCTGCGCCATGGTGGCAAACTCCGCCCGTTCCGGCGCAGAGAGGATCAACCCGGCCAGCACCTTGGCCCAGATCCCGCCCGAGCCATCCAACAGGTCATCGGAAATGTCATCGCAGGCCATGAGGGCCACGCCCTCTGGCAGAGCCGCGCCGCCGGGCAGCGCCATGGGGCGCGAAAGCGGGTTCTGCGCCGGGGCAAGGCGCGCCCGAAAGAAACGCTCCGGCAGCTCGAACCGCTTGTCCCACCACCCTTCGATCCGGCATTGCAGCCGATTGTCGGCCGTGACCACATCGATATAGGCGCGCATCTCGTCGCCCCCGACCAGCGCGATCTGCGCGCGGCAGCGGGCCCGCTCCCCCGGGGCGAGACGGGGTCGGAACACGTCCAGACGCTCCACCCGGAAGGGGAAAATGTGAAACGCCTCGGGCAGCATCTCGGCAGACCAGACGCCCACCAGCTGACCCACCGCGTCCAAGGTGATCGCGTCGGTTTCAAACCCGGGATTGGGGATCCCCGCATAAAGATCGTCATGGGGCAGCCCGACCAGCGTGCCCTCGACACCCTCGGAGCCGACCACATCCATGGTCTCCACGGCCCAGAGCCGGGGACCATGGAACATGATCCGCTCATAGACATCCGACTGGGACCAGATCACATCGCGCGGCGCGCCATAGCTCAGAGCCTCCGCCGGGGGCGCTGGCGCATAAGACGGCGCGAGACGCACATCCGCCTCGATCAGGATCGGACGCAGAGCCGGACCATCGGCGGCCCGGATCCGCACACGCACAAGGGTCTCTGCCCCCTCCTCGCGCAGCTCGGCCTGCGCCTCGACCACGAGGGGCGGCGTGTCCAGCGCGAACCAGCGTGATGCCCGAACCTCCGTCATCCCGACCACAGTAAGAGACGGGCGGAGCGCGGCAGCCGCCTCGGCCAAAGCCTCCATCGAGAAGGTCAGCGGCACGACCGGCAGGCCCGTCAGACCCGCATCCCGCTGGGACAGGCCCCGCCCGAAGCTGTGATCGTTCAGATAGGGCGCCGAGGCCGGGTCGATCTCGATCCGCGCGGTCAGGCTGCGCCCGTCCAACGCAGGTGTTACCGAGGCCAACATCGGGAACCGTTGCGGAGCCACCTCTGCTGAGACAGGGACCGCGGTCGCCGGGTCCGTGATCGGCGCCGGGATCCCACCGCCGAGATAGGCGGACATGATGTCCGTTTCCGAGGAGAGGAAGGTCTCAAGCGTATTGAAATAGGCGTCAACCACCGCAGCCGCCTCGGTCGGGGCCTGCGTAGCGGGCTGCATCGTGGGGGCACTGGCCGCGACAGGCGATGCACCGCGCGGGGTGGTTTCGGACACCCGCCCTTGCAGCGGCGCGGGCGCCTGCGGGGAATTGGCCACTCCGGACGGTTGCCCCGGCTTGCTCTTCTCTTCGGAGCCCGTGGCAACCGGACCGGGTTCCAATGTCGGAGCCGCGCCCCGAGAAGTGTCTTTCGGTGTCTGCGCCGCCCGCTTGGGGGGCGCGGCAACATCCATGGGTTGCACCCCCATTTTCAGGACCTGCGGACGGCTCGGACCGTCATAGGCCACCGCCCCCACCATGGGCGCGGCCAGCGCGCCAAGATCCATCGGCACGGCTTCGACCGAAAGCTGCGCAGCGAGATGATGCAACTGGTCCAGCCCCTTGACCGAGGGCGTATCCACGGCAACGGCCAGATGGTCCTGCCCGCGCAGAATGTCGTTCACAAAAGCAGAGAGGTTGTTGCGCGGCCCGCATTCCACAAAGATCCGCGCCCCATCCGCATACATCTTCCGGACCGTTTCGACAAAGCGCACCCGGCCCGACCACTGCTCCGCCGTCAGGGCCCGAATGGCCTGTGGATCATCCGGGAAGATCCCGGTGCTGAGGCAGGAATAAACCGGACGCTCGGGTGGCGCGATTTCCATTCCCTGAAGGAAAGACAGAAGACGCGCGCTGAACGGGGCAAAAGCCGGGCTGTGATAGGCACGGGCGAAAGGCAGCAGCTCTTCAAATCCCCCCAGGGCGGGCGCAAGGCTCAGGGCGTAGTCGCGCCCGGCCTCGGTGAACGCCGCCACCACCTTCTGATTGGGGCAGTTATCCATGGCCAGATAAACGTCCTCGCGCCCGGCCAGCTTGTCTTCGAGCGCGGCACCATCCACCGCCCCCAAGGCAACCAACGCGCCCTCGGCAATCAGTCCCTCGGACGACAGTGTCTCGTAGTGATCGTTGAGCGCGCGCATCTCCTGCTGCAGCTGGGCCATGTCGGAGCGGCGCGTGACCCCGCCCGCATAGAGCGCGGAATACTCGCCGGTGGAATGACCCACCAGCATATCGGCACTCAACCCGATTCCGTCATAAAGCGCGGCGACGGCCTGGTTCGCCGCAAAGATCGCCTCGGGCCCGATATCCATGCGCCAAAGCGCGCCGCCCTCTTCGGCGGTCTCGGGGGGCGGGAAAATCACCTGGCTCGGCAGAAGGTTCCGGCTGTGCCCGGCAAAGGCCCCATCCACCAGGTCGAACCAGTGCCGCATCTCGGGCCTGTGCAGCATAAGCTCGCGCAGCATGCCGATATGCTGGCTCCCCTCGCCCGGGAACATGAACGCCACCTTGCCCTCGGCCGCCAGAGGTTTGGCGTTGAGATAAGCCCCCTTGCGGTCCTTGAGCCGGTCCTTGCCCTTAGCGATCCGCGACAGGATCTTGTCGATCTTGGCCATGGCATCGGTCGCGTCCCGGGCCACGATCGCCGCCCGCCAGGGTCCGGTATCCGGCACGGCGTTCGCGGTGCGCGCCACCTCGGCCAGGTCCGGCTGCGCGCCGATGGCGGCACGGATCTCGCTCAGGCGCGTGGACAGGCTTTGCGCATCGGGGGCGGAGGCCACCAAAAGCTCGCTGCTGCGCGTCAGGTTCGGTTGGGGCTGTGGCGCCCCGGTATATTCCTCGAGCACCACATGGGCGTTGATCCCGCCAAAGCCGAACGCATTGACGCCCGCGCGGCGCGGGGTGTCCGCCCCGTGGATCCACGGGCGCGTCTCGGTATTGAGGTAGAACGGCGAGCCCTCGATGCCGAGTTTCGGATTGGCCTCGTCCAGAAGCGTCGGAGGCAAGGTCTTGTGATACAGCGCCATGGCGGACTTGATCAGCCCTGCCGAGCCGGACGCCGGGAGGCAATGCCCGATCATCGATTTGACCGAGCCGAGCGCGCAGGACGGCGCCTCGCCCTCGCGCGGGCCCATCAGTCCGGTCAAAGCCTCAACCTCGGTCGCGTCGCCGAGGGCTGTCGCTGTGCCATGCGCCTCGATCAGCCCCACGGTCTCGGGCGCGATCCCGGCATCCTCATAGGCCCGCTCCAGCGCGAGCGTCTCCCCCTCGATCCGCGGGGCCAGAATTCCAAGGCCCTTGCCGTCGCTGGCCACGCCAACCCCACGCACCAGCGCATAGATGCGATCGCCCGCAGCCTCCGCATCCGAGAGCCGCTTGATGCACATCAGGCCCACACCCTCAGCCAGCAGGGTGCCATCGGCATTGGCCGAGAACGGCCTGATCGCGCCCTTGCGCGAGAGCGCTTCGAGTTGGCAGAAAATCTGATAGATCGGCGCCGGGGTGGAGGCGTGCACGCCGCCGACGACCGCCATGTCGCAGCGCCCCGCCCGCAGATCGGCCACGCCGCGATCCATGGCGATCAGGGAGGACGCGCAGGCCGCATCCACGATGTAGTTCGCGCCCTTGAAGTCGAGCCGGTTGGATATCCGGCCCGTGACCAGGTTCGGGACGAGTGCCGGCGCCATCTCGGCATTGAAGGGCGGCAAGGAAGCCTTGAGCTGCGCTTTGACATCGGTCAGCTCGTCTTCGGATGTGTCCGGGTGCAGTTTCTTCAGGATTGATAGAAACCGGTCCACCATGATCCCGTGCTGCACAACGCTGGTGAACCCGCGATTGATATAGGTGCCCCGCCCGAGGATGACGGCGACCCTGTCGCCCGGCACGGGCCGGGTGTCGAACCCGGCGTCCTGAACGGCCTCGGCTGCCACCTGCAGGGCGAGAAACTGGTCCGGTTCGCCACCATCGATGGAGGTCGGCATCACGCCATGGCGCAAGGGGTCGAACACGGCCAAATCCCGCAGGAACCCACCACGATTGGTATAGATCCGATCGTTTGCCTTGCTATCCGGATCGAGAAACAGATCGCCACACCAGTCATCCGGCGCGTCTGCGACGGCGTCTACCTTGTCGGTAATATTACGCCAGAACGTAGAGGTATCGGGCGCCTCCGGGTAAATTGAGGCAATCCCGACAATCGCAATCGGTTCGTTCTCCGGCAGGCGCGATGGCCCACCACGTGATGTCATTCAGCGGCCTCTCTTGTACCACCCGCACCATAAGCCGCGGCATAGGATTCTGCATCGTCCTCCCAGGGGCCCCTTCCCCAGACAACTTCCGATGCAGCGTCATCGCCACGTGTGATCTCGAACTCGAGCGCACGCACCCCGAGATAGGGATCGATCGGCTCGATCTTCATCGCGTCGAACTGGGCCTTGATCTCGGGCGAGACCATCCCGCCACTGTCCCACGGCCCCCAGCTGATCGCGGTCACCCGCCCGGCCCATTGGGCGTCAAGCACCCGGGCCAGCTTTGAGACCGTCTCGTTCGCAGCCCCATAGTCACCTTGCCCCCGATTGCCGAAACGTCCAGCGACCGAGGTGAAGAACACGAGGAACTTCAGGCTATCCGGACGCAGCGCACGGCTGAGCGCAAAGGCGCTCTCGGTCTTGGTACGCGTCACGTTGTCGAAGCTGTCCACCGTCTTGTCGAGAACCAGTTTGTCCTCGATCACGCCGGCGCCATGGATCACGCCATCGATCCGACCGAACCGGTCATAGATCCCGGACACCATGGTCTCGAGCGCGTCCTGATCGCGCACATCGCAGGCCATGTACTCCGCCGTCGCGCCCGCCTCTTTGATGCTCGCCAAAGCCGCGCGGATATCCCGTGCCTTGAGCACGGCGTCGAAGGCCGCTTCGATGGCTGCTGGTGTTACCGCACCGCCAGATGCTTTGGTCTGGGCAATCAGCGCCGCCTTCAGGGCACGCGGATCGTTGATCCCCGCTGTCGCAGCCGGTTCATCCCCGCTGGGCGGCTGCGTCGACCCGGCCAGGATGAAATGCGGCTTGTACAACTCGGCCAGATGACGCGCGATCTTTGCAGTGATCCCCCGCGCGCCGCCAGTGACCAAGACAATTGCGCCCGGGTCGATCGTTTGCACGATTGCGGAGTCCGCACCCAGGGGTGCCGGTTCGGCGAACAACCCATGGCGCGCACCATCGAGCCAACCGATCTCAACCTCGGGTCCGGGGCGCCCGGCCTCGGCAATAATCTCTGCCGCCCGCATATCCACCGGCGCGGAAGGAGCGAAATCAACGGCGCGACAATGGGGTGTCGTCCATTCCTTGGCCACGGTCTTCAAAAGGCCCGGCGCACCGCCCGCGGACGGATCCGCCGGGACAGCGCCATCAAATCCGAAGGCACCACCCATGGCCGTGGCACATAGGACAATGCCGTCGTCACGAATACTCAATCCCTCGCCCAAGGCATTGAGAAGCGTATAGAATGCGCGTGTCGCGGTATCGACAGATGCGCGCCACTCGGCGCGCGACATGTCCATGAAGGCGGGAGTTTTCGCCAATGGCGCCAGATGCAAGAGCCCGGCCACGGCCCCGTCCATCTCGATCACTGCCGAGCGCAGAGCCGCATCATCCCCGAAATCCAGCGTGCTCGGCTTCAGGAGACGCACACTGCCCCCTTGGACCTCGATATGGCGGGCCACCGTGTCGGCGACGCCGGTTTCGTCATCTGTGATCACATAAGTGGCGCCACTCACCACCCAAGTCTTGGGCTGTGGCGCCGGGATGGGACGGGCCGCCATGATGAAGCGCGGCCGCCATGTATCGGGATCCACCGACGGGCGCGCGTCTGCCACCGCAGGGACCGGAGTCTCAGGCTGCCCGCCGGGCTGGAACTCTGCCACGACCGCCATGAATTGAGCGACGATGCCACGGACGGTGCGCTCGCGTGAAACGGGCCCCATCTTTTCCCGGGCAGCTTCGCCCGCATCGGGGAGGAGGTCGGCGCGCAAAGCTCCGAGAATTTCCACGCGCTTGATGGAATCCACGCCAAGATCCGCCTCGAGATTGAGATCCAGATCGAGCATTTCGGTCGGATAACCGGTGCGGTCCGAGATCAGATCCAGAAGAGCGGTCGTCACAGCCTCGGGCGATAAAACAGGCGCGGCGGCTTCGGCTGGACCAAGGTCGGGCGCAGTGGTCGCAGCCACGGGTGCAGGGCCAAACTCGGACGCCACATCCATGAATTTGGACACGATACCACGGACGGTCCGCTCGCGAGAAACTGGGCCCATCTTCTCGCGCGCAGCATCCCCGGCATCCGGGAGCAATTCTCCGCGCAAGGCACCAAGGATCTCAACACGTTTGATGGAATCAACGCCAAGATCCGCCTCGAGGTTGAGGTCCAGATCGAGCATCTCCGTCGGATAGCCAGTGCGATCCGCAATCAGATCGAGCAGGGCGGCCGTGACGGCATCCTCGGTCAGGGCAGGCCCCGCAGCCGGTGCGGCGAAAGACGCCTCAACCGGAACCGGCATGGGCGCGGATCCGGCAAACTCGGCCACCACATCCATGAATTTCGCCACGATGCCGCGGACGGTCCGCTCCCGCGAAACCGGGCCCATTCGTTCGCGGGCTGCGTCGCCCGCATCGGGCATCAGTTCGGTCCGCAGCGCGCCGAGGATCTCGACCCGTTTGATGGAATCGACCCCCAGATCTGCCTCGAGATTGAGATCCAGGTCGAGCATCTCGATCGGATATCCAGTGCGATCGGAAATGAGGGCCAGTAGCGCCTCGCGCGCCAGATCTTCGGTGATCGCAGTCCCGGGCTGCGGTACAGGCTCGGACGCAACCACGGGCATCGGCGGCGGCGCCACGGGCGCTGGTGTCGGTCCGGGGCTGGCGGGTTCCGGAACAGGCATAACAGCGGCTGCCTCAACAGGTGCCGCAACCGGGGTCAGCGCGGCAGCCGGTGCTACCGGAACCGGGTGCGGCATAGACGTGGGCACCGGCTTCGTGCCTTGCGCATCCATCCCACCGGAATTGAGCCAATGCATCATGATGGCCCGGTTATTGTCGAGAAACTGCGCCATCAGCTCCTGGTGGCGTCGCATTACCGTCTCACTCATGTCGTTTCTCGCTGAAGCAGGCACTTGAGGCGCGGGGACCGGGTTCCCGCCTTGTGTAGCAGATTCGGGCGGCGACGCCGTGAGGTGAACCGGCGCAGCCGCCGCGGGTGCCACCGCCGTTGGTGCAGATACGGGAGGCACCGGGGTCGCAGGAGCCGAGACCACCGTCTCGGGCGCCGGGTCCTCTTCGATCCGCGCGGCAAACCCGCGACGCGGTGGCTCACCATCGATGGGCCGCGCATTGGCGGCGTCAAGCTTCCAGAGCATCGCGCGCTGAGGATGCGGTGGGACCGAGAGGTTCCAGGTCTTTACATCGAGGCTACGGGTTTCGCGACCGGCCCAGAGCCCGGCAAGTCTTAGAGGCAGACCGGCCGTTGCGGCCCCGGCCAAAAGGCACAACAACTGCTGGATGCCCGAGCGACCCTTCATATCCGCGGTGAGCGCCAGATGGGGCTTTCCATCGAGAATACGGTTCGTGAGCCGTGACAGGACAGCCCCGGGTCCGATCTCGAAAAAGAGGCGTGCGCCCGCATCATGCATCGCTTCGACGCTGCCGGCGAAATTGACCGGATCCACCAGATGCTCGGTCAATTGCGCGCGCACCTCTTCCGGCGCGGTCGCATAGGGGGCCGCGGTGGCGTTGGCGAAAACCGCCGTCTCCGGCGCAGAAATCTGTGCCTCGGACAAAGCCGATGCGAGCAGGTCTCGCGCCGGGGCCACGCAATCGGAATGGAAGCCACAGGCCACGGGCAAGAGCTTGGCGCTCAGCCCCGCATCGCTCAGTCGCTGCTGCGCCGCATGCACGGCCTGGGTCGGGCCGGCAATCACGGTTTGATCCGGCGCATTCATGTTGGCCAGCGTGATCGCTGCGAGATCGCCCAGCGCGGCGCGCACGGCCTCGGGCCCCGCATTCACAGCGGCCATGGTCCCGAGATCGTCACCGCCCGCCTTGACGATGGCGTCACCGCGCGCGTGCGCGAGGCGCATCAGCGTGTCCGCGTCAAAGCTCTGCGCGGCGTGGAGCGCGGTGTACTCGCCGAAGCTGTGCCCGGCCATCTGAGTGGCTTCGAGACCAAAGCTGCGCACGAGCTTCAGCACCGCCTGGGACACGGCACCGATGGCAGGCTGGGCCACGAAGGTCTGTTTGAGCGCCTCGATCTGAGCGTCATGCTCCGCCGGGTCCAGTGTCGGACGCGGATAGATGTAGTCCGACAGCGGTTGCGCCAGCCGACCCTGCAGACTGCGCGTGGCAGCCTCGAGATCTTCGCGCATCTGCGGGAAGGTCATGGCCAGATCTGCGGCCATGCCGGGGTATTGCGACCCCTGCCCCGGGAAGAGGAAAGCAACCTCCTCCGTCTTCAGCGGAGCGTCCGCCGAGAAGAATGCGCCTTGGGGATCGATGGAACGCAGATCGGTCTGATCCTCGCGCAGCCCTTCCGCAGCACGCGAGATGCGCGCGCTGGCATCGTCGAGCGACGCGGCAACGATGGCGAAACGTGCCTTGGCGGTTGGGTCGAACACCGCTGCCAGACTGGCGGCCACATCCGCCGGCCGGATCTCGCGCGAGGCCTGGGCCAAAGCCGCAGAGGCGCGCTTGAGACTGTCCGCCAGATCGGTTTGCGATGCCGCCGAGAACAGGAACAGCTCATGCGACCAGTTCTTGCGGAACGGCTCCTGATGCTTGGGCAGGTAACCGCCCGTGTACTCCTCGAGAACCACGTGGAAATTCGTGCCCCCAAAGCCAAAGGCACTGACGCCCGCGCGCCGTGGCGTCGGAGCCGTGTTCAACCAGGGACGCGTCTCGGTCATCACGTAGAAGGGACTGTTGGGGAAGTCCGCAGACGGGTTGGGTTCCGTTACATTGAGGGTCGGTGGCAACACCCGGTGATGGAGAGCCATCGCCATCTTGATCATGCCCGCGCAGCCCGCCGCGGCCTTGGTATGGCCGATCATCGATTTGACCGAACCAACCCCGCAGAACTGGGTCTCGGGCCGCGACTCTGCGAATACCTTGGATAGGCTCTGGATTTCTGTGCGGTCCCCGACAACCGTCCCGGTGCCATGCGCCTCAACCGCGCCGACCGTTCCCGGGGAGACCCCGGCATGGTCATAGGCCCGGCGCAGCGCCTCCTGCTGGCCCTCGGCGCGTGGCGCGGTCAGAGACAGGTCCTTGCCGTCAGACGACCCCGCAACCCCGCGCATGACCGCGTAAATCCGGTCTCCGGAGGCCTCGGCCTCCTCCAGACGGCGCAGCACCATCATGGCGAGCCCTTCGGAGATCGCGATCCCATCGGCGCTGGCGTCGAAAGTGCGGCACTTGCCGCGCGGGGACAGGGCCCGCGTCTTGGAAAAGGCCACGAAATCAAACGGGTTCTGGAAGCTGTCGACGCCGCCGACAATCACCATGTCCGAAGTTTCATTCTCGAGCTCGCGCGAGGCCATCATAACCGCGGCCAAGGATGAGCCACAGGCGGCATCGACCGTGAAATTCACACCGCCCAGATCAAACCTATTGGCCACCCGGCCCGCGATGACGTTCAGCAGGATCCCGGGGAAGCTGTCCTCGGTCCAGTTGGGCAGACGTGCGTCGGCGGTTTCGGTCATGTGACCGTTGATCGCCGGCATGGAGGACCGCACCGCATAGCGTTGACCCAAGGGCCCGGCCCCACCGCCGACCCCGATAATCACCGATGTCTTGCGCCGCAGCTCGGGGTCGTCAATCACCCCATCCTTGTACCCGGCATTCTCCAGCGCCTGGCGCACCGTTTCCAACGCGAGCAGCTGCAAGGGTTCGATGCTCGGCATGGTTTTCGGCGGAATGCCGTACTTGACCGGGTTGAAGTCGATCTCGTCGATGAACCCACCCCATTTGGAGTAGATCTTGTCCGGCGCATCGCGGTCTTCGTCGAAGTACCGCCGCCAGTCCCAGCGGCGCTCGGGCACCTCTTCGATGGCGTCGACCGCGTCCAGAATATTCTCCCAATAGCTGGCGAAATCCCGCGCTTTCGGCAGAATCGTCCCGACGCCTGTGATCGCGATCCGCGCGCCAGGTCCTTCGGGCATGGGACGCACATCCGGCTCGGGCTCGGCCGGCATCGCCTGCGCCAAGACATCAGCCGCGCCTTCGCAAATCCCCGCGTGAAGCTCAGCAATGCTCATCGGGTCGGAATGCAGGCTGGCCGCCTGCCCGATCATGTAGACGCCGAGTTGCTCCTGCGTTGCCGGATCGACCGACATGAATTTCTCGGCACCGTCGACCTTTCCGAAGTCCGGGTTGCGGTCGATCCCCTTGGAGGCGATCCGCGAGCGCCCGACATTGAATTTCTCCAGCCTGTCCTTGATCTCATCCGGATCGACGCTGGCCGCCCGCAGGCGCGCCTTTTCGGAAAAGAACTCATCGACGATCGGGCTTTTGACCACCCGGGTCGCATGGCCGGGCGCGGATTCCAGCAACATCGTCTTGGCAGAGGTCAGAGCAAGCTCCTGGTACTTCTCCAGCACCGCTCCGGTCTCGACGGCCTCATGGGTCAGGATGTAGCCGGTCCCGACGACAACGCCGATCTTGGCCCCGCGCGCCGCGAGCCCCGCCGCGAGCGCGGACACCATGGCGCCGGATTGTGCATCATGCACCCCCCCGGCAAAGAGCAGCTCGCAATCGATCTCGGCACCATCGGGATAGGCCGCCTCGATCGCGTCAATCGCCTGCTGCCAGAGCACGGCGCTGGACCGCGGCCCCACATGCCCGCCGCATTCGCG
This sequence comes from Dinoroseobacter sp. S124A, assembly GCF_049801015.1. NCBI lineage: Bacteria > Pseudomonadati > Pseudomonadota > Alphaproteobacteria > Rhodobacterales > Roseobacteraceae > Dinoroseobacter > Dinoroseobacter sp. S124A. The sequence continues at coordinate 315,650 of NZ_JBNAGD010000001.1, read as the reverse complement.
CCCCTCGAAGATGAAGCGACGCGCGCCGCTTTCGAGGAACAAGGCCAGAAGCCCCGGCGACGGGACGTGGAGATAGGTGGGAATGCCCTCGGCCTCGAGCGCCAGCGCCTGATCCGGACGCCCCCCGGCAATCAGGGCGAAGTCCGGTTTGTGCTGGGTGATGACCGCCGTCTGCTCGGCCCGCAGCGCATCGTCGACAAAGCCGAGGATCCCGACCCCGAGGGGCTTGTCACCGATCTGAGCCTTGGTCTCGGCCAGAAGCGACGCGCATTCTGCCTCGCGCATCAGGGCGAAGGCCAGAAAGGGCAAAGCGCCCCCTTCGGCCACGGCCACCGCGAAGCCGGACACATCGCTGACCCGGGTCATGGGCCCCTGGATGATCGGGTATTGCGTGCCGGTCGTTGCCGTCAGCCCACTGCCGGGGGCCAGCGGCGCCAGGGTTTTGGCCTGTGCCACCAGGTCGACAGCAGCGGCGGCGATCCCATCAAGCGCAGATTTCAGCGTGCCGAAACGCGCCTTCAAGCCTTGGGCGAAGGCTGCATCCTGCCCGACCAGCCAAAGGGCATCCTCAGCGGGCTTCGAGAGGATCGCTGCGCGCACAGCCGCGCGAAAAGCTTGCGGGTCACTATTGGGGATGTCGAGCGCATCGAGTTTCCGCGCGGCCGCGTGATCGGCGCGCCAGAACACACGGTGACCGGCCCCGAAATCCTGACCGAGACAGTTTGTTTCGCTGCCATCCATGCGGAGCACGCTGCGCATCAGCGGCTCCAGAGCCTGCGCCTCCTCAAACCCGAGCAAGGGCCAGTCGAGCACCACCCCGGCAGCCCCCGCAACCTTCAGCGCCGCCGCCGTATTGGTGGCCACACCGCCCAGGGCATAGACCGGAAAAGTGGTTTGCTTGGTCAGACGCTGCACCAGAAGGAAGGTCGTATCATCGCCAACCCGTCCGCCTGCCTCATGCCCTTTCGCAACAAGGCCATCAATTGCGACCGCCTCAAGCGCGGGCAACAGATGATCGTCGAGCACCTCGACAAGACAGCGCGCGTCAGGCGCAACCTCGCGCAGCGCGGCAACCGACTGCGCCAGGGTGTCGCCACCTTCCGGCACGATCACAAACAGTGTCGCCCCGGCGAGCGCGTCACCGTGCCGCGCCATAAGGGCCGAGATATCGGCTTCCGAAGCTTTCACCCCCCAGAGGCCCCGCGCCTTTTCCGAGAGCAACTGCACCGCGCGCCCGGTCTCCACCGAGGCCGGATCCGCGTATTCCAGATCGAGAAGTCCCCCATGCCCGGATCGGCTGGCCGAAATCGCGATCGCAGGATTGATCACGTTCGGCACGGAAGATGCCAACACCAGAAAGTCACTCGAATACAGTGGCATAGGTTGCGCTCCCAAAAGCACTTTTTCAAACCGGCGCCCGAAGGCAGCACGCATAGAGGGGCGATGCCCCAAATTTCCAATGTCAACAGCCAAGATGAAAGGCGCTCGCACCCAGCGCTTCAACACGCGGCCCTGACCCGTCTCCTAAATCAAACGGACGTTAGAAAACCGTTAGGACCGCCTTCAATCCTCGCTTATTTCAAAGCCGCAGCGTAAGTGGCCGTCGAAATATTGCAATGCAGCAAATGTCACAGCAGCATGCGCTGCCAGACTAGCTTTTTGCGGCATTTCTCGCAAGTTGTGTTGATCGTGGTGAGGACCCGGGCCGATCGATCTTGTCGCAGTTAACCTCATTTTTCTACTCATGTCGCGGCGGTCGATATCCGCGCGATCAATACCATCACTCGCGAAAACTGTATCCAGACTCGCCGCTTTACGCAACGATATGATGAGTTTGAAACGCGAGAATAGCGCAATCCCTGAGCGCTTGCCTGAATTGTCAGCACGCCAAGGGCGCAAGATCCTTGGCCAGACGGGGCTCCGGACCTCGTCTCCTACTCCGCCGCGACCTCGGACAGACCGGTCTGCGCCTCCGCTTGCGTCATGAAATCATTGACGCAACTGGCGATCTTGAAATAGCCGGCCCGGGTGTAATGGTCACTGTCCTGGAAATCCTCTTCCAGCAAGAGCGCATCCAGATCGACCAGATGGGCCTGCGCCTGCCCATCGCAAAAGGTCCGGCACATGGCATTATAGGCATGTCGCATCCCGCCGGTCCGCTCTGCCTGCTGGCCGGTTTTGGTCGCAGCCGTCAGCAGGAACACCTGCGTGTTCTGAGCGACCAATGACATCACCCGCTCCAGACTGCGGCGGGTGAGCTCGAGACTTTCGTCAAGCGTATATCGACGGTGATAAAAGCTCTTGGCGAACCAAAGGGCCTGATCGGACTTGATGAATTTCTTGAGGGTGCGCGGCGGCACCTTGATCAGGTACTCGCCCCCCCATTCCTTGCCCCCAAACGTAAAAAACGTGTCCCCGGGCACAGCGTAATAGAGCGACAGCAGCACCACATCCGAACTGGCCAGAGCGGTATCCAGCGCCTCCATATCCTGATGTGACCAGCTGGGAAACTTCTTCAGCGTCTGGTCATGCTTGAGCGGCTTGCGCGGATTGAGAAAGAACCCCGGATCGTCATAGCGCACCAGATAGCCGCGATCCTCCTTGTTGACGAACTCGTGGCGATTGGTGCCGCAATAGAAGGACACCTGGAGCAGGTCACAGCCACCGACGAGGCACAAGGTCCGGTCATCCTGTTCGGAAAACACCTGATCAGAGGAGGAGGCCTCGGCGATCCAGTCGATCTCGTCATGCTCATCGAGCGGATTGGCCACGGGCCCCTTCACAGCGAATTCCGGCGCGCCGATCCGACGCCAGACAAACTGCTCCACCCCCATGTTCAGGGTGCGGCAGGAGAAGCAGAAATGGTGCACAGTCGTGCCGTTGAACTTCACCCGTGCCGCAAAAAAGCCGACGATGCCGTAATCGCCGTATCGATCCGTGACACGTACCAGTCCCGCGTGAACCCCGGAGGTCGCCAGCAGCGCATCGAGCTCAGCACGCGCGGCGGTGGTCTCGACCCGCTTCTTGGTGAAATTGAGCTGGTTCGTACGGTTGATCAGCTCCAACACGCGGTCCATATGCGGCTCGATCTCGGTGATGATCTCGACCCGGATCTGCGATTGACGCAGGAACTCCATATTGTCGAGCGCACCCGCCGCCTGTTCAGCCTGCTTGGTCTCCAGCATCTTGTACTGCGCCAGCCTGGAATGCGCGCGATCATCCTTGCCCTTGAGCTGGGGCAGGTCGAGCAATCCGCTCAGATCGCCCTGGGCCTGCACACACATGAGCCCTTTGTTAAAAAAGCCCGCCTCTTCGAGGTTCATATGATTGTCGTCCAGAAACAGGACGTTGGGGGCACGCAGCTGCGCCCGGTCCAGGATGCTGGCGATCGCCTGTCCCTTCGGGGTCCAGTCGATATGGGGGAACACGAAATACTCCCACACGCCCAGAGTTTCGAGCGCAGCGCGCGCTGTCTCGAGGTCGTTCTTGGAGCAGATCGATGACATGATCCCGCGATCAGCGAGCGCCTTGATCATCTGCGTGTGGGCCGCCAGCTCTGTCATGCCGCCTTCGGACAGAGTCCCCTGCCAGAAGGTTTCATCAAGGTCCCATATCACCAGTTTGACCTGAGACGTCACAGCTTCGAAGGTCGTGCTCACGTCACGTGCTCCTGTCTCCAGACGCTCCGTTCAGGAGCGGGTTCGGGCCCGGCAGGCCGCGCGCCTTCTGGCGCAAATCACGCGGTGTTCCCGCGGGTCGCCGTGGGACCTGCGCCCCCGGCCTTGGCTGCGTTTCACAGCTTAGGCCTTGGATCGCACCAAATTGCAAATTTATCGTTTCCAAGATCCTAAAAAGTCCGGAAACTCGCGCAGTTCAGCCGTCTTTATAGCCAAAAAACTTGGCCATTTCGACCACGTGGTCCGCAAAGGGCATACCGTCATCGCGCCAGGGCAGCGCCCCGGTCAGCGGTTCCGGCTTGGCGGTATAGGGCCGCAGCGCCGGCTTTTCCTGAAAACTCGGGTCGCCGCCCCATGGCGCATTCTCGGGGCCGGGTTGGGCAAAGGGCGAGGTTTCGGGGTGCTTCATGGCCTCGATCGCCTCGGCATCCGAGGACACCCCGACCCAATCGCAGATTGTCTTGAGCCAGCGATCCGGGTCCGTCAACAGGTCCTCGCCACGGATCCGCATATGGCGTTCCGGTTCGATCGTGTCGAGGAAATCCATTATCCGCTCATGGGCAACGAACCAGTGTACCTGCGGGTCGAGCACGGGCGGCGTCATCCGCCGGTCCCAGGAATCGCCGAGCGGCGAGGCCAGGATCATGGCGTACCATTCCGCGGTCATCATCGAGCGGCCCGCCGACATCGGGTGCCGGGTGATATGCAGGTAATTGGCCCCGGGCAGGATCTGATCCTGGCGGAAAGGATATTGCGGGTCCGCCACGATGGACGGGCTCTTTTCCACGATCGCTTTGGGGGCCACGGCTGCCTGCAACTCGGCCATGAGCGCTGCAGTGGTCATGCCGGGATTGTTGAACAGAAAGGCGCGCATCTCGTCGACACCCTCGGCAGTCACTTCTCCATATTCGAGCTGCGCCATGGCCCGCACGATGCCATGGGCCAGCCCGTTGCGCCCGCCTCCGGTGTTGCGCAGAAACTCTCCGATGGTCTCGCCCAGCGTCAGGTTCAGCTCCGGCATGCCGTAATGCTCGGGATGCTGCCCCAACATACCGGCGGCGACTGTCGTGAAAGAGCGACCGGGGCCCAAAAGGACGAGGGGCTGCGCCATATATGACCTCTTAAATCTCAGAGACTTGCAGCGCCCGGCCCGTGCCGGCACGCCGTGTCGAGAATGGGCTCACTGAACCATGATCCCGGATGTGTTGCAAATGGAGGCTGTGCCCCGCCCCGCGGCCTCTTGGCACAAAGGCCCGCTGGCGGAACGGTGCCGTCAGCCGTTCGAAGCCGCCTGTTTCTCGGTCCGGAGGCGGGCCTGTTCTTCGCGGCGTTTGGCCAGATTGGCGGCCTGACGCTCTTTCTGAAGTTTCAGACGCTCCTGCCGGCGCTCTTCCATGATCACGGCGCGACGCGCCTCGAACTCTTCCCGCTCCTTGGCTTTCTGAATACGCAGCTCTTCGGCGCGGACCACCCGCAGCTCGGACACCTGGTCATAGAGCGCCGCGAGCGAGGTCACCTCGGCGAGGTAGTCCGGATCCTCCAGCGGGCCGTAGTCGATCCCGTCTTCGGTCAGCACCAGAGAGGCCTGCTGCCAATAGGAGCCCCCCATCTGCTCGCGCCACGTCGGAAAGGTCTTGTCGCGGATCATCTCAAGCGTTTCACGCGGCAGCCAGAGGTTCTTGTCCAGCGCCAGCCAGCGAAAGCCCAGCCCGGTCCGCTCCAGCATCTGGAACAGGGCAAGCATCTCGTTCCAGAGTGCGTCAGCGTAGTTCACCAGTTCATCGAAATAGATCGGCAGGCCCGGGCGCAGATGGCCCTTCGCCTCCAGCGCGGTAAACACATCCACGGTCGAGGAATAGATATCGCAGTCGATATTCACGAAGGCGACAGGGTCTTCATTTTCCTCCAGAAATCCTGGCAGTGTGTCTGAGAAATACCCTTTCACCAGCCGGACATTCTCGGGCACCTCGGGCAGGTCGACCACCTTGAAGGGTTTCTGCCAGTCGATGCGACCATCCTCGGGGAAGCCTTCGAAACTGTCGAAGCCGACCCAGCTTCGGTCCGGCTGCGCGTCGGCACAGAGATTGATCGACCGCCCCCGCCAGACCCCGAATTCCAGCCCCAGCCCGGGCTGATCCGCGACCACATCGATCGTGGTCGGCAGCACGGTGGTGCGGGTGACCCGGTCACTTTCTGGCGCGTGGAGGGCGCAGGCCTTGAGCTTGTGCAGGTTGGCCAGAAGAAACGCCGCGTAGCGCTGGGAGTCCGTCAGGTCGGTCACGGGCATACTCACCTCTCGGTCCGGGATTAATCAATAACTCCGGTATAAAGCGATCTTTGCAAACCAACCGTAAACAGCCCTCGCCCAAACGCAAGCGCCCGGCTCGAACGGATCGAGCCGGGCGCAAAGCTGCCAGTGACCGACAGGTCAGGCTTTCTTTTTCTTCTTCGGCGGCATCAGGTCCGTGATGGTGCCTTCGAACATCTCGGCGGCGAAGTTCACCGTCTCCGACAGGGTCGGGTGCGGGTGAATGGTGTGGCCGAGATCGACGGCATCCGCCCCCATCTCGATGGCCAGCGCGACCTCCGAGATCAGATCCCCGGCACTGGTACCAACGATACAGGCGCCGATCACGCGATCATCTTCGGGATCAAAGAGCAGCTTGGTGATCCCCTCGGACCGACCGTTGGACAAGGATTTGCCCGACGCCGCCCAGGGGAAGACACCCTTCTCGTACTTGATACCCTTGGCCTTGGCGTCGGATTCCGTGACGCCGCACCAGGCGACTTCGGGGTCCGTATAGGCGACCGACGGGATCAGACGCGCATCGAAATGCCGCTTGTGCCCGGCAGCGACCTCGGCCGCCACCTTGCCTTCGTGGACGGCCTTGTGCGCCAGCATGGGCTGGCCCACCAGATCGCCGATAGCGAAGATATGCGGCACGCCGGTGCGCTGCTGGCTGTCCACGGCGATGAAGCCGCGCTCATCCACGACCACACCAGCCTTGTCCGCATCGATCAGCTTGCCGTTCGGCTTGCGCCCCACGGCCACCAGCACCTTGTCGAAAGTGTCGGTCGTGACCTCGCCCTTGTCATCCTCGAAGGAGACCTTGAGGCCTTTCTTCAGCGCTTCGACCGCGGTGACCTTGGTCTTGAGCTTGATGGCCTCATAGCGCCCCTCAATCCGCTTATGCAGCGGCTTGACGATATCCTTGTCCGCACCCGGGATGATCTGATCCATCAGCTCAACCACAGTGATGTCGGAGCCGAGCGCGTCATAGACCGTGCCCATTTCCAGACCGATGATCCCGCCGCCCAGCACCAGCATCCGCTTGGGGATGTCAGCCAGTTCCAGCGCACCAGTGCTGTCGATGATCCGGTCATCTTCCGGCAGGAAGGGCAGGTTCACCGGCTCGGAGCCCGCCGCGATGATGCATTGGTCAAAGCTGACATTGGTCACCTTGCCGTCGTCATCCTCGACCGCGATCATGTTCGGGCCGGTGAACTTGCCGTAGCCGTTCACGACCTGAACCTTGCGGCCTTTGGCCAAACCGCCCAGACCGCCGGTCAGCTGACCGATCACGCTGTTCTTGAAGCTGCGCAGCTCATCCAGATCGATCTTGGGCTTGCCGAAGCTCACGCCGTGACCGCCCATCTCCTCGGCCTCGGTGATGACCTTGGCCACATGGAGAAGCGCCTTGGACGGGATACAACCCACATTGAGGCACACCCCGCCGAGCGATGGATACCGCTCGATCAGAACGACCTTCTTGCCCAGATCCGCCGCCCGGAACGCCGCAGTGTAGCCGCCCGGGCCCGAGCCCAGAACGACGACCTCGCCATGGACATCGCCGGGCCCCGTTGCGGTGCCGGTGGCCGCCACAGCGCTCGGCGCCGCGACTGCGGCCGCGGCGGGCGCGGCCTCGACGGGCGCGTCAGCCGCCCCTGCCGCGTCGAACACCATGATCACAGTGCCTTCGGAGACGCTGTCGCCCTCGGCCACCTTGATCTCCTTGACCACGCCATCGGCGGGGCTCGGAACTTCCATGGTCGCCTTGTCGGATTCCAGCTCGATCAGCGGGTCCTCGGCGGAGACAGTGTCTCCGACCGCAACCAGGATCGAGATGACGGGTACATCGGAGAAATCACCGATATCAGGTACTTTAACTTCCATCGATCCGTCTCCTTACCACATCAACTTGCGCATATCGCCGAGCAGGGTCTTGAGCGTCACGACAAAGCGTGCGGCCAGAGCCCCATCCACGGCGCGGTGGTCATAGCTGAGCGAGAGCGGCTGCATCAGGCGCGGCACGAACTCTTCGCCATTCCAGACCGGCGCCATCTTGGACCGGGTCAGACCAAGGATCGCGACCTCGGGTGCGTTGACGATGGGCGTAAAGGACGTGCCGCCAATGCCGCCCAGCGACGAGATGGTGAAGGTCGCGCCCTGCATGTCCGGGCCTTTCAGCTCGCCTGCACGGGCCTTGGCCGACAACTCCATGAGTTCCTTGGAGATATCCACCAGACCCTTGCGGTCCGCATCCTTGATCACCGGCACCATCAGACCGTTGGGCGTGTCCGCCGCAAAGCCGATGTTGTAGAAGTCCTTCTTGATCAGCTTGTCGCCATCGGGATGGATCGAGCTGTTGAACTCCCAATGGGTTTTCAGCGCGCTGACCGAGGCCTTGATCACGAAAGACAGCAGGGTCACGCGATAGCCGTTTTCCTTGGCCATCGTGTCCATTTCCTTGCGGTACTTATCAAGGTCGGTGATGTCCGCTTCGTCATTATGGGTGACATGCGGCACATTCAGCCAGGAGCGGTGCAGCGCCGGGCCCGAGATCTTCTTGATCCGGGGCATTTCCACGTCTTCGACCGGGCCAAATTTCGAGAAGTCCACAACCGGGATCGGCGGGATGCCCATGCCACCGGCGGCAGCGCCCCCCTTGGCCGGAGCCGGAGCGGTGGACGATTTCAAGAAGGCGGTGACGTCTTCGCGCAGGATACGACCCTTGCGGCCCGACCCGTTCACTTTGCTCAGGTCAATCTCCAATGCCCGGGCAAAGGCCCGGACGGAGGGCGAGGCATGCGCCTTGCCGAAGCCCGCATCGGTGACGGGCGCCGGAGCGGCAGCAGTGGCAGGCGCAGGTGCCGGAGCAGCGGCAGGTGCCGCGGCGGGCGCTGCAGCCGGAGCCGCAGCGGGCGCTTCGGCAGCCCCCTCCCCTTCGAGGATCAGCAGAAGCGTGCCTTCGGAGACACTGTCCCCCTCGGCCACTTTGATCTCGGCGACTTTACCGGCGGCAGAGGACGGAACCTCCATCGTGGCCTTGTCGCTTTCCAGTTCCACCAGCGGGTCTTCTTCGGCCACCACATCCCCAACACTGACCAGAATGCTGATCACAGGTACGTCGGTGAAATCCCCAATGTCAGGCACTTTGACTTCGATTGCCATGTTCTTAACTCCTCTCGTCCCTAGCCTTAGACCAGCCGCGGGTTCGGCTTCTCGCCGTCAATTTCGTATTTTGCCAAAGCGTCCTTGAGGACTTTCTCGGTGATGTTGCCTGCCTTGAAGAGCTGGACCATCGCCGTGGCTGCAATGTGGTTCGCATCCACCTCGAAGAAGCGCCGCAGGTTCACGCGGCTGTCCGAGCGGCCAAAGCCATCGGTCCCGAGCACGGTGTAATCCCCGGGCACAAAGGCGCGGACCTGCTCGGCATAGTTCTTCATGTAGTCGGTGGCGGCGATGATCGGACCCTTGGCCCCCTCAAGCTGCTGGGTGATGAACGGCACTTGCGGCTCACCTAGCGGGTTGAGGCGGTTGTTGCGGGCGGCATCCTGACCGTCGCGGGCCAGCTCGTTGAAGCTGGTGGCCGACCAGATATCCGAGGTCACACCGAAGTCTTCCTCGAGCATTTCCGCCGCCTTGATCGCCTGCACGAGGATCGTGCCCGAGCCCATCAGGTTGACATGCTTCTTGCCCGGACGTGCGGTTTTCTTGAACCGGTACAGGCCTTTGACGATGTCATCCTCCACACCCATCGGCATGTCCGGATGGCTGTAATTCTCGTTCATCAGCGTCAGGTAGAAATAGACATCTTCCTGATCCACATACATCCGCTTCAGACCATTATGGACGATGACGGCCACTTCGTAGCTGAAGGTCGGATCGTAGGTGATGCAGTTCGGGATGGTCCCGGCGAGGATGTGGCTATGCCCGTCCTCGTGCTGCAGACCTTCGCCGTTCAGGGTCGTCCGCCCGGCGGTCCCGCCCAGCATGAAGCCCCGTGCGCGGCTGTCGCCTGCGGCCCAGGCCAGATCGCCGATCCGCTGGAACCCGAACATCGAGTAGTAGATGAAGAACGGGATCATCGGGACGCCGTGGTTGGAATAGGACGTCGCCGCCGCGATCCAGTCGGCCATGGCGCCGGCCTCGTTGATACCCTCCTGGAGAACCTGCCCGTCGATGCTCTCTTTATAGAACATCATCTGGTCGGCATCCTCGGGGGTGTAGTTCTGACCCATCGGGTTGTAGATGCCCGCCGAGCGGAAGAGGCCTTCCATCCCGAAGGTCCGGCTTTCGTCCGGGACGATCGGAACGACCTGCTTGCCGATATTCTTGTCCCGCAGAAGCGTGGTCAGGATCCGGACAAAGGCCATAGTGGTCGAGATCTCGCGATCACCGGTGCCCTTGAGCTGCCCGTCGAATTTCGACAGGGCCGGGATCTCAAGCTTGGGCGTGTCGCGCCATTCGCGCTTGGGGAATTCCCCGCCCAATTCTTTGCGGCGCTCGAGGATATAGGCCTTCTGCGCGTTGTTGAGCGACACGAAGGGCGCCTTGGCCACATCCTCGTCGCTGACCGGGATCTGGAACCGATCGCGGAAGGCGCGCAGCTGATCCTCGTTCATTTTCTTCTGCTGGTGGGTGGTGTTCTGACCTTCACCGGCCGAGCCCATCCCGTGACCCTTGACGGTCTTGACCAGCAGACAGCTCGGCTGACCCTTGGTGTCCGAGGCCTTCTTGAAGGCGGTATAGACTTTTTGCGGATCGTGACCGCCGCGCCGCAGGGCCCAGATCTGATCATCGGTCCAGTCTTCGACCAGCGCCGCTGTCTCCGGATACTTGCCGAAGAAATGCTTGCGGATATAGGCGCCGTCCTTGGACTTGAAGGTCTGGTAGTCGCCGTCCACGGTCTCTTCCATAAGCTGACGCAGCTTGCCCGAGACATCTTTCTCCAGCAGGTCGTCCCAGCCCTTGCCCCAAAGCAGCTTGATCACGTTCCAGCCCGCGCCCCGGAAGTCGCCTTCCAGTTCCTGCACGATCTTGGAGTTGCCGCGCACCGGGCCGTCGAGCCGCTGCAGGTTGCAGTTGATCACGAAGATCAGGTTATCGAGACCTTCGCGCGCTGCGAGGTCAATCGCGCCACGGCTTTCCGGCTCGTCCATCTCGCCATCGCCGAGGAAGACCCAGACCTTGCGGTCTGCCATGTCGATCAGGCCGCGGTTGTGCATGTATTTCATGAACCGCGCCTGGTAGATCGCCATGAGCGGACCAAGACCCATGGAAACCGTGGGGAACTGCCAGTAATCCGGCATCAGCCAGGGGTGCGGATAAGAGCTCAGGCCCGAGCCGTCCACTTCGGACCGGAAGTTTTCAAGCTGTTCTTCGGAAATCCGGCCCTCCATGAAGGAGCGCGCATAGATCCCGGGGATCACGTGACCCTGGAAGAAGACCAGATCGCCGCCATGGATTGCGGATTTGGAGCGCCAGAAGTGGTTCAGACCGATATCGTACATGACCGCCGAAGAGGCGAAGGACGCGATATGCCCGCCATATTCCGAGGACACCTTGTTGCGGCGCACGACCGTGGCCATGGCGTTCCAGCGGTTGATGGTGCGGATGCGCCATTCCATGTCCATATCGCCCGGGAATTCGAGCTGATCGTCCACGGGAATGGTGTTCTGGTAAGGCGTTGTCGCCGAGAACGGCAGTGTGGCACCTGCGGCGCGGGCTTGTTGCACGGCCTTGTCGAGCAGGTAATGCGCGCGATCCGCGCCATCCCGTGCGATCACATCTTCAATGGCTTCCTGCCATTCCTGTGACTCGACCGGATCAATATCGTGTTTGGTGTCAGTCATGGTCCTCTATCCCTCAGGAGCCCCGTTCGGAGCCGGCTCCAATTCGTTTAACACTAAATCAATCGCAAAGTCCGGTTGGCAAAATGCCTCCCCCCTTCCGCTCACGCCCCGTGGGACGCTGTGCGACTGACGCTCCTATGTCTCTGATGCCGTGTTAACACGGGGCCTGTTAGGTCAGAACCCCTGCCAGATGCATAGCGCTACGCATCTGACGCATACCAATGGTTCAACATTAAACTTCCTCCCGTTCTTCGCCGTAATACTTGGCTTTCGACATCTTGCCGATCCCCGGATTCATGGAATTCGTCGGATCCACCGACTTGTAGAACGCCGCGAGATCCGGTTTCGCCGGATAGAGGTGGCCGACATTGTGCTCTGCCGGGTATTCCGCCCCTCTTTGGTCAAGCAATTCAAGCATTTCCGCCTTAAGCGCCTTCACGTCGACGCCTTTCTTGACGATGTAATCCTGGTGCAAAACATGGCACATGAAGTGCCCGTAATAGAGCTTGTGCACGAGCTTGTCGGCGATCGAGGGCGGCAGCTCTTCGAGCCAAGCCCGCTCGTTGCGCTTGAGCGCAATATCGAGCGCAAGGATGTCCTCGACCTCGTTGAAATGGATATTCTGGTATCGGATCGCCGCCCCAGCCGCTGCAAAGCGGTTCAGACCGGCAATCTTGCCTTCCTGCGGGGTGCATTCGAAATAGTCACCGTCCCGCGTCGCGAAAAACCCGTTCAAAAACAGCCGGGCCTCGTCGATCCCGCTGTCGCGCATCTTGAGGATCAGATGATGCTCGTAGCGGTCGCGATACTCCATCAACCGCGGGGGGATGAGGCGCGGCACCAAGCGACTGGCAAATTGCATGAACTTGTCGGTAAACCCGCGGGTCAGCGCGAACTTGTTCAGCCTGGCATCCACCGCGCCCTTGATCGCAAAGAACATCGGCAGCTTGTCCGTGCCGAGCCAGTTGATCATCATCACGGTGTCTTTGCCGTATTTCTCCGAGATATCGAAGATCTCGCGCTGCATGTATTCTGCCGAGACCGGCAGCGTCTTGAACTCCGCCAGCATGTGGCGGCGCAGCGCCGTAAGCTCCTCGGGATCATTGGTCCCGATATAGAAAACCTGTTCGGCCTCGTTCTTGGGATAGGAATCCAGCCGCACGGCAAAGACCGCCAGCTTGCCCGCGCAGCCCGCCGCCTCGTAGAGCCGCCGCTTGTCCGCGTTGAACCGCGCAGGGGTGTCCGCATCCACGTCGCGAACGCGGGTCGCATATTCAGTATCCGAGGCCTGCTTGTTGGAATACTCCACATCCGCATCGGTGAACGCGCCCGTCTGCAGACGTGTCAGGATCTCTTCCGGGGTTTCGCCCAGATTGATGCCCAAATGATTGACCAGCTCCAGCTCGCCATCCGCCGAGATCTGCGCAAAGAGGGACAGCTCGGTATAGGACGGCCCCCGCTCGATGAGGGAACCGCCGGAATTGTTGCACACTCCGCCGACGATGGACGCGCCGATGCAGGAGGAGCCGATCACCGAATGGGGCTGGCGCCCCAGCGGATCCAGCAGCTTTTCCAGCGCAAACAGCGTGGCCCCCGGCAGGCTGATCACCTGGCGCCCGCCATCGAGCGTCATCAGCTTGTCCATCCGGCGCGTGTTGATCAGGACCACGTCCCGATCATAACCGCCATTGGGGGTGGAGCCTTCGGTCAGCCCGGTATTGGCCGCCTGCATGATGACGATCTTGTCCGCCTTCACGCAGGCCTGCAGGACCTTCCATTGCTCTAGGATTGTCGCTGGCTGCACGACCGCCAGGGCATCGCCCTCCCCCGAGCGGAAGCCCTTGCGGAACCGCTCGGTCTTGCGGGCATCGGTCAGGATGTGGCGTTTGCCAACGATGCCGCGCAGGGTCTCGACAAGCTCTTGATCGGTCATGTGCCCAGCCTCCTTCAGTAGGCTACGGAAGGTAGCCAGGTTGCAAGTGCAGGCAGCAGGAACACCAGCGCCAACCCCGTCAGCTGCAGCAGGACGAAAGGAATGATCCCTTTGTAGATGTCCAGCAGCTTGATCTCCGGCGGGCATACCCCCTTCAGATAGAACAGGGCAAACCCGACCGGCGGAGTCAAGAATGATGTCTGCAGGGTGACTGCGACAAGAATGACGAACCACACGAGCGCCGGCTCGTCGATGACGTCAAATCCGGGGATGTCGATGCCCAGCCCGTTCACGATCGGACGCATCAGCGGCAGCACGATCAGGGTGATCTCGATCCAGTCCAGCACGAAGCCCAGCAGGAACACGATGAACAGGATGAAGAGCACGGTGCCGTTCGGGCCCAGACCTGTCGAGGCGATCATATGCTCGATCAGCTCGTCTCCACCCAATTCACGCAGGACATAGGAGAAGACCGTGGCACCAAGGAAGATCGCAAAGATATAGGCGGTCGTGTTGAAGGTAGAGACCAGCACATTGACCAGCTTCTGCAGGGTCAGCTTGCGATAGCCCAGCGCCAGCAGCGTCGCGCCCAAGGCGCCCACACCAGAGGCTTCGGTCGGCGTGGTGATGCCCGCAAAGATCGAACCCAGCACCGCAAGGATCAGGCCCAGCGTCGGCAGAACCGCGATCAGCACGTCCTTGACTGCGTCCCAATCCGGCGAGACGGCCCCTTCGGGCACCGGTGCCACATCGGGCTTCAGGTAAGAGATCACGAAGATATAGACGAGGTAGAGCCCCCCGATGATGACGCCCGGGAAGACCGCGGCCATGAAGAGATCGCCGACAGACAGGGCCATCTGGTCGGCCATGATCACCAGCATGATCGACGGCGGGATCAGGATGCCCAGCGTGCCCGAGGCCGAGACGACACCGGCGGCCAGTTTGGGCGAGTATTTCTGCTCCATCATCGACGGCAGGGACAGAACCCCCAGCAGCACAACCGAGGCACCGATGATGCCGGTGGAGGCCGCGAGGATGATCCCGATCATCGTCACCGTGATCGCCAGACCGCCACGGGTCTTGCCGAACAGACGCTGCATCGAGGTCATCAGCCGCTCGGCCACACCGGATTCGTCCAGCATGAGGCCCATGAAAATGAACATCGGCAGGGCGACAAGCACCGCGTTGGACATGGTCGCGTAGACCCGGTTCACCGTGGCACCCAGGGTCAGGTAGTCGAGCCCGGTCAGCGTGCCCTCAAGCCCGGTCCAAAGCATCAGGTCATTGTCAAAGAGGAAGGCGAGCCCGCAATAGGCAACCCCCACCCCGGCAAGCGTCCAGGCCACCGGATAGCCGGTGAAGAGAAGCGCGATGAAGGTCATGAACATCGCCACGACCAGCTTCTCCTCGGTGGTCTCCACCAGGAAGGTCAGGCCAAAGGCCACGACGGCAAAGGCTGCCAGCGCCGCGAGGATCAGGCCAAGCCCCTTGCCCGCCTTCTCGTCCTCGTAGCCGACCATCAATGCGTGCCCGTCATGGACCAGACGCGCCAGGGCGGCGATTGCCAGCATCACGAAGCTGAACGGGATGATCGCCTTGAACGCCCAGCGCATGGGCAGGCCCGTCGGGCTGTCGGAGCGCTCGTTCACCCGGTAGCTCTCGTAGAAATAGTCATAGCCCTGATCCACCATCAGGTAGATGAAAGGCACCAACAGGGTCAGGATCCCGATCACCTCGATGATCCGCTGCGACCGGCGGCTCAGCTGCATATGCAGCAGGTCAACGCGCACATGGCTGTCGGTGACGAGCGCGTATGAGATCCCGATCATCGTGACAGCCCCATAGAAATGCCACTGGATCTCGTCGAGCTTCGGGAAGTTCTGGTTCAGAAGATAGCGGAACAGCACCTGCGCCACGATTGCGGTGATGAGCAGGATGTTGGCCCACATGACCACATGGCCGACGCCTTTGACGGTCTTGTCGAGCGCGATCGCAAAGGATTGCGTGTCGCGCTCTTCGTGTTCGAGCAGGTGCTCATACGTTTCGATTGGATCTTGGATCTGATTGGGCTGCACGGCCATTAGTCCTCTCCTTGGGTCCCCAGATGGCAGGCGCAATTGCCCAGCCGCTTTTGCATAAGGTTTTGAAATGTCTGAAAATCAGGGGGTAGTCGGGGCGGCGCGGGAATTGGGAGGGGGGAGGGGCGCCGCCCCGGTCCAGACGCGTTACTGACGCGGCAGGAAGGCGTTCCGCTTCCAAAGGGCATAGCCTTCGCGGAATTCGGTCATGTCGGCGAGAACCTTGGCAAAGTACTCGTCATTGGCAGCTTCTTCGGCGGCCACATCGTCCCAGGTGGTCCGGAACAGCTCGAGCATCTCGGGCGACCACTGCTTCATCTCGACACCGTTGTTTTCAATATTGTCGATCAGAGCGGCGTGCTGGATGGCTTCGCCTTCGGCAAAACTGTCGGCCATGGAGGCTTTACAGGCGCTTTCGATGATCGCCTGGTGCTGCTCGGAAGCTTCGTTCCACACGTCCTTGTTGATCATCAGCTCGAACACGGTCGCCTGCTGGTGCCAGCCGGGGAAGTAGTTGAATTTCACCAGCTTGTGGAAGCCGAGACGGGCGTCGATGGCGGGCATGGAGAACTCGGTCGCGTCGATCGCGCCTTTTTCCAGCGCCGGGAAGATCTCGCCACCAGGCAGCAGCGACGTGGCAACGCCGAGCTTCTGCATGACTTTGCCGCCCAGACCGAAGAAGCGCATCTTCAGGCCGTTCAGGTCCTCGGCGGAGTTGATCTCGTTGGCGAACCAGCCGGAGGTCTCGGGCGCGATGATCGCGCAGGGCAGGACTTTGACGTTGTAGCCGGCCTGGTCATACATCTCCTGATAGAGGTTCATGCCGTTGCCGTAATAGAGCCACGCCATATACTCGCCGGCCTCGGGGCCGAAGGGCACAGCCGAGAAGAGCGGCGCAGCCGGGATCTTGCCCGCCCAGTATCCGGCAGTGGTGTAGCCGGAGTTGATCTTGCCCGAGGAGACCGCGTCGAGGATCTCGAAGGCCGGAACCAGCTTGCCGGGCTCATAGACTTTCATGCGCAGGGTGCCGCCGGACATGGTCTTGAGCGCTTCGGCCACACGGGGGATCGGGGATCCCAGACCCGGCAGAGCGGTCGAGAAGGCGATGGGTGTCTTCAGCAGCATCTTGTCTGCTGCATGCGCAACCGGTGCGGTCAACATGGTCGCGGCTGCCAGCAGGCAGGTCAGGGTCTTTTTCATGTGTTTCCTCCACAAAAAACCGTGGCTCGGGGCCATTTCAATGTTTGGGGCGCTGGATGTGTCCTCCGCCACCCTGCCATGGTTCATAAACTTTACCACGGCAGTGTGGCAAACTTTATTTACCAGCCGCGACAATCTGTGCGCATACCACCTATGCGTGCGCTGCAGGGCATTGACTGTTTTTTAATCGGCATCTGGGATGTCGGATTGGCTAAATACCGCCGTATACAAAGGTATTCGGCCTCCTGCGGCACGAAAGGCGTATTGCCAAATCGAGATTCAGGACAATATTATTTACCACGTGGGCCAGTACAGAGGATCACTCCATGCCTGTCGAAGCTTCTATATTCCAACCCATCGACCACGAATCGGTGGCGGACGCGGTCGTTGAGCGCATCGAGGAGCTCATCGTCAGCCGCGTCCTGCGACAGGGCAGCAAACTGCCCCCCGAACGGGACCTGGCCGAAGCGCTCTCGGTGTCGCGGCCCAAGCTGCGCGAGGCCCTGCGCCGGCTGGAGGATCACGGCCTGATCGAGACGCTCAAGGGCGAAGGCTCTTTCATCGCCCAGCTGACAAACAAGGCGATGTCCCCTGCCCTGCTCGATCTCTTCTCGCGCCATGGCGAGGCGTTCTTCGAGTATCTGGAATACCGCAAGGAGCAGGAGGCCTTCGCCGCCCGTCTCGCCGCGGATCGCCATACGGAATTCGATGCCAAGGTCATCACCCAGCATCTCGAGACCATGCGCGTCGCCCATGAGGCCCATGATGCCCGCACCTCCATGGAGGCGGATATCGACTTCCATTCCTCCATCGTGGACGCCTCGCACAACACCATGCTGAGCCATATGATGTCCTCGATCTATGAGCTCACCCGGCGCGGCGTGTTCTACAACCGCGACTACCTGCGCGCGATCGACGGCACGGGCGAGATGCTGCTGGCCCAGCATGAGGCGATCGGGGCGGCCATCCTGCGCCGGGACGCCGACGCGGCCGAGGCCGCGGCCCGCGAGCATATCGATTTCGTGGGCGACAGCTTCCGCAAGGGCGAAGAGCAACAGCGCCGCGAGGCCCTCGCCCAGAAACGCTATGCGCTGGCCAACAAGGTCACTACCCACTGACGCTCGACCGCCCCGCCCCGCGCCCTAGCTCTGCGAAGACGAGAGAGGGGGTGCCATGGCACTGAATGCAATGACCGTGTCCGCCGGAACCGCGCTGGACGTGTTGCGCACGGCCTGGAGCGCGCAGCAGGCCGGGCAGCTCACCGCCTCTTACATGCTCCATGGCGCGCCCGGGGTGGGCAAGACCGAGATCATCCAGCAACTCGCAGAGGAGATCGGCGCGCGGCTCTTCGATCTGCGCCTCACCACGATTGAGCCGCAGGATCTGCGCGGGCTGCCCTATTACGACCACGACGCGCAAAAGACCGTCTGGTACCGCCCAGAGGATCTGCCCGATGACCCGGCGCGCCCGGCGGTGCTGTTTCTTGACGAGCTGACCGCCGCCGCCCCATCCCTGCAGCCCACGGTCTATGGCCTGCTGCAGGAGCGGCGCGTGGGCCAGCACCGACTGCCCGATACCGTGTTTCTCGTGGCCGCGGGCAACACGGTCGAGGATGGCGCCATCGCCTACGAGATGGGCAGCGCCCTGTCGGACCGGTTGGTACATCTGCATGTGGTGGCAAGCGCGTCGGACTGGCTCGAGAATTACGCGATCCCCAATGGCCTCCACCCGGCGGTGATCGCCTTCCTGCGCAGCCGGGGCGATCTGCTCAGCACGGTGCGCGCCGCACAGGAGCGTGACGACCTGATCGCCGCCACCCCGCGCGCATGGGCCCGGGTCAGCGCCATCCTGCGCGCCACACCGGACCGGCGGCTGCGCAATATCCTCGTGGCGGGCACGGTGGGCGAGGCCATCGGCGCGGAATTCGCACTCGTCGCTGACGAGGTCGCCGCGACCGTGCGCATAGATGAGTTGCTGCAGGCCGAGCCCGGCAAGCGCCTCGCCCTCTACCCGGACAGCATGCATGGCCTTCATGCGCTGGTGTACGGGCTGATCGGCGCGCTGAACGCCGAGACTGCAACCGGGGTCATCGCCTGCATGGCGGATCTGACCCGGCTCGCCGAGGCGCGGCCCGAACCCGTCTTTCGCACCCTGCCCCTGGAAGAGCTGCGCACCCATGGGTTCGAATTGCTGATCCAGCGGGGTCTTGCGCTCGATCTGGCCGAAAGCTTTCTCGACTCCCCCGCCTATGCCGACTACGCGCGCCAGCGCGAAGAGGCCGGGCTGGCCTGACCATGACCCGCGCCGCTGCGCATTCCCAACGGGCGACACGGGCGCTGCAGAAGCTCTCGGAGGCGGACCCGGCCCTTGCCGCACTGGCCCTCTGGTGCCAGCATCGCGACCGGGATCTCGGCGCGCTACCTGCACAAAGCCAGGGCGTGCGCATCGCTTATGGCCCGGCCTTCGAAGGGCTTGGCCTGTCGGAACAGATGGGGCTCTGCGCCCATCACATCCTCCATGTCGCCCTGCGCCACAGCGCCCGCGCCAATGCGCTGGAACTTCGGCTGGGGCCAGCCTATGCGCCCGAGCTTTTTGGCATTGCCGCCGATGTTCTGATCAACGAGACCCTGCTGGCTGCGGGCTACATCCAGCCCCGCCCCCATGTGACCCTCGCAACCCTGGGCCGCGCGGCCCCGGCAGCGACCGCGCGCGATCTTCTGGGCCAGTATGATGCGGAGCGGCTTTACATGGCCCTGCGCGGCAATGGGGGCGACGCAGGCCGGGCCGAACAGGCGCGCGAGGCGCTGACCGAGGCCGCCCGAGCCGATGGCTACAGAGCCGATCTCGCGCCCGAGCAGGACGATGGAGGCGGAGAGGACGACACCCAAGAGGCGCAGGATTTCGAATGGCGGCAGCATCTGGCCCGCGCGCTGGAGGCGGGCAAGCTTGCCGGGCGCGGGATCGGCGCGCTCGGCTTTCGTCTGGCGGATATCCCCGAGAGCCGCACCCCGTGGGAGCAGACCCTGCGCAGCCTTCTGGACCGGGCCCTGCGTGACGCGCCCCGCCCTAGCTTTCGCCGCCCGGCCGGGCGCTGGGTCGCCGCCGAGACCGAGGCCCGCGCCAATGGCCGCCCGGTCCCGGTGTTTGAGCCCGCCCGCCAGAGGGATCATATGCAGCCCCGGATCGTGCTGGCGCTCGATTGCTCAAGCTCGATCACGGGGCAGGATCTGGCCCATTTCGCCGCCCAGGTCGCCCGGATCGGGCGGCGCGTGATGGCCGAGATCCACGTGATGCTCTTTGACGAGGTGGTTCAGAGCCACCGCCAGATGCGCGGCGCAGGCTGGTCCGACAGCCTTGCGGATTGGGACTTCGCCCGCGACGGCGGCACCTCCTATGTCGAAGTTGTCGCCGAGGCCGCGTCGCTCAGCCCTTCGGTCCTCATCCTGCTCACCGATTGCGACGGTCCGTTCGGCGACCCGCCCGGACGCCTGCCCGTGATCTGGGCCTGCGCCGAGCCACCGATCCAGCGCCCCCCGTTCGGCACGCTCCTGACAATGGAGCGCTAGGAGGGCCGCGCCCGCGCCATGGCGGCAAGGCGCGCATGGGCGGAAACCTCCGCCGGGTCGAAGGGGACGCTGACCTCAAGCTTGTTCTGAGACAGGTTCACCCGCTGCAACGCGTCCTCGGTCAGGCCCTCGGCAAAGATCGTGTCTTGCACGTCCTGCCGTTCCGCAGGCGTCAGGGACAGGAAACGCGGATCCTCCCCGCCCTCTTGCACCGATAGGAATGTGAGCTGCGGCACTCGGATCAGGCCCGATTGCTCGATCATCAAATGCAGCTCGCCCGCGCGCATGTCCCGTGCGGCTGCGATCCGGGCCAGAACCGAGCGCGCCCGCACCTGCAGCAGGTCCTGCACCCGCGCAACCTCGGCCTCCGTCGCCAGCGCGCGGCGCTTGTCGCGATCCGACACGGTCAGGACATAGGTCTCGATGATCAGCACGAAACCGAACATCGCCAGCGGCGCCTGGCTCAGGCCCAGCGCCCAATCGGGCCGCGCGATCATCAGGAGCGGAAAGGGCAGAAGGGCAATCACGTAGCGCGCAAGCGATTTCTCGAACACGATCCGCCAGAACAGCTTGGAAAAGAGACCACCTCGCGGATAGACCCAGACGCCCAGCGACATCAGCCGTCGCGGCACGTAGCTTGTGTCCAGCGTGGATTTGCCCAGCACCGTCTCGGGCGTGACCACGAGGATCATCGCCCGCCTCCGTACAAGTTACGCTCAGGCCTCGGCAAGGAAGGCCTCAATCTCGGCGCGCGTCGGCATGGAGGGGCCAGCGCCGGGCCGGGTGACCGAGATCCCCGCAGTGGCGCAGCCGAATGCCAACGCGTCGGCCATGCTCTGCCCCTCGGCCAGCGCGGTGGCGAGCCCACCGTTAAAGGCATCCCCCGCCCCGGTGGTCTCGACCACGGGGCCCGGTGCCTTTGCGGGTTGGTACAGGCACTGCGTCGCATCTTTGTAGAGCACCCCTTGGGATCCCAGCGTGATGATGGCGGCCCCGGCCCCACGGGCGCGCAGGGCATCGGCGGCGGCCTCGGCCTCGGCCAGATTGGTCACCGGAAGCCCCGTCAGGGCCTCGGCCTCGCTCTCGTTGGGCGTGATGAGGTCACACAGGCCCAGCATGGCATCGGACAGCTCCGCGGCAGGTGCCGGGTTGAGGATCGTCATGACCCCGGCCTCCCGCGCGATCTCAAGCCCGCGATGGGCCGCGACGAGCGGTTGCTCGAGCTGGGTCATGAAGACCCCGGCCCCGACGATCAGCGCGGCCTCGGCCTCCAGATCGCTGCCATCCATATGACCCGCCGCGCCCGGGGCCACGATGATCGCGTTGTCGCCCGTCGCCTCCTCGATGAAGATATGGGCCGCACCCGTATAGCTCTCGGGCATGGGGTGAACATGCGGGGTCACCCCCGCCTCCTGCCAGATCCCGTCGGCCATCTCTGCAAAGGCATCCGCCCCGAGCCGCGTGATCATATGCGCGTCGCCCCCGGCCCGGGCGCAGGCAATCGCCTGGTTCGATCCCTTGCCGCCGGGATTGAGGGCAAAGCTGTTGCCGAGAATGGTCTCGCCCATCTTCGGCATCCGGCCCGCGCGAAAGGCGCAATCGGCAACGAAGATGCCCAGAATGACAATCGGTTTTCCCATGATGCGCGGCCCTCCCCGGCTTGGGGATACTCTAGCGCGGCGCGGCGCGGGCGCAATGATCCTCGGGTCCGATGGCGCCCGAATGCAGACAGGGCCGCCCCTCGGGACGGCCCTGCCCTGGACGCTGTTGAACCGGCTTAGTTCAGATCGGCCATGAAGGCATTCACATCATCGAGCGAGACATATTCCTCTTCCGTGATGCCCTCTTCCGAGAAGCTCCAGATCACGGCCGGGGCCGACACGTCGCCATTGGCGTCGAACTGCACATTCCCCGTGGCGCCCTGGTAAAAGACATCCCCGCCCCCGGCGAGCACTTCGACGGCGGCGGTGAAGCCCGCCCCATCGGCGGTGATCGGCGTGCCTTCGGGGTTGGTGACGCGCCCGATCTGGGCTGCAATCTCTGCGCCGGACGCGCCTTCGCCCGCCGCCTGCATGGCCAGAAGCGCGATCATCGCCGCGTCATAGCTGTTGGCGAGGCCCGGCCCCGTGGGGGCGCTGCCGAACTTCTCGGTATAGCTTGCCACAAAGGCATCCGCCGAGGCCGCACGGGGCGAGGCCGTGTCCGTGCCGAGCGTGTTGCCGAGGAACTGCAGGCCGACATTCTCGACAAACTCCTCGGATTTCAGGGAATTCGCAACAATCATGTTCTGGGTCCCACCGAGCGAGATCCATTCCCGCACCGCCGCGATCCCTTCCTTGGGATAGAGCGCGAGATAAATCGCCTCGGGCTTGCCGCGCAGGGCTTCGGTCACCTCCGCCCGGTAGGACGGCTGGCCGTCATTCAGCGCGACAGAGCCGGTCACCTCGATCCCGAGCGCGGCCAGATCTTCGGCCACGAGCTTGCCGATATCCTGCCCCCAATCGTCATTCTTGTAGAGCACGGCCACGGATTTGTAGCCCTGATCAGCGGCCAACTTGGCCCCCATGGCGGCTTGTACGCCCGAGGTGGCGAAGGTCCGGAACCAGAGGCCTTCCGTCTTGCCCTCTTCGGCGAGCCCGGTGAACACGGTCGAGGACGAACAGCACGACATCTGCATCACACCCGACGGCACCGTGACCGAAGTTAGGATCGGCATGGACACCCCGGACGAGACCGCGCCCAGAAGCACGTCGATCCCGTCGAGATCCACCAGCGCCTTGGCTGCATCCACGCCGACCTTGGGGTCGACCTGGCTGTCGCGCAGGACCATCTCGATCTGGCAACCATTCACGCCACCGGCTTCGTTGATCTGATCCACAGCGAATTGCGCCGTGGCGGCGATCGGCTTGCCCCAGTCCACCGAGGTCGGCAGCACCGCACCGATCTTGGTGGTGCAGGATTGCGCCGCCGCCGCGCCGCCGAGGCTGGCGGCGATGAAGGTCACGCCCAGCATCAGGCTGGCCCGTGTCAATCTAGGTGAAAACGTCTTGGATCCGGTCATGAAAGTCTCCCTGGTTTTTATCTGTCGGGTTGTCCCGATTGTGACACGACAAGCCGCTCCGGGAACAGGCCCTGAGGCCGCCAGAGCAACATGCCGACGATGACAAGGCCGATCAGCACGAACTGGATCGACCCGGTGTAAAGCTGCACCTCAACGGGCGCGAACCGCGACAGGGCCCAGCCGCTCGCGGTCCAGGCACCCCAGATCAGGAACGCCCCCGCGATGGCCCCGCGGTTGTTGCCCGCCCCGCCGACGATGAGCATCGCCCAGATCTGGAATGTCAGGATCGGCAAGACATCCTGCGGGCTGATGAAGGCATAGAAGGTGGCATAGAGCCCCCCGGCCAGCCCCATGATGACCGACCCCGCGATGAACGCGACGAGGCGCACGCGGTCCGGCGTCTTGCCCAGCGCGCGGGCCGCGGTTTCATCCTCGCGGATCGCCCGCAGAAGCCGCCCGAACGGGCCACGGATCAACCGCTCCAGCCCGAGATAGGTCAGGATCAGCGCCGTTAGCACGAAGGCCAGAAAGGCGATGTTATAGCTGAGCCCTGCTCCGAGCAGGTCGCTCAGCGGCCGCTCGAACCCGCGCACACCCGACGCGCCCCCGGCCAGCCCTTGCGCATTGCGCACGAGGTTCTCAAACGCCACGGCGACGCCGAACGTGGCAATCGCCAGATAATCATGGCGCAGGCGGAGGGTCAGCAACCCGACGCCCCAGGCCAAGAGCCCTGCGATCAGGATGCCGCCGCCCAAGGCCAGCCCATAAGGCAGGTCATAGCCCCCCAGATGGGCGGTCTGCGGCGCGCCTCCGAGGATCAGCGTCGCGTAGCCGCCCGCGCCGAAAAACGCGACCACCCCGCCATTAAAGAGCCCCGTATTGCCCCATTGCAGGTTCAGACCCAGCACCGCGATGGCGAGGATGCCCGCCAGCGTGCTGAAAAAGACGAGGTAGGATAGCAGGCCGATCATGTCTCCCGCGCCTCCCCAAAGAGCCCATGGGGCCGCAGGACCAGCACCAGCACAAGAATGAGAAAAGGCACCGAGGGGCTGTAACCCGAGGGCAGGATCACCAATGCGAGGTTCGCAGCAATCCCGACAAGGAACCCGCCCAGCACCGCGCCATAGATCGATCCGATCCCGCCGACGATGGTCGCCGCAAAAATCGGCAGCACCAGATCGCGCCCGATCACCGGGGTGATCTGGTTCGTGAGCCCGTAAAAGATCCCCGCCACGGCGGCGAGGCTGCCCCCGATGATCCAGATCAGCGCCACCATGCGCTGCAGATTGATGCCCGAGACCTGCGCGAGGCTCGGGTTCTCGGCCACCGCGCGCAGGGAAAACCCGAAGGTCGTCCGCGACAGCACCAGATGCAGCACGAACATCAAAACCAGCGCCGCGACCAGCGCAAAGACCTGATCGGGCTTGACCAGCACCAGCGGGTCATAGCTCAGCACTTGGGCGAAGACGATCTCGTCCGAGTAAAGCCGTGTGTTCAGCCCGAAGCCAAGGCCCAGAAGGTTGCGGATCACCATCGCCACCCCAAAGGACGCAAAGACCATCGATAGCTCGCCGCCCTTCTCGCGCACCCGGCGAAAGACCAGCCGGTCTATGGCGATGGCTGACAGGCCGGTGAGGACCATGCTCAGCACCGTGGCGAGGCTCAGCGTCCAGGTCAGGCTCAGCATCGGCAGCGCCGCATCCAGCTGCGGCAGCAGGGCGGCAAAGAGCCCGTCAAAGACCACCGCCGCATAGGCCCCGATAGACAGAAGCTCCGCGTGGGCGAAATTGGCAAAGCGCAGCATATGCATGGTCATGGTCAGACCGATCGCGCCCAGAGACAGGATCGCGCCCACAAGAATACCGTCGAGCAGATGCTGGATCATGACGCCGCCACCCGCTTGCCTCCGAGATAAATCTGCCCGACCACCGGATCGGTCAGCAGATCCGCCGCCGCCCCGTCAAGCTGGTTTCGGCCATCGGCAAGGATGTAGCAGTGATCCGACAGGCGCAGGGCCTGTTTCACGTTCTGCTCCACCAGCAGGATCGTGACCCCGCGCTCGGTCAGGCTGCGCGCGTGCTCCAGTACTTCCTGCGCGGCCTTTGGGGCCAGCCCGGCGGAGGGTTCGTCCATCAGCACCAGTCGCGGCTCGGTGGCCAAGGCCATGGCCACGGCGAGGAACTGACGCTGCCCGCCCGAAAGGGCGCCGGCCTTGTCGCTCAGCTTGTCGGCCAGAACCGGGAATTGACGCAGCAGGGCCGCGCGCCGGTCGCCGGTCTCGCGC
Source organism: Dinoroseobacter sp. S124A (assembly GCF_049801015.1). Lineage (NCBI taxonomy): Bacteria > Pseudomonadati > Pseudomonadota > Alphaproteobacteria > Rhodobacterales > Roseobacteraceae > Dinoroseobacter > Dinoroseobacter sp. S124A. The sequence continues at coordinate 289,715 of NZ_JBNAGD010000001.1, read as the reverse complement.
CCCGCGTGGCGCAGGACGAGGTCGAGGTTCTCGCGCACGGTCAGAGTTCGAAAGATGTTGTCCGATTGCGGGACATAGGCCACGCCATGGCGCGCCAGCAGGTCCGGGCGCAGATTGGTGATCGTCTCCGCCTCGGTGGTGATCACCCCGTACGAGACCGGAACGAGCCCCGCCACCGCCTTGATCAGCGTGGATTTGCCCGCCCCGTTGGGACCGATGATCACGGTCACCTTGCCCGCCGCCGCGCGCAGGTCGACCCCGTGCAGGATCGGCAGATGCGGGCGATACCCCGCCACCAGCCCGGTAATCCGCAGAGCGTCAGCCATCGGCCTGCGCCCCGAGATAGGCGTCGAGCAGCACCGGATCGGCCAGCGCATCCTCGGGCGTGCCCTCGAAGATCACCCGCCCCTGTCCCAGCGCGATGATCGGTGTGCAGTGGCGCATGACGAAATCCATGTCATGTTCGATGATGACAAAGGTCTTGCCCGCCCGGTTCAGGGTCTCGATCTTGTCGATGAGCACCTCGGTCAGCACCGGGTTCACCCCCGCGGCGGGCTCATCCAGCAGGATCACCGCCGGATCCCCCATCAGCACCCGCGCCAGTTCCAGCAGCTTCATCTGCCCGCCTGAGATCTGCCCGGCGGCCTGATCGGCAAGCTTGGCGAGGGTCACGAAGTCCAGCACCTCCATGGCGCGGGCGCGGATCTCTTCCTCCTGCCGCCGCATGGCCTTGGCGCTCAGAAACGCGCCCCAGAGCCGCTCGCCCACCTGTGCCATGGGCGCGAGCATGACATTCTCAAGCACGGTCATCCGCGCAAAGGGGCGCGGGATCTGGAAACTGCGCGCAAGCCCGGCCCGGAACAGCGCGTCGGGCGTATGGCCCGTCACCTCCGCGCCCTCCAGCAGGACCTGCCCCGCGCTCGGGCGCAACGCCCCGGTGAGCACGTTGAACAGGGTCGACTTGCCCGCGCCGTTCGGCCCGATCAGCCCGGTCATGCTGCCTGGCGTGATCTCGAGCGACACATCATTCAGCGCCTGAAACGGGCCAAAGAAATGCGACAGCCCGCGCGTGGCGAGGATCGGCGCGCTCACGTGCCTGCCCCCAGCACCGCGTCATCGGGCTTGGTGTTGAGGTTGTATTTCATGATCCGGCCATGGCGTCCGGAGCGGTCCCGCTCCAACCCGTAGACCGGCCCTTTGGGTCCCTTGGCCAGGGACAGGATCGCGTCCAGCGCGGCACGGTCTTCGGCATCCAGCGTCCAGCCGAAGACTTCGAGCGTGCGCGGCAGATGCCGTGCATAGCGCGCCCCGACGATGGCCGCGCCGACCTGCGGCTGGTCGAGCACATAGCGCGTGGCGACCGCGCTCAACCCGACCCCATGGTTGGCCCCGATCTCGCGCAGCACGCGCAGAAGATCCTGAAACCGCGCCCAAGGGCCGAACTCGTCGATGATCAGGCGGTACTTGATGAGCGAGCGGTTCTGAAACTCGAACCCGGGATCCGGCGCGCCCAACCAGTCCTCGGTGAGAAACCCGCCCGCCAGACTGCCATAGCACAAAAGCTGGATGTCCTGCGCGGCGGCCCACTCGGTCAACCCGTTGCGCGGGCGCGGGTCGAGCACCGAATACTGCACTTGCGTCGAGATCAGGTCGAACCCGGCCTCCACGAATTGCGCGGTCTCGGCGATATCCCAGTTGGTGACGCCCAGATGGCCGATCTTCCCGTCGGCCTGCGCGGCCTTGAGCACCGCAAGCGCCTCGGTCGGCACGCCTTGCGTCATGTCCCACCAGAAGAACTGCACCAGATCGAGACGCTCCACCTGCAGCCGCCGGAGCGAGCGGTCGATGATCGCCATCACCTCCTCGGGGCGCAGCTCGGCCAACCTTCCGAGATCGGGCACGAGCTTGGTATGGACCTTGACCTGCCCCGCGACCGAGGCGCCACGGCGCTGGCGCAGATCGGCGATGAACTGGCCAATCATCTCTTCGACGCCCACATAGATATCGGCGCAATCGAAGGTGGTGATCCCCGCATCGAGAAAGGCTTCCATGTCGCGGATCGCCGTGGCGCGGTCCACCGCCCCATGATCCCCGGCAAGCTGCCAGCCGCCCTTGATCACGCGCGAGATCTCGTGATCCGGGCGCAAGGCGATCGTTTCAACCGCGCTCATGGCCTGTCCTTTGTCCAATAGGGGGAGCCGCGCGCCTCGGGCAGGCCCGTGGTCTCGGCATGGGCGAACCAACGCTTGGCCTCGCGCGTAATGCGGAACCGCCCGCCGCAATGGGGATCCGGGCAGGCCACTTCGGCATCCGTGGACATCCAGTCCCCGGGTGCGGTCTCGCGCTGCTTGGCGGGCAAGAGCGGCAGGAGCGCGGCGAGCGCATACATCGAGACCCGCTGCCCGGCCTCGAAGACAAGTGCTTCGCCTTCGACGCGGAAACTCTCCCCCGCCACATGGCGGCAGACCGGCGGTCGGTCCGGGTCGAGCACGGTCTCCACGCGCAGGTCGTAGAGCCAGACGCCGTCTTCGGTCTTGTGATCCTGCATCCACCCCTGCCGGTCGCGAACTGTGATATGTTATCGTAGATAGGTTATTCTTGACGTGTCAATCGCCCTATGCTCCACCTGAAGCCCCGTCCCGTGCCCGAGAGGTCCGCCCCATGTGCGCGCTCAACATCGCCCGGATCGACCCGACCAGCCTGCGCGACACCGTCTATCAGGAGCTGCGCGGCGCATTCACGCGCGGCGAGTTCGGGCCCGGGGATCAGGTCAGCCTGCGAACACTGGCGGATATGCTCGGGACCTCGATGACCCCCGTGCGCGAGGCCGTGCGGCGGCTCGTGGCGGAGGGCGCGCTGGTGGATATGCCGAACCGCTCGCTCATGGTGCCGCCGCTAGATACGGCGCGGATCCGCGAGCTGAAGAGCGCGCGCGAAACGCTCGAGGCCCTTGCGCTGGATCTCAGCATGGACCGGATGGACCCGGCCCTGATCGACCGGCTCGAGGCGATTCTGGCCACGCCACAAGGCCCCGAACCTGACCTGCAGCAGAATTACGACTTCCACCTGACGCTCTATCGCCAGTCCCAGAGCACGGTGATCCTTCCGCTGATCGAAGCGCTCTGGCTGCAATACGGGGCCTGCCTGCATCTGGTGATGCAGCATGAGGACGCCCGCCAGATCGCCCAGCACACCCACCATGTGGAGATCATCGCCGCCCTGCGCGCGGGCGCACGGGACGCCGCGCAAACGGCCTTGCGCCAGGATATCGCCCGCAGTTTCCGGGTGCTTCTACCAGAGGACAAGACATGACCCGCCCCGACGAAACCGATCTCGGCCAGTTGCGCATCAGCCGCGCCCTTACCGGCCTGTGGCAGGTGGCCGATATGGAAAAGGACGGCACGACCCTCGACCCCGAGACCGCCGCCGATCATCTGGCCGCCTATCACGCGGCGGGGTTCACCAGTTTCGACATGGCGGACCATTATGGCAGCGCCGAGATCATTGCCGGGCGCCTTCTGGCCCGCGCCCCGGAACCGCCGACCATGGTGGCCACGAAATGGTGCCCGCCCCCGGGCCCGATGACCGCCGAGATCGTGCGCGCGGGTGTGCTCGAACGGATGGAGCGGCTGGGCGTGGCGCAGGTGGACCTCCTGCAGTTTCACTGGTGGAGCTTCGAGCATCCCGCATGGCTCGACGCGCTGCATCAGCTGGCTGCTCTGCGCCGCGAAGGGCTGATCGCCGAGATCGGGGTAACCAATTTCGACGCGGCCCATCTGCGCGTGGCCGTGGCCGATGGCGTGCCGCTGATCAGCAATCAGGTCTCCTTTTCGCTGCTGGATCGCCGGGCGGCAGGACCGCTGGCCGCGACCTGCGCCGATCTCGGTGTGCGGTTGCTGGCCTATGGCACGCTCTGCGGCGGGTTTCTGTCCGAACGCTGGCTGGACCAGCCCGAACCTGCGGAAATCACCGACTGGAGCAAGATGAAGTATCACCGCTTCATCGATGCGGCCGGGGGTTGGGACGGGTTCCAGGGGATCCTGCGCGCGGCCAAGACCGTGGCGGACCGGCATGGGGTCTCGATCCCGAATGTCGCCACGCGCTGGGTGCTGGAACAGCCTCATGTGGCCGGTGTGATCATCGGCGCGCGGCTCGGTGAGAGGGCGCATATTGCGGACAATGCGCAGCTCTTCGGGTTTTCACTGAGCGCGGAGGATCACGCGGTGCTGGACGCCGCCTTCGAGGGCACGCAGATGGTCCCCGGGGATTGCGGCGATGAATACCGGGTGCCGCCCTTCCTGACCGCGTCCGGGGATCTGAGCCATCACCTTGCGGAGATGCCCCGGGCCGTGCGCGCCTCGGACGGGCTGCGCGGCCCCCATGTGGTGACGGGCACGAAATGGGAAGACATCGCCGGCTATGCCCGGGCGCGACGGGACGGCGAGATCGTCTCGATCTCGGGCACCACGGCCACTGCCGGCAGCGACCGGGTGGTCGCGCCCGAGGATGCCGGGGCGCAGACGACCTTCATCCTCGACCGCATCGCGGCGAGCCTTGCCGCTCTGGGCGGATCCATCGAAGATGTGATCCGCACGCGCATCTATATCACCGACCCGGCGGATGTGGACGCGATCTCCGAAGCCCATGGCCAGGTCTTTGGCGCAATCAAGCCCGCCAACACGCTGGTGGTGGTGGCGGGGCTCATCGGCGGTTACCGGGTCGAGATCGACGCGGATGCGCGGATCGCCCAGAGCTGAGGCAGATCGGGCCCGCGCGCCTGCGCCCATCGCCCTGCAAAGCGCATTTCCGCCCCCCGCGCGCGTTTGTCCGGTTGATCTCGCATCAGGGCTGATTTAGGCGGTCTGTGACGATCGTATACCGTCGTGTACGGAACGATTGCTGACTGCTCACATGCGCGTGCCCGGGGCGCAGGCCTCGGCGCGGACCTGATCCACTTTCGCCGGAAGGTAACTGACTATGGCCGATCAAACGAACCCGGATATCGTGTACACCACCGTTGACGAGGCACCCGAGCTGGCGAGCGCGTCGCTCCTGCCGATCATCCAGGCCTTCGCCGCACCTGCGGGCGTGTCCGTGGGCACCCGGGACATCAGCCTTGCTGGCCGGATCCTTGCCGCCGTTGCCGGCGCACAGGACCAACTGGCAGAGCTCGGTGGTCTGGTGAAGACGCCCGAAGCGAATGTCATCAAGCTGCCGAATATCTCGGCCTCTCAGCCCCAGCTCGATGCGGCCATCGCCGAGCTGCAGGCGCAGGGCCATGACGTGCCCTCCTACCCGGCCAGCCCGTCCACCCCGGAAGAAGAGAAGATCAAGGCAGCCTATGACGCGGTCAAGGGCTCGGCCGTGAACCCCGTGCTGCGCGAGGGCAACTCGGACCGCCGCGCCGCGCAGGCGGTCAAGAACTTCGCTCAGGCCAACCCGCATCGGATGGGCGCATGGTCTTCGGACAGCAAGACCACCGTCATGACCATGGGGCAGAATGACTTCCGCTCCAACGAGACCTCGACCACCGTCACTGCCGCGCAGGCTGGCGATGCGCGGATCGAATTCGAAGGCCCCGATGGCGTAACCGTGCTGAAAGAGGGCATCGCCCTGCCCGAAGGCACCGTTGTGGACGCGACCTTCATGTCCGCCGCCGCCCTGCGCAGCTTCCTCGCCGAAACCATCGCCGCGACCCAGAAAGAGGACGGCGTCCTGTGGTCGCTGCACCTCAAGGCGACGATGATGAAGGTCTCGGACCCGATCCTCTTCGGCCATGCGGTCGAGATCTTCTTCGAAGAGCTCTTCGCCAAGCACCCGGATCTGGCCGCCGCCGCGCGCGGTGGGATGGGTACCGTGCTCGACGGAGCTTCGGACGCGGTTCTGGCCGACTACCAGGCGGTTCTGGCCAAGCAGCCCCCGATGTACATGGTGAACTCCGACAAGGGCATCACCAACCTGCACGTCCCTTCGGATGTGATCATCGACGCCTCCATGCCCGCCGTGATCCGCGCGGGCGGCAAGGGCTGGGGCCCGGATGGCGGCGAGGCCGATACGGTCTGCGTGATCCCGGATTCGAGCTACGCGCCGGTCTATGACGAGGCGATCAATTTCTTCAAGAAGAACGGCAAGCTCGACGTCACCACCGCCGGAACCGTGCAAAACCTCGGCCTGATGGCGCAGAAGGCCGAAGAATACGGCTCCCACCCGACCACCTTCGAGGCGGCGGCTGACGGCACCATGCGGATGATCGCGGCCAATGGCGATGTCCTACACGCCCACACAGTCCAGAAGGGCGATATCTGGCGCTCCTGCACCACGAAGAAAGCACCGATCGAGGATTGGGTGAATGTCGCGATCCAGCGTCAGGCCCTGACCGGCTACCGGGCGATCTTCTGGCTCGACGCGACCCGTGGCCATGATGCCGAGCTGATCAAGTATGTCACCCCGATCCTCGAAGCCGCCGGCGTGGCCGACAAGTTCGAGATCATGTCCCCGGCAGAGGCCACCGTTGCCAGCCTCGAGACGATCACCAAGGGCGAGAACACCATCGCGATCACCGGCAACGTGCTGCGCGACTATCTCACCGACCTTTTCCCGATCCTCGAACTGGGCACCTCGGCCAAGATGCTGTCCATCGTCAAGCTGATGCAGGGCGGCGGGTTGTTCGAGACCGGTGCGGGCGGCTCGGCCCCCAAGCATGTCCAGCAGTTGATGGAAGAGAACCACCTGCGCTGGGACAGCCTTGGCGAGTTCTGTGCCCTGGGTGAAAGCTTCGCCTTCCTGGCCCAGACCCATGACAATGCCAAGGCCGCCGTGCTCGCCGCAGGGATCGAGGCCGCAACGCAGAAAGTGCTGGAATTCGACCGCTCCCCGGGCCGTAAGGTCGGTCAGCCGGACAACCGCGCCAGCCATTACTGGTTCGCCCGCTACTGGGCCGAGGCGCTGGCCGCGCAAACCGACGATGCCGAGCTAGCCGCCCATTTCGCGCCCGTGGCCGAGCAACTGGCCGCTCAGGAAGAGACCATCCTTGCCGAGCTGTCGGCCGGGGCGGGCAGCCCGGCGGATCTGGGTGGTTACTACCATGGCGACCCGGCCAAGGTGGCCGCCGTCATGCGCCCGAGCGCGGCGCTGAACGCCATCATCGGCTAAGGCCGCAGAAGACCGACATCGCGAAAGCCGCCCGCATCCCGGGCGGCTTTTTCATGCCCGCCAGTCGCTCCTACCGCGCGCCGGAGGCGCGGCTCATCCGCTCCAGCGCTTCGGCGCCCACAAGCTCCACCGCGCCGCGCCGTTGCACGACCCAGCCCCGGCGCTGAAACTCCGCCAGGGTACGCGAGATGACCTCGCGCGCCGTGCCAAGCTCGGTGCTGAGCACCTGATGGGTTGCGCGCACGACCCCGTCGCCATCGGCCAGCTCCAGCAGCCGCGCGGCAAGCCGGACATCCATGCGCTGGAACACGATGCTGTCGATCAGCGAGAAGAGATCCGTGATGCGCCGGGAATAGGCCTTGAAGACAAACTGACGAAAGACCTCCGAGCGCGCGGTCAGATCGTCAAAGGTACCGCGCGGGATCGCCACCGCCCGGACCGGGGTTTCGGCAACACCGAAGGCCGCGTATTCCTCGAAGGCCAGCATGCAAGCCGTTGTCAGAACGCAGCTCTCCCCGGCATGCACCCGGTAGAGAAACACCTCCCGCCCGGTATCGGAGACTTGCTGCACGCGCACCGAGCCCTCCAGCAGCAGCAGCAGGTGATCCGGGGACTGGCCCGGGGCAAAGACCTCGGTCCCTTCGGGCACGGACAGGATCCGGCTGCCCGCCACCAGCGCACGGCGCAGATCCGCGGGCAAGGCGGCCAGCCCGGCGAAACGCGCGATCCAGCTCTCGGTCTCTTGGCTCAATTGACTGTTCCTCTGCCGGCGCTCTGCTCCGCGACAAGTCTAGCAAACCCCGCGCGCGGCACCAGCGCAAGCGCGCCGGGATCAGGTCCGCAGCGCGTCGCCCATCTCGACCCGCGGGGCCGGCTTGGCGGGCGCGGGCAGAACGGCGGCCGCGAGCCGGTACCCCGCCCCGTGGACGGTGACGATCAGGTCCGCATCGGGCGAGGCCAGCGCCAGCTTGCGCCGCAGCCGCACGATATGGGCATCAATGGCCCGATCGGTGATCGTGGTGGCATTGCCATAGACCTGATCGAGGATCTCGCTGCGCGTGACCACATCCCCCTGCCCGGCCATGATGACCTTGAGCAGCGTGGCCTCGGTATTTGTCAGCTCGAGGTTCCGGCCATCCGCGACCCGGCTCGCCCGCAGTGCCACCAGATCGAACTCCACCGGCCCAAACCGATAGCGCTGCCCCTCGGCGAGGGTGATCCCGTCGCGCCCGAGGCCCGGCCCGTGTCCCTGCCGCTGCATCCGGCGCAGGACCGAGCGCACCCGCGCCAGAAGCTCACGCGGCTCATAGGGTTTGGTCACATAGTCATCGGCCCCGACCTCCAGCCCGATGATCCGGTCATAAAGCTCATCGCGCGCCGAGAGCATGATGATCGGCACATCCCAGTGCTGCTGCAGTCGCCGGGCCACGTCGAGCCCATCCTCGTCGGGCAGGATCAAGTCAAGCACCACCAGATCGGCGGCTTGCTGATCCAGCAACTCGAACAACTCCGCCGAGGTCGACACCCCGGTGGCGCGATATCCGTGTTTCGAGAAGAACCGCTTGAGGAAGGACGTCACCTGCTGGTCGTCATCCACGATCACAATATGCTCTTTCATCGGCGCCCTGACCCTCCGTGGTGACGCGGCCTGCCACTCCACCCTTGCGCGGTGGCGTCTGGCAGGGCCATGGTTCGCGTCATGCGTGTCCCTGACCCCAGCCTCCGCCAGACACGACCCTTATGGATCGCCGCGGCGGCGCTCGCCTTGATCTCGGTCACGGTCGGGCTCGGGGTGACGCTGGGTCTCCAGACCCGGACGCAGTTCCGCGAAATCTCGGCCAGTTGGGACAGCTACACCGTGAGTGCCGAGCGCAAGGGTGCGCTGATCAGCGAGATCCGCGGCTATCTCGGCTATGGCGGCATCATCCACAACTTCAAGAACTTCGTGCTGCGGCAGGAGGATGTGTATCTGCAGGCCACCACGGCGCAGATCGCCCAGTTCCGCGAGACGGTCGCGGAGTACGGCACCCTCGCGCTGGTCCCGTCCGAGCGTGACGCGCTGGACGCCATCGCCGCCACGATCAGCGCCTATGAGCAGACCCTGCCGCAAGCCCAGACCGCCGCTCGGTTCGGCTGGCCCCCGGCGCGCACGGATGCATTGGTTCGGGTCGACGATTCCGAGGCATTGGCCGCCCTCGCCCGGCTCGAAGGGGTCTGGCGAGAGGCACAGGCCGCCAGCACCCAGCGCATCCTCGCCTCGGTCACCGAGGGCAACCGGCTGATCTGGATCGGGTTCTGGTCCATCGCTGCGCTGGTTCTGGCCGCTCTGGTGATCGGCTGGCTGCTCTATCTGATGTTTCGCGATCTGAACGCGGCGAACGCCCGGCTCGCCCGGGAACTGGCGGAGCGCACCCTGCTGGAGCAGGCGCAGGCGCGTTTGACCACGATCGTAGAGCAGAGCCCGACGACGATCCTGATGACCGACACGCAAGGCCGGATCGAGTATGCCAACGCCAAGTTCGAAGCCCTGACCGGCTGGTCCCGGGACGAGATCCACGGCAAGACCCCGGCCTTTCTGCAATCGGGCGATACCGAGGATCACGCCTATGCCGAGATCCGCGAGACGCTGGGCCGAGGCGAGACCTGGCGCGGGGTGTTCCGCAATCTGCGCAAGGACGGGTCGAGCTACTGGGCCGAGACGACGCTTCTGCCGCTGCTGGATGCACAGGGCGCGGTGCAGAACTTCGCCGGGCTGGGCGAGGACATCACCGAGGCCCGGCGCGCGCGCGATCACGTGGTCCGCGCCCAAAAGCTGGAGGCAGTGGGCCAGCTCGCCGGGGGCGTGGCCCATGATTTCAACAACATCCTGACCACCATTGTCGGGGCGAGCCATCTGGCCGCGCTTGACGCCCCCGAAGGCAGCGATCTGGCGCAGGAGATCGACCAGATCGAGATCGCCGCCCGTCGGGCGCAAAGCCTCGTGCGCGAATTGCTGACCTTTGCCCGGCGGGAACCCGGCAAGCGCCAGCCCGTGCTGCTGGACGAGATCGTCTCCGAGGTGCTGATGCTGCTGCGCGCCTCGATCCCGCCTCTGGTGGAGCTGCGCTACACGGCCAACGCCGCGCCGCTGACGGTGCTGGGGGATCCGACCCACCTGCATCAGATCATCATGAACCTGTGCCGCAATGCCGCCGAGGCGATGACCGGCGCGGCAGGCATCGTCGAGGTCACCGTCACCGATGACGCCCCGCCCGAGGATATGGCACGGGACCGGGTGGCATGGGTCCGGTTGCAGGTCCGCGACAACGGACCGGGCATGCAGCCCCAGACGCTCAAACACCTGTTCGATCCGTTCTTCACCACCAAACCCCTGGGCAAGGGGTCTGGCCTGGGCCTCGCCGTGGTGTTCGGCCTGGTCGAAGAGATGGAGGGGGTCATTACCGTGGATTCCGCGCCCGGCGCAGGCGCGCGGTTCGACATCTACCTGCCCCGCGCCAACGAGGTGGCGGTCGCGCAGGCGGATGCGGAACGGACCCTGCCGCGCGGCTCGGAAAGGGTGCTTCTGGTGGATGACGAGGCCGAGGTGGCGGGCACCCTGCGGCGGCTTCTGCTCCGGCTGGGATACCGGGTCGATGCCTTCACCGCGCCGCGTCAGGCGCTCTCGGCCTTCACCGCCGCCCCGGATGCCTATGATCTGGTGATTTCCGACATGGTGATGCCCGATATGAGCGGGTTGGAACTTGCAGCCGCGATTCGAGCCAGCCGCCCCGGATTGCCCGTCATCTTTTGCAGCGGATACCCCCCGCGGCTGATCGATCTGCCCGGCGAGGTGCCGAACATCCTCGGCAAACCCGTAGATCCGGTGCTGTTTGCGCGACAAGTGCGCACAGCTATCGATAATGGAAAGATCCCGACCCCCTGATTTTCTTGACCTGAATTAGGTCGCCGCAAGATCTCGTCACACTTCGTCACAACTCGGCGCAGGCGCGAAACAACGCCACGAGCGCCGCGAGCTACACTCAACTCAAGGTTTTGTCTCCCTGAATTTCGACCTTCTGCCAGCCCGGCAGAAGCGCTGCGATTTGCGGCGTGAGACCTCCTGTTTTGAGGACAGCCATGACCGGGACGCGCCCAAGGACACTTTGCCAGCATTGCGCATTCACGCAAGGCCCCTGGTTTGCGCCACGCCGTGCCGCAACCGCGTCTCCGCGATCCATGGCGGATCATGCCCCGATACAGACGACGGAACCGTCCGTCGTCTGACCCCTTGCCAAGCGCGAGCCCGACCCCGGTCGGGATCCGCACCCCAGCAGATTGAACAAAAGCGCGGGACCCGCCGGTCAGGGACAGGACCGGCCCCGCCTTTGCCAGGACAAGGAGCACATAGATGATACTCAGGATCCTACTGGCAGGAGCTGTGCTTGCCGGTGGCGCCGCCACCGCGCAGGAGGCGGCCACGCCCGAACCCCCGCTCGAGGTCAATGCGGCCCGGGCGGAGCTGGGCAAGAGGCTGTTTTACGACACGCGCCTGTCGGGCGACACCTCGCTGGCCTGCGCCTCGTGCCACCAACCGGACAAGGCCTTCACCGACGGGCTGCCGCTCTCGGCGGCCTATACCGGGGGCGCGCATTTCCGCAACACGCCGACGCTCGCCAATGTGGGCTTCCGCGATGCGTGGATGCATGACGGGCGGCTGGGGACGAACCTCAACGATGTCGCCCGCGAGATGATCACCGAAACCTACCTGATGAACATGGACATGCGCATCATGCAGGAGCGGCTGAAGCAGGATCCGGTCTATGTGGAGATGTTCGCAGCCGCCGGCATGTCCGAGCCTTCCAATGGCGGGGCGCGCAATGCGCTGATGGATTTCATGAAGACCATCCAGTCGCGCAATGCCCCCATCGATACCGGCGAGATGTCCGCCGCCGCCTTGCGCGGGCAGGACATTTTCGAGGGCAAGGCCAACTGCGCCGCCTGCCATGCGGGCGTGCGCTACACCGATGATCAGCCGTACAATATCGGCGTGCCAAACAATCCCGACATCTGGAGCGATCCGGAACGGCACTCGGTCTATGTCACCTATGCCAAGTTCTTCGGCGTGCCGAATTACATGAACCTGCGCGAGGATATCGGCGCCTATATCCGCACCCATGAGGATGAGACGCGGCGCTCTTTCCTGACCCCGTCCCTGCGCGAGCTGACCTGGACGGCGCCCTACATGCATAACGGCGTGTTCGAGACCCTCGAAGAGGTTGTCGATTTCTACGACGCCGGGGGCGGCAATGACGCCTTGAAGGACCCGCGGCTCGAACCGCTCGGCCTCGTGCCTTCCGAGAAATCCGATCTGGTCGCTTTCCTGCAGGCCCTCTCGGGCGAGAGCTTCGAGACCGACGCCTATGTCTGGCCCGATGACGACTTCGATTACGCGCTGATCGAAGACTGGCGCAACGTGAACAACTGAGGGAGGCCCAGATGTCTATCAGAACCACTTTCACCGCCCTCACCGCCCTGGCCGTCGCCAGTGGTGCCTGGGCTCAGGACGCCCCGCGCCCCGAAGGACTCGCCGCGCTCGGGCCGCCGCCGATCCCGGCGGACAACCCCCAAACCCCGGAAAAGGTCGCGCTTGGCGAGATGCTGTTCTTCGACCCGATCCTGTCGGGCAACTACGGGATGCCCTGCTCGGCCTGCCACCTGCCCGAGGCAGGCTGGGCGGTGCAGGACCGGATCAGCTTCGGCTATCCGGGCACGACCCATTGGCGCAACAGCCAGACGGTCATCAACTCGGCGTATTACGGTAAGCTCTTTTGGGCGGGTGCCTCGGGCTCGCTGGAGCATCAGGCCCGCTCGGCCGCCCGTGGCGGGGTCGCGGGCAATGGCGAGGATGACGGGATGGAGGCGCGGCTTGCCTTCGTGCCGGAATATGTCACGGCCTTCAATGAGGTCTTCGGCGATGACTGGCCGTCCGTGCGCCATGCCTATATGGCCATCGCCGCCTATCAGCGGACCCTTGTGCAGACCGATACGCCCTTCGACAATTACATGAACGGCGATGACGAAGCCCTTGATGAGGCTCAGAAACGCGGACTTGACCTCTTTGCGGGCAAGGCGAATTGCATCGCCTGCCATTCCGGACCGCTCTTGTCGAACGAGGGTTACTACAATACCGGCGTGCCGCCCTATGACGGCTGGGAAGAGGACGAGCTGGCCCAGATCACCTTCCGGTTCGAGCTTTATGCCAAGGGCTCCACGGAGGAGATGTACCGGTCGACCAAGGACGATCCGGGTCTCTATTTCCGCACCAAGCAGAAGGCCGACAAGGGCAAGTTCCGTGTGCCGTCCCTGCGCTACACGGCCTACACCTTCCCCTACATGCATAATGGCATGATCGAGACCCTCGAGGACGTGGTCGAGTTCTACGATCAGGGCGGCGGCGAGAACGAGTTCTCTGCCAACAAGTCCGAGCTGATCCAGCCCCTTGGCCTGACGGCGGAGGAAAAAGCCGATCTGGTGGCCTTCCTGGGCAGCCTTTCGGGCGACGAGATCCTGCCCGAGCCCCCCGAACTTCCCTCCATGCAGCCGCTCCCCGCGGTCGCGCAGAACTGACGAGGAGACACGATTATGAGCAACGTAGATCCGAAGATCCTCGCAGCCATCAATGGCGAAGAGGGCGAGGCCAGCAAGGCTGGCACCCGCAAGTGCCTGCAAACGCGGCGGCAATTCCTGCTCACGGGCGGGATCGCCACCACGGTGGTGATGGTCGGCATCCCCGGCCTGCCTCAGGCGCAGACCCCCGCGGCGGTCTCGACCTATCCGCGCAAGTTCATCGCCAAGCTGAGCGAGCTCAGCGTCGATGAGCCCTTCGATTTCGAATACCCCGATGAGGGGCAATACGCGGAATCGATCCTTGTCAAACTCGGCAAGGAGGCCGGTGGTGGCCTCGGCCCCGAAAAGGACGTGGTGGCCTTCAACTATACCTGCACCCACCAGGGCGGTCCGCTTCAGGGCACTTACCAGGCGGCGGACAAGGCGCTTGGGCCCTGCCCGTTGCACCTGACCACCTTCGATCTGACCCGGCACGGGATCTTCATCTCGGGGCAAGCGTATCAGTCGCTGCCGCAAGTGCTTCTCGAGCTCGACGGCGACGACATCTACGCCGTGGGCATGTTCGGCCTGATCTATGGCCGCTTCGACAATCTGCAGGGCTGAGGAGAAACCGATATGTCCACACCGTATTACGTCCCCGAAGAATCCGTCCCCCTGCCGCCGCCCGACGCGGATGTGCTGAGCACGGCCTGCGACTATTGCATCGTCGCCTGCGGCTACAAAGTCTATCGCTGGCCCGTCCGGGGCGGTCGCAATGGCGGCCCGGCGGCCGCTGACAACGCCTTTGGCGAGGATTTCCCCGTGGCCCCGCTGGGCCCGTGGATCGCGCCGAACATGCACAACATCGTGCTGCATAACGGCGAGCCGCATCACATCGTGATCATCCCCGACAAGGATACGGAATTCGTGAACTACTCCGGCAACTCGTCCATTCGGGGCGGCGCGCTGGCGCAGAAGGTCTACAACCCGCAAACGCCCACGCGGGACCGTCTGACCTCGCCCATGGTGCGGATGTTCGGCGTGCTGATGCCCGTGACCTGGGATTTCGCGCTCGATATCGCCGCCGAGGTGGGCAACCACGTGCTCGAAAAGCACGGGACGAATGCCTACGGGGTCAAGACCTTCTCCTATGGCTATATGGAGAACACCTACGCGATCACGAAATACGCCCTGCGCCATGTGCGGACCGCGAATTTCACCTTCCACGATACGCCGTCGGATGTAACCTCGACCCCTGGCTTCCGGGATGCGGGTTTCGACAATTTTGGCCCCAGCTATGATGACTGGGCCGAGGCCGATACCCTGCTGATGTGTGGCACGGACCCCTACGAGTCCAAGACGATCCTGTTCACCGATTACATCATGCCCGCGATCCAGGGCGGCCAGAAGGCGATCTTCATGCTGCCGCGTTCGACCGCCGGTGTGGCCTTTGCGGTCAAGAACGGCGGGCTCTTGCTCGACATCCAGCCGGGCACGGACCTGCCCGTGGTGCTCGCGATTGCCCGGGTGATCGTCGAGAATGGCTGGGAAGACACCGAGTGGATCCAGAACTGGGTCAACAACAAATGGGAAAGCTCGTCCGGCTTTGGCCAGGGCACACGGAACACCCCGTGGCAGTGGCGCACGACTTGGGGCAAGTTCCAGACAGCGGGCTTCGAGGATTGGAAAGAATGGCTGCTGGCGCAGGACTATTCCAAGCCCGAGGTTGCCGCCGAGATGGCCCAGATCGACGTGGAAAAGATCTATACCGCAGCCGAGTGGATGGCCAAGCCCAAGGAAGACGGCTCGCGGCCCAAGACCAGCCTGATGATCGAGAAAGGCTTCTACTGGTCCAACAATACCGGCAACACCCAGGCAATCTCGGCCCTCGGGATCGTCTGCGGCGCGGGCGGACGGCCGGGTCAGGTCATCGGCCGGGCCGGTGGGCACCAGCGTGGCGGCCTGCGCGGCGGCGGATACCCCCGCAACAAATCGCCAGAGAAGCTGCCCGGACGGCGGCGGCGCGCCATGGATACAGACCGGTATCTCATGAGCGGGCACACCCGTCTCGCCCATGTCATCGGCACCACTTGGGTGCAGGCCATGTGCGGCTCGCAAAGCTTGCAGGCGAAGTTCGATGAGCTCACGACCCGCAACCCGCATCAGGTCATGTCCTTTGAGAAACAGGACATCATCGACACCCTGAAACGGCGCGCGGATAGCGGCGGCATGGTGGTGTGGAACCAGGATATCTATCTGGTCGACCCGATTGGCGCGCGCTATGCGGACATCGTCTTTCCGGCCAGCGGTTGGGGCGAGGACACCTTCACCCGCGCCAATGGCGAGCGGCGTCTGCGGCTCTATCCCAAGTTCTACGATGCGCCAGGCGACGCCAAGCCGGATTGGTGGATCATCGCGAACCTCGCCAAGAAGATGGGCTTTGAAGGCTTCGATTGGGAGACCTCGAACGAAGTGCTCGAGGAAGGTGCCCGGCATTCCCGCGGCAGCCGCAAGGACTTCAACATGGTGCTGGTCAAGGCCCGGCAGGAGGGCAAGACGCTCCATGAGAAGTTCGCCGAGTTCGGCACCAACGGCATCCAGGGACCGGTACTCATGGATGGCGAGGGCAATCTCGTCGGGACCAAGCGTCTGCATGATGTGAACCGCGAGTTGCCTGCCGAAGGGCCCGTGGGCAAGAACGTCTTCAACAAGAAGCTCACCCATTTCAACAGCCAGACCGGCAAGTGCAACATCCAGAAAGCGCCTTGGGATCTGTTCTCCAGCTATTGGGAATGGCTCAAGCCGCGCGAAGACGAGATCTGGATCAGCTCGGGCCGGATCAACGAGCGCTGGCAGTCCGGCTATGACGACCGCCGCCGCCCTTATATCGTGCAGCGCTGGCCGGAGAACTGGATCGAGATCCACCCGAGCGTGGCCGAGGCCCGTGGGATCGAGAACGGCGACTACGTGCAGGTCTATTCTGACCGGATCCCGGTGCAGAAGGACACGATCGTGGGCGTCGAAGGGTCCGATTTCGATTTCGCCGAGCTGCTCAAGAACGGCCATATCGAACTGACCCGCGCCTCGATCACGGCGGTGGCCATCGTCACCCCGGCGGTGAAGGAAAACCTCGGCTATATGGATTTCCTCCATACCGCGCAGCCTGCGAATGCGCTGTCGGGCCGGGTCGTCGACTGGATCAGCGGCAATTACAACTACAAGATGGGCGTCGGCAAAGTGCGCAAGATGGGCGAGAGCCCCTACAAGTCGCAATTCCGCTCGATGTCCTTCGCCCGCCGCGACATCGCCTGATTTCAAAGGCTTCTGCCCTCGGCGCGCCCTGCGCCGAGGGACCTTTCCAGACATATGAGAGATCCGATGCGTGACTTGCCCATGGCCCCCATGCCCGCCGAGACCGCAGCGATGCTGGCCACTCACATCCGGAGTGAAAACGAAATTCTTCGCAGCGCGGCGATCAAGGCCCTCGCCGGTCTTGGGGTCGCCCCTGCCCTGTCCCTGCCGCTTCTGACCGAGGCGCTGATGGACCCCGACCCCGATGTGCGGACCGATGCGATGGAGGCGCTGAGCCTTAGTGCCGCGCCCGATCATGCCGAGACGCTGATCTTCTCGCTCGAGAACGATCCCGTGCGCGAGGTCAAGCGCGCCGCCCTCTCCGGGCTGGCACGTCTGCGCGACACCTCGGCGCTGGCGCGGATCCGCACGCTGAGCCTCTCGCGCTGCGAGGACCATGTGGCCTGGGAGGATGAGAACAGCGATTGGGAGGATTGGCTCGACATCCAGATCGCGGCCATCGACGCTTTGGGCGAGATGGGTGTGACGGCGGCCATTCCCGATCTGATGGCGGCACGGGATGATGAGCTTGGCCAGACCCTCGACATCCCGGTCTTCGAGGCGCTCTCGAAGATGGGCAATGAAGGGGTCGTCTGGCTCCTCGCGATCCTGCAGACCGAGGGCGGACCGGCCCGGCGTCGGGCGCTGTCCATGCTGTGTCGGCTGGACCCTGCGGCGCTGGCCGATCATCTGGACGCGCTGATCACGAGCCCCGATGCGCCACTTCGGGCCCGGGCCCTGAGCCAGATGGATCCGGATGATCCGCGTTTGGCCCGGCTTGCCGCCGAGGACCCGGCGGCATCCGTGCGTGTGGCCGCGCTGCACCAAGCCGCGTCCGCGCAGCCGGATCTGCCGATCGCTGCCCTGCGGGATCCCGCGCCCGAGGTGCAAGCCGCCGCGCTGGACACCCTTGCCGAGGATCTTACGCCCGACGTGGCCGAAGCGCTGGTGGACAACATGCTGGCCTGGCTGGATCAGGGCGCGCAGGCGCTTGTCCGCGCCGTCGCCCGGCACTTGCCGCGCCGAGCACCGGACCGCGCGCGCGCGCCATTGCTGACATTGATCGCGGATCCTCTGCGCCCGCTCGATGCCCGCATCGCTGCCGTCAAAGCACTGGCCGGGATGGATCCGGCCGTCGAGACCGGGTGCCTGACCGCGCTTCTGGCCAACCCGGCGCAGCAGATCCGCGCCACGACGCTGGTCGCCCTGCGCGACCGGGCCGAGGCCGGGGATGACGCGGCGGCCGAGGCCGTCCGCGCGGCCATTCACGGCACGCTTTTGGCCGAAGATGCAACGCAAGCAGAGGACACCGCCCTCGGCGACGGGCCGGACATGACCGTGCCCAAGGAGGGCGAGAGCGGCCCGCGCCGGATCCGGATTTCCCCCGAAGGAGAGATCATCGAACAGGCCGAGGCCCCCAAGGCAACCGGTCAGTCGACCCTTGCGTCCATCCTCGCCCCGATGGAGGCCACGCCAGAGGACGCGGATCTGGCCGAGGACACCCCCGAAGAGGCCCCGTCGAAACGTCGCCGTCGCCGCGCCGTCGAGGGGCCTGCCGCCGTGACCGAGGCGCTGGTCGCCGAAGCGATCCAGATCTGCGGCACCGCCCGGATCGATGGCATGGTCCCGGCCCTGCTGGGCGCCCGCCTTGCGGCGCCGGACAGCGCACAGCGCGCGATCTGGACGGCGCTCTGCCAAGCCTCGCCCGACCCGGCCTGTGCCGAGGATCTGTTGACTGCGGCCCATGCCGCCCATGACCACGAGGACCCGGTCATTCGTGGCGCTGCCTTTGCGGTGCTGGCCGCAGGCGCGCCCGACAGCCCCTGCCTCGCCGCCGCGCTCAGGGATCCGGATGCGCTGATCCGGGCGGCGGCCATCCGCCGTCAGCCTCCGGAGGTGGCCATGGCCCATCTCGTCGATGACGCGATGCCCGCGCGTCACGCGGCGGTGGATGTGGTGCTCGCCGAAGGAAGTGACGCCCTGCAGCGCCAGATGGCGGATGAGATCGCCGCGGCGGAACGAGCCGATACGCTGGCCTATGCGCTGGCTCAGTCCGGGCCTGCGCGCCAGTGGTATTACCAGCGGCTCGGCACCCCCGGGTTGGGCGATCGCGCGGTTTTCATCCTGCTGGACGCGGCAGGCCAATTGGCCCCGACCGCCTGAGGGATGGGAGCGTGCCATGAACCGCCCGATGCGCAACCCGGTCTGTGCCTGCGATGATCCGGCCCGAACGGCAGCGCTGATCTCTGTCGAAACCGCCTTTGCGCGGCTTGGGGAGGCGGTGCGCCCCCTTCGGGATTACGAGGAGCTCCGCCTGACCGACGCATCGGGTCGGGTCCTCGCCGCACCGGTGACAGCCCGGGCTGCCCTGCCCCCCTTCGACAACGCCGCCATGGATGGCTACGCCCTGCGCGCGGCGGATCTGGCTGGCGACGGTCCATGGAACCTGCCCGTGGGCGCGCGTATTGCAGCGGGTCAGTGGCCCGAGGGCCCCTCCGGCGGCGCGGCGCGGATCTTCACCGGCGCGCCCTTGCCCGCGTGGGCCGATACGGTGGTCATGCAAGAGGATGTCACGCGCCGGGACGGCGGGATCACCCTGCCCGAGCGCCCGCCTTGCGGCAGCCATGTACGCCGCGCGGGCGAGATCGCCGCGCAAGGCACCGAATTGGCCGCCGCTGGGCAGCGGTTGGGACCAAGGCAGATCGCCTCCATCGCCGCAGCAGGCCATAGCACGGTCCGGGTCTCGCGCCGCCCGCGCGCGGCCCTCGTGATCACCGGCGATGAGATCCGCAGCCCGGATGATCCCCGGGATGCCGCCGGGATCTGGGATGTGAATGGCCCGCTCCTCCAGACTGCGCTCAACGCGAGCGGGGCGGAGGTCTCGGTCCATCACGCCCCCGACGACCGCGCAGCGACCCGCAGCTTGCTGGCAGGGCTGGCGGAAGAGGTCGATCTGATCGTCACCACCGGGGGTATCTCGGTCGGCGAGGAAGACCATGTGCGCCCGGCGATGGACGCGCTCGGGACACGGATGGCGTTCGCAGGCGTCGCGATCAAGCCAGGCAAGCCGGTGTGTTCCGGCCAGCTTGGCAAGGCGCATTGGCTCGGTCTGCCGGGCAACCCGGTCGCGGCCTTTGTCACCTGGCAGCTCTTTGGGCGTCACATGATGAACCGACTCCAAGGCATTGACAAGAATACGAAATTAACAGAACGCGCCCGATGCGCTCACCCCCTGCAGCACCGCGCGGGACGGGCCGAGTACCGTCTGGCATGCATCGACCGAACCGCCGGGCCCGGTGCGATCACGGTGATCTGCCCGGACAGCCGGAGCAGCGGGCACATCACATGGCTGGCACAGGCCGATGGTCTCATTTGTCTTCCGGCCCCGACTGGCGATATACCGGCGGGAACCGAACTTGCCTTTCTGCCCTTTGGCCCGCCAGACTGAGAAACGAGATCGCCGATGAATATCGCCTGCACCATGGCTTCGACCCGCGGGGGCACCGACCTTCTGCTTTGGGAGGTCGCAGCGCGCCTGCAACATGCGGGGCTCAAGCTATGCGGTACCGTTCAGACCAACACCGATTGCGGCGACGACAAACCCTGCGACATGGATGTGAAAATCCTGCCCGACGGGCCTGTGGTGCGGATCTCGCAAAGCCTTGGCGCCGGATCGCGAGGCTGTCGCCTCGATCCGCAGGCGCTGGAGAGTGCCATCGGGATCTCGGAATCCTTCCTGCCCGATGCGGACCTGCTGGTGGTCAACAAGTTCGGCAAGCAGGAAGCCGGGGGTCGCGGCTTCCGCCCTCTGATCGCCGAGGCCCTGTCGCGGGACATCCCGGTTCTGGTCGGTCTGAACAGCCTCAATCGGGAGGCGTTCGAGACCTTCACCGGCGGGGTTGCCCAGGTTCTGGACCCCACGGTCGAGGATGTGGAGCACTGGTTGCGCACGATCCTCCCCGCGCTTGGCGAGACCGAAACGGGCGCAGGGCTCCAAAGCGCCTGATCCCGGCCCGCCATGCCGACCGGCCGGGCCATCCTGCGACGGAACGCGCGTGAAATACGGGGGCTGAGCCCGCGAATAACCTCTGTTTTTGGCAGATCCGGCTGGCCAAGCCGCTGTGGCAGGCGTAGCCTGCCCGACGATTATGCAAGCCCTGACCGATGGAGGCGTGACCCGCATGACCCCCGAAGCCCACCCGATGGCGCCCGAGCACCTGCCCCGCTTCGTCGCCGCCGCCGATGGCAGCGACTACCTCATGACTGTTATGATCTTCTTTGTCATTTTCGTCATTCTTGGACTGGGTGTCGCCTATTTCACCCTCCACGCGATGCCGGAAAAGATGGCGCATCATTCCAACAGCACCCAATTGCAACTGATCAGCGTGCTCGCGATGCTCGCCCTGTTCACCCACAACAACCTCTTCTGGGTCGGTGCGCTGGTGATTGCGGCCTTCCGGCCCCCGGATCTGATCACGCCGCTGAATTCCATTGCGTCCTCCCTTAGGGATCTGACGAGCAAGGCCGCCGAGCCCAAGACCATGCCAGAGCGCGAGACAGAGTAAATGCTTGAACTGACGATTTGCTCGCTGATCACGATCCTGCCCGACTACCTGTTCCGCAGCCGCGTTCAGGGGCGGAAATGGGGCGCCGAGATCAACTTCTTCACAGTGTGGTACGAGCTGCGCTGGGGCATCACCATGTGCGCCATGCTCACCATCAGCCTGATCACCGTGGTCTTCTACTTTCACCCGACAACCAGCAATGTCACGTCGTTTTTCCGCACCCTGACCATCGTGTCCACCACGGCCGGGCGCGTCGAAGAAGTCTTTGTGCGCAATAACCAGCTGGTCGCGGCGGGCGATCCGCTGTTCCGCATGGACAGCTCCAGCGAGGACGCAGCCGCCGAGACCGCGCGCCGCCAGATCGAAGAGATAGACGCGCAACTGCAGCTCGCCCAGTCCGAACGGGCGTCGGCCACCGGCGCGCTGGAACAGGCCATGGCTGCGCTGACCCAGACCGAGGACGATCTGAACCGGCGCGAGACCCTGATCGCCGAGGGCTCATCGGCCGTAACCCAGCGCGAAGTTGACACCCTGCGCAACCAGCGCGACCAGAACCAGGGCGCGGTGGATGCGGCCGAGGCCGAACTCGAAGCGGTGAACACGAAGATCGACGTGCTGCTGCCCGCGCAACGGGCCACGGCTGAGGCCGCGCTGGCCCAGGCGCAGGCGACCATCGAGAAGCTGACGATCTATGCGGGTGTCGATGGCACGATAGAACAGTTCACCCTGCGCCCCGGCGACGTGGTGAACCCGATCCTGCGTCCTGCCGGGATCCTCGTGCCCAGCGATGCGGGGCGCGGTCGGTTCCAGGCCGGGTTCGACCAGGTCGCCACCCAGGTGGTGCAGCCTGGCACGGTCGCAGAGATGACCTGTATCGGCAAACCCTTCACGATCATCCCGATGATCATTACCGAGGTACAGGATGTCATCGCCGCCGGGCAGATCCGCCCGTCGGACGAGCTGCTGGATACCTCGCGGCGGCGTGCTCCGGGGACGGTGACCGTGTTCATGGAGCCGATCTATGCGGGCACGACCGACCTCCTGCCGCCCGGCAGCCGGTGCCTGGCTACAGCCTATACCAACAACCACGACCGGCTTGAGAACGAGGATCTCAGCACCCTGCAATTCATCGGTCTGCACGTGATCGACACGGTGGGCGTGGTCCATGCTGCGGGCCTGCGGTTGCGGGCGCTGCTGATGCCGTTCAACCTGCTGGTCTTCACCGGCCACTGATCTTGCGAGGGGGCAGAAAGGCCCCCTCTTGCCTGTCCGCGACGCGGAACGCCCCTCCCCCGCGATTGCCCGGGATAACAGTCTTTACAAAGCACTTTGCTGTGCCATACCTGAATGCGGTGAGGTCCCTTAGCTCAGCTGGATAGAGCAATCGCCTTCTAAGCGATCGGTCGAGGGTTCGAATCCTTCAGGGACCGCCACCTCCACTTAGCCCCCACCAGTACCGAGCCATACAATCACGCATAAATCGTTGATTTTAAAGAATACTGCTAGGTGTTCGGTTTTGTTGGCCTTCACCCACTTTCACTGATACGCTTTCGTTAAGTGGTACAGAAAGTGGTATGATACGTGGCGGCACTCAATGGCAAGCTAACAAAGCGACTTGTGGACAATCTCGGACCGGGGCGGCACGGCGATGGCGCGGGGCTTTACCTCGTGGTGGACCCGTCCGGCGCACGGCGCTGGATTGTCCGGGTTACCGTCAAAGGACAACGTAACTCAAAAGGCGCGCCACTCCGAACTGATTTTGGGCTGGGCGGCGCGGATGTGGTGACGTTGAACCAAGCCCGCGAGCGGGCACTGGAATACCGCCGCATGGCCAAATCAGGGTTGAACCCTCGCTACAACGCCAAGCGCGAAATCCCGACCTTCGAAGAAATGGCGCGGCAGGTACATATTGAACGACTGCCCACCTGGAAGAACGCCAAGCACGGCCAGCAATGGCTGAACACCTTGAGGGACTACGCATTCCCGAAGATAGGCCGCATGCCGGTAGACAGTATCGGGCAACCCGAGGTGCTGATGTGCCTGTCCCCGATCTGGACCGCCAAGCATGAGACCGCCAAGAGGCTCGCCCAGCGCCTAAAGACAGTTCTGGACGTGGCCCGGTCCGCAGGTTTCCGCGACGGGGAGAACCCGGTCACGGCCATCAAGGAAGGCAACGTACTCCCCAAGGTGCAGGTTCGGAGGCACCATCACGACGCAATGCCATGGCAGGACGTGCCCGCCTTCTATGCCGAGCTGAGCGAGCGCTCCGCAACTGCGGCGCGGGCGCTGCAATTCACCATTCTGAGCGCGTGCCGCACATCCGAAGTTCTGGGGATGACTTGGGGCGAAATCGACTGGGACGCCCAGCTCTGGACTATCCCAGCAGAGCGCATGAAAGGTGGCGTTGAGCATCGCGTGCCGCTCACACAGGAAATGCTGGCAATACTGGAGGCGATGAAGGCGCTGGGCGGCGATTACGTTTTTCGGGGTCAGAAACGCGCCGCACCCCTTTCCAATATGTCCATGCTCATGCTCCTGCGCCGCATGGGGCGCGACCAATACACCGTGCACGGATTTCGTAGCTCTTTTCGCGACTGGGCCGGAGAGGCTGCAGGCGCGCCGCGTGAAGTCGCGGAGGCGGCACTCGCGCATCAAGTGGGGTCTGAGGTGGAACGCGCCTACGCGCGGTCAGATTTGCTTGCACGCAGACGCGCTTTGATTGCCCAATGGAGTAAATTTGTTTCCGGCGCCGATTGAGCCGAAGGGGAAACCTTATGCCAAGTGACGGACCTCAGAACATCGAACTTATCGATTGGCTTACTCTAAAAAAGTGGAGCGAGCGCGAGAAACTGCCTATAACAGATTTCCCGAAGACCTTCCGGGATGCTGCGGACGCAATCGACAAACGGGGACCGATGGAGTGGTGCACTGACCGGGTGAATGTGATGTTCATACGAACCGCCGGTCGCTTTGAAGATTCAATAGTTGCCTTGCGCCAATCTGGGTTGAACGTGCGGCGAGTTTTAATCTCCGAGGACACCTTCGTCAGCCTGTACGGAAACTTCCAAGGCTGCTTGAACCATTTACTCAGCAATAACGCAGTGGGTCCAGAGGTTGAGTACGCACATATTGTCGATTTTGCTGACTATCTGGAGCTAAGCGCTAGCAGTTGCGATCCTGACAGAAACTACACTAGAACGGAAATCGACAGCGTTGCCACGTTGCAGATGTTCGATATCAGAGACCAAATCATCGGCAGCGACCCCGAAGTTGCCGATGTCCTAAACTTCATGTTCGACGTTGGTTTTACAGCAGGACGAAACTTCTCCGCTGTCCAAAACATAGTGACATTGGAACCAAGCGCTCTGGCAGCTCAGGAAACGCGTCAGAAGAACATTGCCAAGGGAAGGAAGAGCGGCTCGGCAGACCGAAGGTTCGAGCGTTTGCGCGTATTCATGGACGAGGTAGAAGCCGTTTATGACAAAAACAACGACTTGCGAGAATACGAAGACATGGTTTTGCGTGTCGCCTTCAACAACGCAATTCCTCCCGGCGAATATGGGCACGGCCAATTCAATCACTACTGCGTGGCTCTACGATCGGAGCAACCCTTTAAGGCCAGATTCGACAGGCTTTTCCGAAATTCACTTGAGTAACCTCTGTATATCTGTGGACACCGATAGGTGACTGAGCCGCCAAGGCAGAGTTACTTATTAACTTGAAATCAACGGTTTAGAACAAAACCCTGCTCGATTAATGCTGTGTCATCGCAACCGATGCAACGAAAGGCATTAACGATGGCAGACATCTTCGATCACGACCGTGTTTTCTTCCCTGAAGACCCGGAAATGCGCGTGCTAGGCAGCGTGGAAAAACTGGCCCAATGGCGGCACCGTAATCGCGGGCCAGCCTTCATCCGCATCGGGCGGCGCATCGGCTACCACGGGACCGATCTGAACGCCTACCTTGCCGCCCAGCGCGTCGAACCGAATGGGGAGGCCGCCTAATGAAAAACCCCAACTCCGCAGGCGGGGCCGGGGCCTTTCGTGTGACATCAAATGCCACGGTGGTACGTGCAACAGATGACACACGCGGCGCAGCTCACGCAAGTCCGACCAAGGCGCGTTACTACTGGGACCGCCGCAGTCACTCCGTCCAGCGCTGGGCGCTCCAATTGGGGACCCTCGCACATGAATGACCATTGGCACAGCAACCGCACGCAAGTGTTCTGGACGTGCAAGGCGCTCAGAGAAGGGCGCACCATAACCCACATGGACGAAATCGGAGAGGTGCGCGGATGGCGGCTTGGAGCCATCATCCATAACCTGCGCCACAAATACGGCTGGCCCATTCATACTGAGTACCGAGGACCAGACAGGATCGCCCACTACAGCCTGCCCAAGAGCTGCGACCAGCAACGGCTAAAGTGGCCACGGTCGGCGCGGCCTCTTTCTGCGGACGGCCCCGAGGACGCTCAAGATGGGTAATGCGCGCGATAGAGATATGGGGGCGGCCTTGTTGCCCCCTGCCCTCTCAGAGGCGCTATACGGCGCGTGGAGGGGCACTCATGGCTAAGCGGCACTACAAGCGTGGAAAGCGCGGCTGTGGAAAGCATGTCCAATTGTCAGAGGCCTTGCAGGTAACCGAGGCCTGGGCCACGCTGAAACCTGGGCCTAAGGTGCTCTATCTCGAACTCAAGCGGCGCTACGTGGGCACAAACAATGGCCAGCTCTTGCTCAGCCAACGCGATGCCGCGCGGGCGTTGAACGTGCACCGCAATACGGTTGGCCCATGGTTCCGAGAGTTGGAAGAACGCGGCTTCATCTTCATGACACGAGCGGCATACCTCGGACCCTCTGGCGTCGGGCAGGCACCGCTCTGGGCGCTGTCGGAAGTCGCCACAGTGGACGGGAAGCCCGCGACATGGGCTTTCCGAAGCTGGCGCGCAAAGCAAAATCCCGGAACAAAAAACAAGCCATCCCGCCACAGGAATTGTGACACCGACTTGGGTACCGGGAACCATCCGCCCGGGACCGTTCTGAAAATTGTGACGGGAGGGTAATTTTATCCAGTGCGCCCGATGCACAAGAAACTAGACACATATACATCTGGCCACAGGCAGCGGGTTTACTGCAAGCTTCGGGTCTGCCCCCCCTTCGGCTGGCCCAGCCTGATAGCGTACCGTATTCCGGGTCTGAGGCATCTTCCGCGCCTTTTGCCCAGACTTCGGAGAGACCACGCATACCTTAGCCGCGATACGACCATAACCGGTCGCATTGCCAAGCTACCGCACAAAAAACCGATACCGATAAATTTCCCAAATGATTTCGGCAAAATCTGAGGTGAGGCATGGGTGGAATTGGTAGTGGACGACACTGGCAGTTCGGGGCAGACACGACGGACGATTACCGTTCGATTGATATTCGGTGGCTGAAACGCGAGGGGCTTCTGGAATCCGGGACTAGTCGCCGCATTACCTGGTCGCGCGGCGGCGAGGTGACAGGCTCGATCAATATTCAGTCAGAGCCGGGGCGCGTAATCCTGGACTATCGCCACCGGGATCAAAGCGGGGAATGGCAACCCGCACGCTATCCCGTCTTTCTCGACACCACGCCCTGCCACATGGGCGGCGAGCGGCATTGGTTTCTCTGCCCTGCTCGCGGGTGCGGTCGCCGGGTCGCCATCCTCTACGGCGGGGCAATCTTTGCCTGCCGTCATTGCTACCGGCTGGCATATCCGTCTCAGCGGGAAAGGCCGGGGGATCGAGCGACCCGCATGGCTGACAGGATCAGAGACAAATTGGGTTGGGAAGGCGGCGTGCTGAACGGCCCTGAGCCATGGAACAAACCCAAAGGGATGCACCAAGCCACCTTTGACCGTTTGCGCTGGAAACATGACCGCTTCGCAGACCGTGCTCTGGCCGGTTTTGCTGAAAAGTTCGGCTTCGACCTGCCAGACGAATACCGTTTCTAAAATAGGCTGACTTAGACCAGTTGGCCTGCCGCCCTGCCTGTTGAAGAATGTTGACCCTTGATCCATGAATTTCGCGGTAACGGGGGGGTGTTTACATCTTCTCGGCTGCAAGCTCAGGGACCGGCGCGGGTAACGAAATTTGCGTATCCACAAATCAAAGGGTTTACCCGGTGTTAAAACTTCCTTGAACAGCTAGTGTTCTACACCCGACGCAAGAGGCCCGTGTGAATGCAGGCTTGAGGTTATGAAGCAAGTAATGCGAGCGAGAACGTCAATGGCAGCAGCCAGTGATAGCGGACAGTGACAACAACTCAGTGCGCCCAATATTGACTTCTTCTCGATTGCCTCAATAAAGATCGCAATTCGTTACAGAGCGTCATGATCTCGACAACTCTGTTATAGTCAATTTTTTTTGTAGCTGTTCCAAACTGGCCACCGGTGGCCGCTTCATAAATAGCCTGATCCAGTTTCACATATTCGTTGTACTTATTTCCGAGAATTCGCTGCGCATCCTTGTTGAAACAACCTGACGCCGAAATAGCTCCTTCCAGCTTAGCCTGATACAGCCTTTGCTCTACGTCGTCCGGTTCCGCCAACCAGTACGCTACTGCGTAGCTTTCTATAAGTTTTATCTCGGATATATGATCATTCAGATGCGCGGAGTCTTCTGACTGCATCGCTAAATAATTTTGAGCGATGTAGGTTATCAACGCGCCTGCGAACGCAGCAAATACCGCTACTGCAAACTCCAACTATTTACTCTGCCACTGCGCGTTTAATATGGTTTTCAATGGAAATTTTGTATCTTTCGAGCGACGCACTATTAAAATCAATCCGGATAAGCTTCTGAAGATTCCTTGCAGTGTATCCATCATATCGCACTAAACCACCAAACGCCGACTCCAAAAACGACGAGCCACAACTCTTCAGGCCATCGAGACGAACAACAAGAACGGCACCCGCTTTCTCTGCGGCTATCAGGGCCGGGAGTAGATGTTTTTTCCTAAACTCCTCGCCATTGTAGGGGCCGTCAGCTGCGACACGACCCGCAGGAAAAGGCCAAAAATCATTGGCAATAGAAAGCATGTATGGCTCTTTCAATTTATCATCCCCCACGAAGATGAAGCGTCCACTCAATGAGTGTGCCCCCGATAGAGTGATCGCGGGATCTTCGTTGCAACTGTCTTCCAGCTTCATAGTAGCACTCTCCACCTCTACTGAAAATCCGCAGCGAACCGCGACCACAGATGTCCACCAAGTCCTTCATTTCAGGCAACCCCAGGCCTCTGTACGCCTTCCCGGTTTGACTGCTCCTTGGCCTCATCGCACCTTCTATGTAGGTTCCATCGTTCTCGAATTCAAAGCTCGGCTTCGGTGCCAGGACCGATTTGAAGAAGTCGCGCACCGTCTGCGACCAGTTCTTTTGGGAAAAAGTCACTGGAATCGACGCGCCTTGATCATAGATCACGACGGTTAACTCCCTACTACCTCTATCGACCGATGCAGTAACCCACCATTTACTAACATGTCTGAACTTAAAATCGTGATTATTCGGGTACGCGTGTTTCGACACGTTTATCATAGCTTCAGACAGAGCATTGTTTAGTGCTAACTCCACATCCTCTTGGATTTGTGGCCCTTCGCCAAGGAAGTCGCACAATCCCAAAATACTCTGACTTGCCTCAGCCAGCTCTGCAGAGTTGGTTCCAGAAATAATCTTCATCGTCCTTACGTCACCCAAAGTGAAGTATCTGTCAGATACACTCTCGGTTAGGCCTAAGATCTCGAAGAAGCCCATTTCATAGAGACGCCGAAAAACCGGATCCTTCCACTCATCAAGGTTAATGGTTGGCGGCACATCATCCATTAAAATGCGTAGCCTGTCATATTCCGCAGTCACAACTAACGCCGGTGCCGTTGAGAAGCGAGAAATCTGACTAAAATCCGTGTATCCCTCGATGCGCCGCCGGCCGCGCTGCGATTTCGCATCCTTGAACCAGTTAAAAATCGCCCCTGATGCAGATGACAACAAGGATTTGAAACTGTTACGCCACTCGGAGATAAATTCCAGTGTCTCGTCAGCGTTCTCTGACAAACATATTTCGCGTGGTGGAATTTTTGGGCGATTTTCTGACACCACCTCCTCGATATCCTCGCCATACCAAGCTCGGACTACGTGGCTTCTTTTCTCCCGCACTCTAATTCGAACTGGTTTCTTGGCTTCGACCCTGGCTCTGTGCAACAACCATTTTTTGTAAGATTTAGTGAGTTTTTTCATGGTCCAACTCTTTTTAAAGAATAAGGTCGGCGTAAGAATCTTGCTACATCTTAGAGTCTCCAGCTACTAGGCAACAGTGGCGCAAAACACTGAATGTTTGCCGAACTGGCTAGAACCCCAAACATGGGATGCTTGAGCAGTAAACTCGTAGCCTTTACTTAATCCCTGCGCAACGCGCTCGCGTCAGGAATGAGCAAGCGGCATTGCTGCGCTCAACTATGCTACAAGCGTCTTCTATGGGCTTCTATATCGGCTGGGGCAACGCTGCAGGATTTTGCAAAGCCCGCAACCTGCGCATGGCAGACGCTCGGACAGTCGTCCAAACGTTGAAGGTGCAGCGGAGGTAGGCTAGGAACCGTGCGCTAGGTGCACAACACTAGCATCGCCCGTTCGCCTTTCTCTTTCGGTGTCGCGGCGCAGCCGATCACCCCGCCCAAGGGGGGTGCCTTGATCGCTGCGGGAGGCACTCGAAGGACCGTCGCGGAAGCCGCTCTATCCTACGTCCCAGCAAAAAAGATTGTGACTTCGCTACCACGCCCAAACCACCCCGAGAAATGGTTACAGTTCGGTCTAGATGCTTTCCTGAATGCTGGAAAGAACGGCCCCACTTTTCACGTGCCATGCAACGGCTTGGCCGCTAAGTGGCCTGGACTAAGCATCCAAGACGGACCATTGCCGCCACTCCTGACACAGGATGGGAACGGTTGGGCCGCAGAGCTGACAAGGACCAGCTGCACTGTCGCAAATTGCTGCGCCGTTTGGCGTCATTGCGTGGTATTTATTGTGGTATAAACCTCGTAATGCACTCAAATATCAAAAAATTATCAGATACTTATAAGATATTCACGGCGGATTCAGGGACCGCCACTGCCTTTCCATCACAACCAGACCGAGACCGGGCCATGCAGCATTCCGCGGCGCGCGAGAGGCTGGTTTTGCCCTGTGTCTCGGTGGGAGCGCTCAGGCGCATGACGGTCCCCGTTTCCGTGAAGGACAGCTTGAGGTCGCCACCGAGGCTCCGGGCACGCTCAGCCATGGCGCGCAGCCCGTGCCCGACGCCTTTGCCGCCTTCGGTACGCGTACTGTTATCCTCGACCGTAATGTTCAGCTACATGGACGGGTCCTTGTCGGCGGCGAAACGGATGGTCACGCGATCCGCCCCGGAAATGCTTCACCGCACGTGTCACCGCCTGCTGCATGACCCGCAGAATGTGCAGGGCAAGCGAAGGGATCTGACCGGCCATGGAAGGGATCTCGACCATCTTCCAGTCGAGGGTGATCCCGGACAAGGTGAGCTGCTGCTCGGCGCGTGAGCGAAAAGCCCCGAGGATGCCGGTATGTAGAACGCTCAGGCTTCCCCTACGGGGGGCGCGGCAGCTGAATGCGATACTGCCCGACCGCGCGCGGGCGGTAGGGGTCAGCGCACCAGTCATTCGGCAATGTGACCGAATAGGCCGCATCACCCTGGGAGAACTCCGCCACCCGCAGCAGGGCAATCTCCCTCGGCAAGGGCAACAGCCCAAGAGCGAGGACGAGATCGCCGTCACCACGCTCTCTTTGTCGCCGAGCACCGAGATCACCGGATTCTCCATTTCGGGCGATTGCTTGCGCGCGAGCCGGATCAGGTCGAAGCCATCCTCATCGGGAGTTTTCAGGTCGGTGATCATCACATCGGCGCGCTGCGAAGCCGCTTCGGCGAAGCTCGCGTATTGGGCCACAAGGTGGAAATGCGGTTGGTTCGCAAGGCTCTTGACCCATGTCTGAGTATCGCGAGGGCGTCTTCTGCGACGATCATGTTGACCATGGACTCGGTCACACCAAACCCTTCGCTTGCTCTAAGATCAACGCGTTCGATCGAGCTTAGGGCCCAGAGTTGGCCATAGCTGCCCCGTACTTATGGGATGGCAACAGTGGATCTCCGCCGTAGTTTGCGGGCGCGTCCCACCTGAGCAAACCGCCCGGAGGACGCCTGTTCTCGAGGTAGAGCATTCTAGGCTCGCAACAGTTTCCAGCCGACAATCGCATGGACGCGGGCGTTCTGGAATAGGGGGACGCGACCTTGATCCGACCAAGACAGCAGCGCCCGACGATGGTCCCGCGCATGGCTTCGATGCGTCCATGGGCCCTTTGAACCCGATCGGCCCGGTTGACGCACGCGCGTCTGGCCTGATCTTCGCGCCATGCCGTTCTCCATCAGCATGAGTGCGGACATCCTCGGCCGGCCTGGGATCTTCTTCTTTTGTGCTGCACGTTCTCAGCCAGAACCTGAGGCAGCTAGCCAGCCACCAGCTGCGGCGGGCCATCGCGCGTTCCACCGACCGGCCCAATCGCGGGATGCAGCTCGGGACGATGATGATCACCATCACCCAGAGCGGTCCGGTCTCGGATTTCGTCGTAGCGGGTCTCGTGCGGGCTGGGATGCTCAGCCTGAAACAGGCGCAACCCATCCTGCTCGGGGTGACTGTTGCCGCCCGTCTTGCGGTGCTGTTCCTGACGCTCGAGATCCGTCCGGCCACCATGGTGCCGAACGCGGTGTCCGGCGCGGGATATGTCTATGGCGACCTGCGGGTTCAGCGCATCGCGATCGCCTGATCCTTTTGGCAGGGGAGGCATGCGATGGCTACCACACTCTGGCGGCTGCCTGAGCCGCCCTGCCCCGGAGCATGACAATCATGAGCGCGGTGATGCCCGCCCACCGCTCCGTTCGGCACGGCTTCTTGGGCATCATCAATATACTGATGTTTCTCAGCGCGATGGGGTGCTCAGCGTGATCGAAGCAGTGACCCGTTGTAATGCGACCACCCAGTTCGGGGACGCACGGCGCTTCTGATCCGGACCGAGGCGGCCTCGATGGTCAACCCGATGCAAACCCGTGACGAGAAGGGCGGGGAGATCACCGCCTTCAACGAAATGCCAGGCCAGCAGGAAAGCTTCGAGGCCGAGCTGAGCGACGCCCTGAGCAGAGGTCCCGCCCATGTTCTGATCGTTCTGGGCAAGGTCACCTGAGTGGCCAGTGCCGGGCTCCGGGTTTTTCTCTACATCGTGCAATCGCTGGATGCCACTGGCTGATCCCTGCAGTTCTCCAGGGTCGCGGGGCTGGTGTTCCAGGTCTCGCAGTTCCTCTCCATCCTTAATGTGCGGGTGGACGAGATCGCGGTGCTGTTGCCCGACGCGCCGGGCTTTGCCACCGAGCTGGTGCGGGACCGGCTGGTCTATCAGGTCTACGATGTGCTCTTTGCTCCGCAACCCTTTGCCGGACAGTTCAAGGACATCACTCAGGGCGCGCAGGACGGGGTTCTGCATATCGAGAAAGCGCCGGATCGCGACTATGGATGGCACCGCGTCTCGACCGGTGTGGATCGGCAATGCTTTGTCGTCTACACGAACAGTGACTGGATCTTTGACGAGATCGCCTCGCTGAAGGCGATCTCGATCGGGGCGATCAGGGGGGGGGGGGAGCAAATACAGGGTCCTCAGCGCGTAGATGGACGCCCCTGCCAACCGGGTCCAATTGCTCAAGGGGGGCAGGACCGCCCGGCGCAATCCCGAGAAGGTCGCCTAGAGCCGGATCGACGCCTTTCTGGCCAACCGCATCACCAACCCCTGCCTAATGCAGTAACAGGGGCTAGCTAAGGACCTGAAACTCGCAGGATTCCTCAAGCCAATCAGACTATTCCTCGCCGTCTCCCCCGCGCTCGAAAGCGCCTTGGTTTATGCAGGCGCGCTGGATCAGGACCTGACCGCCCTGCGGGTCGATGGGCGGTTCGACACAATCATGCAGTACTACGGCCCGTCCGACGGGGCACCGGGCAGCTAGCTCCGCGTGAGGGCGCGCTGGCTCGCACGCAGCATGGTGCGGAACCGGGGGCAGTCCATATGGTTCTCCTCCGGGCAGCTGGCCACGTGGCGCATCATCCGCGCGAGGGTCTCGAGACGGGCGATCTCCTCTTCCAGCGCTGCGGCCCGCGCCGCGATCTCGGCCCGGGGCAGCTCCAGCGTCGGGGTCAGACGGAACATCGCCGCGATCTCATCCAGCGCGAACCCCGCCGTCTTGCCCATGGAGATCAGGGCAAGGCGGTGCAACACATCCGGGTCGTATTGCCGGCGCAACCCATTGCGCCCGGTCGAACGGATCAGGTCGATTTTCTCGTAATACCGCAGCGCTGAGGGGGCGACACCACTCTGCGCGGCGACCTCGGCAATATCCATCCCGGCCCCCTTGTCCTAAAGCTGACTTCAAGTCGTAGACTGCCTGTCCCGATGATTCAAGACAGGCAGAAAGCATGGACACCTCCCCCGATTTTCCCCTCTCCGCCCCGGCGCCCAAAGGCGCGGTCTGGACCCGCCTCATGGGCCCCGCCCTCGCCATTGTCTCGGCCGCCTCCGCCATGAGCCTCGCGGCGGTGACCTTGCCCGCCCTCGCCCTGGCCTTTCCGGAGCCCGGACCGGACCCGAACCTCGTGGTCTCGCTCTACCTGCTGGCGATCACGGCGCTTCTGGTGCCCGCAGGCCGGGCCGGCGACCGGTTCGGTGCACGCCCGGTTCTGTCCATCGGGCTTGCCCTGTTTGCCATCGGAGCCGTCTGGGCCGGCAGCACCAGCAGCCTGTGGGGCCTGATCGCCGCCCGCGGCGTCCAGGGGGTCGGCGCCGCGGCCATGATCGGGCTGCCGCTCGCCCTCGTCCGCGCAACCGTTCCCAAAGCCCAGATCGGGCGCTGGGTCGGCGTGATGGGCGCGATGTCGGCCATCGGCACCGCCTCGGGCCCCGCCCTCGGAGGGCTGGTGACCGACAGCTTCGGATGGCAGGCCGTCTATCTCGTCCAGATCCCCGCGCCGCTACTGGCGCTGGTCGCGACGCGCATGTTCATCCCGGCCATGCCCCGCCCAGCGACCCGTGCTGGCTTTGACTTGCCGGGCGCGGTGCTGTTGGCACTGGTGCTTGCGGGCGGCGTGCTCTGGCTCTCGAGCCTGTCGGCCGGGCCCGCCCTGTGGCATCTTCCCGCCCTGCTCGGGATCGCGGCGGGGCTTGCGCTGCTGATTGCCCATGAAGCGCGGATCCCGGACGCCCTGCTTCCGCTCGCACGACTGCGAAACCCACATCTGGCGCTGAGCCTGACCTGTAACCTGTTTCTCTCGGTGATCATGATGGGGATCCTCGTGGTGGGCCCGTTTTTCCTGACCCAGGGGCTGTCGCTGGCCCCGCGCGAGATGGGGCTCTGCATGGCCATCGGGCCGGTTGCCTCGACCCTGAGCGGAGTGCCTGCGGGCGCGCTGACCGAGCGGCTGGGCCCGCGCCGGGCCGCGCTGTGGGGCGCGCGCGCGCTCTGCGCGGCCACGCTGGCCATGGCGAGCCTGCCAGTGCTCTTCGGTGTTCCGGGTTTCGCACTGGCCTTTGCCGGTCTGGCCATGGCGTATCAGTTGGTGCAGGCCGCGCTCACAACCGGGGTCATGGCAGCGGCCCCACCCGCTGAGCAAGGGGTGACGGCAGGGCTCTTCACCCTGTCGCGCAATATCGGCTTCGTGCTGGGTGCGGGCGGAATGACCGCGCTGTTTCTCGGGATCCGCGCACAGGTCGCAGAAACCTACCCGATGGACAGTGCGGCCGGTGCCGCCATGGTCGCCAGCTTTGTACTGGCAACGGCGCTCGCGCTGACGGCGCTTCTCCTGCTGCACAGGATGGAACGGCCGAGCCCATGTATGACCTCAGAAACCACTTGAACTGCGCCCCGTAAAGCACTGCAAAAAATCAAAAGGCTGGCGGGATCACCCCCGCCAGCCAAGGGGTCATGCCCGGCGCCGAGCCCGTGCGCCCAGCAGCCCGAGCGCCCCGATCAGAAGCAACGCCGACGCAGGCAGCGGAACCGGGGCCATGCTGTCATAAAACAGCACCGAGCGCGGGCGCTGCGGCAGGCTGCCCTGCTCACTGGCCAGAAGCAGGCTGGTCGTCTCGCCATCATCGAGGAAATCCCCATCCCCGTTCAGATCGGTCAGCAACAGGATCTCGTCATTGTCGTTGAAATCATTGCTCGGGATCAGGCCCCGCCCGTCCTCGATGGCGAAATCGAAGATCGCCCCGTCGACAAAGCCCAACGGATCCCAGAGCTCAAACGCCTCGGTGCTCACATCGATCAGGCCGTCCCCGTTGAGATCCGTGTAGCGGATCAGACCATCGGTGAAGAGGTCTTGGGCAAAGAGGTCACCATCCTCCGCCGCGAGGGCCAGCGCAAAGGGCGCATCCCCCTGGGCGACATATTCGACCACCTCGGCCCCGCCGATCGTGCCATCGCCGTCGAGATCCTCGGCCCGGTAGATCCGCGGACTGCCCCCGGCGGTGTCGGTGATATAGGCCGTGTCGCCGTCAAACGCGATTTCGAAGGGCGAGGAGGACGCGTCCAGCGCGCCAAGGTCGAGCCAGATCGCGCTCTCACCCGGATCGTTCGCATCCCCGTCACCGTTGAGGTCCTCGGTCCGGTAGACCACGTCGCCCGCCGGGTTGCCGACTGTATCGGCCTCGACGATATAGACCGCCCCATCGCCGCCCACGGCAACCCCGTTGGCGGTTTGCAGGGCAAAGCCATTGGCATTGTCGGACGAGAACCAGACCGAAGCCTCGCCTGCGTCCTGCGCCGTGTCATTGCCGTTCAGATCGCGCAGGCGGTAGACCGTGTCGCTGGCGCCATCGCCCACATAGACATCGCCCGCTTCGGACTGGGTGAGCTGAATCACGTTGCCTGTGGGCGCCACCAGCCCGCTGGCATCATCGGCGTCAAAGAACACCTTGGTTTCGCCCGCATCATTGGTATCGCCATCGCCGTTCAGATCAGCGGCATAGATCACCTGATCCGTGGTCTGGTCGGAAAACAGCGCCTGGGTGGTGGCCGCAACCGCCGGTGAGGTCAGCGCGGTAGTGGCGATGAAAATCGCCAAGGGGGAACGTCCCATCAGAGAGCCTCCGTTGAGTGTGCATATTGAGATGTTTGGGGAGGCTGGCTGCTGCTAGCTGGGTTCCGTTAACCCTAGCGGCCGGACCAAG
This sequence comes from Dinoroseobacter sp. S124A, assembly GCF_049801015.1. Taxonomy (NCBI): domain Bacteria; kingdom Pseudomonadati; phylum Pseudomonadota; class Alphaproteobacteria; order Rhodobacterales; family Roseobacteraceae; genus Dinoroseobacter; species Dinoroseobacter sp. S124A. The sequence continues at coordinate 252,779 of NZ_JBNAGD010000001.1, read as the reverse complement.
TCAACGGCCTGCGGGACGGGATTTTCGCCCGCGCCCTCAGGTCTCGCGAAGGTCGGTCCGGGTGACCTTGGGTCAGCCCCGCGCGGGATCCGTGGCGTCGCGGGGCGGCACGGTCGTGCCCCGCACCACGAGGCGCGCCGGGACAAGTGACAGGGCGGCGGGCATGTCCGGTTCCTTGATCCGATCAACCACGACCCGGGCCAGCTTGCGGCCCAGATCATAGGGCGAGATTGCCATGGTGGTGAGCGGTGGGGTCGCGATGCCGGCGTCCTGAATATCGTCGAAACCGACGATCGAGACATCCCTGCCGGGTTCCAGCCCCATGCGGATCAGCGCCAGAGATGCGCCGATGGCCACCATGTCGCCGTTGCAGACAATCGCCGTGATTTCGGGATGGGAGGCGCGCAGATCCATCATCGCCTGCATGCCCGACGGCTTGTCATCCTCCGAGTCCCAGACGATGGGCGCGCCGAGCCCCCGCTCCGTCAGAACACGGGTATAGCCCTCGATCCGCTCGTTGCGGACCTCGACCTGCGCGGTCCCGCCAAGAAAGGCGATGTGGCGATGGCCGAGATCGGCGAGATGCTCGGTTGCGATGGCGGTCGCGGCGGCGTTCTGGATCCCCACATGGTCGATGCTGTCCACATCGGCCCGGCGCAGGAAAGTCACCGTCGGCAGGGAATGGGTCGCCAGCAGCTCATAGGTGGTTCGCGGCGTGTCCTGCGCCGGAACCCAGAGCAACCCGGCGCGAGAGCTGCGGATGAAGGCCTCCAGCTGCTGACGCTGGCGCAGCGCATCGTCGCGCGCATCCAGCACCGAGAGCAGGTAGCCCTCGCTTTCCAGCAGGTCACTGGCTCCGCTGATCACCTCGGCATTGAACGGGTTGGCGATCTGATGGATGGCAAATCCGATCTCGCGGCTCTCGCCCGAACGCATGGAGGCTGCGCGTCCGTCAGGCACGTAATTCAGCCGCTTGGCGGTCTGCAAAACCCGCTTGCGGGTCTTCTCCGAGATCCGCCCGGTGCCGCGCATCACCTGGCTTGCAGTCGCCACCGAAACGCCAGCTTCGCGCGCCACGGTTTCAAGCTTGGGCTTCACGGACATGATCGCGGGTCTTCCTGTTCTGACGGTGATCCAAGGGACGCTCAAGTATAGCCGCATCCGATCTGAGCATATATCAGATACATCGTTTAACCACATCTCTGGCGCAGTTTTTGCGACTTTTCGTATTAAAACAACCAATAGATATCCTCCCTCGCCCTGCGGTTCCGTGTATCGAGAATTTTTCTTGACCTGAGGTATAACGTTATACCACCCTAAGGGCAGATTCCGCGGCGGCCCCTCACCCAGGTGAATGACCGCGCAGGGACGCACGACGCATCTCGGACGGGCCCATGGCCGCCCCGCGATGCTGGAGGGAGGCGACATGAGTTGTCCCCCTAGGGTTCAAATTGGGAGGAGATTATGACCCTTAAGTTTCAGTTTGCCGGTGCCGTTTCGGGTTTGGCGCTGCTGGTTGCAGCGACCGCCGCTCAGGCAGAGGTTCTGTTCTGGTCGACCCAGGCCAAGCCGGTGGAAGAAGCCCAGGCTGTGCGCGAGCAGGTTCTGGATGGTGCGGGCGAGGTGGATTACCAGCCCAATGACGCAGGTCCGTGGCTGACCCGCCTGAATGCCGAGTTGAAGGCCGGGTCGGGCTCGATCGGTCTTCTGGGGGCGTTGCACGGCGATTTCTCGGCCATGAGCACGGATGATCTCGTGGATCTGGACGAGCTCGGCCTCGGGGCGCAGAGCGACACGTTCAACAGCCTCGCGCAGCTCGGCACGGACGCCAAGCAATACATCCCCTGGATGCAGGCCAGCTACATCATGGCGGCCAATACCAAGGCGCTCGAGCATCTGCCCGAGGGCGCGGATATCAACACCCTGACCTATGACCAGCTCATCGCCTGGGCGACCAATGTCAAAGAGGCGACCGGATCCGCCAAGTTCGGCTTCCCGGCCGGGCCCAAGGGGCTGAAGCACCGCTTCTTCCAAGGTTACTTGTACCCGTCCTACACCGATGGTGTGGTGCGCACCTTTGCCTCGGACAAGGCCGTGACGGCCTGGGAGAAGATGAAAGAGCTCTGGGCCGTGACCAATCCCGGCTCCACCAACTTCTCGTTCCTGCAGGAGCAGTTGCTGAACGAGGATGTCTGGATCGCCTTTGACCACACCTCGCGACTGGCCGCAGCGTTCAACGAGCGCCCGGATGATTTCGTGGCCTTCCCCGCGCCCGCAGGGCCCGAGGGTCGGGGGTTCATGCCGGTGATCGCCGGGATCGCCATTCCGCGCACCGCGCCGGATATGGAGGCATCCAAGGCGCTGATCGCCCATCTGATGGACCCCGCGACGCAGGTGGCCACCCTGCGCGCGACCAACTTCTTCCCGGTCGTGGATGTGGACCTGCCCGATGACCTGCCCCCGTCGGTAAAGGCTGCGGGCAATGCGGTTGCGATCATGAGCGCCTCGCCCGATGCGAACCCGGGCCTGCTGCCCGCAGGTCTCGGCAACAAAGGCGGGGACTTCAACCGGGTCTTCGTGGACACGTTCGAGCGTATCGTGCTGGCCGGTCAGCCCATCGAGCGCGTGCTTGAGGATCAAAAGAAAACCCTCGTGCGGATCATGAACGACACCGGCGCGCCCTGCTGGGCACCTGATGCGCCCTCCGAAGGCGCCTGCCCGGTCGAGTAATCCTCCCGCAGGGGCGCTGCCACGCGCCGCGCCCCCGCACCGCAGTTCGGATCGCGCACCGGTCCGAACTGCCCAACTTCTCATTGATACACCGCGCTTAGGCGTAAACCGGGGGGCGGCACATGAACCCGCGACTACTACCCTATTTCCTGATCTTGCCGGTCACGCTCTTTCTTTGCCTGTTTTTTCTCTACCCGTTCGTTCTGGTGGCACAGCAGGCGTTCAGCAACGGCTCCGGCTTCACCATGGACAATTTCCGGGATGTGACCACGCACTGGAAATTCCCGATCTCGCTCAAGAACACCTTCCTGCTGGCCCTGGCCGTTGTGCCCGTGCAGCTGGCCCTGTCGCTTCTGATGGCGACCATGGTCACGAAGATGAAAAAGGGCCGGGACATGATCCTGTATATCTGGACGATCCCGCTGGGGATCTCGGATCTCGCTGCCGGCATCATCTGGCTCGCGATCTTCGAGCAGTCCGGCTTCCTCAACTCGATGATGGGCGGGCTCGGCCTGATCGACAGTCCGACGAACTTCCTCAGCTATACCAGCCCCGTGATGGTCTTCGTGGCGATCATGCTGGCCGAGATCTGGCGGGCGACCGCGATCATGCTCGTGATCCTCGTGGCGGGCATCGGCCTGATCCCCAAGGAATACTACGAGGCGGGCGAGGTCTTTGGCGCCACGCCCTGGCAGCGGTTCCTGAAGATCACCCTCCCCATGCTGCGGCCCTCGCTGCAGACGGCGCTGGTCCTGCGCGTGATCCTCGCCTTTGAGGTCTTCGCAGTTGTCCAGGCCCTCGGCGGAACGCTGTTCCCCGTGCTCATGGGCGAGACCTATGCCTATCAGTTCGAGCTGCTCAATGGCGGCGCGGCGGCGGCCATCGCGTTGATCATCCTCGTGATTTCCATCGCCTTCACCCTCATCATCATGCGTGCGCTGCGCGTTCCGAAAGGAGCCACGATATGACCGCTGCAACCACAGATGTCGTCGAAAAGGCGGCAGATTCCAGGAAAGCGGGACGCTATGTCTATATCACGGCCGTGGTCCTGCTCTGCGCCTGGGTGCTTGTTCCGCTCTACTTTCTGCTGATCAACACCCTGAGTTCCCCCGAAGCGGTGAACTCCTACCCGAAATCCTTCGTGCCAGAATTCGACCTCAGCAGCCTGACCTTCTTTGCCAATTTCGAAGGCATTCTGACGGCGCTCAAGAACTCGATCCTGGTGGCGGCGATGACCATGGTCATGTCCATCGTGATCGGGGCCCCGGCGGGCTATGCGCTCTCGCGGTTCGAGTTTCGCGGCAAGGAGCTGTTCCGGCTCCTGATCCTGCTGACCCGGGCCTTTCCCCTGCCCCTGCTGGCGCTGCCGCTTGCGGTGATGTTCATCCGCACTGGCATCGACGACACGGTGTTCGGGCTCGCGCTCGTGCATACCACGCTCGCCATTCCCTTCGCGGTGCTGATCACCTTCTCGCTCTTCTCGGGGATCCCGATCGAGCTGGAAGAAGCCGCATGGACCCTGGGGTGCAACCGGTTGACCGCCTTCCAGAAGGTCATCCTGCCACTGGTTCTGCCCGGGATCACGGCCTCGGCGATCTTCGCCTTCGTGATCTCGTGGAACGAGGTCTTCGCCGCCGCCGTTCTGACCATCGAGAACCGAACGCTGACCGCGTTCCTTCTGCAGAACCTCGACACCTCGCCTCTGCACCTGAAATTCGCAGGGGGGTTCATTCTCGTCGTGCCGGCGCTGATCTTCATCTTCGCCGTGCGGAAATACCTCTTCGCGATGTGGGGCATCGCCAACCGCTGATTACGCGGTTGCCAGATAAAGGAGCCTAGAGAGATGGCTGTTATCGAAATCAAGAACGTCGCGAAACGCTTTGGGGATTACCAGGCGCTGCATGACATCAACCTCACCATTCAGGACCAGGAGTTCATGGTCCTGCTCGGGGCCTCGGGCTGCGGCAAGTCCACCCTTCTGCGGATCATCTGCGGGCTGGAGACCGCCTCGGAAGGCGAGATCTGGATCGGGGGGCGCCGGGTCGATCACCTGGCGCCGAAGGATCGCGGGATCTCGATGGTGTTTCAGAACTACGCGGTCTTCCCGCACCTGACCGTGTTCGAAAATATCGGGTTCGGCCTGCGCATGCAGAAACTGCCCGATGACGAGGTCACGCGCCGGGTCGAACGGACCGCCGGTCTGATGCATATCGACCAGCTTCTGAGCCGCTATTCCGGCGAGCTGTCAGGCGGTCAGCGGCAGCGAGTGGCCGTGGCCCGTGCGCTGGCGATGGAGCCGGACGTGATCCTGATGGACGAGCCCCTGTCGAACCTCGACGCGCTCTTGCGGATGGAGATGCGGGCCGAGCTCAAGGGCGTGCTCGCCGAGAGCAACACGACCGCGATCTACGTGACCCATGATCAGGTCGAAGCCATGTCCATGGCCGACCGGATCAGCGTCATGCATCAGGGGCGGATCGTGCAGGCGGCCTCCCCGATCGAGGTTTACCGCAACCCGGCCGCCGAGTTCGTGGCGGGTTTCATCGGCAACCCGCCGATGAACTTCCTCGCGGCCACACCGCAGGGCGGTGGCAAGTTCTCGGTGGCGGGCCATTCCTTTGACGGGCCTGCGGCGGCGAATGCCAACCTGCAATTCGCCATCCGTCCCGAGGATATGCGTCTGTCCGAGGACGGGCTGCCGGCAGTGGCGAAGGTGGTCGAACCCCTTGGCGCGCATCTGCTGGTGACCTGCGATCTGGACGGCAACCTCTTCCGGGCGATCCTCGACAGCGAGATGCAGGTCAAGCCGGGCGAGACGCTGAAGCTTTCGCCCATGCCGGACCGGATCCGTTGGTTCGACCCGGAAACCACCCTCGCGGTGGCCTGACCCTGAAGAGTGACATGAATAGCATGAACCATACCGACATGCTCCAGCACGCGCGGCAAGTGCTGAGCGACAATGACAGGGGCACCTATACGGTGCCCACCCACGGGCTCTACCCGTTCCAGTGGAACTGGGATTCCGCGCTCAGCGCCCTGGGGTTCGCGCATTTCGACGAACCCCGGGCCTGGGGCGAGATCGAGACGCTCATGGCGCATCAATGGGAAGACGGGATGGTGCCGCACATCATCTTTCACCAGCCCGATGATGGCTACTTCCCCGGCCCGGATGTCTGGGGGACCGGTCGCACGGTCCCCACGACGGGCATCACCCAGCCCCCGGTCACGGGCTTTGCGGTCCGCCGCATCCATGACCGGGCCCGCGACAAGGGGCTGGCCCGCGCGCAGGCCCGCGCCCTGCTGCCCAAGATCCACGCCTGGCATGAGTGGTTCTACCGGGCCCGCGACCCGGAGGGGACCGGGCTTGTCGCCCTGCTCCACCCGTGGGAATCCGGGCGGGACAATTCGGTGGACTGGGACGCCGCGTTCGAACGCGTGCCCACCGAGGGCGTCGGCGCCTTCGTGCGCCGCGACACGACCCATGCCAACCCGGCCCACCGGCCCACGGATGAGCAATACAAGCGCTACATCTGGCTCGTGCAGAAATTCCGCAGCCTCGGCTGGGACAATACCAAGCTGCATGATGCCTCCCCCTTCAAGGTGGTGGATCCCGGCTTCAACGCGATCCTGATCCGGTCCTGCGAGGATGTGGCCGATCTGGCCGCGCGGCTTGGCATGGACGAGATCGCCGAGGCGTCCCGTGCGATGGTTGCCAAGGGCGTCGCCGCGATGAAGACGCTCTGGAGCGACGAGATGGGCCAGTACCTTTGCTATGATCGTTGTCAGGGCGCGCTGATCCAGAGCCCCTCGATCAGCGGCATCCTCGCCACCTTCGCCCCGATCCCCAAGGCACGGGCCGCCGCCCTCGTCCGCCGGATCGAGACACTGGCCGATAGCTGCAACTACCTGATCCCCAGCCACGACCCGACGCATCCAGCCTTTGACGGGCTGCGGTATTGGCGGGGGCCGGTCTGGCTGATCGTCAATTACATGGTCGCCGATGGCTTTGCCCGGGCGGGCGAGACCGAGATCATCCCGCGCATCATCAATGACTGCCTGCGGCTGATCGAGACCAGCGGCTTTGCGGAATATCACGATCCGATCACCGCCGAGCCCTGTGGCGGCCCCCATTTCACATGGACCGCCGCCATGGTGATCGAGATCCTCAACACCTACGAGCTGGCCGCATGAAACGATCGCGTATCAACGAGGTCCTGACAGAGGGCGCGGCCTTCATGGCCAGCCATGGAGTTGTCCTGCCTCCCTTTGCCGACTGGGCGCCCGAGACCTTCCGCACCCGCACCGATATCGGCCGGATCACCGGGGCCCGGCTCGGCTGGGACATCACCGATTACGGTGCGGGCCGGTTCGACGAGATGGGGCTGTTTCTCTTCACCATGCGCAATGGGGAGTTGGCCAATCTCGAACGCGGGCGCGGCATGGTCTATGCCGAGAAGCTTCTGATCTCGCAGGCTGATCAGCTCTCGCCGATGCACACCCATATCGTGAAGACCGAGGACATCATCAATCGCGGCGGTGCGACGCTGGCGATCGAGCTCTATGGCTCCGACGATCAGGGCAACTTCGCCGAGGATCGCGGTGGCGAGGTGATCTGTGACGGGATCGCGCGTCGTTTTGCACCGGGCGAGGTGCTGAAACTGGCCCCGGGCGAGAGCATTACCCTGCAACCGGGCGACTGGCACGCCTTCTGGGGCGAGGGCGGACCGGTTCTGATCGGCGAGGTTTCGACCGTGAATGACGACCTGACCGACAATATCTTTCGCGAGCCCATCGGGCGTTTTGCCAAGGTGGAAGAGGACGAGGCCCCGCTCCGCCTGCTGGTCTCGGATTACGACGACTTGCCCAATTGATCGGTGCAGGCCCCCTGCTCGGCCAGAAAGCGCACGAACAGCATGGTCAGGTTCTCGCGGCGCGACTGGTCCGGCCAGACCGCGAAGATGCCAAGCGCCTTGAGCGACCAGTCCGGCAGGACATGCACCAGATCCCCGCGCTCAAAGCCGCGACAGGCCAGATGCTCGGGGATCGCTGTCACCCCCAACCCGCGCGCCGAGAACTCGTAAAGCGCATCCGCCGAACTGACCGTGACATGGGATTGCCCGGTCACCGAGACCACGGTCCCATCCTTGCCTGTCAGCTCGGTCTGGTCGGGGCGCACCGCGAACCGCACCCAGTCCCAGCTCTCCAGATCGCTGGGATGGGTCGGCGCGGGTTTCGAGGCCGCGTAGTCCGGGCTCGCCACCAGCAGACGGTCGGCATCGCCGATCTTGCGGGTCAGATGCTCGCTATCGGACAGCCAGCCGGCGCGGATCGCCACGTCGAACCGGTCCTTGATCAGGTCATGCTGTTGGTCGGTGAAATAGAGCTCCAGCGCGACCTTGGGATAGGTCTTGGCGAAGGCCGCCATGTCGTCCATCAGCGCGGTCTGGGTCACGAAGGCCGGGGCCGACACCCGGAGCGCGCCGCTCGGCTCGGTCGAGAGCGGGTTGATCGCGTCGAGCCCGGTCTCGGCGGCGGCCAGCATCTCCTGCGCCTTGGCGTGGAGGATCCGCCCCTCCTGCGTCAGGGACAACTGCCGGGTCGAGCGATAGAGCAGCGTCACCCCGAGATCCCGTTCCAGATCCGAGACCACCGCACTGACCCGCGAAGGGGCCAGCCCCAGATGCAGCGCCGCGCCGCGGAACGTCCCCTGATGCACCACGGTCGAGAAAATCGCGATACTGCGCAGCTTGTCGATCATTGTTCACCTCAGCGGAATAGTTCCCTCCGCAATTACTGTCTAATCCAGAACGACCCCCGTCAATAGATTGGCTCCGAGGCGCAAGGGGCCAAGGCCCGCCGCGCCGCCGTTTCGACCTGTGACCCAGAACCGAACAAGATCGGAGTATCCGCGATGACACAGCCCTCTTCCCCTGACCTGTCCCGCCGGGACCTGTTGAAAGGCACCGCGCTGACCCTCGGGGCGGCGACGCTTCTGCGCAGCGCGCTGGTCCCCTCGGTTGCCCGCGCGCAAGGCGCCCTACCCCCCGGGACCGTGCACAGCTTTGCCACCGGCGGCGTGACCTTCCACACCTATGTGTCGCCACCGCAAGCGGTGCATGTCACCTCCCATGTGGTGGAATTTGCCGATCGGCTGCTGGTGGTGGATGGCACGATGCTGCCCCCCACCGCGCAAGAGGTGTCGGCGCTGATCCAGTCCACCGGCAAGCCCATCGCCATGGCCGTGCTCAGCCATGAGCATCCGGACCACTGGGGCGGCTCGCCCCTGATCGAAGGGGCCAGTTTCGCCACCCTGCCGCAGATCCGCGAAGCCGTGGCCGCCGAGGCCGCGGGCGGCCAGTTCGGCACCCCCTCGAGCGTGCTCGACGGTCCCGATCTCGAGATCGGGATGACCGAGATTGGCGGCGTGCCCGTGGAGTTTCGCCACTACGAAAACAACGAAGCCCCGCATATGGTCGTCACCGTCCTGCCCGAGCAGAAGGCCGCGATCGTGCAGGACCTCGTCTATAACGGCGTGTTCTTCGCCCCGGGCATAGATCGCAAAAACTGGATCGCGACCCTGGAAGGGCTGCGCGATGATCCGGCCTTCGACACGCTGCTGGTCGGCCACGGCCTGCCGACGACACGCGGCGATCTCGACACGGCCATCGCCTTTGTCACCAAGATGGACGAGGTGATCACCGCCGCCGCCACGCCGGACGACGCCATCGCGGGCATGAAGGCCGCCTTCCCGAGCTATGCGGGCGAGTTCCTGCTGTCGCTCATGGCGGACTACTGGACCAAGTAACAACCGAGCCGGGGCCGGCAGGTGATGCCGCCCCGGCTCTTACCCCCACTGCCAGATGCGGAGATCCCCATGCAGCGCAGAACCCTGATCAAGACCACCCTCGGCGCGGCCCTGCCCCTAGGCCTCGCCTCCCATGCGAGCGCCCAGTCCATGGATGCCACCTCGCAGGCCAGCTTCGACACCGTCATGGCCTTCATGGGCGCCATGGGCAGCGGCGACATGGAGGCGATGTCCGCCCTTATTGCCGATGACATGGTCTGGCATAACGAAGGCGATACCAGCCTGCCCTGGATCGGCGAGACCGTTGGCAAGGAAGCGATTTTCGAATTCCTCGGCGTCTTCTCGGCCAATCTGCAGGTCACGAAATGGGAAAATCAGGATGCTTTCGCCTCGGGCGATACGGTGGCCGTGTTTGGCCGCATGAACGGCATCACCACCCATTCGGGTCAGGAGACCGGCGAGTTCACTTTTGCCCTGCGCGCCAAGGTGCGCGACGGTCAGGTGGTGCTCTGGAACTGGTTCGAGGACAGCTTCGCCCTCAGCCAAGCCTATCACGGCAAATAAGGAGAGCGGCACATGGGCAAAGGGCTTGAGAACGTGCATCGGATCTATCTCGAGGGGATCGCGGGCGGCAATGCGCGCGAGGCGGTGCAGGCCTATACCGGGCATCGCTACACCCAGCACTCGACCGGCGTGGGCAACGGGGTCGAGGGGTTCCTCGCGTTCTTCGAGCCCTTCGTCGCCCGCAATCCCAAGCGCGACATCCGGATCCTGCGCAGCTTCGAAGACGGGCCCTGGGTGTTTTGCACCGCTTATCAGTCGCTCAATGACGGAGCCGCGCAATGGGTGACCATGGACATGTTCTACACCGATGCAGACGGGCGCATCCTCGAGCATTGGGACACCATCGCCGCCTATGAATCCAAGACAGCCTCCGGCGCGGATATGGTTGGCGGCGCGACAGAGGTCGATCCGGCGGCGGATACGGCGGCCAGCAAGGCGCTGGTGCTCGAATACACCAAGCAGGTTCGGCAGGAGCGCGGCTTTGACAAGATCGCCGAATTCGTCGCCGGGGATCTGATCCAGCATGCGCCCACCATCGGTGCCGGGCGCGCCGGGCTCGCGGACTGGCTCGTCTCGGACCAAGCCGGTCGCTACGAGATGCTGTTCCAGATTTTCGGAGAGGGCGATTTCGTCGTGACCTATGGCAAGCGCCACGCCCGTGGCAAGGACATCGCCGTCTTCGACCTCTACCGCGTTGCAGGGGGACAGATTGTCGAGCATTGGATGAACGAGGAAGAGATCAGCCCCCCGGAGATGTGGGGCAATTCCGGCAAATTCTAGCCGCGAAACAGGTACGAGAGCAGGAGATCGGAGATGGGCGTCTTGAGCGGTTTGAAACAGGCAGTGCAACAGGTCGCCAAGCGCCCGGGGCCGCGGATCCTCACGGTGACGCGCGCCGGGCGGCTGACCCCGAACATGATCCGCGTGGTCTTTGCAGGACCGGAGCTTGACGACTTTCCCGAAGGCCGCGAAGGGGCGAATTGCAAGCTGCTGATCCCGGAGCCGGGCGAAACGCGCGACGCGTTTGCCGCCCGTCTCAGCGCAGGACCGGCGCCGGTGAAGCGGACCTATACGGTGCGCGCCTATGATGCCGCGCGTCAGGAACTCAGCATCGATTTCGTCGCCCATGGGGATGAGGGACCCGCCTCTCGCTGGGCGAGCCACGCGCAGCCCGGGGATTTCCTCGGCTTTGCCGGGCCGAGCACACCCAAACTCACCCATTTCGAGGCCGATTGGTATCTGGTGGCCGCTGACCCCTCGGCCCTGCCCGTGGCCGCGGCCGCGCTGGAGGCCATGCCCCGCGATGCCAAGGGCGTGGCGATTTTCGAGATCACCGCCCCCGAGGACCGGCAGGAGATCGACATGCCCGCCGGGATCGAGGCCCACTGGCTGGTCCATCCCGATCCGCACAGCGCCTCCACCGCGCAGGAGGATCTGATCCGCAGTCTCGATTGGCCCGCCGGGCGGGTGCAGACCTGCATCGCCGGGGAAAGTGGCGTGATCCGCGCCCTGCGGGCGTTTCTCGCGCAGGAGAAAGCGCTGCCGCGCAAGGACACCTATATCTCTGGCTACTGGAAGATCGGCCTCGTGGAAGATGAGCACCAGAAAGTCAAACGCGCCGAGGGTTGAGCCCCGGCGCGCCCGTCAGCTTACCCGTGCGCCCCGGGACCAGACGCCCCGGATCAGGGGCGTGCCCCCCGGTGCCTGCACCCGCAGAACATCGCCGCGCAAGCCCGGCTCAAGCCCGCCGCGATCGGCGAGACGGGCGGCCCGCGCGGGCGTGCGCGTCACACAGGCCACCGCCCGAGGCAGATCCTGCCACAGCGCGGCCAGCCGGAAGGTCGACAGCAAAAGTGCCGAGGGCACGTAATCCGACGAGACGATATCCAGCAGCCCTGCCTCGGCAAGTTCCAGCGCCGAGACATTGCCCGAATGGGAACCACCGCGAATGATATTGGGCGCGCCCATCATCACCGCGATGCCATGGGCACGGCAGGCCTCCGCCGCCTCGACCGTGGTCGGAAATTCGGCAAACTGCACGCCGTTGTCCTTGGAGGTCTCAACATGCGCGGCGGTGGTGTCGTCATGGCTGGCCAGCGCGGCACCCAGCCGGGCGGCCTCAACCACTGCGCCGGCCTCGTGCTTGGTGCCATAGAGCCTCTGCAACTCCTTGAGATTGGCCATGTGCTCGATGAAATCGGCCTCGGTCATGCCCCGCTTTTTTGAGACATAGGTCCGCAGGGCCGAGACATCGCGGAACTGTCGCTGACCCGGGGTGTGATCCATCAGGCTGACAATCCCGATGCGATCCGCAGGACCGAAGGCGGCCAGTTCCTCCAACAGGGTTTCGGAACAGATTTCCGCCCGCAAATGGATCAGGTGGCTGATCTTGAACATGCCATCGGCCCGGGCGCGCAGCAGCTCATCGGCGAGGCCGCGCGCATAGGGTTTGTAGCCCGATTTGGAATTGTGGATCGAGCCCACGCGCAGCGCGTCGAACACCGTGGTGATCCCGGTCGAGGCCAACTCGGCATCATGAGCGATTAGCGCGGGCAGATGGGGCCAGCCCACGCCCGGGCGCGGCTCGATATGCCGTTCGAGATTGTCCGTATGCAACTCGACCAGCCCCGGCAGCACGTAATCACCGCCGCAATCCACGGCACCGCCGGGCACGCGATCCCCTTCGGTCACGGCGGTGATCACCCCATCGGTGATCTCAACCGCACCAAGAAGCACGCGGTCCGGCAGCACAAGCTGCGCGTTGGCAAGACAAACGGAGTCTGCCATGGACATGTCGGATCCATCAGGCACAGGACTGGGCACGAAAGGGGAGTTCATGGGCTATTCTCGGTTTGCAGTTTACTACATAGCCCCGGAGGGCCCTCTTGCGAGCTTCGGCGCGCGTTGGTTGGGATGGGACGTGATCACCGGAACACCCGCGGATCCGTTGGACGTTGCCGGGCGGGCGGAGGCGACCGAGACCCCGCGAAAATATGGCTTCCATGGCACCCTGAAGCCGCCCTTCCGGCTGGCCGAGGGCTTGGATCTCGCGGCGTTGCAGACCGCCATGGCCACGCTGGCGGCGCGGCAGGGGTCTGCCCGGTGCGACGGGCTGCAGCTCAGCCGCCTTGGCCGGTTTCTGGCACTGACGCCGGTCGGAGAGACTGGCGCGCTGGCCGCGCTGGCCGAGGCGTGCGTGACCGAACTCGACCTCTTTCGCGCCCCGCCCAGCGCCGAGGAACTGGCCCGCCGTCGCGGCGCCGGGCTGAGCCCTGCGCAGGAGGCGAACCTCGTGGAGTGGGGCTATCCCTATGTGCGCGACCAGTTCCGCTTTCACATGACCCTGACCGGACGGCTTCCCAAACCCGACCTTCCAAGCTGGGAGGACACCCTCCGCGCCGCCCTGCCCCCGTTGCCAGCACCCTTCGTGATCGACAGTCTCGGCCTTGTCGGCGAGCGCGCAGATGGGCGGTTCGAGCTGATCCAACGCTACGCCCTCACCGGTTGAAGAGCCGCCAGCGCGCGGGCCACAGTCTCCGTCAGCGCGCCATCATTGCTCAGGGTGATCACGTCGAGCCCCGCAGGCAGCGCCTTATCCGCCTGCGCCAGCCGCTGCGCGATCACCTGCGGCGTCTCGCGCCCGCGCGTGGCGAGCCGCGCGGCGAGGGTTTCGGGGGACGCGGTCAGGTTCAGCACCGTGAGCGTCGGAAAGATCCGGGTCGCCTCGACCAGAGCATCGCGGGAAAAATTCGCAAGACACCACTGGCCCGCGCGGACCTGGTCAAGGGCCGTCGACGGGATCCCGTAGCGCAAGGTATGCGCGCCCCAATGGACGCAGAACGCACCCTCTGCCACCATCTGGTCAAAGGTCTCGGGGCTGACCGCCTCATAGGCCTCGCCGCCCAGATCCGGCGCGCGGGTGATGACCCGGCGCAGCAGAGACAGCTCGGGCCACTGCGCGACCAGTCCCGCCATCACGCTGTCCTTGCCCACGCCGGACGGGCCGACCACGGCGATGAGACGCCCGGCGCTCATGCGGCCCCGCGCTCCCGGGGGCGCCGGGGATACGTGACCTCAGCCAGATCAGGCATCCGGACCGGTCGGCGGGGCAGCTGACCGTCGCACACGCGCAGAGCATCCCGCATCACAAGAGCCCCCGCGCCACCAGATCGGCCTCAAGCGCCGCGGGCGTGGTGAAGTGAACGGCATCCATACCCGCCGCTCTGGCCCCCGCCACGTTCTCATAGGTGTTGTCGATAAAGAGGCACGCGCGTGCCGCGACCCCGGCACGGTCAAAGAACAAGCCAAAGATCTCCGGCCCCGGTTTCAGCATCCGCTCGACCCCGGACACGATCAGCGTGTCAAAGACCTCCCCCAGCCGGGGATGGGCCCTGACCCCTTCAGGCCAGGTCTCCGCCGACCAGTTGGTGATGGCGTGAATGCCGTGCCCCTTGGCCGCCAGCCGGTCGAGCAGATCCCATGTCCCCGGAATGACTTCAGGCACCGTTCGTCCATACTGCGCAACATATTTGGCAAAGAGCGCGCGGTCCGTTGGGTCCGCAATCTCGGCGGCCAGATCGGCGAAGGACGCGCCCCCATCGGCCCGCGTGTTGCGCGCCATGAAATCGGTCCGTTCGATGAACTCGGCGACGGCGCCGCGAGATCCCAGATCCTCGATCCAGGCGAGATGGGGGTCCCAGTCCACGAGCACACCGCCAATATCAAAGACGATCTCTGTCGCGCTCATGCGGCGCCCGCCTGCGGGGGTTCGCGAAAGGACAGCGCGATGCCGCCACCCTGCGCGGTCCGCCCGGCGCCTTGGGGATCGATGGGGTCTTTCATCTCGACAACTTTCGAGTTTACTATACAACTAGACACATCCTATCAGCAACCGAGCCAAGACCCAATACAGAAATGCAGGACAGGCGAGACTCTTTGCGCCGCAGCGGGCGCACACCGATCTGGAAAGCCATCGCCAGCGCCCTGCGCAGCGACATTGCCGAGGGGCGCTATGGCACCGGGGACAAGCTGCCGACTGAGGCCGCGCTGTCCGAGCGGTTCGGGGTCAACCGGCACACGGTGCGCCACGCGCTCTCGGCCTTGGTCGAGGATGGTCTTGTGCGGACCCGGCGTGGCGCGGGGGCCTTCGTGGCGGCGCGGCCCACGGATTACCCGATCAGCAGCCGGGTGCGTTTTCACGAGAACCTGCTCGCTGCGGGCCGTCGGCCCGAGAAACGCATCCTTCACATCGAAGAGCGGGCCGCCACCGCGGGCGAGGCGCAGGCCCTTCAGGTGCCCGAAGGCGATCAGATCTGCGCCTATTTCGGCCTCTCCCTCGCGGATGCCCAGCCGATTGGTCTGTTCGAGAGCGTCTTTCCCGCCACGCGCTTGCCCGGGATCCAGAACGCTCTTCTGGCCGAGCGCGGGGTGACCGATGCCCTGCGCGTGGTGGGCGTCGAGGATTACACCCGGGCCTCGACCCGTCTGACCGCTGTGCTCGCGGATGCGACCCAGGCGCTGCATCTGCAGATGCGCGAGGGCGATCCGCTGCTGAAATCCACCGGGGTCAATGTCGATCCCCAAGGCCGGCCCATCGAGTTCGGGCGCGCCTTCTTTGCCGGAGACCGGGTGACCCTGACGCTGGATCTCTAGGCCCGGTGCGCCTGCGCCAAGGCCCATCGGGGGAACACGGGCGCTCCTAAGCTTCCTCAAGCCGGTCCGTGGCCGGTGCCGGACGCGGCGACAGGGCCGAGATCTGCGCATGGAGCGTGTCGGAGAGCGGGTAGGTCAGCGCCGCAAGCGAGGGGCGCAGCTGTGCCTCCGAGCGCGCGCTGACAATCGGGGCCGAGATCGCCTCATGCGTCATGACCCAGGCCACCGCCAGGGTCGCTGGGTCCATGTCCAGTTCATCGCCGAGCGCGGCGAGCCCCGCTGCGGCCTCGTGCATCCAGGCCGGACCATAGCGCGCCGCGTAGCGCGGATCGGTCGAGAGCCGACCGACATCGCCGCGCGCATATTTCCCGGTCAGCAGCCCCCCACCCAAGGGTGAATAGGGCAGCACCGCGATCCCCTCGGCGGCGGCCATAGGCAGAAGCTCTACCTCCGCCTGACGCTTGACCAGAGAATACATCGGTTGGATCAGGTCGATCCGCATGCCCAGCGCCTGTGCCACGGCTTGCGCCTTCATCACCTGCCATGCGGCGAAATTCGACACGCCGATATGGCGGATGCGGCCCGAGGATTGCAGGCCCGCGAGCGTCTCGAAGGTCTCTTCCAGCGGGGTCGTCCCATCCCAGCGGTGCAGGTAGAGGATGTCGACCATATCGAGCCCGAGCCGCGCGCGGCTTTCGTCGAAGCTCGACAGGATATTCGCGCGCCCGCTGCCGCCGGTGTACCCCACCTTGGTGGCGATCAGCAGGGCGTCGCGCCGCGGGCCGATCACCTCGCCCAGCCAGGTCTCGGACCGCCCCTCGGTATAGAGATGCGCCGTGTCAAAGATGTTGATCCCGGCGGCACAGGCGGCGTCGAACATCGCGTGGCTCGCCGCGCGGTCCGCGGTGCCGCCGAACTGCATGCAGCCGAAACACTGGCGCGACATGGGCGTGCCATCCAAGGTCATCAAACGGGTCATCTAAATGCTCCAAGCGGGGGCGGGACGGATGGCAGGGCCGGGCGGAACCACAAGTCAGGCATGGATCATGCGCCAGATCCGGCCAGCACCGGGCGCAGCTCGACCCGCGCGCCAAACCGGCTTTGACCTACGGAGAAGGGAAAGGCCCCGAGGGCCGCCTCGGGCAGGACCGCGCTGGCATCGGTCAGGGCATTGAGCCCGGGCCAGCCATCGCGGATCCAGACCACACCGGCCGGGATGCGCGGCGTGACCTTGGCCTGCGCCGTGAAACATCCGCGTGCGTTGTGCATCTCGACCGCCGCGCCATCCTCGATCCCGCGCTCTGCCGCATCCGTGGGCGCGATCCAGAGGGCGGGCGCGGCCTCCCGCGCGGCCAGGGTCGGCAGGGCGCGCGCGTGGTCAAAGAAGGAGTGGAAATGCGCGAAGGTCCGGCCATGGGCGAGCACGAGCCCCCCCTCCTCCGCCGGGTCCGGCATCTCCGGCAGCGCGGGCAAGCCCATTTCGACGGCGCGGGCGGAGGTAAATTCAATCTTGCCCGAGGGCGTGGTGAAGGAATGGGTCGGATAGGCCACATGGGAGACCGCGAGCGCCGCGCGCCCGCCCGCCGCCCGCAGGCTGTCAACCGTGGCATGGCCCGTGGCCGGATGGTCGAGCACCGCGTTCACCGCCGCCTCCTGATCCGTCCAGGGGTAGACATCCTCTACGCCCAGCCGCGCGGCCAGCCCGATATAAATCTCGTGCACGGGGCGGGCCTCTCCGGCGGGGGGCAGCACCCGGTCGCAGAGATGAACATGGGTGTTGGTGGATTTCGCCCCGATCTCTTCGAGCCAGATCGTCCCCGGCAGGACGATATCCGCCGCCTCCCGGATCGTCTGGTTGGGAAAGATGTCGTGTGTCACGACCAGCTCGGCCCGGGCCAGAGCCGCCCGCGTCCGGGCGGTGTCGGGAAAGGAGGAGAGCAGGTTCGAGCCAAGCGAGACGAGGACCTTGACCGCGCCGCTTTCCAGCGCTTCGAGGATCGCCTCCATCTGGTTAGGGATATAGGTGCCCGGCAGCCGACGATCCGCCGCCGAGACATCGACGAACCCGACCCCATGGCTGCGCCCGCCATGGCGCGGGCCGATCCCGCCCCCGGCGCGCCCGAAATTCCCGGTCAGCGCCGGAAGGCAGCCGATGGCGCGCGCCGCCTGCCATGTGTTGTCGCCCTTATGCACCGAAGAGCCCCCCAGAACGATCATCGCCGCCGGGCTGGCCGCGTAGCGCCGGGCGAGATCGGCGATCTGCTCGGCGGGCAGGCCGGTCCGTTCCGCGGCCCATTCCGGGGTGTTCCGGGTCAGGTGATCGGCAAGCGCGTCGAAGCCCACGGTATGGGCGGCCACGAAATCGCGATCCCAGAGCCCCTCGGCCAGGATCACCTGCATCATCGCCAGCGCCAGCGCCGTATCCGTTCCGGGCCGGAGCAGCAGGACCTCATCCGCCAGTGCCGAGGCCTCGGTCCGGCGCACATCGACCACGACCACCCGCGCGCCCCGGCGCTTGGCGATCTCCACATGGCGCAGGGTGTTGGCCTGACTGACCGTGTTCGCCCCCCAGAGGATCACCATCTCGGAATGGGCGCTCAGATCCTCCTTGGTGGAGGTTTCGATCGCACCGGTCAGGCCCAGCCCGAACGCACCCAGCCCCCAGCAGATCATCGCCGGGTTCCACGCCTGACATCCATAAAGGTTCGCGAACCGGTCCATCTGGGCCCGTTTCAGCCCGAAGGCATAGTCATTGCCCCAATTCCCATGCCCCTGCCAGAAGCCCACCGCCTCGCGGCCCACGGCCTGCATCTGCGCGGCGATCCGGTCCAGCGCCCCGTCCCAACTCAGCCTCTCCCAGGTGTCCGAGCCGCGCTGCGTCCGGGCCATCGGCTGCAAGAGGCGTTGGTCGTTGCCGACGATCTCATGGGCGGCCTTGCCCCGCATGCAGAGAAAGCCCGCGCTGTCGGGATTGCTCTCGTCACCGGTGATCGTGACGGCGCCCGCCGCGTCCCGGGTCACCTCCATCCCGCACAGGGTCGGGTGACAGTTCATGGGGCACATGGTCCGAAAGGTCTGTGTCATGGCGGCTCTCTGCTGGCTCTTGCGGGGTCCAGTCTACGCAGGCAAGCCCCGCGCAGGCCAGTCCGCAGGGGTCAGGCGACATCGCGCCGAACGGCTACGCGCGGTTTTACCCGGCAAAGCGGCGCGCGGCGAGCCTAGCTGTTCTGCTTTCCGTGGATGGTCAGGGCCGATTCCCCGATGCCGATCACCAGCGTTTGTTGGGTCCAGTACCAGCGCCGGGTGGTCCATGTCCCCTCAAGCAGGATCGCGTCGCCCCGCACCGTGCCGTACCAGACCACCGTGTGGGGGGCTTCGTCACAGACGGTCGTCGTGGTGAAATGGACCACATCCTCTTCGAGCCATGTCTGGTAGTCGGTCCAACCGAAATCGCAGTAGATCTGCGCGCGCGACGACTGAAACCGGCCGTCGAAGAACCGCAGCGTGTCATAGACCACCTCTCCGGTCTCATCGATCGTATCGCGGGTCACGAAGATACGACCATCCAACGCACCAGATTGGGCCCAGGGCAATGCAGGAACGGACAGATCCGGCAGATCATCGTTCATCACGCTCACCGTGCCCGCACCGGTGCCAATCACCACGAAGGCGACCCCGGCGGTCTTGAGGAAATCGGACATGGCATGCGCCTTCCTGTTCTGGCCCCGGCATACAGTAAATGCATGCATAGGTTGCACTCCACGCCCCGCTTAAACCCTAGTATACTTTTCAGGTTTGCGCACGCGAATTCGCGCGCAGGCCAAAGCGCTGCGCCGCGCATCAGGAATTTTGCAAAATCAGATGCCGGAGGCCGCCCGGGCCACATAGGCGCGCAACATATGGGCGTCGAACAAGGGCATGGCCACAACATCCCCGCCGATCTCGCTGGTGACTGGCGAGAGGTAGCGGACACCCGGGGCGTTGGTCTGGCACCCCGGTCCTACGCGGATGCCCCGCGTGGTCGGGCAAAGTGTGATCAACCCCTGGCGCAACATGTCTTCCGACAGCGGATCGAATCGCGAGTTTGGCCCTGCTCCGGCGCAGTTCACGACAAAGCCGGTCTCGTGGCGATGCTCCTGCCCCTGCGCGTCACGCAAGAGGACGGTGGCCCCCTCGGCGCCGGGTTCGATCGCGGAGACCATGGCTTTGATCACCCGCGCCGAGCCCGCCGCGACGAAGCGGTGCATATCCGCGATCGTGTCGCGCGTTCCGCCCCGCAGCCAGAGCCGCAGCTTGCCGGGTACATGGCGCGCCTCTTCCGGGTCGGGCACATAATCGGTCAACGGGTTGGCGAGGAAATGCGCCCGGAACCCGGCCCGGATCTCGCGCATCTCGTCGCCTGCCTCCGCAGCACGGGCAATCTCGGCGGCGACTTCGGCCAGAAAGGTCTCGGCCCGGGCATGGCCCTTGGTCAGACGCGGCTCGGTCAGCTTGCGCGGCAGGCGCGGGACCAGCGGCGCGGGGATCTCGCCATCGGGCGTGCAGGCCACGAAGCGCAGATCCGCCTCATCCCGCAGGCTCTGGCACAGGCGCAGCACATCGAGCATGGCCGCGTTCCCCCCGACGCAGAATATCTCGGCCCCGCGCCGAATATGGGCGGCGATCCGGTCCTCGTGACCAAAGACCGAGGGCGCGCTGAACGCGCTGTCATCCCCGGCGAACCGCATGGTCGACGGACCGCCCGGCGCCACGTCGAGCCCGCTGGCCACGATCTCGCGCCCGGCCTTTGTGCGCAGGGTGACACCCTTACCGCTGACCTCAAGGGCCAGCGCCTGATCATTGATCAGCTCGACCGTCGCGCCCTGCGCCGCGAGGCGCGCGATGGCGGCCTCGGCCCGTTCGGCCATGAAATCCCCGTAAAACTCCCGTGGCGCGTTTACACCGTAGAGATCTCCACGCGCGATCAGCGGTTGTGCCGCGCCCAGCCAGTCCGGCGCGCGCCCCTCCATGGTCTCGGTGATCTGGTCCCAGCGCGCCGCCAGCCATTTCGCGAAATCGGGATCGATATCGTCGGCGGGCGAATTCAACAGATAGGCGTAGCGCCAGGGCGTGCCCGGAGTGCCCTTGGCATAGGCCAACCCGCGGCCCAGATCCGAAGCGGCCTCCCCCAGAACCACCACCTGCTGTCCGGGCGCGGGTGCGCAGATTTCCAGGAAGGCCAGCGCCGTAATGCCATCGCCAACAATCACATGGGGTCGCTCTTCGGGCAGCACGCGCATCGCTTTCTCTGAGTTCGGGACATGCGAGCATTAGTCCCGCGCGCCCCCTCTGGTCAACTCGGCGCCGTGCCGCCGGTGCCCCGTGCCGCAGGATCGCGACAGGTGCCACCGATAACACGGCGCCCCACTCACCCCGGGAACAGGCGGATCTCGGCGATCTCCGCGTCCTTGGCCGGGGTCAGGGTCAGGGCCACCGGCGTCTTGGAGCCGAAGTGATCGAGACTGCCAAAGACGCTGTGGGACCGCATCTCAACCGGGACAGCGCGCCGCCGCCGGAGCGAGACCTTGCCCGTGGATCCGTCGTCAAAGCGCAGCTCGAGCCGCATGTCCTGATGCTTGAGGCCCTGGGTCACGATCTCGATCCCGCCCGGTGCGCCACCCGAAAGAGGGATGTCGACCGATTTACCCGGGGTCACGGCCACCGGCACAGCGCGTTGCGACGCCCCGGCGGCCTGCAACGCCCCCAGAAGCTGGCGCAGGAAGGAGGTCGAGTTGAAGCTCTCGGTATAGGGCAGCTCCCAGACGACCATGGCGTGGTCGCGCCGCTCCAGCGCACCCGAGAGGACATAGGCCTCGATCGCGCCGATCGGCCCGCCGCCAGACACCGACAGGTTCTCGACATCCGCGTCAAACGCCCGGGCCAGGGCATCGCCGAACCGGTAATCGTCGGACTTGTTGCGGTTCGAGAAGCTGCTGCCCAGCAGGGCGATGGACGGACCCGCCTGCGTGTCATCCAGCAGGTCCAGCGCCGTGGGCCGGGTCAGATCGTAGAGCTGGACCTCCTCGACCCCTGGATCCTGATCACAGGCCTTGCGCAGGATCTCGGCGAGCGAGCCCTTTTCACGATAGCTCTCATCAGCCTTGGCCGCAGGGACAAAGGATGCCGCCGCCGGAAACAGACCCGGACGCTGGGTCGCCGTCAGCGCCGCGAGGCGGGACGCGCTCGCCGCAGCCCCCAAGGGGGTCCAGTGGGTATCACGGCGAAAATAGAAGCGGTCGCGCAACGCCGGATCCCCGAGCGCCAGCCCCTGCAGGTCGGGGACAATCGCGCCGGTCTCGGCCAGCTGGGCGAGCAACGCGGCAAACGAGGCCTGCGCGGCGGCCACATCGTAGCGCTCGGTCCCCATGGCGGCATCGAGCTGCGCCTGCCCCGCCACGACCGGACGCGGCGGCGCGATCAGGATGGCGAGCGCCACATCCCGCGCCGCGAAGGCTTGGGCGATTTCCCCGACCAGCGTCGCTGCGCTGCGTTTCATGTCGTAGCGGTCCTTGAGCTGGTCGCGGGTAAACATCCAGCCGCTCTGCTGATCGCTGTAGATCGGCGCAACCTTGGCATAGCGCTTCGGCAGGCTCTCGGCCTCCAGCAGCGCGGAACAATAGGGCGCGGCCTGCGCGTGGGGCGCGGCCAGAAGCGCGGCGGCTCCGATCACCGAGGCGAGTTTGGCGCAGTATTGCGAGGCGTGTTTCGCGGTGTGTTTCGCGATGTGTTTCAGGGCGGTTTTCATGATTGGGGGCTCCTGGCTGTGAGGTAGCGTTCCGGGATCTCCCAGAGCACAAGGGTTGGCGGGGTGCTGAGCGTGTCGAGCTCGGCGAGAAAGGCGTCCATGGGGGCAAAGGGGCCCTGCCCCACGGCACTGGCATTGAGCAGATCGACCTGCAGCGCTTGGCTCAGGAACCCGGCGAAGTGGAAGGCAGGCTTGGCGGAGAAGCTCGTGCCCACCAGCGCCACGGGGATCTCCGCCGCGCCAAAGAGGCCCCCCGCCGAGGCCACCGCGGTGTCATAGGTCCGGATCAGGTCGGGATGGGGGCCGACATGCGGGCGCAGCGCGCCGGTGGCGACAAACGCCGCCAGATCCCCCTCGAAGGCGCGGAACCCGGTCTTGCGGGTCTCGACCGTGCTTTGGGCGAGCGGTGTATCGGCGAGCGCGGCGGCGATGGCCTCGGCAGCGCGATGGGCGCCCTCGGGGCTCCAATGGGTGTCACTGCGCAGGAACGATGTGTCGAAATCGAGCGCGGGCCGCAGGTCGATCACCGGCAGGCCGGCCGCCGCGACCGTGGCCAGCGCCCGGTCATAGCGTCCGGCAAACCCGGCGGAGCGCCCGCGCGGCAGGCGGTGGGCCTGCATCCGCGCCTTGTCGGGCACGATGACCGGGGCCAACTGAATGCCGCGCGCCGCAAGTACTGACCGGGCATGGGCGAGCTCCGCCGCCAGATCCCGAGGGGCCTCGGGCTCGGCGAATTCCTCAGCCGTGAAGAGCCAGCCCCCCTGCCCCGCAACCGCCCCTTGGGCGGGTTCGCGGAAAAGCTGCCAGCGCAGGGCGGCCCAAAGCTCCACCGCGGCGGACTGGGTCGGCAGGGCGGTCTCGAACCGCGCCTCGAAGCTGCGCTGATAGCTGCCATCGGCCCAGCCCTCCAGCGGCGTGCCCGCGTCCACATTGATCAGGGCCGCGACGGACAGGGCCGCAAGGCCAGCGGTCAGGGCCAGGGGAATGACGGTATCGGATTTGGGATCCATTTCTCGTCTCCTCAAAACTGGAAATACAGGAAGGGGCTCTCGGTCCGGGCCTGCACCACGACGCAGCACAGGAGGGACAGAACCGCCGGTTTCAGGCGCTGCGCGAGGCTCGGGACCTGCCAGCGACCGGGCCGCCGCAGGGACAGGCCAAGCCCGATGATCAGGAAGATCGCCTCGGTCGGCGCGGTCAGGGTGATCAGCTCGGGCCGCAGGGCGACGCCGTTCAGCCCGACCATGCCGCCATAGATGGCCAGCGCATCGGCGAGCGTTTCCGCCCGAAACACCACCCAGCCGAGGATCACGAAGACCATGGTCAGCGGCCATGCAATGGCGCGCGGCCAGACCGTGTCGCGGGATTTCGCGCCCAGCGCGCGCTCCAGCGCCATCAGCCCGCCATGCCAGATCCCCCAGACCACGAAGGTCCAGTTTGCCCCGTGCCAGATCCCGCCCAGCACCATGGTCAGCAGCAGGTTGCGATAGGTTTTCACCGCCCCGCCCCGGTTCCCGCCCAGCGGCACGTAGAGATAGTCACGCAGCCAGCGCGACAGGCTGATATGCCAGCGCCGCCAGAACTCGGTGATCGAGCGGCTGGTATAAGGGGCGTCGAAATTCTCCGGAAAGCGGAAGCCGATCATCAGGCCAAGCCCGATGGCCATGGCCGAGTAGCCCGCGAAGTCGAACAGCAACTGCACGGAATAGGCCAGCGCCCCGAGCCAGGCCTCGGCGGCCGTGGGGTCCGGCAGGGCAAAGATCCGGTCCGCAAGCGGCGCGACACTGTCCGCGACCAGCAGTTTCATCGCCACCCCTTCAACGAAGCGGCGCACGCCCCGGGCGAAGATCGACAGGGAATGGCTGCGCGCCTCGAACTGATGGGCGAGGTCCTTGTAGCGCAGGACCGGCCCGGCAATCAGCTGCGGGAAGAGCGACGAGAAGGCGAGGAAATCCACCAGCTTGCGGGCGGGCGGCGCGTCTCCGCGCGCCACGTCGATCACGTAACTGATCGACTGGAACGCCAGGAAGGACAGGCCAATCGGCAGGATGATCTCGGGCACAGTGAGGGCATCGCCCCCCAGCGCCGTGTTGAGGTTGCCGAGAATGAAGGTCGTGTATTTGAACCAGCCCAGAACGGCGAGGTTGAACCCAACGCCCAGACGCACGGCCCATTTCCGAACCTCGGGCCGGCTGGCCCCGGCCGCGACGCGACCGGCGACGAAGCTGCCCCCGGCAATGGCGTAAAGCACGATCAGCGCATCCGCCCGCCACCAGGCGTAAAACAGGGTCGAGGCCAGCAGGATCAGCCAGTTCCGCGCGGCTTTGGGGATGACGTAGTAAGTCGCCAGAAAGACCGGCAGGAACCCGAAGAGGAAGATGGGTGTGGAGAATACCATGGATCAGTCCGCCAGCGTGGGGCCAAAGCGGTTCTCGATCAGCTGCGCGCCGTCCGGACGCGCCACGAAGGTCACGTTCTGACCGCGCCGGAGGCTGACCTCGAACCGGCCCAGATCCGCGCCATCGGCCGTGACCACGGCAAGCGTGACCGCCACCGGGTTCACGGCGCGGGCGGCGGCGGCCCCCGTTTCGGTCTCGGCCACGACAACCATGGCAGGCTCGGCAACTTCGAGCCGGACCGGCGCATCTGCGAGGTTCACCAGCGTGAGCTGCACCTTGCTGCGATCCGGGCGGGCGGGTTCCTCGATGACGACCACGGCGCCCCCGGCATCCCGGGCGGCAGTATAATAGACCCCCGGCTGTGCGCCGCTGGTGGCGGCAGCAGAGACCGGGTGGAAGACATCGCCCTCGGCACCGAGCGCGGCAATGCCATAGATCTCGGGCGCGGGCCCCGGCTCGATCCAGCGCAGAAAGGCAGCATCCTCGGGCCGGGGCGCGTCATAGAGCGTATTGTCCGCGGCAAGACCGGTGGCAGCGGTGGACAGAAACACCCCAAGGGCAAGGGACACGGGGGAAAATCGAACTGGCATAACAGGCTCCTTTGTTGGAACCGGCATACCGGAGGCGCGGTGCGCGCGAGCTGCGCAAAAGTATAGCCGCCCCTCTCGGAGGGCTACGCCACTGCCCCTTGGGACAGGCGGGCAAGGCCCTTCCCCACATGAAAACGCCGCCCGAGAGGGGGACCCTCGGACGGCGCTGTTCAGAAATGTGGACCCGGTCAGGCGGCGGCGCGGATCGCCTCGCTCAGCTCGTGGACGCGCGCCTGCAGCAGGTCGGGACAATCCAGTGTCTCGACATTCAGACGCAAGAGCGGCTCGGTATTCGATGCCCGCAGATTGAACCGCCAGCTGTCGAATTCCATGCTGATCCCGTCGAGCCGATCGACCGTTTCGGCGCGGCCCTCATAGCGGGCCCGCAGGCAGGCGGTCACCTCGTCGGTGCTCTCGACGCGGAAGTTGATCTCGCCCGAGGAGGGGTGACGCTGACGCATCTCGGCCACGAGGCTCGAAAAGCAGGTCTTGGCGCGCGACAGACGCTCCAGCATCAAAAGCCAGGGGATCATGCCGCTGTCGCAATACATGAAGTCGCGGAAGTAGTGATGGGCCGACATCTCGCCGCCATAGAGCGCGCCCTCGGCCCGCATCTTGTCCTTGACCAGCACATGGCCGGTCCGGGACATGATCGCCTCGCCGCCGCAATCGCGCACGATGCGCCGTGTGTTCCACACGACGCGGGGGTCATAGACGATCTTGCCCGCCGGGGCGCTTTCCAGCACCGCCTCGGCCAGCAGACCGACAACGAATTCGCCGGGGATGAACCCGCCCGCCTCGTCAAAGAAGAAGCACCGGTCGAAATCCCCGTCCCAGGCCACGCCCAGATCCGCGCCATGGGCGGTCACCGCCTCTGCCGTGACCGGCTGGTTCTCGGGCAGGAGCGGGTTGGGAATGCCGTTGGGAAAGTGGGCATCCGGCGCATGGTGCAGGCGGGTGACGCGGATCTGCGCCCCCCGCGCGCGGAGATGCGCGATGATCGCATCGAAGGTCGGCCCGGCACAGCCATTGCCCGGGTTGGCCACCAGATGCAGCGGCCCGATGGCCGCCGGATCCACAAAGGCACAGACCCGTTCCACATAGGCCGCGCGGGCCGAGACCGGGCTGTGCCCGCCCCGTGTGCTCGCCTTCGGCGCGAAGGCCGCCGTTGCCGCAACGCGCTCGATCTCGCGGAAGGTCGTATCACTGAGGGGGCGCGCGCCCGCCCCGACCATCTTGACCCCGTTATAGTCGATCGGGTTGTGCGACGCGGTCACCATCACCCCGGCATCGGCGCCGAAATGGTCGGTGGCGAAATACACCTCCTCCGTGCCGCACAGCGCGATGTCGAGCACATCCGCCCCCGCATCGCGCAGCCCCTCGACCAGCGCCGCCAGCAGCACCGGCGAGCTTTCGCGGATATCGCGGCCCACCACCACCGAGCGCGCCGAGAGGGTCTGCGCCAGCGCGCGCCCGATCCGGTAGGCAATATCGGCATCCAGATTGTCGCCCACACGGCCGCGGACATCATAGGCTTTGAAACAGGTCAGGGTACTCATCGGCTCACACTCCTTATGAAACTGACCTTGGGATAAACGGTAGATCCGCGCCCTGAGAAGCCTTTTCGCGCCGCTCTATACCGATGCATCGGGACTATACTTTCGAGACCTCCGCTATCCCTCCGCACCCGCCATCTGCGCGGGTCGAAAGGGTAGACAGCCCTCAGTTTTCCAGTTTCCGAGGCCCAGTTCCGTGAAGATCCGCCACGAAAGACCCATGTCCGACCTGTCCTTTCAGGTCCGCGCGCCGCTCGGGCTCGAGCTGGCCACGGGCGATGTCGTGGGCGTGGCCGAGTGGTCTCTGAGCGGGCTGCAATTCCCCGGCGACAGCGATGTGCTGCCCAGCAAGGGTATCCTGTCGATCCCCTTCCAGGGGGTGGATATCCGCTTTCCCGTGCAATTCAAGCCGGGGGCAGAGGGGCGCGAGCTGCTCTTTGACGGGCTGACCGGGCGCCAGCGCGAAACCCTCGCGGTCTTCTATCGCTCGATCCTGTCGGGTCGGATGGCAAGCACTGAAGAGGTGATCACCAGCCTCGACACCCCGGTCGATCTCGTCCCCATGGAAGAGACCGAAGAGGAAAAGACCGTCGCAACCCAGGGCAAGACCCCGCGCAGCCTGCGGGTGGTCTGGAACCTTCTGGTCTATTGCCTGATCGGGGTGGTGGTCTTTGGCCTGCTGGGTCAGCAGATCTGGACACGGCTCAGCTCGATCCCCGTGGGCCAAGCCCGGGTCGTGGCCGAGCTGGTCGAACATCGCGCCCCCACCGGGGCTTATGTGGACGAGATCCGCGTGGCTCCGGGCGAGGCCGTGCGCCAGGGTCAGACCCTCGTGGTGCTGTCGAGCCCGGGCCATGGCGGCACCCTGACCGAGATCCGCACGGATCTGCGCCGGGCCGAGGCCGATGCCCGCCAAAGCCGCAAGGCGCTCGCGCTGCATATGGAAGGTCTGGCCGATGCGCGCCGCCCGTTCGAGGCGGCTCTGGCTCAGGCCATCGCGGCCCGGCGCGTGGGGGATTTCCTCGGGGATCACACGCTGCAGGACATGCGCCGCGCCCAGCAGGCGCTGGCCCTGTTCGACGCCGAAATCTCGCAACGGGCCGACGACTTTCATGCGCGGCGCGAATACCTGCAGGATATGCTGCGCGCCCAGAAGGACGACATTGCCCAGCTCAAGCGCGAACTGAGCGCCGAAAAGGATGTGGGCGGGGCTGCGGATATCGTGGCCCTTGCCGATGGCATCATCGCCGAGATCCCCGCCTTCGAGGATCAGTTTCTCGCCCGGGGCGACGTGGCCCTGACGCTGGAAGAGGCCGGCCCGCGCCGGGTGATCGGCTGGCTGGATGAGGGCATGGCCGCGGCGGTCTATCCCGGCATGGTCGCCAACCTGACCGCGATCAGCGGTGGCGAAACCCGCCAGATCCGCGGCGTCGTCGAGGATGTGGTCGCGATGGCCAATCCCGACCGCGCCGGCAGCTTCGGGCTGCGGGTGTCGGTCCTGCCTGCGGATTGGGTGATGCGGGATGCGCCGGAGCTTTTGCGCCCGGACGCGCCCATGGAGCTGCGCCTCGCGCGCAACCCGGCCTGGCTTGCCGCGCTGAAGGAGCTGATCGATGTACGCCCCTGAAAGCGAATACGCCTTTGACAAGGATCTGACCCAACGGCTGCGTGGCTATCAACGCCCGGCCAAACGGGGTCTCGCCAAATGGTCCTTTGGTCAGCTCTTTGCCTTTGCTGTGGGGATGACCGGGTTGGTCTATTTGGTGGTCAGCACGCAGAACCGGTTCTTTCAGCCCGATGTTCTCCATGTGACGCTCGTGCTCGGCACGCTTGGATGCTGGCGGTTCGGCTGGTGGTTCACCCATGCGGTGCGCGCCGAGATCTACCGCCGGGTGAAATGGCCGCGCATGCGCGCCAAGGCCGATGCGGTCTGGCAATCGGGCTGGCGGCCCCGGCGGCTGCATATCCAGATGACGACCTATTACGAGGAACCGGCGATCACCAAGCGGGTCATCGGCTCGATCCTCGGTCAGATCAAGCGCGAGGGGATCCCCACGACGCTCTATATCGGCACAGGTTCGGCCTATGACGAGCTGATCATCCGGTCCTTTGTCGAAACCCACGCGCAGGACATCCCCGATGACCTCGCCGAGCTCGTCTTCATCCGCCAGAACCAACCGGGCAAGCGCATGGCCATTGGCCTGATCCTGCGGGCGATCAATCGCAACGGGGTGGATCCCGACGACCTGGTGATCTTCATGGATGGCGATGCGCTCTATGGGCAGGACGTCATGGAGAAGACCCTGTCGATGTTCGGCGCGGATCCCGAGCTGCAGGCCCTGACCACCGATGAAGAGGTGATCTGCTATGGCCCGAAATGGATCGCCAACTGGCTCGACATGCGCTTTGCCCAGCGCCGCCTCGCCATGCAGAGCCATGCCATGTCCGACAAGGTGCTGACCCTGACCGGCCGGATGAGCGTCTTTCGCGCCCAGCATATGCTGAGCGAGCGGTTCATCCGCACGATCGAGGCGGACCATCTGGACCACTGGCTCTGGGGGCGGTTCCGCTTCCTGTCCGGGGACGACAAGTCGACCTGGTATCACATGCTGACCTGCGGCTCGAAGATGACCTATGTGCCCGACGCCACCGTCTACACGATCGAGGTGATCAAGGAGAACGGGCTGGAGCGGATGATCCAGAACTTCCGCCGCTGGTCCGGCAACATGCTGCGCAACGGGACGCGCGCCATCGCGCTCGGGCCGCGTCGGGTGAAGCCGTTTATCTGGTGGTGCATCGTGGATCAGCGCATCGCCATGTGGACCATGATGGTCAGCCCGACGCTGGCAATCCTCGCGGCCTTTGTCGACCCGATGTATCTGGTGAGCGCGCTCATCTGGGTGATCTTCAGCCGGGTGGTGCTGTGCCTGTTCCTGTTCCGCTACAGCCGGACCGTGGATCTGAGCTGGCCGTTCATCCTGTATTTCAATCAGGTGATCAACGCCTCGGTGAAGATCTTCATGATCTTCCACCTGTCCAAGCAGAAATGGTCCAATCGCGGCAACCAGAGCGCGGGCGGCGGCGGCGGGCTGATGGCGCGGATGCAGAACTGGACCGCCAAAGCCCAGCTGGTGATCGCCGTGGCGGCCTTTGTCTCGGGGCTTGCGATCTATATCGGCGCCCTGCCCGCCCCGAGCTGGTTTTGAGCGCGCCCGTGCCCGTCCCCCCCGCCCCGAGACCCGGCCTATCCCAAAGGATAGCGCCGGTCTCGAAAGGGCGCGGGTTCGATCCTCTCGGACAGACGATTTTGTCGCTCCGGACCGGCATGGTCTCTCCAAGAGATCAAGCAAAGGAGTTTTCGTAATGATCATCCCCGTTATCCTCGCTGGTGGCTCCGGTACCCGTCTTTGGCCCGCGTCGCGCAAAAGCTACCCCAAGCAATTCACAGAGCTTGTGGGTGCGCGCAGCCTGTTCCAGGACACCGTGACCCGTCTGCAGGGGGCGTCCTTTGCCGCCCCGACCATCATCACCGGCAACGATTTCCGCTTCATCACCGCTGAACAGCTGGATGATGCGGGCATCGAGGGCGCGTCGATCCTGCTCGAGCCTGCGGGCCGCAACACCGCCCCCGCGATCCTCGCCGCCGCCCTGCGCCACGAGGCGACCCCGGATGCGGTCCTGCTGGTGTCGCCCTCCGATCACAAGATCGCCCACACCGAGGCCTTTCTCGAGGCCGTGGCCGCCGGCGAGGCAGCAGCCCAGGAAGGTCATCTCGTGACCTTCGGGATCAAGCCCACCGCGCCCGAGACCGGCTATGGCTATCTGGAACTGACCGGCGCGCCGGAACTGGGCAAGCCGCAGGAACTGAAATCCTTCGTCGAGAAGCCCAAGAAGGCCTTGGCGCAGCAGCTGCTCAAGGATGGCCGCCACATGTGGAATGCCGGGATCTTCATGTTCAAGGTCCGCACCATCATCGAGGCCTTCGAAGTGCTGGCCCCGCGCCTCGTCATGCCGGTCCGCGCGGCACTGGCGGCGGGCAAGGACGATCTGTGCTTCTTCCGCCTCGGCGAGCAGGCCTACGATCGCTGCGAGGACATCTCGATCGACTACGCGATCATGGAAGCCGCCGAAGCCCTGCAGGTCATCCCGGTGTCTTGCGGCTGGACCGATCTCGGCTCCTGGCGGTCGGTGCATGGCGCGTCGGATCAGGACGCGGCGGGCAACACGGTCGAGGGCGACGCCCTGCAGATCGATTGCAAGAACACCCTGCTGAAATCCAACGCGACGGATACCAAACTCGTGGGTCTCGGGCTCGAAAACATCGCCGCCATCGCCACCGATGACGCGATCCTCGTGGCCAATCTCGACGACAGCGAGCGCGTCAAGGAGGTCGTGGCCGAGCTCAAGATCCAGGCCGCGCCGCAGGCCGAGGGCTTCCGCCGGTGCCACCGCCCCTGGGGCTATTACGAGACGCTGTCGCTGGGCGAACGCTTCCAGGTCAAGCGGATCATGGTCAAGCCGGGCGCCGCGCTCAGCCTGCAGAGCCATTTCCACCGAGCCGAGCATTGGGTCGTGGTCGAGGGCAGCGCCCATGTGACCGTGGATACCGACGTCTCCCTCGTGAGCGAGAACCAGTCGGTCTACATCCCGCTCGGCGCCGTTCACCGGCTCGAGAACCGCGGCAAGGTCCCGCTCAACCTGATCGAGGTCCAGTCCGGCGCCTATCTCGGCGAGGACGATATCATTCGCTACGAGGACGTCTACGCACGCGCCCCCGAGCAACAAGTCGCCTGACCCCACTCACGGACATCAGGCTTGGCCCGCGTTACCGGATTGCCGGTGGCGCGGGCCTTTTTTTATGCGCCAATCCCATCCGCGCGCCCCTCCTATCCGAAAGAACAGGGCGGCGATGCTTTTGCGGAAAAATCTAGTCTTTCAGTTAAAATACTTCGCGAATTCAGCACGTTAAAATCTCATCAACGGTAACAAGAGTTTACGTGAAAGGGTTTTCACCATGCTGGACATCGCATCTTTCGACTTCGCCCGCGCCGGGTTCGAGGCCGCCCTCCCCGTCACCGCCAAACTGGCCATCTCCGTCGTCGGACTGGGCTATGTGGGCGCGGTCTCGACCGCCTGCCTGTCCAGCCTGGGCCACAAGGTGGTGGGCGTGGATATCGATGCGGCCAAGGTCGCCGACATCGCCGCGGGCCGCTCGCCGATCCACGAAAAGGATCTGGGCAAGCTGCTGGAGGAAGGGGTTCAAAACGGGCTCGTCTCGGCGACTGCGGATCTGGCCGAGGCGGTGTTCGGCACCGATGTGACCTTCGTCTCCGTCGGCACGCCGACCGCCCCGGATGGTGGCTGCGACTACCGCTTCATCGAGGCCGCCGCCCGGACCATGGCCGCCGGGCTCGCACGGAAATCCGACTTCCACGTCTTCGTCATGCGCTGCTCAATCCCGCCGGGCACCACCATGAAGGTGATGACACCGATCCTCGAAGAGGTGTCGGGCAAGCGGCTCGGCGAGGATTTCGGCGTGGCCTTCAACCCCGAGTTCCTGCGCGAGGGCGTGGCGGTTGCGGATTTCTATGCCCCGCCCAAGACCGTGATCGGCGCCACCTGTGCGCGGACGGCGGAGATGCTGCGCGAGATCTATGCGCCGGTGGATGAGCAGCCGATCCTGACCTCGATCGAAACCGCCGAGATGGTCAAATACGTGGACAATGTCTGGCACGCGACCAAGGTCTGCTTCGCCAATGAGGTCGGCCGGCTGGCCAAATCCCAGGGCGTGGACAGCCACGCGGTGATGGATGTGTTCTGCCAGGACACCAAGCTGAACCTGTCGCCCTACTACCTCAAGCCGGGCTTTGCCTATGGCGGCTCCTGCCTGCCCAAAGAGGTCCGCGCCGTGGCCCATATCGCCAAGGCCGCCGGGGTCTCGCTGCCGATGATCGAAAATCTCGGCACCTCCAACCGCGAGCAGATTGAGAGCGCCGTGCGCATGGCCCGCGAGACCGGAGCGCGCCGCGTCGGGATCCTCGGACTGGCCTTCAAGCCGGGCACCGATGACCTGCGCGAAAGCCCGATCCTCGAGGTGATTGCCGCCCTGCGCGACGAAGGGATCGAGATCGTCGTGCACGATCCGGCCATCACCGCTGACACCGCCATCGAGAGCCAGCTCGGCTATGTCAAACATGGCAGCCCCGGCCTCGCCGCCCTCGCAGGGGAGCTGCGCGATTTCCTCGTGGCGTGCCCCGAGGATGTGGCCGCACAGGCGGATGCGCTGATCGTGACTCAGTCCAACCCCCATTACGCCCAGATCGCCCATGATGCCGCGACCCGGTGCGAAACCCCGATCATCGATGTTGTGCGCCTCTTCGAGGAGTGCCCGAAAACCGAAGCCTATCAAGGCATTGGCTGGTGAAGTTGTGATTGAACAAGAGAGGAATAATCATGCCAGATACAACCACATCTGACCGCACCCAAATCCTGGGAACCGGTCAAACCGAGACCCTGCAGGGCACCTCGGGAGCGGACGAAATCCTGGCCCTGGCCGGCGATGACGTGATCGAAAGCGCCGGAGGCGAGGATGTCATCTATGGCGACTTCATCGGGCAGAACCTGCTCGAGGGGGCCGACACCGCCACCAGCTTTGCCCAATATGGCGAGACCGGAGCCTGGACCGTGCGCGACGAAGGCAATGGCCATTCCAGCATGACCCAGTCCGTCGACACGCTCGCCGGGGCCACCTACGAGATCAGCTTCGAGCTGGCCGCGAATTACGGGGCCAACGTGCTCAGCGGCGCGGTCGAGGTTCTGTGGAATGGCGAGGTCATCAGCACGTTCGACACCAACAGCGCGGTGTTTCAGGACCAGATGGTGGCCTTTCAAGGCACGGGCGGCCCGGGGGAGCTGACCTTCCGATCCGTCGAGTCCACCGCATCAAGCGGCCCCGAGATCCTGACGGATCTGCCGGTCTTCTACTATGAGACCGACAAGGAGATTGGCGGCGAGACCGTCACGGTAAAATCCATCGCCGAGGGTCAATCCCACATCTATCAGGTGCTCAACGGCAAGCTGCATATCTTCGATCCGGTGACCGAAACCTACACGCCCGCCGGAGCCGAGGCGACCGTCGTGGTCAACGCGATCGGGTTCAACCAGCAGGACAACCTGATCTACGGCCTCGCGGTCAAGCCCGGCGTGGACGCGCTCGGCAACGCGGTCGCCGAAGCGGATCTGATGATGTATGACGCCTCGGGCGCGGCCTACCGGATCGGCGAGACCCCCTATCGCAGCTGGACCGCCGATATCGATGATGACGGCAATCTCTGGGCGTTTCACTCCAGCATGGACCGCGTCACGCGGATCGATCTCGACCAGCTCGACGCGGAGGGCAACCCGGTCACCGAGACCTACAAATTCCCCAAGGACATGATCACCGACAAGGTCTGGGATGTGGGCTTCGATGCCGCCACGAACACCTTCTACGGCATCGTCAAACCCGAGGTGGCCGGCGACGCGGCAAAGCTGTTCCAGATCGACATCTCGCAGGTTGAAAGCGGCGGTGAGCCGATCTTCTCGACCACGCCGATAAGCGGCACGGTGATCGACGGCGTTCTGCTGGACGGGGTGCCCGCGATCACCTTCGGGGCCTTCGTGGTCGATGGCGATGGCAACCTCTATGCCGGTGGCAATAGCGGCGACCATGATATGGACAGCACCACGAACTCCTCGGGCGGGATCTATCAGGTTCTCACCGATACCGAGACCGGAGTCGTCACGCTGGAGCTTGTCTCGGATGCGCCCAAGGCCAGTTCCAATGACGGCGCGGTGGATCCGCGCACCATGGATCCCTTCGCCGACAAGGACCAATACGCCCAGGTCCTGATCCGCTCGCCCGAAGTGGTCGAGACCCCGGATGACGCGACCACTTACGACGATCAGATCCATTCCGGCGCCGACGCAGACACGGTCTATGGCGGCTATGGCGAGGACACGATCATCGGCGCGGGTCGCGGCGACACCCTGAGCGGTGGGGCCGAGAACGACGCGATCTATGGCGGTGCAGGCCCGAACAGCACCTCGACAACGGTTTCGACCTATGACGCGGACGGGGTGCGCTACGACGCCGATGGCAACATCCTGCCCGAGGATGACGACACGCTCTATGGCGGCGAAGGGGATGACTACCTCAGCGGCTCGGCGGGTCACGACAAGCTCCATGGCGGGGTTGGCAATGACACGCTGGATGGCGGCACCGGGTTCGACGAGCTCTATGGCGATGCCGGCGACGACATCCTCAACGGCGGCAGCGATCAGGACACGCTCTGGGGCGGCGATGGCGCCGACACCATGAATGGCGGCTCGGGTCACGATACGCTCTATGGCGAGCTCGGACAGGACGTCATGATCGGCGGCAGCGGGGATGACACCCTCTCGGGCGGCGCAGACGCGGACGACCTCAAGGGCGGCTCGGGGGCCGATATCCTCCATGGCGATGCCGGGGACGACAAGCTCGATGGCGGCACCGGCGATGACGAGGTCTTCGGCGGGGACGGCGCGGACTATATCAAGGGCGGCTCCGGCAATGACCTGATGGTCGGCGGCGAAGGCAAGGACAAGCTGTCGGGCTATGTCGGGGATGACATCCTCGATGGCGGCGCGGGAGCGGACCGGCTCTATCTCGGGGCCGGGGCGGATATCGCCTCGGGCGGGTCGGGCAGTGACCGGTTCATCTTCCGCGCGGATGACCTCGATGGCAGCCAGGATCAGATCACCGATTTCCGCAATGCGGGCAGCGAATCCGATCGGCTGGACCTGCGGTCCCTGGACCTTTTGTCCGATGCCATGACCGAGGATCTCTGGATCGCGAGCTTCGTGGCCCAGGAGCAGGATAACAGCGTCTCGGTGGATCTGGGCGGCTGCACGATCAGCTTCGATGCCCGCGACGGAGGGCCCGCCGACGCGCTCTATCTCGAGATTTGCGACGGCATCCTGTTCTGACACCCTATGGGGCGGGCTTCAAAAGAGGCCCGCCTCCTTCGCGATCATCGCCGCCTGGGTCCGGTTCTTGGCGTCAATCTTGCGGCAGAGGGTCTTCACATGGAGCTTGATCGTCACCTCCTGCAGATCCAGCTCCCGTGCGATTTCCTTGTTCGACAGGCCGCGACACAAACCGCCCAGCACCTGATGCTCCCGCTCCGAGAGCTGCTTGGCCAGGGGGATCTCGGCGGTTTCCTCCTCGGCATTGAGGAAATCGAGAGGGACATAGGTTTCCCCCATTGCCATGAATTTCACCGCGTTCACCATGGATTTCGCCGCCATGGTCTTGGGCAGAAAGCCGATCGCCCCCGCATCGATGGCATCCTGTGCGATCACCTTGGAGGCCGTCCCGGACATCATCGCCACGGGCCGCCCGAAGGACGCATCAATGGCTTTCTTCAACCCGTTGAGCCCATCCATCCCCGGCATGGTGTAGTCCAGCAGCACGAGATCATAGGCGATATCATTGCTGATCTTCTCGCAGGCAGCGTCCAGCGATCCGCAGGTTTCCACCTCGAACCCGCCCTCGGCCTTCAGGAAGGACGCGAGCGTTTCCAGAACGAGATCATGGTCGTCAGCAAGCAATACACGCATGGCAGGAGCCTCAGTTGGGGTCTCCATGATATTCCGAAAGAACAGAAGATAAATGGTTAAGGTCCGTCGGTTTGGCCAGAACCATGTCGACCGTACCGTTTGTGACACGCGGATCGGACAGGCGACGAGCCAATGCGGTCACAAGGATCACCGGGATATCCGGGTTCGCGCGCTTCACGCGCTCGGCCAGATCACCGCCATTCATCTCAGGCATGTCGTAATCGGTGACCACGGCAGACCACGCCTCGGGCGCATCCTCGACTGCCTCCACCGCATCGCGCGGATCGATGCAGACGGCAACCTCGGCGCCCTGCGCCTCAAGATAGGCGGCCGCGACCGTCGCCACATCCTCGTCATCATCCACAAGGATGATGGTCTGCCCGCCCAGATGGTGCCCGGCGGCCGCTGGCCCCGCCTGCCCCGCCTCCTCCGGCGAGGCGATGGGCCAGTAGACCGAGACGGTTGTCCCCGTCCCCTTGACTGATCGGATGCCGACCGCACCGCCAATCGCCTGCACCTGTAGCGACACCATGGCAAGGCCCAGCCCCGTACCGTGGCGGCCCTTGGTCGAGAAATACGGCTCGAACACCGCTTCAAGCTGGCCGGGATCGATCCCGCTGCCGGTATCGGAGACGTCGATCCGCACATAGCGTCGCGCGGGCAAAAGCTCCCCCACATGGGTGCCATCGATGCGACGCCCGGACAGGGAGGACACCTCGAGCGCGATCTGCCCATCGCCCGACCCGATGGCATCGCGGGCATTCAGCACAAGGTTCACGATCGCCTGGGTCAAGGAGCCCGGATCACCCGAGAGCGCGTAGCTCCCCTCCCCCGCTGCCATGGAGAGCGACACACCCTGGGGCAGGCTCGGCTCCACCAGCGCGGGGATATCCGCGATGGCCGAGCGCAAATCGAACGTGCCCTGCGCGTCGTTATTGGCGCCGATATCGAGCAGGCGATTGACCAGTTTCGCCGCCTGCGTCCCCGCGGTCGAGATCCGGTTCACATGGGCCTTGAGGCTGTCGGTCAGCTGCTCTTCGAGCCCGATCAGCGTGGCCGAGCCATTGATCGCCGAAAGCAGGTTGTTGAAATCATGGGCGATCCCTGCCGTGAGCTGGGCGGTGGCCTCCTGCCTCTGCAACTGCTGCAACCCCTGTTTCAGATCCGCCTCGCGGGTCTCGTATTCCAGCCGGTCCGTGATGTCGCGGAACACGATCACCGTCCCGCCGCTGTCGAGCACCGTACCGGTGACCTCATGGGTGCGGGTCTTGCCCTTCTCCTGACGCTCCAGCGTCATGTCGAAGGGCTCCTGGTTAGCGGACTGGGTCTGGCTGTCATAGCGGGTGTACCAGGTCTTGCCCAAGGCCGCCGTCGGCGAGGCGAAGCCCAACAGTTCGGAGGCCGCACGGTTCAGGAAGGTCAGCCGCCCGGCCACATCGGTCACAGCGATGCCGTCCTGAGCGGCCTCGATCGCCGCCAATCGCTGGGACAGCAGCCGCTGCGCAGATTTCATCGGGGTCACATCCGTCGCCGAGAGCACCATGCCGCCATCGGCAAAGCTCGAGGCACGGATCAGCACCGTATGGCCGTCGGGCAGATCGATCTCGCGCCCGTTGGGCAATTGTGACAACGCTTCCAGATCCGGCTCGGCCAGCAGGGTCGTGACCCGCCCCGGCAGATCGTCCGAGGCCATCAGATAGGCCGCCCAGTTTTCCCCGAAGGTCGAGCCAACGGACCAGTCCACATTGGGCGCAAAGAAGATATCCCGCGTGGCGTCATTGGAAAACGCCACCACGTGGCCGGGTTCGAGCACGAGGAAGGCATCCTCGGTCGCGGTCAGCGCACGGGCCATCTGCGCCCGGGTCTTGTCGCGCTCAGCCGCCGCCTCGACCCGCCCGCTCACATCGTTCTGGGTCGCCACGAGGTTGACGATCCTGCCCGCCTCGTTTTCCACCGGAAAGAGGGTCAGCTCGTTCCAGAACAGACTGCCATCCTTGCGTCGATTGCGCAGCAGGAACTGACCCGGCGCATTGTCCCGCACCGCCGCGCGGAGCCGACTACGCTCCGCCCCGTCGACGGGTTCGGCCGAGAGAAAGCGACAGTTCTCGCCCAGAACCTCCTCCGCCGTGTAGCCGGAAATCTCTTCAAAGGCGCTGTTCACATAGATCAGCGGGCGTTCGGGTCGCGTCGCATCCGCAATGGCAAAGCCCGAGGATGAGCCCTGGATCGCCGCCGCCAGAAGCTTGTTTTCCGTGGCGATCTTGCTGCCCTGGAGCGCGCGCAGGGCGAGCCCGGCGAGCCGTTCCACAAGGCTGAGTGAGCCCCGGGCAAAGGCCGGCGGGGATGCCTTGAACACCGCGAGCGCATAGCGCCGCCCATCCGAATGGAGCGGCGCGCATTCAAAGCCCGTATAGCCCGAGATGTCGAGATCCCCGCCCCAGGCCCCGGTCACGGACAGATCGATGATGTCGCGCGCGCGGGCCGCCAGATCAAAGGGCGGCACAAGCCGCTTGCCGATCATGCGAGCCTCGTCGCTGGCCGAGATCAGGAAGCTGCCATCGCCATCGATCTCGCCCAGAACGGCAAGGTCGGCCCCGATCTTGTTGCGCAGAGAAACAAAGATGCTGCCCAGCGCGTCACCGGGCGTGCGCGCACTGGAATAGGCCTCAAGGCATTCGAGAAGCTTGCGCGTCTCGTTGAGAGATTTCGCCTCGCGTTCGCGCAGGAGCTGCAATTCGAGCAGCGCCTCGCGCAGCCGCTCATCTTCGGCCATGATCGGGTCCCTTAAGCTGGGCTATCCGAACACTATGCAGGAAATCATTAAGTTTCCATGGCGGTTTCCGGCCCCGATGATCTGGCCCTGCTCCCCAAAGGTGAAGGTCCCGAGGAACGGCGCCGGACCGAGCGAGCCTGCAACACCGGCCACGACCTCCTCAAGGCGATCACGCACCGAGAGCATGCAGCCCCCGCAATAGACCATGAGGGCCCCGGCAATCGGCGATGTCTCCATGCCGCCCGCGGCGCGCGCAAGGGCGGCCACCCGGCCGGCCCGGTCGATCAGCCCGGCCTGGGTGCCGGTCATGCAGGTCAGAACCTCGCCCTCTTCCACCGTTGCAAAGAGCTCCAGCGCGCCGGCGGTGTTGGCCGCCGCCGGATGGGCCAGCAGGTAGGAGGGCAGACCATCGAGTTCGGCCACCCTGCGCCCGAGCGGGGCGAGGGTGCTGTCCGACAGGATCGACTGCATCCCCGGATCGCCCGGGTCCAGCGAGACGGCGCCCTCACACCATGCGCGATAGACCTCGAAGGCCGGGCGATGATCGATCTCGATCACGCGGCGCCCCTCGATCCGGGTGACGGTCCCGGATTTCTCGGTGGGCGAGTAGCCGTTGTGATAGGCAAAAGAGACCGGGCGCGAGGGGAACATGACTGTCACGACCACGCCCGCCGCCTCGCGCCGGGACTTGTCGAAGACGAACCACTGGCCGCTGACATCGTTGTCCGCTGCACTGCCGCCGATGATCGGAACATCTGTGCCGATCACGGATTCGATCCCGGCAAGGATCGCCTCCTCCGTGCCTGGGGTGCTGGAAACCCAGACAAGCTCGGGCTTCTCGCCGAGCCGGTCCGCAGCCGCCAGCGCCTGCATCGTCGCCGCCCGGGCCGCGCTGTAGCTGTCGGGATCGAACGGCAGCATGGCCGTGCCATAGGCGCCGTCCGGATCGTCAATCGCAAAGACCGCGACCCCGTCGGTCACGCCCGCATGGCTCATGGCCCCCAGACAGGAGGTCGCCCCATGCACCTGGCCCTGCAATTCAACCAGTCCAAGGACGTGGGGATCCAGGCTGCATGTGCCATGGACCGCGACGAAACTGGCCGAGCGCAGTTCTTGCACTGCCTCGGCCCCGGCTTGAGCCGTGATGGAAAGAACTCTGATCTTCATATCCGCCAACCTGTCTACACCCGCGCACCCTACGGCGCGGTGCTGTCGGGCGGGTCATCAACTCGGTATAGCGGCCTATACCAACGTATAGTTTAAGCCGGGTAAGCGGCCTGAACCATCGCCTCGGACAACCCGCCATAGATCTCGGCCCAGGCGGCTTCGTCCTCGGGACTGAACTCGGTACCCAACACATGTTTGAGCGACTTGATCAGCGCCGCTCCGACCGAGGCGTATTGGTCTGCGGTTACGCCATAAGCCACATGGCGGATCGCAAGATCCCGCGCCGCGGGCAGCAACGCGTCGGGATCCTCCAGATGATCCACCACAAATCCAAGGGTTTGCACGAGCTTGCGCCCCTGAAGCTCCAGATTGCCGACAAAGAGCGGCTTGGTCGTCGGATCGCCGCGAAACAAGTTCGCGTAGAAGATACGCGCCACATCCTCGGACAGAGGGGCGACCTGGGCCCAGGTCTTTTGAACGCGGTGGGTGGGGGATGTGGTCACGGTGCTCTGGCTCCTTGGGTGGCTCAGCATCGGGGTTGGGCGAGTTAAACAGTGCCGCCCGGGCATGTCCATGGCCGGAACGGGCGATGGCCGGGCGGGGTTATGCGAATGCGCGCGCCCCTATCCCGATGGCTAGGCGCATTCGGGACACGTGCGGCGATAGATTGGGCTCAAACAATGAGGTTCCGATGATGAAAAAGCTGTTTACGACCCCGTTTCTGACCCTGACCCTGTGCGCGGCGCTGTCTGGCGCGGGGGCCCTAGCCGACACCGATGCCGAGACACGCAAGCTCCACAAGGCGAGCTATTCCGAGGCGATGGCCCTGCGCGAGACCGCACCGGATGCCGCCGCAACCGCCATACGCGCCTTGGCCGAGGCCGGTTATCCGCGGGCCATGGATCGGCTCGCCTATTTCCACACGAAAGGGCATGGCGTGCCACTGGATCTCGGCGCGGCGCAGGCGCTTTATGCGCAGGCGATCGCGGCGGGCTATGACCGATCCCTCGTTTCACTGGGCAAGCTGGCCCTGAAAACCGGGGACCTCGCTCTGGCGGAGGACAGCCTGGAACGGGCGATCGCCCAGGGATTGGACAGCGCGGCACCGGTGCTGGGCTGGGCCCACGCAACGGAACGGCTCGGGGCGCGGTCGGATCCCGCGCGGGGCTTGGCCACGCTGCGCGCATTGGCGGCGCAGGACAGCCGGGATGCGCAGATCTTCCTGCTGGCGGGTCTCTTGAAGCAGCCGCAAGAGCCCGGCGCGACGGAGGCTGTGCTCGCGCGGCTCGAGACGCGCGCTGCAGAGGGGGACGCGAAGGCGGCCGAGGGGCTCTTGCGCTATTACCGGTTGCGCGGTCTCGGTGCCGAGACCGCGCGGACCCGCGCCGCCCTGCTGGAGACGCCCGGGATGCGCGCGAAGATCCGGATCGAGGAAGGGCTCTACCTGGCGGTCGAGCGCGAACCGGCGCGCTTCTGGCTGGCCTCCGAAGTTCTCTTGCAAGAGGCTCCGAACCCGGTCTTTGCCCGGGCGCTGACCGTGACCTCGAAACTGAACAAGAACGCCTATATCCGCGTGCTGCAGGCGGAATTGACCGCGCTCGGCTACCGGACCGGGCGGCCCAGCCCCTATCTCAACGCGCCACTGATCCGGGCAGTGAACCAGTTCTGCCGCGATACCGGGATCAGCGAGAGCTGTCGCCTTGGTCCGCTGAAATCGGTCACCATCAAGGCCGTGGCCGCCGAGCTTGCCACCCGCCGCGCCCCGCCTGTGGCCGGATGAGCGCGGCCTCCGGCCCCCTGCCGTCGCCCGTTTGGGGCCGGCGGCAGAGCCTATCCCGGCCGAGACACGCCGCCCCATGCGGGCGCTGCCCAAGGCGCTTGTCTTAACCCACTAAATCTGTCAGGATTAGCGCAACCCAGCCAAGCACCTGCCTGAGCCCGGTCCGAACACGTACCGAGACCCGATGTGCCCCGCGCGCATCGCACCGGCGGAGGCCCTGCTTGCTGTATCTACTGACCCTTTCCGAGACACCGCGCCCCAGATGGGGATTTGACGCGTTCTGGACACCGGAAACCTGCGATTTCTGGAGTGTGTCCCATGGTGGCTAAACGCAAACCCGCCGGCGACGACTGCTGCAGCCGCGCGCTTGAAACACAGGCCACCCGCCTCGATGACACGGATTTCGGCCCGCGCGAGCTGATCATCCTGCAAACCGCACGCTACTTCTTTGACAGTTTCGCCTATCCTCAGGGGCAAAGCTGGATCCTCGGCTT
The DNA here is from genome assembly GCF_049801015.1 of Dinoroseobacter sp. S124A. Taxonomy (NCBI): domain Bacteria; kingdom Pseudomonadati; phylum Pseudomonadota; class Alphaproteobacteria; order Rhodobacterales; family Roseobacteraceae; genus Dinoroseobacter; species Dinoroseobacter sp. S124A. The sequence goes on along the minus strand of NZ_JBNAGD010000001.1, from coordinate 209,846 downwards.
TGATTGCCCCAGCGTGCATTACGGCGAGGCCGAGGGCGCGCGGGTCGCCGCGCTTGTGCTGGACAGCGTGCAAACCATGCGACTGTCGCGGCAGTCCTGCTTTCGGTTCAACAATCCCCATTGCGTGACCTGCTCGCAGATCCTGTCAGAGCATGAGCGGCTTTTCATGCGCAGCTTCGTCGCCCTAAGGGACGACCGCCGTCCGGTGGCGTTCTCCTACGCGATGCTGCTGTGCGAAATGAACCCGGTGGATTCCTTTCTCGCCGCACAGCTGCGGCTGGTGAATGCCACAGCGGATCGCACGCTCGCGCCGACGCCGTGATCCACCATGCCCAACGCCCACAGCCACCACTGACCCTTGGGGGACCCCATGCTTGATGCCCATGAAATCCGCGAAGCCCGCACCCAGCGTCCCGGGCGGGCCCGGGATATTGCCGATGCGCTGGGGATCTCGGAGGCGGCGCTCGTCGCGGCAGAGGTCGGGCATGGCGCCACCGCGCTCCATGCCCATCCCAACACGCTGATCCCGTCCCTTGGCGCGCTAGGACCGATGATGGCGCTGACCCGGAACGACGCCTGCGTTATCGAGAAAAACGGCGCATACACCGACTATCACGGCGGCGAGCATGCAACGATGACCCTGAACGCGGGGATCGATCTGCGCATGTTCCCACGTCACTGGCGCCACGCCTTTGCCCTCTCCGAGGAGGTGCGCAGCGGTCTGCGTCACAGCCTGCAGGTCTTTGATGCCGCCGGGGACGCCGTTCACAAGGCCTATCTGCCCCAGGACGCGGATCTGACCGGGTGGGAGGCGTTCAAGACCGCCTGCGCCCTGCCCGAGCAGACCGACAGCGTCACACTGGCCGAACGCGAGCCGCCCGAGGCCGCAAAGATCAATCTCGAAAAGCGGGACATCCTGCTCAAGGAATGGGCCCGGCTGACGGACACGCACCAGTTCCTCCGGCTCTGTGCCAAGCTCAAAATGAACCGGCTCGGGGCCTACCGCATCGCCGAAGCGCCCTTTGTCCGCGCCCTCGCCCCCGAGGCGGTCGACACCCTGCTGCAGGGCGTTCAAAGCGCGGGGTTCGACATCATGCTCTTTGTGGGCAATCGCGGGTGTATCGAGATCCATACGGGCCCGATCCGCCGGCTGGAGCCCATGGGTCCCTGGCAGAATGTGCTCGATCCCGGGTTCAACCTGCATCTGCGGCGGGACCGCATTGCCGAGGTCTGGCAGGTCGAGAAACCCACGCAACGCGGCGCGGCGATCTCGGTCGAGGCCTTTGACGCCCAGGGCATGCTCATCCTTCAGATCTTCGGCGTGCCCAAGGACGGCAACGACACCCGCGCCGCCTTCGCTGAACTGGCCCATGGCCTGCCCGGACAGGAGCCCGTGTCATGATGTTTCGCCTGACCCTTCTGGTGTTCCTGCTGGCCGGTCCGGTGCTGGCCTCGGACCGGGTGCTGACGATTGGCGGTGCCCTGACCGAGATCGTCTACGCCCTCGAAGAGGAGGCCCGGCTCGTGGGGCGGGACACGACCTCGACCTTCCCGCCCGAGGCAGAGACCCTGCCCGATGTGGGCTACATGCGCGCCCTGTCCCCGGAGGGTGTCCTCAGCCTCGCCCCCGATCTCATCATTGCCGATGAAGGGGCGGGCCCGGCGGAGGCGCTTGATGTTCTTTCTTCCGCGCGTGTTCCGATTGTCATGGTGCGCGATGAGCCGAGCGCGGACGGCCTCATCGCAAAGATTTCTCAGGTCGCCGAGGCGCTCGGTGTGCCGGATCGCGGCGCGGCGCTGGCCGCACGGGTTGGCGCAGATCTTGCGGCTGCGCGCACCCAGGTCGCCCAGCTTTCCGGCGAGGCCCCGAAACGCGTGCTTTTCGTGCTGTCGACCCAGGGCGGGCGGATACTCGCCTCGGGGACGGACACGGCGGCGGCGGCGATGATCGAGCTGGCTGGCGGCGTGAACGCGAATACCGGGTTCGAAGGCTACAAGCCGCTGACCGACGAGGCCGTGGCCGCCATGGCCCCCGACCTGATCCTGATGATGGATCGCGGCGGAGATCACGGCATGGCCACCGATGCGCTGCTGGCCCTGCCCGCCTTCGCCGCCACCCCGGCGGCGCAGAACCGCGCGGTGGTGCGGATGGACGGGCTGTTCCTTCTGGGTTTCGGGCCCCGCACGGCACAGGCGGTGCGGGACCTCTCCGGCGCGCTCTATGGCAGCTGACCTGACCCAGAGCCCGGCGGTGCAGGCCTCCCGTGGCAGCCGCCATGCGCGGGCCATGCGGTTGCATCTCTGGCTCTGGGCATTCCTGATCCTCGTGTCACTCTTTTCGCTGGGGATCGGTGCTGCGGGCACACAGGTGAGGCTGGCGCTGTTCGACTGGATCCGCACGGGCACGCTGGATGCGGGCGCACAGGTGATCCTGTTCGACATCCGCCTGCCCCGCCTCGCATTGGGGTTGCTGGTGGGGGCGGCTCTCGCGGTTTCGGGGGCGGTGATGCAGGGGCTCTTTCGCAACCCGCTGGCGGACCCGGGCCTTGTGGGGGTCAGCGCCGGGGCTGGCCTCGGCGCGATCCTCGCGATCGTGCTGGGTGCGGCGCTGCCTGTGGCGCTGTTGGATGTGGCCGGGGACTACCTTGTCCCGATCGCCGCCTTCGCCGGGGGCTGGGGCAGCACGATCCTGCTTTACAAGGTGTCAACCCGGCGCGGGCGGACCTCGGTCGCGACCATGCTGCTGGCCGGGATCGCGCTGGCGGCCCTGACCGGGGCGCTGTCGGGCATTCTGGTCTATATCGCCGATGACCGTCAGCTGCGGGACCTGACCTTCTGGGGGCTGGGCTCGCTGGCGGGGGCGACATGGACCAAGGTGCTGGTGGCCGGGCCGCTCATCGCGTTGGCCTTCCTGTCGGCACCGCTTCTGGCACGGGGGTTGAACGGGCTGGCCCTGGGAGAGGCCGCAGCCGCCCATATGGGGGTCGCGCTGGAGCGGTTGAAGACCGGTGCGATCCTGATCGTGGCCAGCGCCACCGGGGCGGCGGTGGCGGTCTCGGGCGGGATCGGCTTCGTGGGGATCGTGGTGCCGCATCTGCTGCGGATCGCGGTCGGGCCGGATCACCGGACGCTTCTGCCCAATGCCGCGGTCCTGGGGGCGAGCCTACTGGTGCTGGCCGATTGCATCAGCCGCACGATCATCGCGCCTGCGGAACTGCCGATCGGGATCGTCACCGCCGTACTGGGCGCGCCGGTCTTCCTGTGGATCCTGCTGCGGGCGCGCGGAGTGGTGGATCTATGAGCCTCGACGCACGCCAGATCACCGTGCGTCTTGGTCGGCGCGAGGTCCTCTCGCGGGTGGATTTCTCCGCGCGCGCGGGTGCGCTTACCGCCATTGTCGGGCCAAACGGATCGGGCAAGACCACGCTCCTGCGCGCATTGGTTGGAGAGATCCAGGCGCAAGGCCAGGTGCATCTGAACGGCACGGACATCACCGCCGCCAAGCCCTGGACCCTGGCCGCCCGACGCGGGGTGCTGCCGCAAGCCGCCGCCCTCGCCTTCCCCTTCTCGGTGATCGAGGTGGTCACCATGGGGCTCGAGGCCGGACGTCACGCAGCGCGGCGGACCCTGCCGGCCCAGGCGCTGCAGCGGGTCGGGCTGCGCGGCTATGAGGATCGCTATTACCAGGAGCTCTCGGGCGGCGAGCAGCAACGGGTGCAACTGGCCCGGGTCCTCTGTCAGGTCTGGGAGCCGGTCTGCGACGGCGTGCCGAGCTGGCTGTTTCTCGATGAGCCGGTCTCAAGCCTCGATATCGGGCACCAGCTCGGCATCATGCAGATCGCGGCGGATTACGCCGCGCGGGGCGGCGGGGTGATCGCCGTGATGCATGACCTGAACCTGACGGCCATGTTCGCCGATACCGTGGCCCTGCTGAAAGACGGCGCATTGCAGGCCCATGGCGCGCCGCAGGCCGTGCTGACCGATCAAAATCTCAGCCTAGCCTATGATTGCCCGCTGCGGGTCAACACGGCGCCGCCGACGGATACGCCTTTCCTTCTGCCGCACGCCGCCGGGCACGCCTGAGCCGCTGGGCCCCTGGGCCCCGGAGACCGCCCGACGGTGCCGCCAAGGCCAGACGCCCCGCGCGCACGGCGGCGCGCGGGGCTCTGAAACCGCGACCCGAGCCTGTTCAGGGCCCGCCCTCCCCCCGGCAGCCAAGGCTGACACACCCAAATGCCAGCCGCAGCCTGCGGGGATTTAGCCGGGAATGATCGGTTGCACCGGCTCGTCCTGGGCTTGCATCAGGGCTTCAAACTCTGGAAGGCCAAGGGTGCCGAGGGTTTCCCCGTTGGGCCCCAGGATCTCGTAGATCACCCCATCGGTGCCCTTGTTGCTGAACCACGCAATGCATTCCTCCGCACCGCCCCCTTCCGTATGCGGGGCGCCGCCACCGGGCTTCTGGACAAAGCTCGCGGTGGGACGGATCTCTGTCAGGGTGCCTTCGGCGTCATAGAGGCGCAGCTCGCCCTGGATGATGAAGGTGCTGTAATCCGCGTGGTGCTTGTGCAGCACGACCTTCTCATTGGCCGCGAATTTCAGCAGCAGGTCCACGACCTTCTGGTCCCGATCCACGTTCAGCACGTGATACCAGAGATGGTCGATCCCCTCGAGGGTGTTCCATGTGACGTTGCGATCGTCAAAAGCCGCGGCGACTTTGGTGGCGGCCTCGCTGGCATTCGCCCCGAGAACCACGGCGGATACCGCGGTCCCGATGGCTGCCAGACCGTCCCGGCGTGTCAGTGATCTCATCTTGTCCTCCCTTTGGATCGTGGTGTTGGTGCGTGTTCGGATCAGGTCCCGTTGCCCCGGCACGGGCGGCATCCCGCAGGGCGCGCCGCGGGGCCGCGCGCTCAGAAGAGCGGTGCGTATTTCCAGTTATCCGCGTCCGGAGTGACCTCATCGAGATCGTAATCCGCCCCCTGCAACCGCTTGGCGACCTGCAGCCCGTCCCGGGCAGCCTCATCGATGAAGGCCCGGCCCAGCGCCTCGTCCTGGGTTGTGCCATGGCCGCGCATCAGGTTGAGCCCGTGGTTGAACTTGCCGATCGGATCGCCCGCTTCGGCAGCCTTGCGGTCCCACTCGGCAGAGGCGTCGGGATTATAGGGTCCGCCGAGCCCGTTGTTTTCCAGATGGCTCATCCAGGTCATCGCCTTGGTGATCCCCGCATCGGCGCATTTCCGGATCAGCTTGCGCGACAGGACCGGGTCGTCCTTCTTCGTCACATTGATCCCCAGCGAGCAGGTGACGCTGTCGACGACCCCCATCTCCAACTTGCGCACGATCATGTCCTTGCCGGTGTCATCCGGGTTCAGGATGCCGTGGTCATCCTCGGCGGTGACCGGGACCTCCGCCGCTGCCCCTGAGGCGAGCGAGGCGAGGCAAAGCGCAAGGACAAGGGGTGTTGCGGTCGGTGTCATGGGGCCCTCCATCTGGTCTGGCAGGGCTCAGCGGAGCGTATCGGGGTCCCGGATGTGTGAGATTTCCGCAAGCGAGTTGCAAAAAATCTGCAAAAACCGGATCAGGTGACGAGCCGGTAGCCGACCCCATGGACCGTCTCGATCAGCACGGGGCGCGACTTGTCCGGGTCGAGCTTGCGTCGCAGATTGACGATATGCTGGTCCAGCGCCCGGGAGTTCGGCATGTAATCCCGCCCCCACCCGGCATCATAAAGCTCGTCCTTGGTCACCACCGCGCCACCGCGTTCCTCGAGAAGGGTCAGCAGTTTCAGATCGCGCGGGGTCAGCGACACCTCGAGCATATCGCGGATAGCCATATGTCGGTCCCGGATCAGGCTGAACCCCACGGGCGGAGAACTCGCCCGGCGTCGCAACCAGAGACTGGCACAGGCCAGCAGGAGACCCGCCGCCCCCAGCAAGAGCGCCGCGCCCCGCGCGGACCCCGCCGAGGCCAGAGACCCGGGGCGCAGCTCCAACGCCTCTTCCAGGGCCACGCGTTCGTAGATCACGCAGGCCGCAGGCATGGCCCTGCAATAGACAAGCTCATTGCCCGAGACGTCGAAGGGTGCCCAGGCCGCCGTGTCGACCTCGGCCATGAAGGCGTTCAGCCATCGTTCCGCATCATCCGAGAATTCATAGGGCAAAGGGGCCATGCCGTCCGGCGGCGGATAGCGGCGCGCGCCCTCCGCATCCCAGAGCATCGTGCGGACAAGCGGGATATCCTCCATCAGACGCCAGCTGACTTTATCGGGGCTGACCAGAAGGGCCGACAGCCGCTCGGCATCCTCTGCAGCGCGTTGCTCGGCCTTGGCCCAGGGGCCCGGAAGACCAAGCGCGACTGAGGCGCCGACGACGCAAACCATGCTCAGAATTGCCAGCAAGCGGATCATGGCGGGAGTTATAACGGAAAACCGACCCCTGTCGAACGTGGACATTCGTGCCGTCCCCACGCCGCATCTCGTCGATCGGAGGCGGCTTGTGGGGCGATGGGGCGATGACCCGGTCATGGGGGCGTGGCGCGCTGCGCCGTTGCGAGATCCATGCGCGGATGCGGGGCCGAAGTCCTGTGTCCGGCGCGCCGATGCCGCCGCCGCGCCGCGGGTTCGCGCGGGCCGCAAGGCCAAGATCATCGCGTCACGCAAAGACCGGGCCGAGCCCCCCAGCACACCGCGCGACTGGCTTGTGTCAGGTCCCAGCGTCTCCGCCAGCACCACGGTCGATGGCTTCCTGCAGCAAGGATTGAATATGGACCTCCACGGCATCGATCACCGGGAAAGGCAGGCTGTGCCCGTCAAAGGCCAACCCCAGATCGGTGCCCGCGAGCAGGATCGCCTCTGCGCCCTGCACCTCGACCATGCGCGTGGCCGTCTCCAGAAACATCTGCCGCTGGTCATCCCTGCAGGTCCCGGAGCGGGCCAGCGCCATATAGGTCGCGCCGATCCCGTCCAATCCGGTGTCGGGAACCACCGTCTGCACCCGATTCAACCGGTCAAAGAGATGTGTCGACATCACGGGCGGACTCCCCAGCAGCCCCAGAACCCGAATGCCCTGTGCCGCGCAAAACCGGTCGATCACTTCCACCCCGTCAAGCATGGCGATCCCGGCGAGGGCCTGGGTCTCGTCAAAGCAGAAATGACCAGTCAGCGCCGTGATCAGGGCGATGTCACACCCCGCCCCTTCGAGCGCTGCGAGATGGCGGGCAAAGACCCTGGCCTGCCCGGCGCGATCATCGGCTTTGGCATGTGCCGCGAGATCCTCGATACTGGCATGGGATATGGTCAATGAAAGCGGCAGCTGCGCAGCGCCGAACGCCGCCACGAGGCGCTGGTAATACAGGACCGTCGCAGCCGGGCCTATTCCACCGATCAGTCCGATATGCATCCACCATGTCCTTGCCCGGGCCCGTCGCGGGGACCGTGCAATCTATATTTACATGTGTCAATATAGCGGCTCCCGACGGATAGGGCCGGATGTCCACTGACCTTCAAATCCTCAAGGCGCTCTCGAACGAGAAGCGGCTCTTGATCATGGAATGGATCTCGTCCCCGCGCGCTCATTTTCCCGAGCAGCGGGACGGAGACCTCGTCGAGGACGGCGTGTGCGTCGGCTTCATCACCCAGAAGATCGGGTTGTCGCAGCCGACGGTCACCTCCCACATGAAAATCCTCGAAGCCGCGGGGCTCGTCACCGCAAAATCCATCAAGAACTGGGTGTTCTACAAACCAAACAAGGCGCTGGCCCGCGCCACGCTGGCACAGCTCGCCGGAAAGTTCGCAGACGCAGATGCCCCCGCACCATCGCAGGACCCACGCGCGGGGGACGCCCGGCCAGACTAGCTGTCGAACGCGAACCCCGTTTCATCCGCCAGATAAGCCTCAAAGAACTCCGTGAAGGTCGCCACGAGCGGCGGGAGCGCTTCATAGGGCGGGTAGTAGAGCGAGAGCCACAAGGAGGGCAGATCCCAGTCCGGGAGGATGACATCAACCTCCCCGCGCGCGACACCCTCGGCCACGTGAAATTCCGGCAGGACGGCGATCCCGAGCCCTTTGCGCGCCACCCGGTACAACAGATCACCATTGTTGGAATGCAGCGACTGCCCGGCGGTCACCAGCCGCTTGGCGCCCGCTTTCTCGAACCGCCAGACCTCTCGGTCCGGTGTGTCGCCATAGGACAGGCAGATCTTCGGATCCAGATCCTCCGGCGTCTGCGGTCGGGGGTAGCGGTCAAACAGGGAGGGTGCCGCCACGGCGCGCATCGGGATCTCGCACAGCTTGCGCCAGATCGTGGACTTGTCCGTCGGGGGCTCGGACACCCGGATCGACAGATCGCTGACCTCCGCCACGATATCCACGAGCCGGTCCGTGAGCCGGATATTCAGATCGATATTCGGATAGGCCAGTTTGAAACTGTCGATCAGCCCGGGCATGAGCCGCAGACCAAAGGCCATCGGCGCATTGATCGAGAGCCGACCGCGATGGGGCTGCATCTCGCGATCAAGGTCGCGTTTCACCTGATCGAAGGCCTCGAGAATGGGCTTGTAGCGCGCCGCGACCAGCGCCCCGGTGGAGGTCAGCGACACCTGCCGGGTCGTGCGCAGAAGGAGCTGTTGGCCAAACTCCTCCTCCAGCCTGGCGACGATCCGGGTGGCCGAGGCCGCCGTCATCCCAAGGGATTTCGCGGCGGCGGCAAATCCCTGAAGGCGCGCCACCTCGAGAAACACCCGAATGGGTTTGAGGTCCTGTTGCATCGTTATTAGTGATCCAAATCAGTATAGTTTCTGAATTTTCATTGATATAGTTTTTCTCAATCCAGCGTCTACCTCTGTCTCAACTGATGTCACAAGCTTTGAGGCGGACCATGGAAAAACTGATCAAGGGGCTGCATCACGTCACGTCGATGGCTGCGGATGCCCAGCAGAACAACGCGTTCTTCACCCAGACGCTCGGGCTGCGGCGCGTCAAGAAAACCGTGAATTTCGACGCGCCGGAGGTCTATCACCTGTATTACGGCGACGAGGTCGGCACGCCGGGCTCGGTCATGACCTATTTTCCCTTCGGCCCCATGCCCCGTGGCCAAAGGGGGGCGGGCGAGGTCGGCGTCACTGAATTCGCCGTTCCGAAAGGGGCGCTGTCCTTCTGGAAACCGCATCTGGCGGCGCAGGGCGTCACCGGCCTGACGGACAGCACATTTCTGGGTGAGGCCCGCCTGACCTTTGACGGGCCCGACGGGGACAGTTTCGCCCTCGTCGAGGCGGATCCCGATGGCCGGACTCCGTGGACGGGCGGGGCCCTGTCGGCAGAGACCGGCGTGCTGGGTTTTCACGGCGCGCGGTTCCGCCTGCGGGACACGGCTGCGACCGGCGAGCTTCTGTCTTTCATGGGATACCAGAAAGAGGCCACTGAGGGTTCCGTGACCCGCTACCGGATCGACGGGGGCAACGCCGCGAGAACGATTGATCTCGAAGAATTGCCCGACGCCCGGCACGCGACCCAAGGCGCCGGATCGGTCCATCACATCGCCTTCGCCGTCGAGGATCGCGCCGCGCAGCTCGACATGCGCAAGGCCCTGATGGACACCGGCTATCAGGTCACGCCCGTGATCGACCGGGATTACTTCTGGGCGATCTATTTCCGGACACCGGGCGGGATCCTGTTCGAGATCGCCACCAACGAGCCCGGCTTTGATCGCGACGAGGACACCGCCCATCTCGGTCAGGCGTTGAAGCTGCCGGACCGCTACCAGCCCTACCGCGCGCAGATCGAGCGGACCCTGCCCGAGATCGCCTGAGGAGACATGCCCATGACCGACACCTCCTATACCGCGTTGACCAAACCACCTGCGCAGGGTGCGCCTCTGGTGCTCGCCCTGCACGGCACCGGCGGGGACGAGCACCAGTTCTTCGCCCTCGCGCAGGACCTCGTGCCCGAGGGCGGCGTGATCTCGCCGCGCGGTGATGTCTCCGAGCGGGGGGCCGCCCGGTTCTTTCGGCGCAGCGGCGAAGGGGTCTATGACATGGCGGACCTGCGGCGCGCCACGGCGAAGATGATCGCCTATGTGGAAGGCTGGAAATCCCGGTTCCCGGAAAGCCCGGTCTTCGCCTTTGGCTATTCGAACGGGGCCAATATCCTGGCCTCGGTGATGATGGCGCGGCCCGACCTGATCGACCGGATCGGGCTTCTGCATCCGCTGATCCCATGGGCGCCGGGCCCGTCCGAGGGGCTTGACGGGCGCAGGATCCTCATCACAGCGGGGCGGAATGACCCCATTTGCCCCTGGCCCCTGAGCGAGGAACTGATCCGCTGGGCAGAGGCCCAGGGCGCCCATGTGGCAACCTCGATCCACGAGGGTGGGCATGAGTTGCGGCGCGAAGAGGTTCTGGCCCTCGCCGCCCTGTTCTCGGGCCGCGCCCGGGAGGCCGCGGCATGAGCTGGACCCCGTACCTGTTGTCCCTCGCTGTCGGCGTGGCGGTGGGCGGGCTCTATGGCCTGCTCGCGGTGCGCTCGCCCGCCCCGCCCATCATCGCGCTGCTCGGGCTTCTTGGGATGCTGGCGGGCGAGGCCGGCGTGCAATGGCTGAAAGGCCATGCGCAACCCGCCGCCGAGGCCCTGCACCTGAAGTCCTTCGCGGTCGGCGAGACCAGCGATACCCGCCCGAACCGCGAGCAACAGGACAGCTGAGCCCGAGCCCACGCGCCTCGCAGATCAGCCGGGCGCGCATGCCCTTCCCCGACAGAGAAAGGAAAACCCCATGTCGATCCTCGAAGTGCTGACACCGCAGAACAGTCAGCTGATCTTTATCGACCACCAGCCGCAGATGGCATTCGGCGTGCAATCCATCGACCGCCAGACCCTCAAGAACAACACGGTGGCGCTCGCGAAGGCCGGCAGGATCTTTGACATTCCCACCGTGATCACGACCGTCGAAACCGAGAGCTTTTCCGGTCATACCTATCCCGAACTTCTGGAGGTGCAGCCCGACGCGCCGCTGCTGGAACGCAGCTCGATGAATTCCTGGGATGACCAGAAGGTGCGCGATGCGCTGGCTGCGGGCGCGCGGGATGGGCGCAAGAAGATCGTCGTGTCCGGCCTGTGGACCGAAGTGTGCAACCTCACCTTCGCCCTGAGCTGCATGAACGACACAGATTACGAGATCTACATGGTCGCAGACGCATCCGGCGGCACCTCGGTCGATGCCCATAACTACGCCATGGACCGGATGTTGCAGGCAGGGGTGATCCCCGTCACATGGCAGCAGGTTCTTCTGGAGTGGCAACGGGATTGGGCCCGCAAGGACAGCTATGATGCTGTGATCGGCCTGGTTCAGGAGCATTCCGGCGCCTACGGGATGGGCGTCGATTACGCCTACACCATGGTTCACAAGGCGCCCCGGCGCGGCACGCATGCCGGGGAAACCCTCGCGCCCGTTCCCGCGACCTAGCGCCCTGTGCGCGGCGGGGTGCAGGGCCCCGCCGCTCCGATCCCGACCCGAACTGGAGGCCAGCCTTGACCGATCTCATCTTGCATAACGGGCGTCTGACGACGCTCGATCCCGAAACGCCCGACGCCACCGCGATCGCGATCCGGGATGGCCGGATCGCCGCCGTCGGGCGGGATGCCGACATCATGAAACTGGCCGCGGATGGGACAACGGTGATCGATCTTGGCGGCAAACGGGTCATTCCCGGCCTGAACGATAGCCACACCCACCTGATCCGCGGCGGGCTGAGCTATAACATGGAGCTGCGCTGGGAAAACGTGCCCTCGGTCGCCGATGCGCTGGCCATGCTGCGCAAGCAGGCGGACAACACGCCCGCGCCGCAATGGGTTCGCGTGGTCGGCGGCTGGTCCGAGTTTCAGTTCGCCGAGCGGCGGATGCCGACCCTGGACGAGATCAACGCAGCCGCCCCGGAGACACCGGTCTTCATCCTGCATCTTTACGCGCGTGCTTTGCTGAACCGGGCCGCGCTCAGGGCGCTGGGGATCGACAAGGACACCCCCAACCCGCCCGGCGGCGAGATCGCGCGGGACGCAAACGGCCATCCCACGGGGATGCTGATCGCGCGGCCCTCGGCCCTGATCCTCTATGCGATGTTGGCCCAGGGGCCGAAACTCCCGCTGGAAGACCAGATCAACTCCACCCGCCATTTCATGCGCGAGCTGAACCGGCTCGGGGTCACGTCGGTGATCGATGCCGGGGGCGGCGGACAGAACTATCCAGATGATTACGACGTGGTGCAAAAGCTCCATGACGAGGGGCAGCTCACCCTGCGCATTGCCTATAACCTCTTTGCACAAACCCCCGGGCAGGAGCTGACGGATTATGAAAAATGGGTCGCCATGACCGAGCCCGGCGCAGGCGATCACTGGCTGCGGATGAACGGTGCCGGGGAAAACCTTGCCTGGTCGGCAGCCGATTTCGAGAACTTTCTGGAGCCGCGCCCGGATCCGGCACCGGTCATGGAGGCGGAGCTTGAAAGGATCGTCGAGCTTCTGGCGACGCATGAATGGCCGTTTCGGATCCATGCCACCTATGATGAGACCATCGACCGGTTCCTGACCGTGTTCGAGCGCGTGAACCAGAACCAGCCTTTCAAGACCCGCTTCATCATCGACCATGCCGAAACGATCTCGCCGCGCAACATCGCGCGCATCAAGGCGCTGGGCGGCGGGATCGCCACGCAGCACCGCATGGCCTTTCAGGGGGAGTACTTCGTGGATCGCTACGGGGCGCAGGCGGCGCGCGCCACGCCGCCGATGCGCGAGATGCTCGATGCCGGTTTGCCGGTCGGCGGGGGCACCGATGCCACCCGGGTGGCCAGTTATGATCCCTGGGTGGCCATGCACTGGCTCACCACGGGCAAGACCGTCGGGGGGCTGACCCTTTACGGCGACGAGAACCTGCTGACCCGGGAAGAGGCGCTGGCCATCTGGACCACGGGCTCCGCGTGGTTTTCCGGCGAGCAAGACGTCAAGGGCAGCTTGCGGGCCGGGATGTATGCCGATCTTGCGGTTCTATCCGCAGATCTGATGCAGGTCCCCGATGACCGGATCCGGTCGATCACCTCCGTGATGACGGTTGTCGGAGGGCGGATCGTCTTTGCCGAGGGCGAGTTTGCAGAGCACAACCCGCCGCTTCCGCCCGCGAGCCCCGACTGGTCCGCCAACGCCCTCTTCGCGAGCCCGGCAGAGCGCGATGTCCCTCTGGCACCGGCCCAGCTCAGCATGCGCGCCTGCCATGACGGCTGCGCCTCGGGCTGCGGATTGCACGGGCACCAGCATGGCATCGCGTGGGCCTCGCCGATCCCTGTGTGGGACAAGGGCGCCTTCTGGGGGGCGCTAGGATGCTCCTGCTTTGCGGTCTGAGCCAATTTGGGCGGTCCGGCCATCCGGTCAGCCCTGAGTAATCCTGACACCTAGCCCCCCCCCTTCCCCCTTCGAAGAGAGACACATCCATGAGCGACCTGCACATCACCCGCAGCGATACAGACAGCAAGGCGCGGTACCTTGCGACCATCGACGGTCTGGAGGGCGCGGGCGAACTCACCCTGTCGAAAGCCTCCGCGACCCTGATCGTGGTCGATCACACGGCGGTTCCAGACACGATGCGCGGGCGGGGCGTTGCCAAGGCCCTGGCCCGGGCGGTGATCGCGGATGCGCGCGCCGCCGGTCAGAAAATCGTCCCGCTATGCCCGTTCTTCAAGGCCTATGTCGCGCGCCACAGGGAGGACACTGCCGATGTCATCGCCTGAGACGCCCGGCGCCTTCACCCCGTTCAGGCACCGGGCCTTCGCCCTGCTCTGGACCGCGACGCTGATCTCGAACATCGGCACCTGGATGCATGATGTGGGCGCGGGCTGGTTGATGACGACGCTCAATTCCAGCCCCTCGGTCGTCACGCTGGTGCAGGCGGCAACGACCCTGCCTGTCTTCCTCTTTGCGCTCTTCGCGGGCACGCTGGCGGACCGGCTCGACAAAAGACGGATGCTGATCCTGATCAATGTGGCAATGACGGTGGTGATCAGCCTTCTGACGCTGCTGGTCTGGCAAGAGGCGATGACGCCGCTTCTGCTGATCCTCTTCACCCTTGCGATTGGCACCGGGGCGGCCTTCATGGCCCCGGCCTGGCAGGCGGTCGTGCCGCAGCTTGTGCCGCGCGACACGCTCAAACCCGCGATCGCGCTGAACTCCATGGGGATCAATATCAGCCGCGCGATCGGACCTGCTTTGGCCGGGGTGCTGATCGCAGCGATTGGCCTTGCCGCGCCCTTTGCCCTGAACGCGCTGAGCCATCTGGTGATCATTCTAGCGCTCATCCTGTGGCGACCTGAGGCGCCGACCCCGCGCAGGACAGGCGGCTCGATCCCCGCCGAGATGGCCACGGGCCTGCGCCATGTGCGCCACAACCCGGCGATGCTGGCGACCCTGATCCGGGCCCTGGCCTTCTTCCTCTTCGCGTCGGCCTATTGGTCCCTTCTCCCGCTCATCGCCCGGCAGGCCGAGGGCGGCGGGTCCGCCCTTTATGGCAGCCTGATGGCCCTGATCGGGGCCGGCGCGGTCACCGGCGCGCTGGTGCTTCCCCGGCTGCAGGGCCGGTTCACCTCTGACCGGACCGTGATGGGCGGAACCATTGGCACGGCGCTCGCACTGCTGACACTGGCCGCGGCGACAACGCCTGAGGCGCTGATGCTGGCCGCGTTTCTGGGGGGGCTGAGCTGGATCGCGGTTCTGACCTCGTTCAATGTCTCTGCCCAGATGGCCCTGCCCGATTGGGTCCGTGCGCGGGGTCTCGCGGTCTTTCTGATGGCATTTTTCGGCGCAATGGCCCTCGGCTCGGTCCTCTGGGGGCAGGTGGCAAGCCTCACCTCCGTTCCCGTTGCGCTTGGGATTGCAGCCCTCGGACTGATCCTTGGTCTGCTGGTGACGCGGCGTTTCGAGGTTGGACAGGGCGAGGCGCTGGATCTGTCCGCCGCCGCGCTTTGGCCCGAAGCCCCTGCCCTTGCAGATCCCGAAGCCCGGGACCGCCCCGCCCTGGTGACCGTTGAATACAGGATCGCCGAGCAGGACCGGGACGCGTTCACCGCCGCGATCCGGGCGTTCTCGAAGGAGCGATACCGCGATGGCGCAACGCGCTGGCACCTCCACCAAAGCGTCGAGGAGCCCGGCCTCTGGATCGAGAGCTTTCACCTGCCGAGTTGGGCGGAGCATCTGGCGCAACATGAGCGTGTGACCCAAACCGATGCCGACCTGCAGGCCCGCGTCACACGGTTCGATCAACGGGAGGGAGGCCCCGTGGTCAGGCACTTCGTCGCCTGATCCGCCGCAAGGGTCCGACCACACTTGGCCAGCGCCCCCCTGGGGCTTGGCCAGAGAGACGCGCCGCGCGCCGAAAGACACAGAAAGACCGCTTGAGTGACCGGATCACGGGGCTCCGCGCAGGCCGGACCTCAGTGGAACCGCGCCTGAAAGGACGTCGCCGTGAGGGACACATGGGCCTCCAGAGGCGGATGGAGCTCGAAAGCCTTCGGGGCACGCGCGAAGTTCCATACTCTGAACAGGCACCACTCCCGACGACGTTTTTCGGCGACCGCCAACTCGTTGCGCGACAGGTGAAACGGGGTCCGCTCCCAGCCGTTGGTAGTTTTCACCTCGATCAGGCGAGATCGCCCATCCGGCGCGAAGCTTGCGATATCATAGCCCGCGCCATCGCCATCTTCTTTGGACACCCAACGCACCTTGCGGGCGAGATCCTCGCGCCCTGCGGATCGCAGAGTGCTCTGCTCATGGGCCAGAACGCGCGCCTCGCCCGCCTCGCCAAGTGCGCGGTTCCTGTCGTCGCGCGCGGCCACGTCGAACTTGCGCGCAATCTGCAGCATCTGCTCCAGCTCCTGCGGCGGCGGGCGGTTCGACACCGTGGGCGCAGGCCCGACCCAGAGAGTCGCAGCCTCCTGCATCCCTCCTGCCACCGCCCCGTTCCGCGTGCGACTGAGCCAGACCGGGTGCGCCGCCAGCCACCGCGCGACGGCGTCGACCAGCGTCATCTGGAAATTGAACGCGGGCTTGTATCCGGGAATCCAGTCCTCGCCGAGCCCTTTCAGAACCGCACTGATGTTCTGGTGCTTGAATTCGACCGATCCCTCCGAGCGGTCATTGAGCCTCGGCAAAAGCGCACGACGATGCGCGGCCTTGTTATAAGGGCGCCCCGCGATATCCTCGGCCAGCATCGCGAAGTAATCCGCAACGATCAGGTCATTCTCGCCATCTGTCCAGGGGCCGTTTGACATGGGGCCAGGCTAGGCAGAGACCGCAGCGCTGTCACCAGAGGTTTTGCGCGCTGAAGCAGCTCATGGCGCGCCCCCCGCTGGGTGAAGCCCCGTCGCAACCAAGCAGAACCTGGGTTTGTGAAACGGCCAGCTCAACTGGGCAGGGTTTGAAAAGCCAGCGAATGCTCGTTCAAATGCCGGCGCAAGCGACTCTCCGCGCATTAACGGGGGGATCTGGCCGCCGCTCCGCGCCGAGAAGCGCGTCAGAACGCGCAAGCGACGCCCCCTCTGACAAACAGGACCAAGCCCGGCCACAGAACCTTGGGATGCGAGGGAAAATGGCGGAGGGAATGGGACCCCCGTCGAACCTTCTCCAATCTATACTGTTATCACCGGCAGATCACCAACCTAAACCCAGTCTGCGGATCGTACCCCGGCCGCGCAGCTACTTGGGTGTTGCGAACCCAAGATCGAACACACTCTCTGTCGTACGAGTAACTTCCACCACGGACAACGTACCTATCGCTGGCGGAAACATGAGCCAAATCAATCTTTTCCCCGATCACTTCATCCCCCCAAGACGAAGAGGGCGGCACCTTTGAACTGGTCCACTCACGAACGTTACCCGCCATATCGGAGCAACCGAAGATGCTGTCACCACCCGGCGAGCACGCGAATGCTCTGCTTGTCCTTCCAAGAACTTGATCCGCGTTACAGAGAGCCTGGTCGAATTCGTTTCCCCACGGATACTGCCGACTCTCATGTCCCCGCGCCGCGATTTCCCAAAATTCTTCCGGTGGAATCTCGACAGAAGACCCGCACGGCAGGAGGCTTTCTTCCGTAAGGGTTTGTGTCACGTACTCTGCAAATAGCATTGCTTCGGCAATGTTCATACTAACAACCGGCAACAAGAGGTCATCATTAATACGCGACCACGACGGAGCAGCCTCACAGAAGAGTAACCAGTCACTGTAGGTTACAGGTCTATTTAAGATCCGAAAGGACGGCACACTTACAAGCCTAGGACTAGCCGGCGGCTCACTCAATTTTTCAATTGAGTTTTCTCCAATTGAGTATTCGCCAGAAGGTACGTCGACAAAGGCGTCCACGAACTCCCTGAGGCGTTTCCTATCTGGCGACGTCCTTGGACGAACGGTTTTCCGAGCGGCCTCAACAATCAAGTCTTCGCCATTTGAAAGAAAACGAAAAGTAGAAGTCGACCGAAGGATTCCAGGCTCGAATTCTTCACCAACTTCCATCAACCAGAAAAGCGCTTGAACGCGCGTCCTTCTGTGATTTGATGAGCTATGGTACGAAATATTCGTCGCTTCAGCATCCAACATTCTCGTCAAGGTATCAGACTTCTGCTCAGCTCTGCTCCCATGAATAAATTTTTCAAAGTCTACGCGATCACTGAAGATAGCTCGCTCCGTCCAAGCTACTTCACTCGGTCGCTCACCAACAATCTTCTCAAGTTTGATATCCGATGCTTCGACGCCGAGATCCAGGAGCCGCTCCGCGATGTCAACAATGGCGCCTAATCGGACCGGATTTTCCCTGAGACTTAGGGTCCCCCAGCTTAGCGATATAAGCTCTGCCAGCATTGCATAGATGATTACCCCATCAGCGAGAACGTATGACGATAGCAAGACATTCTTGGGCAATTTCAAATTTGAAATGCCTGGCTTCCCCGACCTCCAAAAAAGGATAATGAAGCGCGCTTTGGAATTGGAGACGTGCTCGAGAAATTCTGAGACTTCCATAAACTCGCACCGGCCAATTCGAATCTGTGTTCCGCGGAGCTCGCAGATCATGATTGCCAACCGGTCGTTGAAGTGGCGAAGTCGCCTTTCAAGGTTCCTTTTGTTCCAGTGTGCGCCACTAGTGGCATGCGAGAAAGAAGCGATCTTGAAGCGCAACGATGCTTCTTCCAGCTGCCTATCTTCTAGGCTGCTGGGGAGGTTGCTTAAGAGCGTAACGGATGGCCTTGAGGTTAGGAACTCAACCATCTGCGGACGATTTGGTGCGTGTATTGGCGCTCGCTCGAAGATTGCAGCCCGTGGTCGCCATCGGGGTGCAGGTGAAGTTCGACCGGCCCACGAGCTTCGATCGCGCCACGCACCGACTGCTGAAAGGGAACTGCAGAATCAGCCTTCCCATGGATAAGAAGACAGTCATGTGCAGGTAGACTAAAAAAAGTAGAAAAGTCACATTCGTTTATCTGCCTCAGAAACGCGCCTCCCATCTCCATTCCATCAACATCAACGTAGCCGTTCTTTTGGGCGATGTCGTAGTGCTCTCCAGAAAGAAATGGCTTCAAATCAGTGTCGGTTAGATCAAAGGCAGGCCAAAGAAATACGTGCCGTTCAGCTTGCTGAGACCAATCCAACGCAGCAACTGTAGCGCCCATGCTCTCTCCAACAACTATTAGTGGGTTTGGACACCTTTGCCGCACAAAGTCCAGCATCGCAGAATAGTCTTGCCGCATGGTCTCGAGATCAAAATCTCGTTGTGAGCCGTCACTGCTACCCGAGCCAAAAAAATCAAACTGACATACCCAGAAGCCGTCTTGCACAGCATATTTACTTATCTCATCAAAGATATTCTCGTTTCCTCGAAGATCGCCTTGGGGGCCGCCGTGAAGGCACAGCAATGTACCAAGCGCTCCCTCGCTCTCGCGGATTACCACATTTAGGTTGCCTGTTGCAGATTTTACAATTTCAGCCGACATCACCGATTCCTCTCTTATATTTGCGCCGCAGCAGTTTAATCACCGCCGATTGGATAAATGGATAGCCAAAGCTGGAAAGGCAATCTTTGTCCCACTCGGACTGCCGAGCCCGCCGCCAGTAGCGCTCTCGCCTCTTCTAATTCATTGTCCATTTTAAGCCGCGAGAACTCTGAACCGGCTGTGCGAATCTTGGCAAGCCCTGTAGAAAACCCCTTTCCAAGCAGCCTCCGTGATTTCGCTAACGCCACTTGACCAACAAACATTTGGCAGCGTGCAACATGCCTTGCGTCTTCATAGTCTTCACCGATCGAGAGCGCCTCATCTGCCATCCTCTGCGCATCATCCAAATTTCCCAAAGCTGCAGATAGCCTTGCTTCTTCAAGTGAGGCATAGGCGCGCCCGCGCTGCCAACCTGCCTGCTCGCAAGCACTTTTCATTTGATCGACCAGATCACTGACAGAGAGTGAGTCACTCTCTGTCAGTGGCATCGTTACTTCACGAAGCCGGATGCATATCTTGAGGTAGATCGCATCAATCAGGTTTGTGAGATCGTGCTTCACATCAGGATGTTGAAGCACGAAGTCAACGGATCTGTTCGCCTCAAAAAATTTGCTCTTTCCGTCGCGGTAGAAGGTTGAACCAAGCGCCCTCTCTGCGCGCAAAACATCGTTCGTGCTTGATGAACGCAACGCCAACTGCTTCGCCCGATCTATATGGGTCCTGGCAATTTCAGTTTGCCCAAGCACCGTGGCAACGGATCCTGCCGAGCAAATAACCCAAGATGCTAATTCTGGACTCCCCTTCTTCTCGAGGGATCTTCCCACCTCAAGCCCAAGCAGAATCCGCTGTTCAAAGTACCCACGGTTGTAGAGAAGCTCACAAAATGATTGGTATAAATCAAATAGAAGTGAAGCTTCGATCGATTCTGAAATGTCGTCAAAAATGGGCTTCAGGATTGACCTATCTGCATAAAACTCTGAGTATTGCGTATGCAGCCCCTTTATCTCGTCGAAGCTTGAAAAAAACTGAACCAGATTTGCTATAGCTGCGGATCGCCCATAGCTATACTTTCTGTTGTATTCCCCTGAAATGTTATCGGCGGCATATCCCGAAAATTCGATAGTGCCTGCATCGGCATCGCCTCGAAAGAACACTGATGGAGTGAGAGCCAGTTGCTGCTTGATCTCCTTAACATCCTGATCCTCAAGATTGAAGACATGCGACAGAAGTTTCCAGGATGCTTTTCCTCCATAGCGCGCTACAAAAACAAGTGCGCGTCGTCTACTGTCGTTCATGTGCGAGATAGGCTTGAGGATTGCTGTGCGTACTATGCCAGCTTCGTCGCCTGTCTCGCTTAAGAGTAGGAATAGAGCCTCTCGAGATTCACTATTTCGGACAGCGGCAGTTATTGGGACGAAAGCACCCTTAGTTGCCTCAATCACTTGGTCTAAGTCTGAGGCGCTCAAAGCTCGAATTGATTGGCTTGACGAGGCCTGGCAAATAAGTTCGATCTGGCTACGCTCGAGAGGATGGAGCGAAATACGCGCAATATCGGGCGCATCGAATCTAACGGATGGTTGCGATGTGAAAACAAACCGAAACTTAGTAGACGTTCGACCCGGAAGCGCCAGAATGATATTCTGGTCAGAGGCGAGCAGATAATCTAAATTACCTAATAGAGTTGAGCAGTAGCGAGATTGCGATAAGACCGCAATGCGCTCCAGTTTCCGGTCAACACCTTCTTGCGTGGAGACCGAGACGTTGTTGGCTTCCAAAATGCTGTCGAGCACCGCCTCTGCGGATTGCTTGGCCGCACAATCGATTAGGATGAAGCTGCATTCAGATGGTTCTGAGTTCTCAGGATAGCCGATATCCTTTAACGCAGCGATCCCAAGCTCCGTTCGTCCTGACCCGGAGGGTCCAGATACGATCGCAGACGTGCGCTCCAAGACGGACCTAACAATCCTTGAGAACTGAGGGTGCCAATGAATGCTCTCAACAGCAGGAAATTTGTCATGGCTATTTGATTTATGGCTTTCTTTTATCGTGAGATTTCCGCGGAGAAGGCCGCTTACAGTTTTTAACAACCGGGTTACGCCGCGAGAAATCGTGACAATAAGGCGCCAGATTAGTTTTCGTGTTAAAACGAGAATGCTGAGTAGGATACCAGCCAACACGCTTGCAGTTACTCCCCAGAAGACGCCTTGGTCAGTTTGGGAACAGATCGCAAGCACATTGCAAAGTGGTTCGTTAAAGGCATCAAGCATTGGAAATCAGGACAGAATTGATGACCGTGGCATTTGGAGACGTTCGTCACTCAATAGATCATATGGCACGTTCGTTCCCCTATAGGATTCACTCCGCTAGGGTTTTGGCCCTATGCGCTCAGAGGTAGCATGTGGAGGCTACTGTCGCTAGCAGGAAACCTGCCGCTGCCAGTGAAGGCGTATGTCACGCGTTTGGTCGAGCGCGCGCATTGGTGCGAGGAGTCTCTTTCAAGAGATGTACGCGAGCGACGCCGGCGCTATTTGGGAACGCCCTTACAGACGGCAGCTTGCGCCCGCATCACAGCGTAGTCGCTCAACATCTCTGCGATCGGCGAACTTTCCGGTAGCAAAGACAGTTCCTCGCCTGCCCGCTCCTGGAACTCCCTGCTGTATTCCACGACCGGCGGACATGCTGCCACGCCGCCAGATTCAAAACCCGCCGTCGCGCAACCGGTCAACAAGCTCGTCGCGATTACGAGGACGGCGAGCCGCCGCCTCCAGCATCCTTCGCTGAACCTCATTGGTTTTCTCCAAGGTCTCGAGCTGCTCGGCCAAGCGACCGACGCGCTCGCCAGAACGGCGCAGGGCCAGCAGGAACAGAAGGATCGCGAGGGCGGTGACGCCGTAGCGGAGCGCTGTGCTTGCCCATGACGATCCGACGAGCGTGGCGACAAGCCCGCCGATCACCGCCGACCCCGTTTCCAATCGTCGAGCCGCGCGTAGATTGTGACCGCAATCCCCCCGAGCGCGACAGCGATGAACACCCAACGGAGCGTGTCGAGATACGGGACGAGCGGAAGGATGGCGGTCTGCGTCTCAGCAAGCATCTGCTGAACCACCTCCACGCCGGCTGCGCCCAGAGTTGCGACACATGCGGCCCCACCGCCTTTCATGGTGCGGCTTGCAGCCAGAACTTCGCGCGCGGGCGGCGTGTCCTCGACGAAGGCCGTCGACCGGATCGGGAACCGATCGCCCCACTGGCGGGCTGGGCCGAGGTCGATGTGCATGAACCCCGAGCGCGGATAGAAACCGAACCCGAGGAGCCCGACCTCCCGCGCCGCCGCTTCGAACGCCAACGGATCGTGGTTCGACATGGCGATGTCGAAGGCCGCGCCATCCATATGCTTCGAGCGCGCCGCGCCGCCAACGGCGCGGTTGTGCTCGGGGCTGCGATAGGCAGAGCGTACGATCAGCGGCTTGCCCAGCCGGTCGCGCAGCGCCTGCAGCTTGTCCAGCGCCGGCTCATTGACGAGCAACTTACCCGTTCCGCGACAGGCGATCTCGGCGGGGCTGAAATTCGGCCAGCGCCAGGCACTTTGCGGTACATCTCGCCAATGGTGGTAAAACGTCGTCATCATGGTGTTCTCCAGAAACAGAAAGACCCGCCACTTGGGCGGGTCAGTTGGGCTAACGGTTTGGGATCGTGAGCAGCTATGGACCGCCGCCGAAGATTTTGAGCTTGATCGCGATGCCCGCGAGCAGCGCTAGCATTACGCCGGTGGTGATCATGCGGACGGCGGTCTGCATCGCGGTGCGGCGCACCAGGCGGACGCAGTCGAGCAATGATCGCAGGTCGCGGATATCGAGCGCTGCCTCTTCACCATCGAGGCCGACATCGGCCAATGCGCGTTTTGCGCCTTCCTCTGCGGCGCGAGCCAGCATGGCCTCGAACTCGGCGTCGGGCATGCGGACGAAGCCCTGATCGGATCGGGGTGGTGTTATGGGTCAGTCCTCCCGATGCTCAGCCGATCTTGCAGCCCCAAAGGGACGTGTGATCGGCCGCGAAATACCCATCCTGCGCGCGGAAATACCCCTGGAGCTCAACCGTATCGCCAGCGGTCAGCAGCACCATCGTCTGCAGCCAGAGGACCGTGGCTTCCGAGACATGCGCGCCACTAATCTCCCCGTAAGAGCCTCGGATTTCGGTCGCGCCGTTCAGCACGAGACGACCGCGCATCCGGGCTGAGGTGCTGGAATTGACCTTGTAGAGCAGCGTCGCGCCGAACAGGTAGGTGCCGTCCACGGGCGCTGTGAACAGGTTGGTCCCGGCATCAAAGGCACTCTGATCGTTATAGTCGGTGTTGTTGAGGCCGATCTTCGTCCAGGTCCCGACGCCGACATAGTTGTCGTAGTTCGTGTACGCCTTGAAGCGCGGCAGTTGCGGCTGATCGACGATGCCGGTGGCGTTGTCGACGCTCAGCCCGTCGAAGAAGGTGCTGCCGTCGGCCGAGACCGCGAGGCGGAAGCGGTCGGAGCCGAACAGCCCCACCAGCGCCTTGGTCACGAAACCGGTCTGCATTGTCAGCCCGAGATCGTCGCCTGCGGCCTCCTTGTTCATGGTGTAGAACAGATCGCCGGTGCCCCCCTCGGCTACGGTCTTCGCCGTCCAGAGCGCGGCATTCAGCTTGGCCGAGAACGGGTTCGACGTGTCCGCCGTCGTGCCGAGCCCGAGCAGTGCCATGTTCTGTAGCGCCGTAGGCGTGGTCCCGACCCAGCTCGCGCCGTCGTAGACGAGCAGCAGCCCCTCGTCCTCGACCCATGCCCGCCAGCCTGTTCGTGGCGGCAGGCGCAGCCAGGCCCCATCCGTGAACAGCGCCACGTTCAGGTCCCAGCCCACCCAGTCGCCCGTCGCGCCCGAGGCGACGATGTAGCGGTCGCCATCGGCCGGGCTGCCAAGCGGCGCCGTCAGATCCCGGTCGAGGACTGAGAGATGGACTAGCCCGTCGAGCAGCCGCAGCGCCTCGTTGTGGGTGACGTGCTTCTGGGCCTGCGCCGCGAGGATGTAGGGCAGCAGGAGATGGGTCGTGGCGTCGGACATGGGATGGCCTCAGAGTATCAGCGTGACGGTCTTGGGCGCGCCCCGCCCCACGAGGGCGGAGAGCTGGAAGAGGCGGATATCGAGCGTGTCGCCTGGCCCGAGCGGCGCACCCCAATCTGCTATTTGCTGGGCGGCCGCATAATTCGCACTGGTTGTGGTCGCGCTCAGCACCCGTTTCACGGCAACGCCATCGAGGATCTCGACCTCGTAGGCCTCCAACTCTTCGGTCAGCGGCACATCCAACCCGCCCCAGCTGTCGGCCGGGAGCGCGCGCGACCGGCGCGTCCAGCGGATGGTCAGGTCCCCGGAAGCGCGCGGCCTGCGCCACGGCTGCTCGACATGGGCGACGGAGAACGGCCGCAGCCCGACACCCGAAGGCGTGAAGGCCTGCGCGACATAGATCTCGTCGCTCACCGGGCGGCTCGCGGGGCCGATGCGCCAGTTCCAGGGGAGCCCGAGATCGGCCTCGGCGATGGGCAGCGAGGCGAGGCTGTCGTCGAGCGCCACGACCCGGGCGCCTGCCGGAGCCGGATTGCCCATCGCGTTCTCGGTGCCGCGCTGGCCGCGCAGGAGGCGCGTCAGACGATAGCGGCCCGGCGCCAGCAATTCGGCCACGCCCGCCTGCACGAGCTCCCAGACCCCGGGCGCGCTCTCGATGGCGAGCGCATTGGCACCGCCGAAGAGCGTCAGGTCGGTGATACTCTCCAACGTGCCCGAGAGCAGATCGACCGCGAGGACGTTGCCGAGATCAAAGCGCGACGTCGGCCCCGCATAGAAATCTGAGACCAGCGCCCCGATCCGGGCCCGGCCACCAAATGTCGTCAGCAGTTCAAACCCGTCCGTCGATGGGCTGCGGAACACTGCCATCTCGCCCGGCCAGGGAACGGCATGAGCTACGGCAAACGGGCGATGGGCCGCCTGATCCTCGGTCAGTTGCGGCAGGTCCAGAAACACTGCCTCGGGTGCGCCGAACACCACGGCTCCTGAAAGTGACGACTGTCGTGGCGATCCGGGCGGCAGGTCGTGGGCCTCGCGATCCTGGCGGACGGCTTCGATGCCGCGTGCCTCGGCATCCGCGATGGAGACCAGCCGCAACGGGATGTGCCGCCCGTCATGTGCCAGCGTGACGACATCGGCCGGATCCAGCGCCAGCCGCGAAGGCGGCAAGCGAAACGCTGCCGTCTCCCGCCCGGTCCAGGCTTCCATCAACGCGCGGCGGCAGCGGCGCTCGGCCTCCTCTGGCGGCACTGCCATGGGAAAACTCTCTGAGGCGATCCGGGACGTGTCCACGGTGATGCGGCTCGCCTCAACAAGGGCGGCGTCGTAATCCTCGTCTGCACGGGCCACCTGCCACTTCAGCGCCTGTGGCAGTTCGGTTTCCTGCGCGCGTGTCAATTCCAGCACATCGCCTTCGCGGGCAGCCACCAGATCGTCATGTGTTGCGTTTGCGACTGCGGCGCGCCCCCGCATGACAAACCGGATCACCCCCTCGGTCTCGACAGCATCGAAGCCGAAATGGCGCGACAGCGTGGTGATGGACGCGCGCGGGCTCTCCAGCGCGCCGATGGCGTAACCCTCGACTGCGCCCCAGAGGCCGGTGACGCCGATCCGTTCCTCGGGAAACCCGGCGCGCAGGCAGAGGTGCCGGACGAGTGCCGCCAGCGACACCGCGCCGAGCCGCCCGGTCAGCCAATGTCCGAGGCGCCAATTCGCGCCATCCGTCCAGACATCGGTGAGCGCCGGGAAGAAAGGGTACGGCCGCGCGTCCCAGGTCCAGGCGGCGCATTCGGGCACATGCACCATCCGGCCGCCGTAGACCGAGGACACAGGGTTGTTCGCTGCCTCGCCCCACCAGAGGTACGTCGCCTCCAGATAGGCGCGCTGAATCGCGTCATCGCGCCGGCCCCGCGAGAAATGCGGCGTGAAACTCTCGGACGACTTCGGGTCGAAGAACACGTTCGGCTGGTTCGTGCCACGGTCGATGGCCGGGCAGCCGAGTTCGGTGAACCAGACCGGCTTGGACTGCGGCGCCCAGGCCGTTGGCGTCCCGCTCTCCACTCCGCCCGGGCGGTTGTAGTGGGGGTTCGACCACCAGGCGCGCAGATCCTTGTAGCGGAAGACCCATGGCTTGGCCGCCGCGCCGTCCGTGATCGGGGTGCGCACCTGCGCCGAGCGATCCGCCGTGCTGGCATAGAACCAATCGAAGCCTTCGCCGCCCGCGATGTTCTCCTGCAAATAGGCGCGGTCGTAGATCGCGGGCCAGCCCTCGGCCGCGTCCGCATGCTCGAACCCATCGCGCCAGTCTGACAGAGGCATGTAATTGTCGATCCCAACGAAATCGATCTCGGGATCGGCCCAAAGCGGGTCGAGGTGAAAGAACACGTCGTCGCTGCCGTCGCCCGGCTGGTGCCCGAAGTATTCCGACCAGTCGGCGACATAGCTGATCTTCGTCCCGGATCCGAGGATCGAGCGCACATCGGCAAGCAGATCCCGATAGGCCTGCACCGCCGGATAGGTTGCCGCGCCCGATCGGATCGTCGTCAGCCCCGGCATCTCTGTGCCGATCAGAAAGGCATCCACCCCGCCCGCCGCCGCGCAGAGATGGGCGTAGTGCAGTACCATGCGCCGCAGGCCCCAGTCGCCGGATGGTCCGGTCCAGCTTACGCTTTCGCCCAAGACGCTTTAGCTCGCGGGCGTCGCCGCGCCGAACAGCGCGGCGACCTGACTGGCGGCCGTGGCGGTCTTGTCTACGGTCCCCGCGTAGCCAGCTGCCGGGGAACAGGTGATCCGCCCCCTCCAGGGGAACGCGGGTTGTCCGGTCTCGGCGGCATTGTCCGAATATGGGTTCGGCAACAGGTTGTCCGGCGGCACGTCCATCAGGATAAACGGATAGAAAGTGACGCGTAGACCGCGCGCCTTCATCTCCTGGATTGCCTGCACGACAGCGAAGTCTGCGGGCGTGCCGCCATAGACAGGCCGGTCCTGATCATCGCGGCTGACCAGAAAGGCGTTGGCCCGGCTGATGCCATTCACGGACCATGTCGACGGCGTGGTCGATTTCGCGGTGACCTCAACGCCCGGCCGCACATCGCAGTTTCCAGCGCGCAGATCGTCGCCAAACCAGGCGACCACCAGCGAAACACTTTCGACCTTTGGGGCCATGGTCTGCAGACGGTCCAGCGCCACAACCATGTCGGCGGTGTCGGTCAGCGCGTTGAGGTTCTCGGGCTCGGACGACCCGCTACTGCCCTTCCGGATGCCCTGCGTGGCATAGGCGAACTCACCTGATGCCGGGATCATGGTGACCGCCTGTGTCAGCCCTTCCGCCGTGTCCGGATCAGCCAGCGGGCGGAACACCTCGAAACTCAGCTGCGGGATGCGGTTGCCGTAATTCCCGAGCGGCAGGTCCTCGAAAACGACATAGGCCGTGCCGCGATATGCTGGCGTGTTGGCCACGCCCATCTTCGCGGACATAAGCGGATCGGCAGTCTGGCTTTCGTCGCCGGGATACCAGCGCCGGGTGATCCCGGCGGTGTCCAGTAGCTTCCCGTCGGCCCAGATACGGCCAATGCCGGTGATCGGCCCCTCGCACAGTGCGACCGCGAAGCTGGCATAGTAGAAGTATTCGGTAGTTTTGGCCTTACCGCCACCCCCGCCACCCTTGCCGCCGCCCTGCGTGGTGGTCTTGGTCTCCTCGCGGAAATCCGTCGCCCAGATGATATTGCCGCCGATCCGCATGCGGCCATAGAGGCGCGGGATCACCGCCCCTTCGGTCGCCGATGTGATGCGCAGATTGTCCATCCGCGCGCCTTCGATCCGCTGGGTCGGCGCCAGAGACGAGATGATCCAACTGTCGACAACCGAGCCAATGGTGGAGCCGATGAAGCCACCGATTGTGGCGGCGCTGACGCCGAGGATTGCACCGCCTATCGAACCGCCAATGGCGGCGCCAGCGGCACCGAGAACGAGGGTGGCCATGTCGGGGTCTCAGCGTTGCGGGAACAAGAAAGCGAAGGCGATACTTCGCCGCCAAGACGGGGTGAGCGGTTCCTCGATCACGCCGAGCCGCTCGTAGGCGTGAAGGAAGGTGGCGGGCCCGATCAGGATCCCGACATGCTTGGCGACGGCGCAGGGCTTCATGCGGAACAGGACCAGCGCGCCGGGACCGGCGTCGGCGGGCGACACCTCGATCATCATGCGCCGCGCGCCATCGGCCAGAACCTCGCGTGGGCCGGTCTCGCCCCAGTCGCGGCTGTAGGGCGGGATCGGGAACGGCTCTGGCCCAACGACCTCGCGCCAGACGCCGCGGGCCAACCCGAGGCAGTCGCAGCCAACGCCACGTAGGCTGGCCTGATCGTGATACGGCGTGCCGAGCCAAGACCGAGAAACGGCGATGACGTCGGTGGGATCGGCGTTCACAGCACAGAACCCTCGTGCCCGCCGTCCTTGGTGGCGTAGCGCAGAACCGCATCCTGGCCGGGGATGTGCGGAAAACCTCGGAAGTTGGCGGTATTGGCAAACTTCGCCCCGCAGGTCTCCATCCGCTTGTCGCAGCCCGCACGAATGGTGAAAGCATCACCACTCGCGATAGGCCGCACTGGTGCTTCGAGCAGGGTCAGCACAGCGATACCGTCGGTGACGTCATGGCCCAGCACCTCGGTGCGCCGCCCCGCATTCTCGCCGCTGGTCCATTCCACGGTGCCGAAATTGAACCATCCGGCTGTGAAGGAACCAAGGCCAAAGGCGGTGAAAGCCCGATCACGGAGGAGATCTATGATAGCGCCTGCGCCCTTGAAGGTGGACCCCTCGAGATCGATCCCACAGCGTGCATCACCAAGGGCCGCGTCACAGGTCGCCTGGAAGGTCCGCCCAACCGTCTGGCCGAGGACATGGGCGAGCGAACGGACCTCGGCGACGAAGGCCAACCGCCCGCGTCGGATCTGGCCAATGGCCCCGCGTCGCATCAGCACGCGCTGGCTCGGATCGGCCCAATTCACCCGCCAGACCTCGCCCTCAGCGTTGTCCCAGCGGCCATCGAGTATGTCGGTTTCGGTGATCCGGTCCGAGGTCAGCACGCCCTCCGCGTCCTGCGCATCGACCGACAGGTCCGAGCCTGAGCGGACTTCGGACGCCGTCAGCCCGCTTTCCGGCTCGAAATCGGTGCCTTCGAAGCTGAGCGTCCGATCGTGGTCGGTGAAGCCGAAACTCGTGCCATCGGCACGGGCGATCCGCCAGCACCATGCAAGGCTCGTCGTGCCCTCGTCGAGATGGGCCTGAAGGTCGGGGGCGATGTTTTTCATCAGCGAAGTTCCAGCAGAGGGATGGAGGTGATCGAGCCGAGCCGCTCAATATCGAGGGTCACATCGAGCGCATCGGTGTCGAAGCGGACCGGAACGTCGAACTCGAAGCCCGCGGTGAGGACGATGCCCTCGGCGGGCGCGCTGTCGAAGGTGACGACGCCGGTGGTCGTATCGACCGACCACCCGGAGGGCTGTTCCATCCCGCCAAGCGCAATCCGCACGCTTCCCACCACTGGCTTGGCGATAGCGCGCGTCCACGATTGCGCGCCCGAGGCGTAGCGTTTCACAAGCTGGAACGCCATCGTCGTCCCGTCGCCGGTGCCGATGGTCTGGTCGGTCGGCGATGGCGTACCCGAGGGCAGACAGGACTTGTGGTCGCCCCAGTCCTTGAAGCGGAATCCATGCAGGCGGCCGTTTCGCGCCTCGAAGAAGGCGACCACCGCCGCGAGATCGTCGGCGCGGCGGATGCCATAGGCGACGTCGTAGCGCCGGCGCGAGTTGGCCCAGCTGGCGTTGCGCTCCTCGTCGCCCGAGGCGAGTTCGACGATCTGGGTGCGCCGCTCCGGTCCGCCACGCGCGCCGCGGCTGATGTTGTCGGGAAACCGGACCTCGTGGAACGCCATCACATGCCCCTCCGCCCGAGCGACACCGCGCGGGCGATGTCGGCCGCAACCTGCGTGCGCGACTGCCGGAGGCTCTCTGCGTCGCGGGCCATGATGGTGACGTTGACGCCGTCGCCCGTGCCGTAGCTCTGCGCCTCCCGCCGCGACAGGACACGTTCGCCACGCTGCAGGATCGCAGGAACCTCGTCGTGACGAAGGCCGGCCATGCCACCGCCATGCATCCGGGGCGCAGCGGCGAAAGCCATGGCCGGGACCATGCGCGAAGGCCCGCCCGATCCAACTATGCCGCCCGCATGCAGGATGTTCGCGAAGATACCACCCGCGCCGCCAAGCGTGCCGGAAAGCGCATTGGCGATCGGCCCGAGGATGAAACGCCGCGCCACCAGCTTCGCGAGATCGGCCAGCAGAGAGGTGACCAGATCGCGGAAATCCAGCGTGCCGGTCTTCACGAACTCGCCGACGGCGTTCTCAGCCGACTGAAATGCACCAACCAGCGCCTGGCCGATGTCCCCGCCAATCTCGCGCGCCTTGCTGGCATAGTCGCTGAGCGCTGCGGTGACTGCCTGCCAGCCGGAAACTGCGGCTTCGGTATTTGGTTCGGCGGCCGCCGCTGCAGCCCCGGCCGCTGCGCTCGCACCCGTGGCCGCGTGTCCGGCATCGCCAAGCGCCGTCTCCAGCCGCTCGGCCGCGCCTGTGGCCTCGGTCAGCGCGTCTGCGCCACCCTCATTGCTGCCCTGCACCGCGTCACGCAGGGCCTGCCAGCTGGCGAGTGGCGCACGCGCGTCTTCGGCCAAATCCCGCGCGGCACCGCGATACGTGTTGGCCGTGGCCAGTGAAGCATTGGCCGCCTGGGTGAGCGCAAGATCGGGCGCGGTGAGCGGATTGTCCTCGAAGGCCCGGTCGAAGGCCGTCTGCGCGGCGGTGGTTGCGGCGGCCGCTGCACCTTCAAAACGGTTCTCGATCTGGCCCAGTTCGAGATCGGGGATGATCGAGATACGTCGCTCCGACCCGAGCGCTTCCAGCCCCTGATTGATCCCGCCGATGAATGTGTTGATCCGAGAAACAACGCCGTTCAGCATCGCTTCGACACCGTCGATCAGGCTGTTCGCCGCCTGAAACGCGAGATCGCCGATGGCGGCGGGCAGCATTCCCCAGATCGCCTTGATCGCCTCATAGGCACCCTCAAACGTGTTCGCCGCCGTATTGCCGAAAGCCACGACGCTCTCGATAGCTCTCTGCATACCAGACGCCGCATCGGACTTCAGATCGAAGAACATCGCCGTGGCCGCAGCGCCCGCCGCCGCTGCCCCCATCTTGATGCGGTCCCAGACCTCGACCGCCAGGTCCTTCAGGAGCGACATTGCCTCGCCAAAGCCGCCAGCTCCCGACACAAGCCGGGTGAACTGGTAGACGAGTTCGCCAGCGCCGACGATCAGCGCCCCGATACCGGTCCGGATCAGCGCGCCGCGCAAAACGACGAGCGCGGTTGCAAGGCCACGGACCGAAAGCGCCGCGGCGGCCATTCCCGCCACCCAGCGGCCCGCGAGAAAGGCCGCGAAGGTGGCGGCGTAGGTGGTCAGGCGGCCGATGTTGTCGAAGAGCCCGCGGATCGAGGTGCCCAGCGGTCCGGTGCGGCTGGCGACGGCTGCCATGGCGTCGGCGACGGCCTCAAGCGCAGGCGCCGCGGCGACGGCGAGCTGGTTCGAGAGCCCGCGCCAGATCAGCCCGAGCCGGGAGATCGCATCGTTCGTCCGCTCGATCTGGTCGGCATCCTGCTCCGACACCACCACCCCGAAGGCAAGCACGTCCTCCGTCGCCTGGCGCAGCGTCGCGGTGTCGATCCGCGACATGGCGATGGAGCCTTCCTCGCCGAAGAGCTGCCCCGCGACGGCAGCGCGTTCGGCAGCGGGCACGAAATCCTCGATGGCGGCGTTGATCGCGCCGACGCGTTCGTCGAGCGGCAGGGTCAACAGATCGGACGCCAAGAGCCCCAGCCGCTCAAGCGCCTGCGTCGCGGGACCGCTGCCGGCGGCCGCCTGGCTGAGCCTACGTGTCAGATCCTTGGTGGCCTGCTCGATCCCGGACATAGACACGCCCGCCAGTTCGCCCGCCCGCTCCAGCGTCTGGATCGAGGCGACGGTGGTCCCGAGGGACTGCGCGAGCTTGGCTTGAGCGTCGACGGTCTGCAGGCCGGAGCGGATCATCGCCACGCCTGCGGCGGCAGCGGCTGCCACGGCGGCGGCGGCTGCGACACGGACACGCCGTGCGAAACCTGCGAGCCGGGCGTTGGCCGCCTCCATCTCGCGACTGAGACGGCCGAAGCCGCGCGCGCCGGCCTCGCCGACACCTTCCAGTTCGGCGCGCACCTGTCGCCCGCCGACCGCAGCGAGGCGGACGCTGACGCGTTTTTCAGCCATCGGGACGTTCCATCTGTTCGTTGAGCTTGGCCACCATCACCGCTTCGATGACCGGCAGCAGTTCAGCCATGGCGAGCGGCGGCACGCCGAAGGCGTTACCGAGCGCCAGTGCCGCCGACATGTCCCAGCCGACGACGGCGCCGGGCAGGACACGGAGCTGACCGCCGAGACGTCCGACAAGGTCCCATACCTGCCAACCCTCATGCGTAAGGGGCCGGTTCAGCCTTGCCGGGCAGTCCGGGCAGGCTTGCGCACAGGCTTGGCAGTATCGCTCGCCCCCGCCGAAGGACCATTCGGCGAGAGCGCGGAGACGTTTTTTTCCTGCTCCAGCAGCAGGCCCTTCGAGACGTAGGTTAGCTGGAAGGCCTCAAAGATCGGCCAGACGTCGAGCAGAGCGTCGATTGCTTCGGGGCTCGGGTCGATGGGATTGCCGCTGGCATCGCCGATGCCCTCCCAGGCGAGCACCGCCCGTCGCGCGAGCGCCTTGCCGAAGGCGACGGCGCGTTCCTCGTCCGATGCGTTCTCCGGAATTGCCTCGACGGTCGAGTCGCTGCGCGTCGCCACCATCAGCGCCGTGGTCAGCGGGCGCAGGTGAACACGGACGCCGGGGGCGAGGTCATGCCAGCGCGGTGTATTCGTCAGATCGAGCGTCAGCATCAGTATACCTCAATGTCGTTGATCAGGGTGGCCGTGCACATCCGGCCGACAACGCTGTCGCGAGCGGCCTGCCAGTCGAAGGTAGCCTGCACGCCCTGCGGCCCGGAAATCTCGATGCGTGGGCGCGGCAGGTAGACGGCGTGGACGGTGAAGGTGAAGCTCTCGCCAGAGGGCAGCAAATAGGCGAACTCGAGCTCGCAGGGATCGCCATTGATCGCTTGCGTCACCAGCGTTTGATCCGCAAACCGGACCTCGATGGAGCCGGTCAGCGCGGCGATAGAGGGGTCTGCCCCGTCGATGCGCCCGTCCGACCGGATGGTCTCGATCCGGTCAAGGTTGTTGGCATAGGTGATATCGGCCGAGACGACGTTGCCGAGGGCGGAGCCATTGCGGGTGATCGCCCCATTGAAGTGGCCGAAGCGCTGCAATTCGAGAGCGGCAGGCGTGCCTGCACTGGTCGTAGT
The DNA here is from genome assembly GCF_049801015.1 of Dinoroseobacter sp. S124A. Classification (NCBI taxonomy): domain Bacteria; kingdom Pseudomonadati; phylum Pseudomonadota; class Alphaproteobacteria; order Rhodobacterales; family Roseobacteraceae; genus Dinoroseobacter; species Dinoroseobacter sp. S124A. The sequence goes on along the minus strand of NZ_JBNAGD010000001.1, from coordinate 176,294 downwards.
TCCAATCGTCTCGCCCTGCGCTACCAACCGCGCGGTGGCGGTCAGGAGCCCCGAGCGCTGCATCTGCCAGGTGATCTGGTCGAGCACGCAGCCGGAATACATCGCATAGCGCGGCACTTCGGGCATGCCTGTCTCGATGGACATGCTGGGCAGTGTCCAAGAACCCGACTGAAACTCGTGCGTCCAGGGGCCGGTGCCGGTCGTGGTTGGATCACCAAAAGCCGCCTTCAGCCAGAACCCGAAGGCCTCGGCGTCAAGCGGTACGACGACATCGCCATCGGCCGTCACCGCGTCCTTGATCGGTGCCAGCGGATCGCGGCCATAACCCAGCAATTCGGAATTGAGAAGTGGTTGTTCCGCCCCCAGCGAGGTGCTGGCAAAGGGCATCTTGGTGAAACCGCCCACGGGGGGGCGTTCCATAGGTCGTCTCGAACGCAAGCGCCATCAGCGCCCGCGCCCCCTGGGCTCGTGCCATGGTGTTCTCCTCGGGTTGTAGGGGTCAGCTGAGTGGGTCAGCCGTGGAATAGTGCAGCACTACCGGGATGACGGCCGCCTTCAGGCTTGCCGCGCCTTCGACCGGTAGATCGACCGGCCGCGGGGCTTCGGCCTCGACCCAGTCGCAAAGCCCGCCCAGCGTGCGGTCGGCGGAGATGCTGGCGCCGATGCTCGCGGTCAGCGTGTCGAAGGCGGCGTCACGCGCTGCGCCTTGGACGACCGCCTCGATCTCGGCGCGGTGCTGGTAGTGGTAAGCCAGCGGCGAGAGCGTCACCTCGGGCTCGCCCGGCTCGCCATCGCGCAGGATCAGCAGGCCCTCGGCCGGCACGCGCTCGGGCAGCACCTCACCCCGCAGGGTAGTGGCGGGCAGCGCCGAGAGCCGCGCGTGCAGCGCGGTGAGGATGGTTTCGCGGGGGCTGGGCATCGGGACTCAGAGCTGTGTGGAGCGATACTTCGTCACTGAAGAAGCTGTCTCAGGCAGCCATTCTACGAGAAGCGCTCATGCGCTCGAAACAAATAGGTGTAAGCTGATCGTTCATCTGCTTGCGATCCCACTTCCTCAAGAAGAAGCGCCCCCCCTCCAAGGAGTGCGCCGATCCAGTCACCGGTCCCATAAGTCCACGCTGCCCCGGAAAGACCAAGCGCGAAAGTCGCTGGACGCTTCCAAGCCGTTTTCGCCGTTCTCTTTAGATCGCTAGCGAAATCATCGAGCTCAGCTTGCCGATCTTCGAAAGCTTTGTCTCTATCCCCAGATGGAAGTCGGCCAATGTCTCTCGTGAAACGCCTAATAGACCGAGCGTATTTGCGAAAATCCTCGCCGTGAGCTTCCTTGAAGTCGAGAACCTCATCCAAGGGAACGGCAGACAGGTCGACGGAAACGGTTTGAAGGTCGAAGGCAACGACGTGGCCAGTCGAGGCGTTCGAAGGAACATCAAGAAGCTCAATAAGTGCGTCCACCACATTGGGCATGTCTGTTGCGGGACAAAGTTCAAATCCAAGCGCAGTTCCCTTCGCTCGAAGGATTTGAGAAAGCAGTACCAAGATCAGGTATCTAATTTGCGGGTGTAACGGAACAGAAACGCCATCTTCTGAAACTGCTGCAAGACCCTTTGACCTGAGAGCGTCATACAACTCTTCAGCCAATTCGCTGCTCCCATCAAACCCCATGCGAGACATGGAAATTGAATGGAACGCAGTTCCTTCTTTGGCCAATTCGTCAAATACGCCGGACGACGCAAGCTCAAGCATAGGCTTTACCATGCGCTGCGTAGCCTCGTGGTCGACAATCTCTTCTGCAATCAAGTAGTGAAGAAGACCTTTGTCCTTTAGCGGTTCGGCCAATACTGGATCAACGAGTTCGATTTCATGTTTTTTGCGTTCAGGAACCAACAAACCTACGCCATCGAAGAAAAGAAGAAGCGTTTTAACCCAATCAGCTTCGTGCCAAAGGTGCCCTGGGTAATAGAATGCGACATCACTTCTGGTTTTCTCTTTACCCTCAGAACCAGATGAGCCAGTCCCTTTGTCCGTGCCCATACGGCTTGTAGGACCAACACCGTCCAAGCTTAGGTTTGCGGCCTTTTCTCGTCCGTCGCGCCCAGCTTCAATATCAAAGGTAACTGCCTGACCGTCTTTGAGTGCACGGATGCGAGAGCGCTCAAGTTCTGAGATGTGGACAAATACATCTCTTTTTCCACCTTCAGGCACAATAAAACCGTATCCTTTGGCCTTGTTGAACCATTTAACTGTCCCCTTGACCAACCTCTAGTCCCTCCGGCCCGCGCCAATTCTTATGCTTTCGGCTATCTAGAGATGTTACAGCGGCGGCCTTCACGTTCCAACTGCAATATTATCGCTATATTTTATTGACTTAGAAGCCGCCCAATTCGCCACAATCAGCCCCGGCACACTGTCCATCGCTCTCTCTGCATCGCGGTCTAGGTTTAGCCGCTTAGGCAGCTTGACCTGCGGCACCAGAAAGAAAATCGGCGCCGTGACTTTTCCGCGCCCGGTCTTGGAGCGCGACACCACCGCCTGGCCCTTTGTGTTGAGCCGCCCCTCGGCCACCAGCAGGCTGGGTCCTCGGCGGCGATAGACGAAGCGCAGGCGCAAACCGCGCCGCCGCTCCCATTCGCCTGGGGTGATCCGGCGACCGCGCAGGCCTCGACCTGCTGCTTCGGTCGGGATCGCGAGGTAGAACCCATCTTTCGAGCGGATCAGCGGACCAGTGTCGTGGGCGCCCACGATGACCGGTGCTTTCGACCAGACCAGCGCGGCGGCATCAAGGCTTTCGCCGGAGCGCGGGAAGGTCTGACTACGGATCGAGTTGGCGAGCCGTCGCCCGAGACCTGCGCCAGTAACCTGCATGCGCCACGAAGACTTCAACCCGGTCCCGGCCTCGCGCATTGCGGCCGTGACAGCCTTCTCGCCGGCCTTCACCCCGGCCGCCATGGCGGCGACGAGATCGGGCGTGATGTCGAGCTTCAGCTTCATGCCGGGCGCAGATCCACAGTCCAGACGAGCCGCTCACGGTCGCGGACAGGCTCCCCCTGGATTAGGAACGCGTCCCCGTCGATTTCCACGCGGTCGCCGGGGCGCGGGTTCGCGACATCGGCCACGCGCAGGTCGATCCAGATTGTTTCAGACCAGAGCCGCGCGTCGCCAAAGTCGGTGATTGCATCAGCCTGCCGCGAGACGACGCGCACCAGAACGGGCGCACCACCATCGGAGGTGTAGACCGCCTCTCGCCCGATATTGGGATCCGCGAACAGCGCATCCAGAATAGCGGCAAACGCGTCATCAGAAGCTCGCGTTCAGGCGCACCCGGCCGATCGTGTCACCGGCTCCGCCAGCAACAGGTTCAGTGGCAACGCCGATCAACGTGTTCGATGTAGCCACGCTCGTGGTGCGCTTGTTGGTGTCGTCCCAATAGACCTTCGCCCCGACTGTCCAGGCCTGCGAGCCTACCTTGGTGAGGTCGAACACGCCGGTCAGGGCGGTCTGAACTGGATCGTTTAGGGCAGCGTCCCCGGAGGCGACGCCGAAGATGGAGCCAACGAGCAAGCCATCGCCGGATGTCACTGCATAGGGCGCAGTCAGGGTGAGAGTATTGCCGGGCTGGACGTAGTTCTTCATGTGCACGTTCCTTTGCAAACAGGAACGGGCGGCCCGTTCGGACCGCCCGTCAGAGGTGTGATGTCAGGGATTGCCCGGATTATGCGCCCGGGTTCTTGTAGAGGCCGCGCCAATCGATGGCCTTGGCGCCGAAGTCGAGGCGGCACTTGATCTCGACACCGTCGACGTCGAAGCCGTTGCGCGTCTCGATATAGGCGCCCTGCTGGCCCTCGAGATAGGCGTACTCGATGGTGTCGATCTGGTTCGGGCTGGCCGCCAGATACCAGGCGGTCTCGCTGGAGGCATCGAGCCGGGGCTCGCTGATGGGCGCGAGCGTGCGGATCGATTGCGGCACGACGTTGGAGGTTGCGGCGGGTACAAGGTTTTGGGCCACCATCTGCTCGGCCTTAAGTTCGAGCGATGCAGGCACGATCAGGAAAGCTGGCCGGACGTTCAGCACCGTCTTCTTGTCGAGGCCGGTCTGCTTGGCCATGGCGGCGCGGGCCGCACCGACGCTGGTCACATCGAGCGCCGCACCGGTGCCTGCCAGGTTCTTATGGCTGTTGTGGAACAGAGCGTTGCCATCGGCCATCGCCGGGTTGGCGGTGATGATGCCCCAGACAACGTCCGACTCCAGCTGCGCGATGGAGTTGCCGTACATAGCCGGGATCCGCGTGAAGGCGTCGAGATCGTCGTTGATCAGCGTCTGGCGGGTGATGGCGACCACCCGGCCATAAGTCTTGACCTTGTAGCTTTCCTTGCTCTCACCGAGCGTCCCGCGCTTGAACTCGCCGCTCTCGCTGACCTCCAGAAGTTGCGGTGCCTCGCCAAGCTGGACCCGGTGCATCGCCTTGAAGTCGGTGGCCAACACCTGGCGGCAGAACAGCATGAAGGTCCGGGGATAAGCCTCATAGGCCTGCCGCAGGGTCTTGTTGGTGACCGCCGAGAGGATCTCGGGGAAGTCCGAGGTCGAATGTAGGGCCCGCGTGGCCACCTCGTCGCGCGACAGGCCACGCGTATTGACCCCGACATTGCCGAGGCTTTCCCGGGCCAGTTCCATGAGCGTCATGCCGCGATACTGGCGGGCGGCGTCCTCCAGCTGGAACAGCGTCGGACTGTAGCGGTGCAGCAGCGCGTTTGCGACGGCGTCGCGGCGGGTGACCTGCTCATCGCGGCCGCCCAGCGGGATCGACACCTGGCTGAAGGTGCGGGATTCTTCGGATTTGGCGGCCACCTGATCGAGGATCAGACGGCGGCCTCATCGACGTCGGTGCCGCGTTTCACCAGATCCTCGGCAAAGCTGCGCTCCAGGTTCAGGCGACCGGCCAGATCGTAGATCGTGGAGACGCGGTCACGCTCGGTTTCACGGGCGCGGGTTGCGACCGCTTCGGTATCAGGTGCGGTGGCAGCGTCGGGTTTCTGAGGCTTGGGCTGGGCCCGGGTTTCGCAGGCGACAGCTTTCGGTTCGGTCACGGGTGTTTTCGGTTCAGTCATCGTGGTGTCCTCGACAGCATTGATGTCGCTGGGCTGGTCTTTGGCCTCTGCGGCCGGGGCATTGGGTTTGTCCGTCACCGGGATGGCTCCTGTGTTTGTAGGTGGGACGTCCCGGCGATGGAGGACGCAGTCGTGAAGGGGGGATTGGGCGCGAAAGCCTGCGGCGGGGTCCGCGCCAACGGGAACGGCGGATACCTCGAAAGGCGTCCAGTCGACCGCGCGCCAAAGCTCGCGGGCTGCTTCGGGTTTCGAGACCTCGAAGCGGTGGACCTGGTATCCGATGGACACAGCGCGGATGTGCCCGGCCTGAATGTCGTGCCAGATCGGTTCGACATCTGCGCGCTCAGAGATCCTGACCTGCGCAATGCCGCGACCGTTTTCGATCCGGGCCGAGCCGGGCACCACCGAGCCGATCACGGCGTCGAGGGTGTCGACCTCGTGCACCTTCAGGAACGGCGCGCCCGCGTTCAGACGATCCAGCCGCACATGGGTCGGATCGAGGCTCAGTTCCTCGTCATAGGGCTCGCCGGACAGGGTCGAGCGGCGGACCCGCGCTCCAGCCGACCAGATCACTTCGACGGTCCGAGCGTCGGTATCGGCTGAGTTCGGCGCAAGCTCCGCCATCCGGCGCAAGGCCGGGATTTCGATCATCGTGTCCATATTGGTCAGTCCTGTTGGTCGGCCTGCGCCGGGTCGGTGTCTGTGTCGACGGCGGGCTCGTCGGTATCCGGATCATCGGCGGCAGGATCGCCGACCCCGTTATTGGATTGGGCGCTACCGGTCTTGGTGACGCGGCGCGGGTCGCTGTCCAGCACCAGCCCAAGATCGTCGAGCTTGGCGTTGGTGGCAGCGATCTCCGTCAGCACCGCGTCTGGGTTGCGCCCCTGCCGTGCGATCACCTCCGCCAGGGTCATGGTGCCAGAGCGGATCGACAAGAGGTTCGCCATCGCGTCCTTCTGTGGATCGACCGCCTCGAACTTCGGCGGCGACCATTCGACCGGCACGTCCGGGGTCGGGATCTGGCCTGCCGCCCATGCGGCTTCGGTGAACCAGCGCCAGGTGGGGGCGCAGAACATCGGAATGAACAGCTGCCACTGGACAGCGTCGATCTGACGGCGGAACTCCACCAGCCCCGCACGGATCGAGGAATAGTTCACCTGGCTGAGATCGCCGGTCAGCAGCTCGTAGGGCACCCGGAACCCTGCCGAGATCGTGTGAAGGCTCGCACGCTTGTATTCTGCATAGCCTCCGGTGGCCGACGGCTGGTTGAAGCGGATGTCCTTGCCACCGCGGGCATAGGCGATCAGCCCCGGCTCGAACTGCTCCACCCGGTTGCCATCGGCGTCGACCACAGAGGGCGCGATGCCCTGCTGCGCCTCGTCATCGCCGAAGACGATGGCGGTCACGCAGGCCTCGGTCTTCTTTCGGACCAGTTCGGCGACTTCGTAGTCGTCGAGGTCGCGCAAGCTGCGGATCACCGGCGCGCCCCAGGGAACGCCGCGCGCCTGCGTCCGCTGTTTCTCGTAAACATGGGCTATCTCGGTCGCAGGGACCGGACGGCTCTGCAGGCCGTTCTGCAGCGCGCCATAGGCATCACCCGGATGCTCGGCATGGAGCCAGTAGGCCCGGCGCTTGCCGACCGGGTCGAACTCAATCCCTTGAACCAGCCGTCCTGCGCCGAGTGCGCCGGATTTCGTGGCGTCGAGGAAGTCGGCCTCCAGCACCTGCAATTGCAGCGGCACCGGCAGCCCGTCGCTGGCGCGCCGCAGGCGGCGGCGCACCAGGACCTCGCCCGCTTCGACCATCTCGCGACAGATCAGTGTCTGCAGCCCGTAGAAGTCGAGCTGACCGTCCGCATCGGCCACATTCGACCAACGAGCGAAGAGCGTATCGACCTTTCGATCCAGCTTGTCATTGCCGCTGGCCGCCCGGGGCATGATGCCCGCACCGACGATGTTGTTCACCAGAACCGCCACGGCCTTCGCCGCATGCGGATTGTTGCGCACCAGATCACGCATGCGATCGCGCAAGAGCGCCCCGGCGACGCCAACCTCGGTATCGGCGGAAGTTCCCGGCGCGCGCCAGCCTTCGGTCCGTCGCCCCTTCGCGGCACCTTCGTAGTCCCGCGTCAGGGTTTCGAAGGCCTGCCGGGCAAGGACTCGGCGGGCCGCAGCGCGCGGTGCCACCGTGGCAATCGCATGGTCAAACCAGTTGGGGGGCATCACGACATGACCCCAAAAAGTGGAAACCGGTTTTTGGACAAGGTCATGCCTTTCATCATCTGTCCCCGCGCGAGAAGCTCGCGAGACCAGCGACCGGCAGCGGCCGGGACGTGCCTGCGATAGCGCGCTCGATGGTGCGGATGCGGGCGAGCAGATCCTCGGCCGAGCCATAATCGACGGACTTGCCGTCATAGCTGACCCGGGTCGTGCCGCTGGCATAGGCCCGGCGCAACGCCGAGAGCTCGGTTTCCGTCCAGTCGGTCATGTTCAAAACCATCCTCCGCGCCGTCCGAGCCAGTCGGAGCGGCGCTTGCCCTGCGGGGCCTGTCCCGGCCGGTTGATCTGCCCCGCGGGATCAGCAGAAGCGTCGGCGACCCCAAGCTGATCCTCGAGGTCGCGCCATTTCTCGTCGGTCCAGCGGTCCGCGCCCGCGATCCAGGCGGCGGCCCGGGCGTAGACCCTGCAATCCAGCGCCTCGTTGCGTTCGCGCAGCTTCTGCCATTCCAGCCGGGCGAAGCCGCGTTTGGTGCGCACGGTGACCAGCTGTTCGGCCACGAATTGCTTCAGCCATTCATTTTCGACCCAATGCGGCAGATGCACCGTGCCGGGTGAGAACGCCGCTCCGGCTGCGATGTCCTCCTCGGTCGGCCGTTCCAGTCGCAGGAAGCGATAGGTCTCGGCCTTGAAGGTCGACACCGCCACGGTCCAGAGCCGTGCGCCCCGGCGCAGACGTTTGCCGCCCTCGGTCGCGTCCACATAGGTGGGCCCCGACACCGGGCTCGCCCGGTTGAACCCCTCCACGCCCTTTACCGGCGACACCTGTGCGAACCCTTGTGCCCGCGACCAGCCATAAACCGCCGGGGCTTCATAGCCCGTGTCGATGGCAAGCCGCGCGATGTTCAAATGCGCGCCGCGTTCATGCGGCCATGTTCGACCAAGCAGGTCTGTCAGGTCGCCCCACGCCTCATGCCGGTCGGGCCCGCCCTCGATCACGATGTGATCGACCAGCCAACTCTCGAGGCCACGGCCCCAGGCCCAGACGTCGACCTCGATGCGATCCTTCTGCACGTCGGCGCCGGCGGTCAGGAACAACCCGCCTGCGGGTACAATGCCCGGTTTCCAGCGCTCTCGCTGGTCGTAGAGCCGCTGCCAGTCCGGCGCTTCGCCTGTCTCAACCCAAGTCTCGCCGAGGATTGTGTTGCGGAAGGCCTTGATCGCCTCGTCCGACCCTTGAGCCGCATCCCACGCCCGCACGATCCGCTCCCAGCTCAGCCAGCCGATGGGCGAATAGAGCGCCGAGAGGTGGTAGCCGACGGTATTGGGATCCGCTGCCGTAGCGGTCGCCCGCCATTCACCAGCCTCCAGCATCGCCGTCTTGTGATGTTCCGCGATGGGGGTCTCGCAACCCTCGCAGTGATATTCCGCTGTTTCCGGCTGCCCTTTTTCCCAGCGAAGCCTTTCGAACTTCAGCCATTGCATCGCGCCGCAATGCGGACACGGCACGAAGAACCTGCGCTGATCGCTGGCTTCATAGTCCCGTTCGATCCTGCTCATCCCCCGTATGGTCGGCGTCGAGACCAGGAACACCTTGCGCCGATGGGCAAATGTCAGCGACCGGGCTTCGGCCAGCGTGACCGGATCGCCTTCATCGTCAGCCGAGGCTGGATAGGCGTCGACCTCATCGAGGAAGATGTACCGCGCCGGGGTGGACCGCAGCCCGACCGCCGAGTTTGCCCCGGTCATGATCAGGATGCCGCCCGCGAATTCCTTCGACAACATCGTGTTGCCCGCGTCGCGCGAGCGCGCCGGTTTGACCCGCTCCCGCAGTTCCGGGCTTTCGTCGATCAGCGGATCGATCCGCTGGCGCGAGTTGCGTTTCGCCAGTTCCACCGTCGGCTGGACCGCGAGCATCGGGCCCGGCGCCTGATGGATGGCAAAGCCGATCCAGTTGTTACCCGCCTCGGTCGCGCCGACCTGCGCGGCCTTCATGAACACGATCCGTTGGGTCGGATCACCGGGCGACAGCCGATCCATGATCTCGCCCATGTAGGGCGTCCTCGCCGTGCGATACCGGCCCGGTTCGGCCGATGCGCGGCCAGACAGCATCCGGTGCCGATCAGCCCATTCGGACACGGTCAGATCCGGATCCGGCGTGAGGCCCGCGCCCCAGGCGCGCAAGATTTCCACCGCGCCCTCGAAGTCGTCTTCACCGAAGATCGGGTTTGACCTCGGCAAGGTCGTCGAGCTGGGCACGGACATGTTTCTCCAGAACCTTTTGCATCGCGGCGGGCTCGACGCCGAGGTCGGCAGCCATCAACGCTGCCGCGCGTGCGGGCCAGTTGACCCAGACATCACGTTCCTGCCGCGCCAGCCTGAAAACCAGCGACAGCGCGCGGGCGCGGTCGATCAGTTCGCCTTTCAGCTTCTGCAGGCGGAGGCGGCGCTCTTGCGCTTTCAGCACTTCGTTGGCTGTCTTGGCCTGCAGGAACGTGGTGCCGCCCCCCCCGGCGGGGCAGACATTCCCTGTTCGCGCAGCGTTTCGCCGACAGCTGAGACCGCAGCCTCGGATACAGGCTTGAGCTTCGGCTTCGGCGCTCTGCGGGTTTTCGATGGGTCGGTTGCCTGCGCACGCAGCGCATCGCTCGCCTCCGCGTCGATACTGCCATCGGAATGCAGAACCAGCCTTCCCGTCGCCTTGGCCTTCTGGATGGCTCCGCGTGAGAGAGCGACGCGGGCGGCGTATTGGCGCTCGCTCAGACCATCCATGGAACGCTCCGATTATCATTCAAAATCATGTGCTTATGTAGTTGATAAGCCTCCGCACCAGAGCGAACGTGGTCCTACGAAAACGATGCAACTCACCACGGAGCCGCCACGATGACCCGCCTTAACCCACAGACAACGCCCCGCCATGAGCTTCGCGACGAGAAAGCGCGTCGCAACAAAGAGGCGGCTGTGAACGCCTTCATCGGCAAGAAGGCCGAGATCGACGAGATGCTCGCCCGGCTACAGGGCCTCAGCGACGAACACTTCAACTGCCATCCCGACGAGATCGGCTGGGCCACGGTTGGCAGCCTCGAGCACTACGCCAGCCTCCTGAAGCGCATCACCGACAGCGCCTTCAGCGAAGGCGAGCACGCGGAGTGAGCACCATGGAAATCGGCACCCTTGCAGAGCGCTACAACCGCGAGGCCGCCCGCCTGATGCCGCACATGGGCAGCGACCTTCAGGTCGAACCGGCCATCAACACCGCGTGCGAGATCGACGAGATCGTGTTTCGCCGCAGCGAATATCTCGGCGGCATGGCGGCCGTCCTCCTTGCCCTGATCGCGCGCGACGACTGAGCCCTCGCGCGTCGGTCCCGGCCCGCCCAAGCGGCGGGCTCGCCTCGGTAGAAGCCACGCATTCCGCGCGGCTGATCCACGGAGGCACAGATGACAAAACTTTCCGACACCCAAGCCATCATTCTCAGCACCGCCGCCAATCGCGACGGTCAGATTGCCTTGCCGCTACCCGACAGCCTGCGCGGCGGGGCCGCCGCAAAGGTGATCGGCGCGATGCTCGCCAAAGGCTTCCTCGAAGAGGTCGAGGCCGATATGCGCAACGGCGAGCCCGTCTGGCGCGAGACCGGAGACGGTCACGGCGTCACGCTGGTCGCGACCGACGCAGGCCTCGCCGCCATCGGCACCGAGACTGACAGCGCGGAGGTCAAACCGACCGAGGATTCGGCCCCCAAGACCCGCACGCCGCGCGAGGGCACCAAGCAGGCCACCCTCATCGCCATGTTGCGCGCGCCACTGGGCGCAACCATCGCAGAAATCATGGCCGCAACCGGATGGCAGTCGCATACGGTGCGCGGCGCGATGTCGGGCGCGCTCAAGAAAAAGCTCGGGCTCGAAGTAACCTCGGAGAAGATCGAGGATCGGGGCCGCGTGTACAAACTCCCTGCCGCCTGACGCACCGGACACCAACAATTCGCTGGCCGCCGTCCCTCTGGGGCGGCGGTTGCTCATTTGGCGCTTCGCATCCGTATCGCCTCGAACACCCGCCGCAGGGCAAAAGACCGCGCGATGCTCACCACGGTAAACACCGCACCCATCTTCAGGTTCTGCGCCAGCGTCGTGTGCAAGCCAAAAACCGGGAAGATCATGATTTGCGTGAGAACCGCAACGCCGTAGCCAACCGCCACATTGGCGATGGACTCGACAAGCGACATGAGGCGCGACTGCTTCATGATCATGCGACCACCTCATCCGTCGGCCAGCAATTGAGCCGCGAGAGTTCTAAGCGCATGCGCGGCAACCAGTGGGACCACGCCGTTGCCGCAGAGCCGAAGGCGGTCCACCCGGTGGGCCAGCCCATCAGCGCCTCGACAAACGCTGGGTTCAGCGTCCGGCGCGGTTCGGAGGTATCGCTCCCAGCCGTCGGCGTCGCCAGGACCTGGCGGCCAAGCAGGCCGTTCACCGGCGTGTTCGCCAATGTCGTCGCCCCGTCCTTGTGATCCCGCGCCGTCGGCGTCATCCACAGCTGACTGGCGTTGGTCAGGTCGGCCGATTTGCGATTGCCCGCGCTCGGCTTGTTGCCGTCGGTTGCCATCGGTGTCGGCCAGTCCCGGGCCATCCCGTCGAGGCCCTTCTCGTGTTTCCGGGCACCGCCCCGGCTGCGGAAGCTGTCGGTCTGCGGCGTTGGCCACATCGCGGCCGAGGTCGCCAGGTTCATCCCATGCTTGCCCGCTTCCTGCGACGGCGTCGGTTTCGTCTGCCGGTTTTCGTTGGCGCTCGCCCGTGGCGTCGGCCAGAGCCGCAGCATCTCCGTCCGGTTCCCACCGCTCGAGCGGGTCCCGGAGCAGGCGCGCGGGGTCGGCCAGTTCGCGTCCTTCTCGGTGGGCAAGGATGAACAGCCGCTCCCGTTTATGGGGCGCACCGACTTCCGCCGCCGTGAAGAGGCCTGCCGCAAGGCGGTAGCCCATGCCGACCAGTCCTCCGGCGACTTCGGGGAAACCGAGGCGGAGATGATGGGCGACATTCTCGAGGAAGACGAAAGGCGGCTCGACCTCGCCAATGATCCGCGCGACATGGGGCCAGAGGTGGCGCGGGTCGTCCGAGCCCCGGCGTTTGCCCGCGACGGAGAACGGCTGGCACGGATAGCCCGCAGTGACGATGTCCACCGCGCCGCGCCACGGGCGGCCGTCGAAGCTGGCAACGTCGTCCCAGACAGGCGCTGGATCCAGGGCCGCCTCTTCCATCCGGGCCACGAGAATGGCCGCGGCGTAGGTTTCCCGTTCGACATGGCCCACAGTTCGATATCCGGGCATGGCGATGGTGAGCCCGAGGTCGAGCCCGCCCGCGCCGGAACAGAGCGAGAGGCCGAACAGGTCTCCGGCTCCGGAAGCGCGTCCGGAGGAAGGTAAAGCCAGGTCATGCATCGCCTCAGCGTGGATTGGCCGTGAGATCGGTGAAGGTCTCGCCGGTCCCGTCCAGCACGGCCGCCTGGCCGGTGAACTGTTGCCAGCGCTGCACGGCGACATCGACATAGGCCGGGTTCAGCTCGATCCCGAGGCACACGCGGCCCGTGGTTTCCGCTGCGATCAGCGTGGTGCCAGACCCCATGAAAGGCTCGTAGACCGCCTGGCCCGGGCTGGAATTGTTGAGGATCGGCCTGCGCATGCATTCGACGGGCTTCTGGGTCCCGTGCACGGTTTCCGCGTCCTGATCCTTGTTTGCGATCTGCCACAGAGTGGTCTGCTTGCGGTCACCGGCCCAATGGCCCTTGCCGGTTTTCTTCACGGCGTAGAGGCAGGGTTCGTGCTGCCAGTGGTAATCGCCCCGGCTCAGCACCAGACGATCCTTGGCCCAGATGATTTGCGAGCGGATGTTGAAGCCGGAGGCTTCGAGGCTCTCGGCAACCGTCGTCGCATGCAGCGCGCCGTGCCAGACATAGGCCACGTCGCCTGGAAACAGCGCCCAGGCCTCGCGCCAATCCGCGCGGTCGTCATTCAGCACTTTGCCGGTGCGCTTGGTCGCGGCCGCTCCCGCCTTGTTGCGCCAGCCGGGATCGTATTCCACGCCGTAAGGCGGATCGGTGACCATCAGCAGCGGTTTCACGTCGCCGAGCAGTCGCTCGACATTTGTTGCCATCGTCGCGTCCCCGCAGAGCAACCGATGCTTGCCCAGCACCCAGAGATCGCCGGAACGGCTGATCGGGGTTTCGGGGGCCTCTGGAACATCGTCCTCGCCCTCGCGGGAGGCGGTTTCGGGATCGACCTCTCCGGCCAAGAGCTCTTCGAGTTCTGCGTCATCGAAACCGATGAGCGACAGGTCGTAGTCTTCGGCCAGCAGGTCGTTCAGCTCGGCCGACAGCAGCGCCTCCTCCCAGGTGCCGAGTTCCGTCAGCTTGTTGTCCGCGATCCGGTACGCCCGGCGCTGCGCCTCGGTCAGGTGCCCCAGCACGATCACGGGTGCTTCGGTCAGCCCGAGTTGCGTCGCGGCCAAAACCCGGCCGTGGCCCGCAATCAACTCTCCGTCGTCCGCGACCAGACAGGGAACGGTCCAGCCGAACTCTGCCATGCTGGCGGCAATCTTCGCGACCTGGTCGGGCCCATGCAGCTTAGCGTTCTTCGCATAGGGCTGGAGCTTGGCCAGCGGCCAGGTCTCGATCGCCTCCGGGGCAAAGCTCAAGGTCATGCGGATCGGTTCGCCTCAATCGGGTGGACTCCGGACACCGGCAGCCAGCCTGGACTCCGCGAGGGGTCCAGCGGCCACCAGGCGTATCCGGTGCCAAAGGTTTGTTTTGTCGTGGTTTTCAGCGGATCGCGGGTGGATGCCTGCTAGGGGTGGCTTCCCAAAAAACCGGCCCTGACGCTGGCGATATTGCGCGCTTCGCCCGCCCGTATACGTTTGGGGCGAGGAAGGACCCGTAAAGTCAGTGGGCTAGCCGCTTGGACCCCTCGTGGAATTCTGGGGTCCAGCGGCGCGGGCCGTCATGCACGCGCCTCTCACGATCATATCCAATTTGTAGCCGCCAGATCCGGATTTGTCTCGCCTTGCGATGTCTCACGCAAAAACGTCTCACGGGGCCGCTAATGTTTGACAAGTGAACAAGGGAACTTGCCCTGACAAATCGTCAATGGACGTACGGCAGTTCCAATTGGACATTTCTTTTGAAGGCTGATGGTTCAAACAGCAAATCGTTGGGATCCGATGCGTGATTTTCAATCTCACGCTGAAGTTCGTTTATCCTCAGCATGTCAAGGTACTGCGTTTTGAATGAACGCATCTCATTTTCTCGAAGAGCATTCCAACCAAATTCGTCAATCGTCTCGGCGATGAAATGCGTGAGGTTTGGGCCCCAGCGAAACCCCTTCATCAACGAGTATCGGAACGCTCGAACAGCATTTCCTCTCGGGTTTGGGTTCGGCCGGAGGTTAATTTCCAAAACTTTGCGATCCAAGTCATCGAAGTAACCGGACTTCGCACGCAGTCTTTTATAGGCCAGATCGTATATTATCGCGTCGCACTTAAAAAAGGTCACGTCTCGTAAGTCTGCAACTGTTCGGACCCGAACGTGCCCTGCAAGATGCGCCCAAGTACGCTGCAATGGCCAAATGTCAATCTGCCACTTCCTCGAGGGAAGCGAATAACCCCCAAATCGATTAACACGTGCCCCAATTGATCTCATATGGCCCTCGAAAGACGACAGATCGTATGTGTCGATTACGAAGTCGAGATCTGATTTGAACCCCGCATTTCCGAACAGAGCAACATCACGCAGCATTCCGCCAATAAGCACAAGACGGCCATATCCACGAAGCTCGCTAAGTGTCTGTCGCACGTCTTCACGCCCGCGATACCGCGAGTTCAAGAAATAGCGAACCCTATTCTCAAGCTGGCGTTCCATTAACTGTGTGCATCTCGCGATAGTGTTTCAGAAGATCGTCATGCAGATCAATGCAGAACTGATCCGTCATTCCAGACACCATGTCAGTCAGCAACTGCATCTCTTTATATCGAATAGGGAGGTTGGGGTCAGCATGGTATTGGTCAACCTTACCCTCAAATATCCGCCGATAATTCTTGGAGATCCTGCTATAAACATAGGCTGCGAATGGAGAAGTTCTCTTGCTTTCGAGGTCATCGTATTTCTCGCGCTCACAAATGCCGATCCAGAGAAAGTCCATCAGGCGGTTGAGCGTATTATAGCCATTGAGCTCGACCTCTAGCACTGATTTATGGCTAAAGGCGTTCTCTCTATCAAAGTCCTTCAGAGCTTTGCAAAGAGCCCCACCCTTGGAAACCTTCACGAGTTCCCCGGCAAACTCTCCGTTCAAAATGGATTGGTAGTTTTCTTGGAAGGCGGCAGCGACAGCTGAAACCATTAGATGGATTGCATGAACTCGGAATTTCTGGGTTGCCACATCTTGTAGCTCACTTGGGTGCAGTTTCTGCTTCCGCAGTTTTTCAAACTCCCAGCGCGACAATTCGCAGAGGTGCTTTACGACCGGGTCGAGCCCGTCTGCACCGTCCGGATGGTACTCAAGTGATGCTAGCAGATCATTCAGCGAGACAAGGCCTTTTTTGATCGCATCTTCAGCATCGAGTACTGAATAGGCAATATCGTCACACGCCTCCATCACCAGTGCCAAGGGATGGCGAGAATCCCCCTTCAATCCTGTTTCACTGCGAATTTTCGCTACCAAGGACTGTTCTGAAGCAAAGAAACCAACTTTTTTTTGTGCCTGAACCTTCTTATCGATTTCGTCAGATGCCGCCACATACTTCATCAGGGCTGCCAGCGTACCCAAGGTCAAATTCAAACCAAGGTCATCACCAATAACCTGGAGTTTTGTTACGACCCGCAGAGTCTGTGCATTTCCCTCGAACAGAAGGAAATCGTTCTTGTGTTGTTGCGTGAGCCGATCGACATCCGCCGCAATGTCAGGATAATTTTCAATGTCCGGTGGTTCAAACAGGGCGTCTGAGTTGCGTTCGAACCAAGACCGAATGGCATACTCGCCCTGATGGCCGAACGGCGGGTTCCCGATGTCGTGTGCCAGGCCGACTGCGGCCAGCAATGCTGGAATTTTCCTAAGAGCGTCTTCGGGCAATTTGTCAGCAAGGCTGACAGCAATTTCAACCCCAAGCGACCGCGCTAGGTTTGCGACCTCGTAGGAGTGCGTCAGCCGGGTTCGGATGCTTTCTATGCTTTCAAGCGGGAATACCTGCGTCTTGTCCCCCATCCGTCGAAACGGCGTAGAGAACAAGATCCGATCATGATCACGCTCTTGCGGCAAACGAAACTGCGATGCAGCAAAATCGAGGGGCTCGGGGCCTCCGCTGGATTTCGGCCTATTGAGCAAGCCCGCGAATCGCTTGTCACACAAAAAAAGCGACCAATCAGACATGCTTCGACTGCCTCCTCACACGACGAATCCGGATCGAACTCCCTACTATTTGTAGGGGTTTATCAGAGTAGCCACCCCGCATCTAGACCTACCGTGCCTTCCCAATAACGAAATCCCTGGACCTGTTCCGCGGTGCCTGCCTTCCGTTCAACCTCCAAACGATGACAGCAATGCCGTACTGCCACCTGCGGTTCGCAGTCGCCCGACTAATCCCCATCTGCCAGCAGATCGGCTTCCACGGCGTGCGCTCGGCCCGCAGCCAGACGATCCGGGCATCATCCCGTTCCAGCCAGCGCAGCCAGAGCAACGCCTCCTCGGCTTCGGTGATCTGGCGCGGTCCCGGCCGGGGCCGCCGCATCTGGGGTTCCTGTCCGACCTTGTCCGCGAAGCTGTGAAAATACTCGGGCCAGGCATTAAAGAAGCCCTTAGGCATGACGCCGGGCAAGGTGCGGAAGACTTCGGCCGCGCTCTCCAGCTGGTCCTCCACGCGCGCTGTGGTCCACTCACCCATGGCGCGCCTCCGGTTCCCGCTTGCCGTAAAGGCGCTCGCCAAGCTGGCGCACCAATTCCCGCTCGGGCCAGGTCAACCGGTCATCGTCAATGGCGACGGCCAGCAGCCCCTGTTCCTTCCAGCCGTCCCGTTTGACCTCTTCGGGCTGGCGGCGGTGCCCGCCATAACCCCTCGGCGTGAACCGCATGCCGGTCATTGTGCACCTCCTTGGGTTTCCATGGCCCAGAGCAGGATCGCGATGGCGTCTGCCTCGTTGTCATCGGCCGGGCTGAAGCCGCGTGCCCGGGCGGATGCGATCATGGCCTCCTTGTTGGCGTTGCCCTTTCCGGTTGCGAACCGTTTGATAGTGCCGACGGGCACGCCCTCGTAAGGCACACCGCGCATCTCGGCCCACGCGGTCAAGGTGGCCATGAGGCCCCCATAGACGTGGGCTGCGTCGGTGCCCGCGTGGCGGCGGACTTCCTCGAACCAGATGGCAGCGATGGGACCGGACAGCCTGTCCAACTCGCCCAGCCAGTTGCTGAAGCGCAAGTACCGCATTCCACCGCCATCGAAGCGGCCATTGCGGAACGATGCTGTGCCGCTGGTGATCAGCCCGTCGGTGCCATGCAGCGCCCAGCCCGTGGTTGTGCCAAGATCGAGCGCCAGCAATGTGCGCTGGCCGGTAAACGCGGGCGGCACATTTCGGACGGCGTTCTGATTGGGGTTGGTCATGGTCTGGTCCGCCATGGGCTTTCTCCTTTTGTGATTGGCTGCTCGAGGGGTGGAACGGGTCAGACTGCGACCCGAGAAATTGCCCAGGGGTAGGTGGTGGCTCTCCCCGCCTGTAGCGGGGAGGACACCTACCCCTTTAGGGGGGACTTTTCTGAAATCTGAAATCTGGCGCAGCGCACTGATTTTGTTGACAAAATCCAGATTGCGGAGCAGATTTCGGAAACACCCTTCCGAAATCTGGAAAGGACGTTCCAAACCCCTGAAGCCAAATGGAAAAAGCCAGATTCCAGATTTCGCCAGGATTTCAGATTTTGCAAAATCTGGCCAGATTTCGGAACTTTGCGGCCAGATTTCGGGAGGCGAAACTGCGTGTTTCATCATGCGTCCTCCACCTCCCGATAGACCCAGACGGAGGGGTTTTCGACGGGCAGAACGGCACCGGTCTGTGGGCATTTGTAGTGGCTGGGCAGGACGTCGATCAGCTCTGGCGAGACCTCTCCGGTGCCTGGATCGACACGCTCCCGGCTGGTCGCCAGACGCATGGTCTCGACGCAGAGATAGCCGTATTTGCTCCGCTCTGTCGCCAGATCCAGCGCTGTCGCAGCGGCCCCGCGGACGAACTTCACGTAGCCTTTCGTGGTCAGCACGTTCAGTCGTTCGCGGATGATCGATTGCCCGCCAAGACCCCCGGTGTTCTCGAAGGTCTCAGCGAAATGGGTCATCGTGTACATCCGACCCTGAAGGGCCTCTTCGTACAGCAGGCCGCAGATCACCTCGGCCTTGCGGTCCCGTTCTGCGTCGTGCTTCGCCCCAACGTCCTGGCGCACCAGACGCTCGTTCATCGGGTTGATCTCGACCCATTGGCCGCCGACCTTGTCGATCAGCTTGGAAGGCAGCGCCGGACCATTCCGAAGTTCAATCTCCAGCTTGCGTTCAGCGGCCTCCTCGTCGGGTCGATGCAGGATCAGGCCGGAGGTGTAGAAGCCCCGCAGGGCGCTGGCGCCGGAGAGCGCGAGGAAGGGATCGTCCTTCACCTGCTGCTTGCTGAGCTTCTTGGTGTGGTGGATCAGGATCACCCCGCAGTCGGGGTCGATATGGTCGCGCAGGACTTCGATGCGTTCCTTGAGGAAGAACATCATGGCGGTGTTGTCGTTTTCGCCGCCGCCATCGGGACCGCCGTCAAAGAGGTTCCGGATCGGGTCGACGCAAAGGATGTCGGGCGGTTCGTCGGGGAACGCGGTCTGGATAGCGCGCGCCACGCGTACGCTGCCTTCATTATCGAGCAGCATCTTCAGCTTTGGCGTCGCTACAAAGGTGTCGCGCGCGGCGGCCAATACCTCTGGCGGCAGGGCAATCTGCTTCAGCCGTTCCCGCAGATAATGATACTGGATCTCCGCTTGCAGATAGAAGATCCGCAGCGGACGCGGCGGGGTGAAGCCGAGGAACGGCGCACCTGCCGCCATGTGCACGAGCCAGGAGATCAGCAGGTCGCTTTTGCCGACCTTTGGCGCGCCGCCCAGCACCAGGAGTCCGCCCGGCGTCAGGACGCGGGGTGCGATGATGTCTTCGGGCATCGGGCTCTGGTCGTCCAGCAGAGCGCCGAGGGTGAAAGTGGGCATCTCGACCGGCCCCGGTGTGCCGGAGTCCAATCGGATAACCGGCGGTCCGTATTTCTCGACATGCCGATCCCAGAGCCGCTCGGACTCGCGCTTGAGCCGTTCGACTGGCCACTGGGGCCGCAACATCGCGGCGTTGTAGCCACAGATGCCTTCCCAGCCTTCGTCCTTTGACATCCGGCCCTCGTGGACCATGCGGATGAAATGCCCGATCGCGGCGGATGCGCCCTCGAAACGGGACCAATCATCCTGCGCACCCTCGCGCACTGGGGTGATCAGAACCTCGTCGATGGCGGGTTTGTCGGGATGGCTGAATTCGGGCTGCAGGGACACGCCCGCCGCGGGCGACATGTCGGTCACGGCCTCGATGAACTCGGCCAGATCACGCTCGTGGGCGGCGTTCAGCTCGACAATGCGCACCTGCGTTTTCAGGCTGTTCTTGTAGTAGACTGAGCCTGCCACCCGGATCGGCTGATGGGCGGATCGGAAATGCATGTCGCCACCGACCTTGGCGGCAATGTCGCCGCGCAGACGGCAGACGCGCGCTATGTCATCCCCCTCGGCGGGCTCGGTTAGCGCCCACCAGACATGGCACTTTCGCTGTCCCTCCGGCGTCACGCCACCGCTTTCCACCACCATGGTCGGCGTACCAAGATGGCGCTCCAGATGGGCACGCTTTGCGGCAATGTCTCCGGTGTCGAGGTCGACGACCACGGTTTGCATTTGCTGGATTTCCGTAGCCTTGGCCTGGCCTGACGCAGCCACAGTGCCGGGGATCACGTAGACCGCTGCGCCCTCGCGTGAGGCCCATGTGGCGAAGGTTGCCATCTTCTCCGGGGCGGCCTGATCCACCTCGAGCCAGATATTGTGCGGGCGGCCATCGATGCCCTGGCCCTTGTCGATAAAACTGCGGACCGGAATCAGGCCGTCGCAGTAGCCGAAGACGACCTGCATGAACTGGGCGATCTGCTCAGGGTCCGGCTCATCGCCGAACACATCAATCTGCGGGGCCGCGTCGTTGAAGTCGCGCCACGGATTGAAGTGGACGATGTTTTCCGCGGGCATGTCGGGCGTTGTGTCGTCGCGCATGGGTGTGTCCTGGACGGGGTCTGATGGTTCGGCGGGGTCGTCTGTCATCCAGCCAGCCTCCAACACCGCTCGGCGTGGGCGCAGAACCGGCATTCGAAGAAGTCGCGGTTGGCGGCGATGCGGGGCAGCAGTTCACCTGCGTCTGTGGCCTGCAGGATCCGCACCGCGCGGTCGGAAATGCGCTGCGCGAGATCGGCATCGAAGGGGACGAGCTCATGGTGCAGCTCGGCCGTGTCCTTGTTGATCGCGGTGAACAGCGCCGGTGCGGCCGAAATTCCCGGCACCGAGGGCTCCATGTAGGCCTGATAGATCGCGATCTGGGCGGCATAGACGGGTTTGGAGACAGTCACCCCGTCCTTGACGCAGGCGCGCCAGTTCTTCGCGTTCATGGTCTTGCATTCCCAAAGCGCCGGGGCGCGCATGCCAAGCGCTGCCGGGGCATCAGCGATGATCCCGTCGACATGGCCCCGGATGCGACCACCCGCGACGGAAAAGCCGAACTGGCCGCCATCGCGTTTTTGGGTCGCCAGATCGATCCCGGCCGCGCGCAGCCAGCGGATCGCCAGATCCTCGAGTTGATGACCAATCGCGAAGATCCGCAGCGTCTGCCCGCCGAAGTGGGCACCCTCATCCTTGGGTGCACCGGCGAACTCGAACTGAAGCGCGCGTTCGCAAGCATGCCCCAAGCGGGATGCGCCGAGATAGATCCGGGGTGGCGTGGCCTCGCGCTCGGCAATGAGAGCGGCGTCGATCAGTTTGTTGATCCGCTCGGCCATGGAGGGGCGATGATTGAAATCCAGCATCAGAACGGCACCTCCGGTGTCTGGGCCCGGGCGATGTCGGACATGGCCTCACGGAATCCCTCGACGGCCTCTTCGATCAGGGCACGCACCTGTGCCTCGGTCAGATCCGCGAACGCGGTCTGCCAGCCGATCTCGTCCATCAGCAGCGCGACGCGTTTCATGGTGGCGGTGACGGCGGCGCGTTCTTCTTCTGTCAGGTCAACCATCGCAAAACGCTCCCGCGCCAAACGCGTCCACAAGCCTTGGCAGTGCATCGAGCAGAACCAGACCGATGGCCGGGGCCGCCTCGACCGGACCGGATCGCGCCAGCCAAAACCACGCGTGGGTTGCTGGCAGACAGCACAGAGCGTTCCACGCGGATGCCAGAGACGCCGCCGTTCCTCGGCCGTGATGGGGGCTGAAGATTTCATGGGTCATGCCGCCCTCCGTTCGGGACCAGCCACCGCATTTACGGCTGCATGGATGGCGCGCTTGTTGAAGCCGAAGGTCATCAGCGCCGAGGCACGGTAGCGCGTCAGACCGAAGTCGTGGCGGCACTCGGGCGGCAGGTATTTCAGCTGCTTGTCCGTCGGTGGCTGGCGCAGCCATCCTCGCGTCTTAAAGGCGCTTTCATCACTCTCGTGGGTGTTGAGCCAGTCATCGGCCTGCGCGAGGCAGACGGTGCGTTCGCCGACGCCCAACAAGCGTGGCCGCTCGCCCTTGGCCCCGCCGATGGCGTACCAGACGCCCTCCATCCAGAAGATGCCGCCCCAGGCGGTGAAGCCCGTGGCCATCAGCGCGTCGTCCGTCCCGAAGAGATCGACCCATGCGAAACTGGACCGTTTCAGCAGATCGATCTCGGTCATGACAAAACCCGAGAGCGGCACTGCGTCCGCGCCGGTCTCGCCTTCGTCCTGCAGCAATACCTCGCCGCAGAGCGGGCATTCAGTGGCGGCGAGCGGGATCTCTGCCGCGCACGCCGGGCAAGTTTTCGTCGGGGCCTCGCCGGTGCCGATCTTGCCATCCAGATCGACATCCTGTTCCAGCGTGCCGTGGATCAGGCTCGACGTCCCGAAATCAAGCACAACGCAGTCGGTCTTGACCAGCCCCGGGTGTTCCTCCGGATTGACTGTGCGCAGCCCGCGCCCGACCATCTGGATCATGGTGGATTTGTAGGAACTGGGGCGCAGCAGCACGACGCAGGACGTCGGCGGATGATCCCAGCCTTCCGTCAACACGGCCACGTTAACGACCACGCGGATATTGCCCGCCGCGTAATCGGCGAGGATGGCCTTGCGAGTCTCGGCCGCGAGATCCCCGTGGATCAGCGCGGCGGATATCCCAGCCGCCTTGAACGCTTCGGTCACATGGTCCGCGTGGGCGACGGTGGAACAGAACACGACCGTCTGACGATCTCCCGCCTTCTCACGCCAGTGGCGGATCACTTCGTCGGTGACGGGTGCGCGGTCCATGATGTCCGCCACCTCGGTCATGTCGAAATCCGCGCTGGTCTTGCGGACGGATTTCAATTCCTCCTGCACGCCCACATCGATCACGAAGGTCCGTGGCGGCACGAGGTGTCCAGACGAGATCAAATCGCCCAAACGCACCTGGTCGGCGACATTGTCAAAGACCTCTCGCAGACCTTTGCGATCGCCACGGGTCGGTGTCGCCGTCACCCCGAACACCCGGGCGTCAGGATTGGCGTCGCGCACCCGGTCGATGATGCGGCGGTAGCTGTCCGCCACCGCGTGATGCGCCTCGTCGATCACCAGCAGATCAAGGCGCGGCATGTCGGCCAGGTTCGACGCCCGTGCCAGCGTCGGCACCATGGCGAAGGTGACGTCACCGCTCCAGGATTTCTCGGTGGCGTCGATCACCGAGGTGGATGCCTCCGGCACCACACGCTGGAACTTGGCGCGGTTCTGCGCCGTGAGCTCGTCACGATGGGCCAGAACACAGGCCTTGGCACCGCCGCTGATCATCTCGCCGGTGACCGCCGAGAGCATGATGGTCTTGCCCGCGCCGGTGGGTGCCACGCCGAGCGTGTTGCCGCGGGAGGCGAGCGCTGCAACACTGCGCTCGACAAAGGTCTTCTGGCGGGGGCGAAGGCGCATGACCGATCCCCCCTTACTGTGCCCAGCTCGGCCGCCCGGGAGCACCGGGGTTGGCCGCTGGCGGATTTGACGAGGACGTTGGGGCGGCAGCATTCTGCTGCGGGGCATTGCCGCTGAACTGCAGGGGCGCCGTGCCCATGATCTGCGCATAGTCGCGATGATCGGGCGTGACCGCGCTGCGGATCTCGTTCTTGTCGTCACCGCTTGCATCGGTGCCGATGTCGATGCGAGCGATGAACTCGATGCCGTCCAAATCGGCAAAGCCGCTGATGCGCCGCGCGGCTTGCGCCTCGGCCGACATGTCCTTGTCGGAAATCCCGCGCGCCGAGTTCAGCATGCCGCGCACCAGGCTGCGGCCCATATTGGTCCAGTCCGGCCCCTTTGGGCTGTATAGGCCAATCAGCGTGAAAATCTTGCGTCGGGCATATGGACCCTCGGTCACGGTGAACTCGCCGTTCAGGTACACCGCACCGGTGGAGCCGCGCGTCGCATAGCCGCCGGTCCAGCCCTGCGCGGCATCGTCGAAACCACCGGGGCGGATGGTCAGGCGGACCTTGGCCAGCGTACCCTTGGGGATGAGATTGGTGTTGCTCTGCGCGTCATTGAAGTCGTTCCAGGAACCCATGGGGAACCTCCTTTTCTGATCAGGATTGTGGTTGGGATTGGTCGTCAGCCGCCGGATCGGCGGGCGGCGGGGCGTAGGTCAGGCGATCCACCGCTGGGGCTGCAGGCGTCCGGATCTTTGCCATCAGTCGGCCGAGATGGGGTTCTTCGACTTGAGCCAGGCGGCCGGAGCGATCCTTGGCCGGAAAGCTCCAGGGGTTGATCGTGTGGCAGACAAAGGCGCGATACGGATCGCCGCCTTCAGACTTCAGTTCCGCCATGGTGATCACCTCATCGACGATCCCCGGCAGTTCCAACCCAGTCTTTGAGCCGTCGATCTGCGGCTGGAACACCTTGCGGTTGAAGTCGTCGAGCTTCTCGTCGAGGATCCCGACGAACCAGACGTTCTTCGCCCGCGTGTGCTGGAGATGGGTGAGCCAGCCGATCATCTCGCGGCCGTGCAACCCGTAGGCCCCGCGCACATCTGGCTTGCCGGTCTTCTCCGACAGCGCCTCGGGCTGGCCCTTGCACCAGCCGAAGCACAACCGCCCCGCTACGGTGATCGAGTCCACGAAGATGGTGTCGTAGCGATCGAGTGCTGCCGGATCGCCGAAACGGTCGCAGACGGCGGCATAGTGCGCCGGGCTGTAGGGCTGCTCATCGCGTAGCGCCGGGTTGGGCCCACCGATGAACACCGCGAAATCCCGGCACTCCGTCCATGTGCGCGGACGGATGCTGTCACCGGCCCAGCCCTCGATGGCCAGATCGCCAGCTTCGAGATCCATGAACAAGGTGCGGTCGGGATCAAGGGTCCAGAGCAGGCTTGTTTTGCCAATACCGCTCTTGCCGAAGATGCAGCCCTTGATGCCGCGCGGTTCGGCCAGCCGCTGGTCGGCGCTGATGATGGGGAGACTCACTGGTCTGCCCCCTGTGCGAGGATCTCGACCTTCAGCGTTCCGGGACGGACAGTGCGCGCGGGCTCGAAGCCCTGCCGGATCGCCTCGGGCCAGTTCGCGTATTTGCGTTCGGGCACCTTGTAAGCGAGATCGACATATTCGGCGGGATCGTCGCCTGCATCGCGGATCCGAGAGACCATGTCGGCCAGCCGACCCTGGTCCCAGTCCACCCGCTTCGGCAGGTCGGCAACCACGGTGAAATCACCATCGTCGAACCGAACCGAGCCGGTGTCCTTGGCCTGAACCTGCCGTTCTTCGGCGGCCCGGGTGGCATAACGGATGGCCAGTCCGGCATCGAAGCGGGTCTTGGCCGCCTTGTCACGCTTCAGGTGCTCGTCGATCTCGCGCTGCAGGATTGCCAGCAACTCGACCGGCAAGGCCGCGATCTCGGCGGCGCTGAGAGATGGCAGATCGTCAGGCGTGGGGGTATTCTCGGGGAATGGCATGAAATGGTCTCCGTGATCGGTGAAAAAGGATTGGAAGGCGGGCATCACGCGGCCTCCTGTTCGGCGAGCAGCAGCTCGGAGAGCGAGACGGCAGCAGCTTTGGGCTTGGGTCGGGCGACGGCGATGTAGGCGAACTGATCCGGGCCCACGCGTTCCTGCACGAGATGCACGAGACCCTGCTCGGCGGCCCAGAAGGCCCGCGATCCAAGCCTGCTCAATTCGGCCCGCGCCGCATCCGATAGCCCCGAAAACACAGGGAAGATGTCGAGCACCAGAAAGCCGCGATGGTATTCCAGCCGGTCGCCGGGAACGGCCTGCGCCACCCAGGCGCAGAACTCAATCTCGGACAGCGGTCGGCTGGCGCGAACGGTAATAAAGGGTGTGGTTCCCATGAACATGATCTCCTCCTTTCGCCTCTACTCAGGCCGCAGCCACATCGTCCCAGGAGAGACCGATGCCATGAGCGGTGAGGACGTGGCGGAGATCGGCAAGGCGGCGGTAAAGCGTGGACCGGCTGCCGAAACCTTCGGAGACCAGCGCCGAAATCGGGCGATGCGCCAGCGCTGCGCATAGACGCCGGTCCTCCGGCGGCAACCGTGAAACCGCGGTTTGCACGGCCTGATGCTGCTCAGTGAATGCACACGCGTTGGTCGCCTGGCCGTGCCAAGCAGACAGCCCATCGTCCTCACCGATGGTCTCGGCGAGCGGACGCTGGTCCTCAGAACCCGAGGGCGCATCGAGCGACAGCAACCCGCCACCCTGCGCCCTGCGTTCACGCATTATCCGGATCGCGATCCGTGAGGATTGATTGCGTAGGACCAGACCTGCGAATGCGCCGAGGCTGCCGCGTGCCGGATCAAAAGCTGGCAAGCGGCGCAGAAGATCGATCAGGAGATCCTGACCCAGATCCTCACGATCGCATGCGGGCAAGCCCAGCCGCCGCCGCAGCCTCCAGGCCGCGGAGTCGGCCTCGGAGATGATGGTTTCAATGTCGTCGGGTGAGAGTTCGATCTGCATCGCTGTGCGCCTCGGTCATCGTTTCTGATGAGCCGAAACTGCCGGATGCAGCTGGTGCTTTGGTGGGAACGATCTGGGAAAGTTCTGTGGGTTTCTGGGAGCCGCTAGCGCGACAACCTACCAATATCCCAGCCGGACCGTTGCACGATCAGTTCAAGGGACGGAGCCTTCGCAGAGTTTCTGCATCGACGTGTGGATCAGATCGGCGCGCGTTTCGATGAACTTCTGAAAATCACCGTCAAGCAGATCGTGGTAAGGCACGCGATGGCTTTCGAGCCTGTGCCGAACCTGTTCTTCAGTGGCATTGGCATCCTGCCCGCGCTCCTCAAGATACTGCTTGGGGTTTTTGGCCGCGATCTTTCGATTGGTCTTCCAAGAGATCAGCGCACAATTCAGAGCGGAGTTGACCTCGTGATCGGGGAACTGATCCTGCACAAGGCTACGCGGGTAGACGTGGTGGTACTCGCGAAAGCGCACGTTGTCTGCGGTTGCTTTCGCGCCATCGGCGAAATCATAGCCTCCGCCGTAGAGCGAGACCGCAATGATTGCCCGTCCAAGTCTGTCCTTGCGGCTCGGCCAGCCGCCGCGAATGAGTTCGACAGCCGGAGGCAACGGATTTTGGGCTTCATCAAACAGATCCGGCGCGGCGCTCGAGTCTGGATTTACGATCATGTCCTGGATCGCCTTGTAGTCGGCAAAGGCACGGGTGGTCGCAGTCTTGAGATAGCGATCGGTGAAGCTTGCACGCCAGATTGCTTTCCTGATCAACGTTCGCGCGCGCCCCTCTTGATCCGCACCGTCGACAGGAACATACGCCCATAGCGCACCAGTCAGGTAGACAATCACCTCAGTTGGCAGCAAACGCTCATTGAAAATCGCTTCGTCCCGTAAGAACGACACGCCGCGCTTCAATCCAACCACAACCTGATCCCAAACATTGGCCAGCTCGCTGCCGAACGCTGGATCAAGGTACGTGCGCTTCAGTGGCGGCTTGCCGTTCAGCAAAGCCCCAATCGCCAAGGCCGCGTCTTCTACCTTTCCATAGTCGGCCGCGGCAGGAACTTTTTCGTTGAGTTCGGCAATCATGTCGTGCAACGAGTCGCCGACAGCGCCCTCAAGCTGTGCAACAACGATGTCGAAATCCTTCAGCGGCGATGCCGACGTGTTCATCTTGATGAAGACGTCGAGCGCCGTTTCCTGTTCCGTGGTCACAGGCAGCGACAAGAACGGAATGGGATAAGAGGCAAGCCTTTGGCGCAAACGCATGATGGCTTTGTCAGTCGCCTTGTCCGTCTCCGCTGCCTCGGTCCATTCGTCCATCGCATGCTCGCCTTTGGAACCAGGACAAAGTATCGAAACAGGGAAATAACTGCGCTCCAGACACTCGGCCGGAATGTCAGCCCAAAGCGGCATGCGTTTGCCTGACTTGGAAATGTATCGCTTCACAATTTCGATTTCAGGGCGCTCTTCGTTTTCCAAGGATACGAAAACAGTGAACTCGTCATAGTCATCGATTAATGATCGCCACAAAGCGGTCATGCGCTGCTGCCCATCAAGCAGGTTCATTTGCGGCATGCCCTTTGGATTTGGGGCCCCGGAAAGCGGTCGCGAATGAAAGAGCTCCTTGTCACCAACCTCCAAGAGCAGAAGCGCGCCGATCGGCAGTGACGGTACGCGGAGGATGTTCTCCAGAACACCTTCGATCTGGTTTGGTCGCCACGCCTCGAAACGCTGGAACCTGGGCAGCGTCAAAAGCCCCTCGCGGATCATTGCGAACCAGTCTTCGACCGTCTTCGTGCGGGCTTCCATATGAAATTCCTACGTTAAACTACTGCTTCTGAACGCTACTACAGTCCACAAAGAGAATGACAGCCGCTTTTTCAGCGATGGTGGTACACGGCGATGGTTTGTAGATCCGGCGCAGTCTATTCACGGCCGTGATGCCCGGCAGCCGACGGCTACTCGATAATCCTGATCCGCAACGGGTCGATCTGCAGTCGATAGCCTCTGCCATGTACCGTCTTGATCAGATCCTTGGCATCCGCCTGCGAGAAACCAGAGGCCACGATCTTGTCGCGCATCTCCCGCACAAGATCTGATGCCGCGCGACCGGTTGTGTCCTCAAGATACGCCTTCGAGGCAAGCGTATCCCTTGAAAGCGCTTTGTCCACCAGCCGTCGAAGTGACGGAAAAAGCTGGTGAGGAAAGGAAATGAGGCAATTGCGCCATTCGACTGCGCCCGATTGCACGTGAACGACCAACTCCGCTTCTTCTGATGGGGGATCGAGAACCGCGTTGTCTCGGCTGGCGGAATGCGCGGCAAAGACGGTTTCAAATCCAATGACGTGGACCCCTGCGTCGATCAGATAGGCCGCTCTCTCTGCCGGTGGTCGTGGCGCAACAAGGGTCACCGAGCCTGAACCTGACAACCTTCGCATAATCGGCAAAAGCCCTTCCAGCTTCAGAACTGACGTCTGAAAGATCAGGAAAACAAGTCTCCCAGCCTCTGTTTCACCCAATTTCCAGAGACCTCCCGCGACAGCTACAGCGTGACCTCGCAACGCAGCCTTGGTGGAAATCTCTCCGGCAAGACCGTGGAGATTGATTCGAAAAGACCGGATGTCCTCGGCACTCAGAACCACGTCTTCTCGAGAATCGAGCGGGCAATCGGCTTGGTATCGATCGCCATTCTGTCGAATTGGCCGCGAGATCATTTCGCATTCACAGCGATCGCAGACATCCCACTCGCTTATTGGTGCTACTTCAACCAAGACGCGCTTGCGCAAAAGTCTGTCAAACTCAGATCCGTAATGCGATTGAGCGATAGCCCCCGAGAGAACGGCGTCGTCGCCTGCCTCACTCAGCCGCGTCAATAACTGCAAAATCGTCTCGGTCATTCGTCAGCCCGTTTCGTTCGATCAAGGTCATCACCCGCGCCTCGTGCTGAGTGCGCCGGAACTGCAGGACGCCGGGTGGGCGCAGTTTGACGGTTACCTGTGGTTGTCGCTTACCATCGCCCTTGAACAAAATCCGAAAAACAAATTCGCCAAGACGCCATGCTCCGGCAAACGACACCGGCGTGCCGCCATAGTGCCGAAGCGCTTCCCCGCCAAGATCGCGCGACCGAAGCGTGCGCGCCACCCGTGGATAACCCTTCTTGCCAGGCACCATCAGGTCCGCCGCCGCCTCGATGATCAGGACGCGGTCAATCATGGGATCGTAGGCATGATCAAAAGCGAAATCGGGGCCTGCGAGTTCAATCGGTCTTAGCGTGTAAAGGTCTTGTGCATCGTCACCATCGAAAAAGCCGGGCCGCCCCAGGATGATCGCAGCGAAGAGTTCGGCGATCTCTGGTTGGTGGGCTTTTCTGATCCGCGCGAGCCGAAGCATCCCAGTGTTCTCGGAATATCGCAGCACAGCATGGGCGATCTGCCGAACACTGATGACCCGCTCCTGCAGGCCTTCGACGACCGGCATGGTCGAGACCATGGAGCCGTGACTGACCACGAGGTTGATCTCGTCGCCATCGGCGTAATCACCGACTCGGCAGTAATCTCCCAGGAACGCATCGCGGAACAGGTCAGCGACAGCCGTCTTGAACGCCTCGACCTTTTCTGGCGTCAGATCGATCGCGACGCCCCGTTCCTTGCCGGCGTACTCGTGCAGTCGATCAGCTGCGAGCATCGCCATGTGATCGGCGGCGGCGTCGAACAGGTCGGGATGTTCCAGAAATACCCGGACGGCGATGTGTTTCGGCTCATGTGCCCTGTTAGGCGCATCCTCATCGCCGGTTTTAATGTCCGGAAATAGATCGATGCCCTGACGATCAGCCTGGGTCTGGATAATTTCAAGGCCGCGTTTGTCGCCTAGTTCGGCGATACGGTGGAGATCGGCCCGCAAACCTTCTGGATAACTGTCTTCAGCCCCCGTCAGGAGGTCGTGTAGCGCGCCCCGTGCCACATCTTCTTCCTGATCGAGCACATCGATGGAGAAATCAGTGAATTTGCCTTCGTGACGGGCAAGCAATGCTTTCATCAGGCTCAGATCAATTGTCTTGATGAACCGAGGATTCACGAACTTTTTCAAATTGCCGGCCATCGCGAATCCCCTTTTTCCATGAATTGAATGTTCATAATATGTTCTCACCCATAGGGCCGCAACCGTCGGGCGAACGGTTGGGACGGTTCCCGAGGCCGATGAGTAGAGGCCCAGGGAGACAACCGCCCCGAGGCCCGTATGAAACGACCCAATCCACTCCCACCCTGCCAGATGACGCCCGCAGAACGCCGCGCCGAGCTATGCGGCCCGCTGGCTCTCGGGCTGGTTCGGTTGCGGCTGCGAAATCGGGCGGAAGTATCTGATAAAATTGGAGAAAGTAGCCTACACTATCCGGCCGAAGAATGGCGTCATGCAACTCCAACTCAACGGAGAAATGCATGACCAAACAAGATCCTATTCCAGCCCGCCTGGCCGCGCTCAAGACCACATCGACACCAGACCTGAAGACGCAATGGCGTGAGCTGTTCGACAGCGAACCGCCGCCGTTTAACCGGCGCTATCTGGAAAGCCGCCTCGCCTACCGCATCCAGGAACTGGCCTACGGCGGCCTGAAGCCGGAAACGGTGAAACGGCTGGAAGCACTCGGCGAGCAACTCGATGGCGGTGATCGCAAAAAGAGCCGTATACGCGCCGACCAAATGCCCATCGTCGGCACGCGATTGATCCGCGAATGGCAGGGCGTGAAGCATGTCGTCACCGTGACCGCCGACGGCTTCGACTGGCAGGGTCGCCCTTACAAATCGCTGTCGGCCATTGCTCGCGCCATCACCGGCACGCGCTGGAACGGCTGGGTGTTCTTCGGCCTGAAAAACCATCGGAGGGGCGCATGACCAAACCGATTGTCCGGAAACTGCGCTGCGCGATCTACACCCGCAAATCCTCCGAGGAAGGACTCGAGCAGGAATTCAACAGCCTCCACGCTCAACGAGAAGCTTGTGAAGCCTACATCGCAAGCCAGCGGTCGGAGGGCTGGGTGCTGGTCCGCGATCAATATGATGATGGCGGCATATCCGGCAGCACGCTAGACCGGCCGGGCCTGCAGCAGCTGATGGCAGACATTGAGGACGGGCTGGTCGACGTGGTGGTCGTTTACAAAATCGACCGCCTCAGCCGCTCGCTGGCCGATTTTGCCAAGCTGGTCGAGGTGTTCGATCGGAACGGCGTGACCTTTGTCTCGGTGACGCAGTCTTTCAACACGACAACATCGATGGGTAGGCTAACGCTGAACATCCTGCTCTCGTTCGCGCAGTTCGAGCGGGAGGTGACCGCCGAACGCATCCGCGACAAGGTCGCCGCGAGCCGGAAGAAGGGCATGTGGATGGGCGGGGTGCCGCCCTACGGCTATCGGGTGGAAAACCGGAAGCTGGTGGTCGATGATGAGCGCGCTGACCATGTCCGCTGGATCTTCGCCACGTTTCTCGAGATCGGATCGGGCACGGAGTTGGCCCACGAAGTCGCGAAACGCGGCATCCGCACGCCCCGCGGCAACCGGATCGACAAGAAATACCTCTACCGGATGCTGAACAACCGCGCCTATGTCGGCGAGGCGGTCCACAAGGGCGAGAGCTATCCGGGCGAGCACGATGCGATCATCGACAGGGAGGTCTGGGACAAGGTCCACGCGATCCTGACCGAAAGCCCCCGCAAGCGCGCCGCCCGCACCCGCGCCGATACGCCCGCGCTGCTCAAAGGGCTGCTCTACGGTCCGGATGGCGCGGCGTTCTCCCCGACCCACACGCGGAAGGGCGGCAAGCTCTACCGCTACTATGTCAGCCAGACAGTGCTGAAGCATGGTGCGGGGTCATGCCCGGTTGGCCGGGTTCCAGCAGGCGAGATCGAGGCCGCCGTCATCGACCAGCTCCGCGCCGTGTTCCGCCAACCCGAAATCGTGGCGGGCACATGGAAAGCGGCACACACGCAGGAGGGCGAGATAACCGAGGCCGAAGCTTGTACGGCCCTGCAACAATTCGACCCGCTGTGGGACGAACTGTTCCCCGCCGAACAAGCGCGCATCGTGGCGCTGCTGGTCGAACGCGTCGACATCGGCACGGACGGGCTCAACGTGCGCCTGCGCGTCGACGGCCTCAGTGGCCTTGCGCGCGAGATGCTTGCAGGCGGTATCGAGGCGGCAGCATGACCAGAAGGACGCCGATCCCGGACACCGTGACGCTGCACGTCCCGTTCCACATTGTTAGACGTGGCGGCCGGAAGGAGATGCAAATGCCGGAGGGCGCGGCGCAGGCACGACGAACGGACAACACGCTGGTCAAGGCGCTGTCGCGTGCCTTTCGCTGGCAGAAAATGCTTGAAGGCGGAGCTTTCCCGACGATCTCCGAACTGGCTGCACATGAAGGAATCGCGGCGCCGTATCTCAGCAGAACTCTGCGGTTGGCGCAGCTTGACCCAGATATCGTCGAGGCAATTCTCAGTGGTTGCCAGCCTGCCGATCTCACTCTGGAGGCGCTTCGCAAGCCGCTACCATCTGAGTGGGCGCGCCAAAGAAGCCACTTGGCAGCCCTTTGCCGTCACCATGAAACTTAAGGAATCTGTGCGATTCAGGGGATTCACGACAAGATTCAGGCGTGTTAGGGTTCAAGAAAAGGATACAGGCATGAGCATTCTATTCACCGTTGGGTATGAGGGCACAGATATCGATAGGTTCGTGCGGACTCTGAAGGCTGCCGGGGTCCAACAACTTGCCGATGTGCGTGCGGTTGCAGTTTCACGCAAACCCGGATTTTCTAAGAAAAAGCTTTCCCAGCGCCTCGCTGAAGAAGGCATTGAGTATTTTCATTTCGTCGCACTTGGAGATCCGAAACCTGGCAGGGAAGCGGCCCGTGCAGGCAAATTTGATCTATTTCGTTCGATCTATGGCGACCACATCGAAACAGATGCTGCTCAGGATGCACTTCAGGATCTGAAGGATACGGTCAGCACTGCGGCCACGTGCTTGCTGTGTTTCGAGCGCGACCCAGAAACTTGCCATCGAACGATCGTTGCTCGTGAAGTAACCGATCAACTCGGCTTCAATATTTTTAACCTTTTTGCTGACGATCCAGAGCGCTATGTCCGTCACGCTGCAAAATTGCCGCGTTTCCATCCTAGTGAAAGCGTTACCGCAGCGTAGCGCTACACATGGGGAAACAGTTTGCTGCGCCGGGGTGACGCCCTACGGCGAATTCAAACGGTTATTTCCGGTTCGTTTTCGGCATTTGGGCGAAGGTGCTTCTTTTAAGCGATGGGATTGGGTCGATTTCAAATATCGGCCACCAACAAGCGACCGCAGAAGTGAAAGTTGCCATGTGATGGAGGACTCCATCGTTGTAGACGGGTCAATGCCTGCAAAGGACCGCTCAGCATTTCTCGACCCACTTGTTTCAAACTCGGTGAAAGACGCTGCTGCCGCCGGTAAGTCTCTCGCACTAATTCGGCCCAGGAATACGCGCTTCTATTACAAGGCAAAGGCAGATGCGGAGCTCGAAGCCGAGCGAAAAATCTATGAACAAGCCGCAAGCCAGGGATCCTTTTTTGACAAGCAGCTTGCGGCACTGGAGCCAAGCCCTTTTGAATTTCGCTTCAAATTTGAAGATGGCAGTGGCCCACATGATTACGCAAATGGGGACTGGGAAGCTCATGCCATGTTCTTCAACGGGCGAAGGCGTGAAGGATCGGACAAGGCGACGCTCGACTGGATGAGCGCAACGTTCAACGAACAATACGCAGAACGGGGAATGCTCTTCTGCGTCGGCAACATGGCTAAGCGCCCGCAGACATGGCAGTTGCTCGGCGTTCTTCGGGTTGACGAAACAGATCAACCAGCATTGTTCTAAGCATCTTCGCGATCGCGGCAACGGTCCCAGCCTTCGATACACTTCCCGACCGAAAGTGGACATCCCAAGGGGGAGCATCTGCCTAGCGTGACGCCGGAATTTCCGTGGATAGAGCTCTTTGGGGATTGGAAGCGTTGCGTACATTGCTGCGATTTTGAGGGCCGGAGGCGTCTCTGACGATCAAAACCGGCCCAAGCGCCGACTTGTGTTTTTAGCCAAATTGGCCAAAATGCGCCGGACACAAGCGGAGAGCCAGATGCAGATCTTGACTGCGAAGGACGCGAAGTACGGTTTTGGGAAGTTGATTGATCTCGCCCGAGCAGAGCCGGTCGCAGTAGCCAAGCACGGTCGCACTGTCGTCGTCGTGATGTCAGTCGAAGAATACGAGCGGTTGAAAGCGCTGGATGAAGCTACCGTCACTTCAAAGCGCCATAGCGTAGGAAAGAACACAAGCGAATGATTGCAGACCACCTGACCGGAATTGAGCAGTTCGGTGCAGACCTTTGGAAGATGGCGGATGATCTGCGGGCCAACTCCGGGCTGGCATCCAACGAGTATTTCATGCCCATCATGGGGCTCCTTTTTCTGCGGCAGGCCACGAACCGCTACTACGCAGCTCTCGACTCAATCGAAGCCGACAAAGCTGCAGGAAAAATGCCAGATCGGCCCCTGGTCGATGCAGACTTCCGGCGTCGCCGCGCGATGATGTTGCCTGAAGCGGCCCGCTACGATGTGATCCTCGACATGCCTAAGGACGGTGAGCTCGGCGGGGCGCTGACTGCAGCCATGGAGGCCGTGGAAGAACACTTCCCGCCGCTTGCGGGTCAACTTCCCAAGGACTACGAGCGCTTCGACAACGATCTTCTCGAAAGCATGATGCGCAAGTTTGACACCGAGGCATTGCGCAATGCCTCGGGCGACGTGTTTGGCCGAATCTACGAGTATTTCCTCGCTGAATTTTCCAAGCAGGGCGCCCACGACAACGGAGAGTTCTTCACACCGCCTTCAATCGTTCAGACCATCGTTAACGTCATCGAACCCGACCACGGTATCGTTTTCGACCCGGCCTGCGGCTCGGGAGGCATGTTCGTGCAGTCCAGCCACTTCATCGAGGAAGAAGGCCAAGACACGATGAAACGCGTGACCTTCTACGGTCACGAGAAGAACGAGACGACCGCCAAGCTCGCCCAGACCAACCTTGCTGTTCACGGTCTGCAGGGCACCATCCGAGCCGGGAACGAGGCCATCACCTATTACAAGGATCCGCACGAACTTGTCGGCAAGTGCGACTTTGTGATGGCCAATCCACCGTTCAACGTGGACGAGGTCGACGCCGACAAGGTGAAAGGCGACGCGCGTCTGCCCTTCGGTCTACCCGGCGTGAACAAGGGCAAGAAGATCTCCAACGCCAACTACCTGTGGATGTCCTATTTCTACAGCTACCTGAACGACAGCGGCCGTGCCGGCGTCGTCATGTCGTCACAAGCGTCCAGCGCGGGGCGAGATGAAGCGAAGGTGCGCCAGAAGCTGGTCGAGACCGGTGCTGTCGACGTGATGATCGATATCCGCGGTAACTTCTTCTACACCCGCACCGTGCCGTGTCAGCTCTGGTTTTTTGACAGGGCGAAGGAACGCGATCCGGAACGCGCCGACCACGTCCTGATGCTCGACGCACGTAATATCTATCGGAAAGTGTCGCGCGCCATTTTCGACTTCTCGCCCGAGCAGCAGAAGAACATCGCGGCGATCATCTGGCTCTATCGCGGACAGTCCGACCGATACCTCGAACTCGTCACAAGTTACCTTGCTGAGGCCATCGCGCATGGACAGGCTACGGCCGAACCACTGAGCGGGTTTACAGACACGCTCGCCAAACTGATCGACCAAATGGCCCCGTTTGCCATAGCGGCGCGCGATCCGGACCCGCTGGCGGAGACATGGGCGGAACTGACCGCCGTGCAGGCGACGCTCAAGGACGACATCGCAGGCTTCGCGGCGGAGGTTGCCGGTCGGGCGAAGGCCTGGGCCGAAAGCGCAAATGGAGAAGGCCGCGACAACGATACGCTCCATGCGGCCCGTAAAGGGTTGCATGACATGGCAGAGCGGTGCCGGGATCTGACCAAGCAGATCGATCTAGCGGCGAAGCTGGCGGGGCGCGCTGTCGATGTGGCGACGAAGGAACTGGAGGCGAAAGACTCAGATCTTTGGGTCAACGTAGAGGTCAACAAGGCCCGTAAGGCACTGGAAGGCGTCCGTGCCGACGCGGTGGAGGCGCTGCGGGGCGCGCGGTATTTCGTCAAGCAAGCCGACTGGCTACAGGAACGGTTCCCGGACGCGGTCTTGGCAGATGTCGAAGGGCTGGTGAAGCTGGTGGATCGGGCCGAGATCGCAGAGCATGACTGGAGCCTGACGCCAGGCCGCTATGTCGGCGTCGCGCCCGAGGAGGTGGACGAGGATTTCGACTTCGAGGAGGCACTGCGGTCGATTCACATCGACCTGAAGGGTCTGAACGAGGAGGCGGCAGAGCTTGCGGCGCGGATCGCCCGGAACTTCGAGGAGCTGGGGGCGTGACCATTCCGAAACGGAAGCTGGGTGAACTTGGTGAGTTCCGCAACGGTTTGAACTACTCGAAGGAAAATTTTGGAACAGGCCTGAAGGTCATAAGCGTCAAGGATTTTGGGGACCGGTGGCGACCGGATTTGACAATACTCGATGAGATCAGCCCAGCCGGGATGCGCATAGCGAACTCCAACCTTCAGCGCGGCGACATAGTCTTTGTGCGATCAAATGGAAACAAGGAGCTGATTGGGCGATCCATGCTGATCGAGGACGACCTTGAAGACGTCTCGTTTTCCGGGTTCTGCATTCGCTTCCGGCCGAGTGACCCAAATACAAACAGCAGATTCTTGTCTCTGTTCTTCCGGACGTCTCTTTTCCGCCGTGTTCTCTCTCAGCAGGGCAAAGGCACTAACATCAATAACTTGAATCAGTCAATTCTGGAGCGGATGGAGGTTCCATTTCCGCAGCCAATCGTTCAAGGCAGAATCACTGAAGTCGCCTCTGCCTACGACGACCTGATCGAGAACAACCGGCGGCGGATTGCGCTGTGGGAGGAGGCGGCGCGGCTGCTCTACCGTGAATGGTTCGTCCACTTCCGCTTCCCCGGCCACGAACACGTCAAGATCACCGACGGCGTGCCCGAAGGCTGGGAGCGGCGGACGCTGGGTGATGTAGTTGATGTGATCAAAGACACGGTGAAGCCAGCCGATTTCGCGGAAGACGACATCCACGTTGGCTTGGAACACATCCCGCGCCGGTCATTTACCCTCGCCAATTGGGAGCCCGCCGAGGATCTGGCGAGCGGAAAGAACCGATTTTCCGAAGGCGACATCCTGTTCTGCAAGATCAGGCCATATTTCCACAAAGTCGGCTTCACGCTGCGGTCTGGGCTGGCCTCGTCCGATGCGATCGTCTGGCGGGTCAAGGAAAGCGAGGACTGGCCGCTGGTTGTCTGCGCGACATCCAGCGATCATTTTGTTGCCGTGGCTTCAAAGACGGTGCGCGAAGGTTCCAAGATGCCACGCGCCGATGTGAAGGTCTTGCAGGGCTATTCGATCCCCAAGCCGCCCGAGGGCCTGCTTTCAGTTTTCAACGACACCGTGCTGCCCATCACGCAGCAGTGCAAAACGCTCGCGCTTCAGAACCGAGCACTCTCCCAAGCCCGCGACCTCCTCCTGCCGCGGCTGATGAACGGGGAGATTGCGGTGTGACCATTGAGTGGGAAGCTGATGAACTTAGAGGCTTTGAGAAGTTCCGGCTCAGCCGCAAAGATCACGCGCTATTCTTCATTGAGAATGAGCGCGATTTCGAAGCGCAGCTATATGCCATCAAGGCCGCGTTGTCTCGGAACAAGGAGGCAGAGAAAAAGGCCGTCGAAAATATCGAGCACATGCGGAGCCAAATTGATCTTCTTGACCCGGAAGATCACCGCAACGCAGATCATCTAAACGACCATCTCACGGACATGTTCCATGAAAGCGTCTACTCCGACGCCGCACACTCGATGTCCGCAGTCGGTATGCTGGCCCCATTCATCGAGTCGCTTTTCGTCGCAATCTTCGAGGCTATTCGAAAGGTAGAGAAACCCACGGACGAAGTGGACCCACGACAAAATGCTTTTCGTGATTTGTATTGGAACCCTCAACTCGTCATCAAAAAGGGTGAATTCGGGAATGACCTCATTCGGGGCATCCAAGAGTTGGCAAGGTTTTCTGGATTGGAACTGTTTCTACCGGACGGATATGAAAAGACGCTGACGGCGTTGTTCGCATATAGAAACAACATGTTTCACAATGGCTTCGAATGGCCAGCCAACAAAGTCGAAAAGTTCCAAAACAGGGTAAAGAACAAGCATTGGCCAGAAAATTGGTTCCATCACTCATCCAAAAATGATGTCCCTTGGATCTATTACATGAGCGAGGATTTCATTCAGCACTGCCTGAAGTTGATTGACGAGGTTCTTGATGGCGTCGGAGAGTATTTAGAGAAG
This sequence comes from Dinoroseobacter sp. S124A, assembly GCF_049801015.1. Taxonomy (NCBI): domain Bacteria; kingdom Pseudomonadati; phylum Pseudomonadota; class Alphaproteobacteria; order Rhodobacterales; family Roseobacteraceae; genus Dinoroseobacter; species Dinoroseobacter sp. S124A. The sequence continues at coordinate 137,280 of NZ_JBNAGD010000001.1, read as the reverse complement.
CGCGAAGCTTAGCAGACTGAGCGTGGTCTGATTTTTTGAGAGGATTTCCATGGCTGTCACCGGCATCAACAGCGAAGACCGCTTGGTCCAGACGACTTTCGCCGAGCACTTGGAGACGGTGCTTGGCTGGGACAGCATATATGCCTGGAACCAAGAGACCTTTGGGCCTGACGGCACGCTTGGACGTAAGGATACGAACGAGGCTGTCCTGATCCGAGACCTACGTGCGGCGCTGCACCGTCTAAACCCAGATTTGCCTGCTCCGGCAATCGAGGACGCAATCCGAAGCCTTACCGTCTATGACGTCAGTCGGTCGATGGTTCAGCACAACCGCGATTTCTATCGCATGTTGCGCCGCGGCGTACCGGTGACCTATCGCGATTCAAAAGGACGACAGAAATCCGCCCGTGCCAAGGTGATCGACTTCGACAATGCAACCGGTGCCAACCGCTTCCTTGCTGTGCGCGAATTGAAACTGACCGGCTTGCGGACGCCCAACTACAACCGCCGCGCCGATCTGGTCTGCTTCGTCAACGGACTGCCGCTGATCTTTATTGAACTGAAGGCCGTCTACAAGAACATCCGAGCCGGATTTGACAGCAACCTGCGCGACTATATGGACGAAAACGTCATCGCACACGCCTTCCATCACAACGCCTTCCTCATTGTCTCGAACGGTGATGGCGCCCGATATGGTTCGATTACAAGCACTTGGGAGCATTTCAACGAGTGGAAACGGCTAGATGAGGCGGACGAAGGCAGCGTGGCTGCGGAGCGGCTGTTGAACGGCATGCTCGCGCATGATCGATTGCTTGATTTGGTCGAAAACTTCATCTTATTCGACGAAAGCAAGGCAGGTACGACACGAAAGGTCGTTGCCAGAAATCACCAAGTTCTGGGCGTGAACCGTGCGGTGGCCTCCGTCGCTAGGCAAGAGGCGATCAAGGCCGAGATTCCGCCTGATGAACGCCTGCGCCACCGCGTGGTGGAGTTGCCGCTGGAACGAAAAACGCCAGCCAAGCGCAAAAAGGATGATCAGGCGCTGCTAGAAGCGGAACCTTCACTTCCGTCCTTCATTCCCGAAGGTCCCGTCGACATTATCGAAAGGGCGCATCCCGATTTAGGTCGTCTGGGTGTATTCTGGCACACGCAGGGCAGTGGCAAGTCCTACTCGATGGCGTTCTTTGCCGAAAAGGTGCGGCGCAAGGTTCCGGGCAATTTCACCTTCCTGCTGATGACCGACCGGAATGATCTCGACAGCCAGATCTACAAGACCTTCGTCGGCTGCGGCATTGCCGGGAACGATACCCCGCGCGCGGCCTCCGGCGATGATCTGGAACGGATCCTGAAGGAGAACAACCAGTACGTCTTCAGCCTGATCCACAAGTTCAACAAGGACGTGGACCCGAAAAAGCCCTACAGCGAGCGCGACGACATCATCGTGATCTCGGACGAGGCGCACCGCACGCAAGCGGGGCGGCTCGCCCGTAATATGCGCCTGGCGCTGCCAAACGCTGCCTTCATCGGCTTTACTGGTACGCCCCTGTTCAAACAGGACCAAATCACCAAGCGCATCTTCGGCGAATACGTCTCGCGCTACGACTTCAAGCGGTCCGAGGAGGACGGGGCCACCGTCAAGCTGGTCTACGAGAACCGAGGCGAGAAGCTGGGTGTCGCCAAGACGGATCTGAACGACCGGATCGCCGAGAAGATCGAGGAGGCGGAACTCGACCCGGATCAGGCGGCGCTCCTCGATAAGCTGCTCGGGAAGGACTACGAGGTCATCACCGCCGACGAGCGGCTCGACAAGATCGCAGCCGATTTCGTGGATCACTGCGCAACAAGGTGGGAATCCGGAAAATCCCTGTTTGTTTGCATCGACAAGATCACCTGCGCCCGGATGCACCAGATGATCGTCCCGCGATGGCGGGCGAAAGCCGCAGAAGTCAGGGCGGCGGCCGATGCCAAGAAATCCCAGGCGGATACCACGGCCGACAAAAGCATGCGCGCTGTCCTCGAGGAGGAAGCGCAAGAATTGGATGCGCAGGCAACGTGGCTCGAGGAAACCATAGTCGAGATCATTATCAGCGAAGCGCAGAACGAGGTCGCGGACTTCAAGAAGTGGGGATTCGACATCATCCCGCACCGTGCCCTGATGAAGCAGGGCTTCGATACTGGGAATGCCGAGCGCATCGATGTCGAGACGGCCTTCAAGAACCCCAAGCACCCGTTCCGCGTCGCAATCGTCTGTGCGATGTGGCTGACCGGCTTCGACGTGGAAAGTCTGTCGACGCTCTATATCGACAAGCCGATGAAGGCGCACACGCTGATGCAGGCTATAGCGCGTGCGAACAGGGTGTATCCTGGCAAGGACTTCGGCCTGATTGTCGACTACAATGGGATGCTCGCCAGCCTGCGAGCCGCGCTGGCTCAGTACGCGCTGGGCGATGATGGCACAGGCGGAGAAGAGATCATCGCCCCCATCGAAGAGAGGGTGCAGGCCCTGCTTGAAGCTATCGAGGCGACCGAGGCGCATTTGCGCGGCATCGGATTCGATCCATGTGTGCTACTCGGTTCGAAGGGCTTTGTGCGCATCAAGGGTTTGAAGGACGCCGTGGAAGCCGTTTATTCGACGGACGAGGCCAAGCGGCGCTTCGAGATTCTCGCACGGCAGGTGTTCATCCGCTTCAAGGCGCTGCTGATGGAGCCCAGCGCTTGGGCATACGCCGAACGACACGACAATATTGAGGCAATCTACAAAAAACTGACCGAGCGGCGCGACACGGCTGACGTTACCGAGCTGCTGAAAGAGTTGCACCGGATCGTCAACGAGGCCATCCGGACGCAGGCGCCAGGAGACGACCAAGCCGAGGGACTTACCTTCGACCTCAGTCAGATCGACCTTGAGAAGCTACGCGATGAATTCGCAAAGAAGGTCAGACGCAAAGCGACCGCGCTTCAGGACATCCGAGAAATCGTTGAACAGAAACTTGCCGAGATGCTGGCGCGCAATCCCGCAAGGATGGATTATCAGGTGAAGTACGAGGCAATCATCGCCGATTACAATCGGGAGAAAGACCGAACCACCATCGAGGAGACCTTCCGCCGACTGGTCGAGCTCGTGAACAGTCTGGACGAGGAACAGAAGCGCGCAACGAAGGAGGGGCTTGGTGAGGATGAGCTCGCGCTCTTCGACCTGCTGCTCAAGGATAACCTGGACAAGACGTCCCGTGAGCGGGTGAAGCAGGCAAGCCGTGACCTCCTGGCTTCCATAAAGACGCGCTTGGCTGAACTCGATCGCTTCTGGGAGAAGGAACAGACCAAGGCAGACGTCGAGGTCTTCATCTTGGACGAGGTCTTTGCAAGTCTACCGTCACCGCCGTTCACGCCCGATGAAAAGAAAGCACTTGCGGCAAGCGTCTACGCCCATGTGTGGCAACAGGCCGTGAATGGTGGCTTCGCGCAGGCGGCATAGGCTCGTTCGCTGATAGTTCGATCCAGGTTCCGGCAGCTTGGCGAACAGTACTGCAAACTGTGCGCAGTATTGGTGCAATCTAAATCTCATGATTTCAATAACATGGCGCTCTGAACCGGATTGCGTGCGGTTAACAGGTCCGGAGAATATCGGCCCTGAGAGACCGCTTCCGGGGCACTTGGCACCGGGGCCGGTTAGCGGCCCCTCCCGCATAACCCTCGAAAACAACGAGAAAATCCGGCCGCTGCCGGATGGGGAGAACGCTTTCGCTGGGGCAAGTGGCGGAGAGACAGGGATTCGAACCCTGGGAACGCTCTCACGCTCAACGGTTTTCAAGACCGCCGCATTCGACCACTCTGCCACCTCTCCGGCGCAGCCTGTTGGTACTGCGCCACCCGGCCCGCGTAAAGCCGCAAAAACAGCCCCGTCCGGGCCCCGCCCGGGCGCTGATCAAAACTTGGGCATATCAGCGGCCTCCGACCGATCCCCCCGGTCGAGGCGCTTTTCATTGCAGCGGCGAGGCAGTATGACAAAACAGAGCAGCGGACCCAGAGCGCAGGCAAAACGGCACGAGCAAGACCGTGCCCGCGCGGGTCGAGGATGAGGGGCGACATATGGGCTGGATGGTCGGAACACGCAGTGCCTTGGGGCTTGTCCTCATGGTGTCACTGGCGGGGTGCGACAGCGTCCCGTCCTTCGACTTCCTCAAGCCCGGCGACGAGGCCGCTGCCCCCGCCGAGGCCAGCGCGCCGCGTGATGGCGAGACCCGCGATGTGGAAGCGCCCGAAATCTTTGCCGAGGCCGAGGCCGGGCTCTGGGACGGGCGCCCATCTCTGGGCGGGGTCTGGGTGGCCTATCCGGACGTGCCCGAGCCCGAGCGGGTGGTCATTCGCAATGTCGAGAACGGCAGCTCTGTCATCGGCGCCCTGTTCCGGCGCGAGCGGGACAATCCGGGGCCGCGCTTCCAGATCTCGTCGGATGCGGCCGAGGCACTGAACATCCTGGCGGGCGCGCCGACCGAGATCGAGGTGATCGCCCTGAGCCGCGAGACCGTCGCTCCGCCGCCCGAAACAGAACCTGAGCCTGCGGCGGATCCGGTCGACCCCACAGCGCTCGCCGCAGCTGCCATTGCCGAGGTGGAACTGGGCGAGACCGAGGCAGCCGCAGCGCCCCTGCCGACCCCGGCGCCCCAAACCTCGTCTCTCGACCGGCCCTACATCCAGATCGGGATTTTCAACGTTGCGGCCAACGCCGAGGCGACAGAGGCGCAGCTGCGTGGTGCCGGGCTGGCGGCCCAGACCTTTACCCAGGAAAGCCAGGGCCGCACCTTCTACCGCGTGATCGTCGGCCCGGCCCAAAACGAGAGCGCCCGGGCCGCGGCGCTTGAAAGCGCGAAGTCTCTGGGCTTTGCCGACGCCTATTTCGTGACCAACTGACGGAGACTGTTCGATGCGCCTTTCGCTTTGCCTGCGCCCTGTTGCGCTGACGCTCCTGTCCCTCGGCCTGCTTCTGGGCCAGCCCGCCAGCGCCGCCTTCGAGACACGCGCCACGGCGGCCTATGTGGTCGATCTGACCACGGGGACGGTCCTGCTGGAAAAGAGCGCGGATATCCCGCTGCCCCCGGCCAGCATGTCGAAGCTGATGACGCTCTACATGCTGTTCGAAGCGCTGCACAAGAACCCCGCCGTGACGCTGGACACGACCTTCCGGGTTTCGGCCCGGGCCATGGCCAAGGGCGGCTCGACCATGTTCCTGACCGAGCGTGACCGCCCCACAGCCGAAGAGCTGATCAAGGGCATCATCGTGCAGTCGGGCAATGACGCGACCGTGGTGGTCGCCGAGGGGCTTGCCGGCACCGAGGAGGCCTTTGCCCGCCTGATGACCGAAAAGGCCCAGACCATGGGCATGACCCACTCGACCTTCGCAAATGCGTCCGGCTGGCCGCATCCGCTCCACCGGATGAGCATGAAGGATCTCGCGATCCTGACCGAGCGGATGATCGAGGATTATCCGGAATACTACGGCTACTTCTCCATGTCCGAATGGGGCTATGACGGGCGCGCGCCGCAGAACCGGTTCAATCGCAACCCCTTGCTGAAGCTCGGGATCGGGGCCGATGGGCTCAAGACCGGCCACACGCAGGAGGCGGGCTATGGCCTCGTCGGCTCCGCCCAGCAAGGGGCACGGCGCATTGTCTTTGTGATCACCGGGCTGGAAACCGACCGGGCCCGGGCCGAGGAATCCGAACGCATCGTCAGCTGGGCCTTTCGCCAATTCGTCCAGAAAGACCTCGCCGCCGCCGATACGCAGCTCGCGGAATTGCCGGTCTGGGTCGGGGAACAGGCCATGGTGGGACTGGTCTCGCCCACGGATGTACGCCCGCTTGTCCCGCTGGTGGCCTCCGGCAGCCTGATCGCCGAGATCGAGGCCGAGACCCCGATCAAGGCCCCCATCGCCGCCGGGCAGCAGCTGGGCGAGCTGGTGATCTCGGGGCCCGAGATGCCGCCGCAGCGCTTCCCCCTCGTGGCCGAACAGGCCGTTGCCAAGGGCGGCGCCTGGGTCCGGATGCAGGCCGCAGCCAAGGTGCTCTACCGAGAGCTGACCGAAGAGGACCCCGCCGAAAGCGGTGCCGCCGAGGCCCAGTGACCCCCGCGCCGGACCTCTCCTGATGACCGCTCCTGGTCGGCTGATCAGCTTCGAAGGCATTGATGGCAGTGGCAAGTCCACGCAGGCGCGCCTGCTGGCCGAGCATCTGCGGGCCGTGGGCCGTGATCCGGTCCTGACCCGCGAGCCCGGCGGCTCTGCCGGGGCCGAGGAAATCCGCCGCCTGCTGGTTGAGGGGGATCCGGATCGCTGGTCGCCCGAGACCGAGCTCTTGTTGTTCACCGCCGCGCGGCGCGATCATCTGGAGCGGACGATCGCCCCCGCGCTCGCCGCCGGGCGCGACGTGATCACCGACCGCTTCGCGGACAGCACTCGGATCTATCAGGGGGCCACGCGGGGCGATCTGCGCGGGCTTGTGGACGAGCTCCATGCGCTGATGATCGGGCGCGAGCCGGATCTGACCGTGATCATCGACATGCCGCCCGAGCTGGCCCTGCGTCGCGGTCTTGCCCGGCAAAGCGGCGAGGACCGGTTCGAGGAGTTTGGCCTGCCCTTCCAGACAGCCCTTCATGCCGGGTTCCGCGCCCTGGCCGAGGCCGCGCCGGAGCGCTGCGTTCTGGTCGATGGCAATCGCGCCCCCGAGGCCGTGGCCCGGGATGTGCGCACCGCATGGGAAGGGATGCACGCATGAGCCGCGCAACAGAGGTGCCCCGGGACGATGCCCTGCCCGAGGCCGATGCCCTGCCCGGTGCGCCCCATCCCCGTTTTGCCGAGCAGGTCTTTGGCCACGACGCGGCTGAGGCCGCGCTGCTCGACGCGATCGGCTCCGGTCGTTTGCACCATGCGTGGCTGCTGACGGGTCCCAAGGGGATCGGCAAGGCGAGCTTTGCCTGGCGGGCGGCGCGCGCCCTTCTGGCCTTGCCGACCGAGGATCCGGGGCCGAGCCTCTTTGGCGATCCTGAACCGCTGGCGGCTCCGACCAGTCTTGATCTCGATCCCGACCACCCGGTGGCGCGCCGGGTGGCGGCGCTGTCCGAGCCGCGCCTGTTTCTCTTGCGGCGGCCCTATGACGCCAAGCTGGGACGGTTCAAGCAGGACATCCCGGTGGATGCGGCGCGCGGGCTCAAGGGCTTCTTCTCGATGGCGGCGATGGATGGCGGGCGCCGGGTGGTGATCGTCGATGCCGCGGACGAGATGAACGCGAACGCCGCCAACGCGCTCCTGAAAGTGCTGGAGGAACCCCCCGCCGACACGGTGATGTTCCTGATCTGCCACGCGCCCTCCAAGCTCTTGCCGACCATCCGCAGCCGGTGCCGCACCTTGCGGATGGCCGCGCTCAGTCCCGAGGATCTGGGCGCAGCCCTTGCTCAGGCCACGGGCGCGCCCCTGCCCGAGGCCGAGATCCAGAGCCTCCTGCCCCTCGCCGAGGGCTCGGTCGGCCAGGCCCTCAGCCTGCGGGATGCGGGCGGACCCGAAGCCTATGAGAGCCTTCTGCGGCTTCTGGGGGATCTGCCCCGGCTCGACCGGCAGGCCATGGCCGCCCTCGCCGATAGCGCCAGCGCGCGCGGTGCCGAGGGGCGGCTTGACCTGCTCCTGAGCCTGACGGAGGTCTTTCTCCACCGGCTTGCGCGCACCGGTGCGACCGGTGCGGCCCCGGCGCTGGCCAGCCCGGCGGAGGCCGAGCTTCTGACCCGCCTCGCCCCCCATCCCCGCGCCGGACAGGCCTGGGCGACGGCCCATGCGGAACTTGTCCCGCGCGTGCGCGCCGGGCGCGCTGTAAACCTTGACGCCTCGATGCTTCTGCTGGATATGTTCCACGGACTGCAGTCGGTGGCATCCGGACCCGCCGCTGCCTAATCCCTTAGCGATTTCAGGCATTCCATGGCTTCCATTCCGACCCAGCCCACGCTCGTTGACAGCCATTGCCATCTCGACTTCCCGGACTTTGCCGACACCCTTCCGCAGGTGATCGACCGTGCCGTGGCGGCAGGGGTGGCACGCATGGTCACGATCTGCACCAAGCTGCGGACCGAGCCGCAGGTGCGCGCGATTGCCGAGGCCCATGCGCCGGTTTTCTACGCGGCGGGCACCCATCCGATGAGCGTCGCGGCCGAGCCCATGGCGACGGTCGAGGCGCTGGTGGCGCTTGCCGCCCATCCGAAATTCGTCGGGATCGGTGAGACCGGGCTCGACTACCACTACACCGCCGAAAGCGCGGCTGTGCAGCAGGAAAGCCTGCGCCTGCATATCGAGGCGGCGCGTCAGACCGGCCTGCCCCTGATCATCCATGCGCGCGACGCGGATGAGGACATGGCCCGGATCCTGACCGAGGAGCACCGCGCCGCGCCCTACGCTTGCGTGATGCACTGTTTCTCGTCGACCCGCGCGCTGGCCGAGGCCGCGCTGGATCTGGGGTTCTACCTGTCCATGTCCGGCATCGCCGCCTTCAAGAAGTCGACCGAATTGCGCGCGATTTTCGCCGATGCGCCCATTGACCGCGTACTGGTGGAAACCGACGCCCCCTATCTCGCGCCCCCGCCCTATCGCGGCAAGCGCAACGAGCCCGCCTATGTCGCCCATACGGCCGCCGCCGGGGCCGAGGTCTATGGCCTGAGCCCCGAGGCCTTTGCCGCCCAGACCAGCGCCAATTTCGACCGGCTCTTCGCCAAGGCCGCTGCCTGGACGCCGGAGGCTGCTGCGTAATGGGCATGCGCTTCACGATCCTGGGCTGCGGCTCCTCGGGCGGGGTGCCGCGTCTGGGCGGGCTCTGGGGGGATTGCGACCCCGAGAACCCGCGCAACCGGCGGCGGCGCTGCTCGCTTCTGGTCGAGAGGGACGGGCCCGAGGGCACCACCAGCGTGCTGATCGACACCTCGCCCGACATGCGCGCCCAGCTTCTGGATGCAGGGATCGGGCGGCTCGACGGGGTGGTCTATACCCATGCCCATGCGGACCATACCCACGGGCTCGACGATCTGCGGATGATCGTCTTCAACATGCGCGCGCGCCTGCCCGTCTGGGCCGACGCCCCGACGCAAGAGAGCCTCTTTGCCCGGTTCGGCTACGCGTTTGAACAGCCCGAAGGCAGCCCCTATCCGCCCATTCTGGAGATGAACGACCTCGACGGCCCCGTGACGATTGACGGGCCCGGCGGTCCGATCTCCTTCACGCCCTTCCCGGTCAATCATGGCAGCATCGACAGCCTCGGCTTCCGGATCGGCGATCTGGCCTACCTGCCGGACGTGGCCCAACTGCTGCCCGAGAGCCATGCGGCCCTGCGCGGGCTGGAGGTTCTGATCCTCGACGCCCTGCGCCGGGATCCCCATCCGACCCATGCCCATCTGGCGCAATCCCTCGACTGGATCGCCGAGTTCGCACCCAAACAAGCCGTGCTGACCAATATGCATATCGATCTGGACTACGCGACCGTGGCCGCCGAGACGCCCGCCCATGTGACCCCCGCCTATGACGGCATGGTCCTGGAACGCCCGGCGCCCGACCGTCCCGCATGAGTGTGCTGCTGGAGGTCACCCTCCCGGTCTTTCTCGTTATTGCCGCGGGCTATGTGGCGGTCTGGGCCAAGGTGTTCTCGGATGACAATGTGGATGCGCTCATGCGCTTCACGCAGAATTTCGCGATCCCCTGCCTGCTCTTCGCGGCGATCTCGACCCTCGATCTGAAGGCGGTCTTCGACTGGCGGCTGCTGACCAGCTATTATGCCGGGGTGCTCTGCTCCTTCGCGATCGGCATCCTGGGCGCAAGGCTGCTCTTTGGCCGTCCCATGCAGGATGCGGTCGCCATCGGGTTCTGCTGCATGTTCGCCAATACGGTGCTGCTGGGCCTGCCGATCATGGAACGTGCCCATGGGGTGGCCGCCCTAGAGCCGATGTTCGCGATCATCTCGATCCACGCGCCCTTCGTCTACATGGTCGGGATCACCACGATGGAGATCGTGCGCGCCTCCTCCAAGGGCCTGTTCAGGACCATGTGGTCAATCGCGAAAACCATGTCCCAGAACGCGCTGATGATCGCGGTGGCGCTGGGGTTCACGGTCAATCTCAGCGGGTTGGTGACACCGGTGGTGGTGGAAGAGGCGGTTACCCTGATCGCCCGCGCGGGCCTGCCCGCCGCGCTCTTCGGGCTGGGCGGGGTGCTCTATCGCTACAAGCCCGAGGGCAATCTGCGCGAGGTCGTCTTTGTCTGCCTCGTCTCGCTCATGGTGCATCCGGTGATCACCTGGGGGCTGGGGAACGGGGTGTTTGACCTCTCCGACCCGATGCTGCGCGCCGCCGCCCTGACCGCGGCCATGGCGCCCGGCGTGAACACCTATATCTTCGCCAATATGTACGGTGTCGCAAAGCGCGTGGTCGCCACGGCTGTCCTCGCCGGCACCGCCGTCTCGATCCTGTCGGCGGCCTTCTGGCTCAGCGTCCTGCCCTGAAGGGGAAACCGCCCCCTTCATTGTTCTTCAAATACTCAAATCCTGCCGCGCGCCATCCCGCGCAACGGCGATCCCCTACTCTGCGGGCTGCCCCTGCAGGTCCGGCGACACCGTCTCCTCCGGCTCCGGTGCCACAAGGCACAAACGCAAGAGCGGCGGCACCGTGAGCAGCGTCAGGAAGGCCGACATTGACAGCCCCCCGACCACAACCGCCCCGAGCCCGCGATAGAGCTCGGACCCCTCGCCCGGAAACACCACCAGCGGCAGCATCCCCATGATGCTGGTCAGCGTCGACATGAAGATCGGCCGGATCCGGTTCTGGGTCGCCTCCTCGATGGCATCAATGGGCGACATCCCCTCCTCACGCAAATGATAGAGCGACTGGTGCACGATCAGGATCGCGTTGTTCACCACAATCCCCACGAGGATGATGAACCCCAGCAGGGTCAGCATGTCGAGCGGTTGGGTCTGGAACATGTTCAGCAGGGCAAGCCCCCCGACCCCGCCCGCCGCCGCCACCGGCACCGAGATCAGGATCACCAGCGGCAGCACAAAGCTCTCGAACAGGATCGCCATGACAAGGAACACGATGACCAGCGCCACCACGAGGTTGATCTGGATCGCCTCCCAGGTCTGGCTAAGCTGATCGGCGGTCCCGGACACGCTGAGCCGGATGCCCGGCGGCACGCCCTGATCCTCCAGCACGGCGACAACCTGCGTCTCCAGCATCTCGACCGCCGTCTCCAGAGGCAGGGCATCCGAGGGCCGCACCTCAAGGGTGACGGTCCGCAACCGGTCCCGGTGACGGATCTCGGTGGGCCCAGCCGTAACGACCACATCGGCGAGGGCCGAGACCGGCACGATCCGCCCCGAGGGCGTGACCACCGGATAGGCGCCCACATCCTGCGTCCGGAACCCCGCCGCGAGCGAGGTATCGCCCTTGAGAACGAGGTTCAGCCGATCCGCGCCCTCGGTGATCTCGGCCACCCGCAACCCGTCATTATAGGCATCCACCGTGGCCGCCAGCGCGCCCGCATCGACGCCCGCATCCGCCAGCCGCAGCCGATCCGGCACCAGCCGCACCTCCGGCGCGCCTAGCTCTAGCCCCGGGATCGGGCGAAACTGATGCCCCTCCGCGCGCGGCAAGAGGCCCGAGACCAGCCCGGCAGCCCGCCCCGCCACGCCGAGGATCTGCTCCAGATCCTGCCCCGAGACATTGAGCTCGATGGTCCGCCCGCCCCCGACCCCGCGCCCGAAGAGCGAGGGCTGGGTCATGAAACCGAACGTCCCCGGCTCGGCAAAGATCGGCCCGGAGAGAAGCGGGATGAGCTCGGCCACCCGGGGCCCGTCCAGCGCGGTCGCCCCGACAAAGGAGTTCCCCGGGGTGGCCACGAAGAAGAAGTTCTCGATGGTCGGCCCGCCCTCGGGCGTCTCGAGCTCGGGGGCGGCCTCCCACATGGGTTGGGCCGCGCGCTCGATCCGCTCGGCGATGGTCTCGGTCGTGTCGAGATTGTAGCCCGGCGGCGGAATGATCAGACCGAAGACGAGATTGCGGTTCCCCTCGGGCAGGTATTCGAGCCGCGGGAGGAACACCACCGTGGCCACCGCCGCCGTCCCCGCGATCGCGCCAACCATCAGGATCCCCAGAAGCCGGACCCGCACGGTCATCCGCACATACCACATCACCGCCGCCTTGAAGCCACGCGCCAGATGGTCGATCCCCCAGAGCGGCAGCGTCGTCTGCTGCCCGTCCTTCAAAAGCCGCTTGGCCAGCGCCGGGATCACGGTGACCGCGACCACCAGCGACAGCAGCACCGAGACCGAGATCGCCACGGCGATGTCGCGAAAGAGCTGCCCGGCCTCCAGCTCCATGATCAGGATCGGCACGAAGACCAGAACCGTGGTCAGGGCCGAGACAAGGATCGCACCCCAGACCTGCCGCGCCCCGTGATAGGCCGCCTCGGATCGGGATCTGCCCTGCTCGCGCAGACGGTAGATGTTCTCGAGCACCACGATGGCCGCGTCCACGATCATGCCCACGGCAAAGGCGATCCCCGCAAGGCTGACCACGTTGAGGGTCCGGCCCGTGGCGGCCATGGCCACGAAAGTCGCCACGATGGAGACCGGGATCGCTAGGCTCACCACCAGCGTCGCGCGTGGGCTGCGCAGGAAGATCAAGAGGACCAGCGCCGCCAAGGCCCCGCCGATCCAGATGTTCTGGGTCACCAGATCGATGGCACCCTCGATATAGATCGTCTCGTCATAGACCTGTTCGAGCAGCAGCCCCTGCGCCGCCACGGGACCCGCTTGCAGCTCACCCAGAACGCGGCGGACCTCGCCCATGGTTTCGATCACATTCGCACCGCGTTCGCGCACGATGTTGAAGGCCAGACCGGACTCGCCCTTGAAACGCAGCCGCGCCTGCGGCTCGCCAAACGAGAATTGCACCCGCGCCACATCGCGCACGAGGACCCGGCCCAGCGTGCCAGTCGCCGCCTCCGAGCGCAGCACGACGCCACCCACAGAGTCCACCGTATCGAGGGCCCCCTCGGCGCGCACGATATAGCGGCGTTTGCCCTCTTCGACATCGCCCGCCGAGAGCGAGATGTTCTCGGCCCGCAGCCGCGCGACCACCTCGGGCACGGTCAACCCAAACCGCGCGAGACGGCGCGGATCGACCACGATCTGCAACTCGCGACTGACCCCGCCAAAGACATTGACCGCCGAGACCCCCTCGATCCGCTCGATCCGGTCCTTGACCACGTCCTCCATGAAATCGCCATAGGTCGGCAAGGGACGCTCGGCGCTGCCCGCATCGGTCACGATCACCCAGGCGATCGGGCTGTCATCATCGCCGGACGTGTCCAGCGACGGCTCGCTCGCCTCGTCGGGGTAATCCCCCACCCGGTCGAGCCGGTTCGACACCAGAAGCAGCGTCTGGCTCATATCCGTGCCCGGCGAAAATTCCAGCGTGATCTCGCCAGAGCCCGAGCGCGAGCGAGAGGTCATGATGTCGAGCCCCTCAAGGCCGCGCAGGGCCTCTTCCTGCGGGTTTATGATCTCCCGTTCGATCTCGGCGGGCGCGGCGCCCGGCCACTGGGTCTCGACCACGACCACGGGCTTGCGCACATCGGGCGCCAGCTGGATCGGGATGCGCGACAGGGCGATCACGCCAAAGAGCACGGCCATGATCACGGCAGCGATCACCGCGATGGGCCGCTCGATGGCGAAGCGAATGGGGTTCATGACCGGCCCTTCCTCAATTCGATTGCGGCTGCGGCGCGCCGCCGCCCATAGCCTGCAAGGCCTGGCCCGGGCGCAGGCGCTCGTTGCCCCGCACCACGACCGCGTCGCCCTCGGCAAGCCCGCTCAGCACCTCGAAACGCTCGCCCATGGCCACCCCGATCTGCACGGGGCGCGGCTGGGCCACGCCATCGGCATCGACGAACACGGTCCAGCCCTGCGCGCCCTGCACGAGGGCATCCTTGGGCACGCTCAGGGCCTCGCGCGGCGGGCTCACCGGCACCAGAAGCGTGATCGACTGGCCCACTGCAAGCGTCGCGCCGAGCCCGGTGAAATCCCCCGACAGGCGCACGGGCCGGGTCCGGGTCGACAGGCTCTCGGTCGGCAGGATCGCCCGCACCCGCAGGTCGAGCACCGTGCCCGCCTCGCTCTCGGCGACGACTTGCACCCCGTCGGGAATGGCCGGTGCGAACTCGGCCGGGACCTGTGCCTCGACCTCGAGCGCGCTGATATCGATCAGCCGTGCGACCGGCGCGCCGACCGAGATGAACTGCCCCGGATCGGCCTCGACCGACAGGACAACCCCTTCGAAGGGCGCGGTGATCCGGGCCCGGTCCAGCGTATAGCGAGCGCGCGCCTCGGCAGCCTCGGCATTGAGCAAGCGCGCCTGGGCCTGGTTGATCTGGCCCGTGGCCGCCGCCCGGTCGCTGGTGGCATCGTCAAACCGCGCCGAGCTGAACGAGGTCGTATCGCGCAGCCCTTCGGCCCGGTCCAGCGCATCCTGCGCCCGGCGCAGCTGCGCCTCGGCGATGGCGATGCCCGCGCGGGCCTCCTCGATCTCGGCCAACGCCTGTTTCAGCTCGATCTGCGCAAGCTCCGTGTCCAGCACGGCCAAGGTCGCGCCGGCGACCACGGTATCGCCCACCAGCACGGCCACCTCGTCCACGATCCCGGCCACGCGTGCGGCGACCTCGCTGTCACGCGAGGCGACGATCTGCCCGAAAACCGGCAGGGTTTCGGCCAGCGAGCGCCGCTCCACCAGTTCGGTCACAACGGCTGCGGGGCGCCCCTGAGCCTGCGCCGACCCGACTGTCGCGATAAGCGAAACAGTGGCCAATAAATATCCACAAAACCTCAACAACGACATGGGCGGTACTTTCCAAACGACTCCGGAGGCTGAGGGTAGCACGTCTGCTGCAGGTGCAAAGGGAGATCCTCCTTGCACTCGATCAATTTCGCGCCTAGGTCTTGGGAACTTACCGTTGGGGTGCCCGGGTTCGGGCTGAGAGACGCGATGCGTCAACCCATGGAACCTGATCCGGGCAATACCGGCGGAGGGAACGGTTCGCGCATGCGATAACGAGCACGGCGCCCCCACTCCCGAACGCGCCGGAACGGCCCGCCCAAATGAGGCGTGCGATGGCGACCGCATTGACAATTGCAGGCTCGGATTCCGGCGGCGGCGCGGGGATCCAGGCGGATCTGAAAGCCTTCTCTGCCCGGGGGGTCTATGGCGCGAGCGTCATCACTGCCCTGACAGCGCAGAACACCCAGGCCGTCACCGCCGTCGAGATCACACCGGTCGAGATGATCCGGGCGCAAATGGCCGCTGTCTTCGATGACATTGCGGTTCACGCGGTCAAGATCGGCATGCTGGGCACGCCCGAGGTGATTGCCGCCGTGGCGGACGGGCTGGCCGGGTTCGACGGGCCCGTTGTGCTCGACCCCGTGATGGTGGCGAAATCCGGCGATGCCCTTCTGGCGGCGGAGGCCGAGGCGGCACTGGCCGACCGGCTCTTGCCGCGCGCGACGGTGCTGACCCCGAACCTGCCCGAGGCCGCGCGGCTGCTGGGCCGCGACGAGAGCGATGATCCCGCCGCGATGCTGGAGGCCGGGCAGGCCCTGCGGGCCATGGGCCCGGCGGCGGTGTTGATGAAGGGCGGGCATGGGCGCGGCGAGACCTGCGTGGATCTGCTGATCGATGGGGATGAGCCCCCCTTGCGCCTGGAGGCCGCGCGCATCGCGACCCGCAACACCCATGGCACGGGCTGCACCCTGTCGGCGTCCATCGCCGCGGAGCTTGCCAAGGGCGCCGATCTGCGCCGCGCCGTGACCACGGCCCATGGCTATCTGCAAGGCGCGATCGCGGCGGCCGATACGCTGGAGATCGGATCCGGCCATGGCCCGGTCCACCATTTTCACGAGATGTGGACATGAGCCGCGTCGCGGTTCTCGGGGCCGGGGTGGCCGGGCTCTGCGTGGCGACCGAACTGGCCGCGCGCGGGGCGCAGGTCAGTTTGCACGACCCGGCGGGCGGCCCGGGCGGGCATGGGTGTTCCTGGTGGGCGGGCGGCATGCTGGCCCCGTGGTGCGAGTATGAGAATGCCGAAGAGCCGGTGCTGGTCCACGGACAGGCGGCCCTCGGTTGGTGGGCGGAGAAGACCGCAGTAACCACGCGCGGTACGATGGTGGTGGCCCATGCGCGCGACCGGTCCGATCTGGATCGGTTTGCCCGCCGCACCCATGGGCATTCGCCAGTATCGGACGCAGAGATTGCCGCGCTGGAACCGGATCTGGGCACGCGCTTCCCTGCCGGGCTCTATTTCGCAGATGAGGCCCATCTCGACCCGCGCCGGGCGTTGCGGGACCTCGCGGACAGCCTGGCCGCACGGGGCATGCCCGTGCGGGATGACGCGCCCCCGCCCGGCGCGCGGATCGTGGATTGCACCGGTCTCGCTGCGCGCGAGGCCCTGCCCGAGCTGCGCGGGGTCAAGGGCGAGATGCTCGTGATCCGGGCCCCTGAGCTGACGCTCAGCCGCCCTGTGCGCCTTCTGCACCCGCGGATCCCGCTTTATATCGTGCCGCGTGGCGATGGGGTCTACATGCTGGGCGCGACCATGGTCGAGGCCGAGGACCGGGGCCGGATTTCGGCCCGCGCGATGCTGGAACTTCTGAGCGCGGCCTACGCGCTCAACCCCGCCTTTGTGGAGGCCGAGATCCTCGAGATCGGCACGGATCTGCGCCCGGCCTTCCCGGACAACCTGCCCCGGGTCACCCGGCAGGGTGATGTCACTTATGTCAACGGCCTCTACCGTCACGGCTATCTGCTCGCACCCGCCATGGCGCAGCAGGCGGCCGAGGCATTGCTGGGCCCGCGTCCCGTGGAGACTGCCGATGCAGCTTGTCATTAACGGCACCGCCACGGAGGTCACCGCGACCACGCTGGGCGATCTGCTCACCGAGCTTGGCCATACCGGCACCGTGGCCACCGCGCTGAACGAGACCTTCGTGCCCGTGGGCGCGCGGGCAACCCAAACCCTGTCCCCCGGCGACCGGATCGAGATCCTCGCCCCGATGCAAGGCGGCTGAGCCATGCCAGATATTCCGACCCCGACCACCAAGCCGTTTTATGGCACGGTGCTGAGCCACCCGCTGATGCTGGGCACGGCGCAATACCCCTCGCCCGCCATTCTGGCCGAGGCGTTCCGCGCGTCTGGCGCGGGGGTGGCGACGGTGTCGCTCAGGCGCGAGGGCGCGGGCGGGGCGGGCCAGACCTTCTGGGCGATGATCCGCGATCTCGGGGTGGCTGTCCTGCCCAATACCGCCGGCTGTCACTCCGCGCGCGAGGCGATCACCACGGCCCAGATGGCCCGTGAAGTGTTCGCGACCGACTGGATCAAGCTCGAAGTGATCGGCAATACCGACACGCTGCAGCCGGATGTGTTCGAGCTGGTGGAGGCGACGCGGGTCCTGACCGAGGAGGGCTTCAAGGTCTTTCCCTATTGCACCGAGGATCTGGTGGTGGCCGAGAAACTGCTGGCCGCCGGGGCGGAGGTCCTGATGCCCTGGGGCGCGCCGATTGGCACCGGGCTGGGGCTGAATAACCCTTACGGTCTGCGGACCCTGCGGGCGCGTTTTCCCGAGGTGCCCATGGTGGTGGATGCGGGGATCGGCCTGCCCTCGCACGCGGCAGCAGCGATGGAGATGGGCTATGACGCGGTGCTGCTGAACACGGCCGTCGCCAAGGCGGGCGACCCGGTGGCAATGGCCGTGGCCATGGCCCGCGCGACCGAGGCCGGGGCGCTGGCCTGTGCAGCCGACCCGATGGAGGCGCGCGACATGGCCGCCCCCTCGACCCCGGTCATCGGACAGGCGTTTTTGTCATGAGCGCGCTGCATCCGTTTTACCCGATTTTCGACCGGGCCGAATGGCTCATCCGTTTGCTGCCGCTGGGCATCAAGCTTGTGCAGTTGCGCATCAAGGACCAACCGCCCGAGGTGGTGCGGGCCGAGATCCGGGCCGCCAAGGGGCTGTGTGGCGAGCATGGCTGCACATTGGTGGTGAATGACCATTGGCAAATCGCCATCGCCGAGGGCTGCGACTGGGTGCATCTGGGTCAGGAGGATCTCGACACAGCGGATCTGGGCGCGATCAGGGCCGCCGGGATCAAACTGGGCCTGTCGACCCATGACGAAGCCGAGCTCGACCGGGCGCTGGCCTGCGATCCGGATTACGTGGCGCTGGGGCCGATCTATCCGACGATCCTGAAGAAAATGAAATGGGAACAGCAGGGCATCGACAAGCTCAGCGAGTGGCGCGGGCGGATCGGGGATCTGCCGCTGATCGCCATCGGGGGCATGACACCGGAGCGCGCGGCGCTGGCGCGGCAGGCGGGGGCGGATGTGGTCTCGGCGGTGACGGATATCACGCTGAATGACGACCCGGAGGCGCGGGTGCGCACCTGGTTGGAGCAGCTGGGATGAGCCTTGGGCCCGAAGCGCGCGCTGGGGACCAAGGCGCCGCACGCATGCGCGCGGCGCGGACCCGCGACATGGCCAGCGTTGCGTTCGGGGCACCCTGCACGCAATGGGAGCCCGCCCCATGACCCGCTACGCGCGTCAGCTTCAGCTCCCGCAGGTGGGGGTGGACGGGCAGGCCCGACTGGCCGCGGCTCATGTTCTGGTGATCGGCGCGGGCGGGCTTGGCGCGCCGGTTCTGAGCTATCTCGCCGGGGCGGGGATCAGGCGGATCACGGTGATGGATGCGGACCGGGTCAGCCTGAGCAACCTGCACCGTCAGACCCTGTTCACGGTGACCGATATCGGCGTGCCCAAGGCAGAGAGTGCCGCCGCGCGCTTGAGCGCACTCAACCCCGAGTGCCATGTCACCCCTGTTATCGAAGCGTTCAGCCCCGCAACCGGCCCTGCCGCCCTTGCGGCGGCGGATCTCGTGCTGGATTGCGCGGATAGCTATGCGGCGAGTTACAGCGCGTCGGATCTCTGCGGAGCCACGCCCCTGATCACCGCCTCCGTCCTCGGCATGTCCGGCTACGTGGCCGGGTGCTGCGGCAGCGCGCCCTCCTTGCGCGCGCTTTTTCCCGACCCGCCCGACAGCGCGGCCTCCTGCGCCACCGCCGGGGTCTTCGGCCCCGTGGTCGGCGCACTCGGCGCGTTGCAGGCGCAGATGGCGTTGAGCGTCTTGCTGGACCTGAACCCGTCGCCGCTCGGGCAGGTCGTGACGCTTGATACCGCGAGCTGGCGCGTCGCGAGCTTCCGCTTTGACACCGCGCCCGAGCCTGCGCGCGCCCTGCCCTTCATCGCGCCGGGTCAGATCACCCCCGAGGACACGGTGATCGAGCTGCGCCCCGAGGCCGAGGCCCCGCGCCCGGTCGCGCCCCATGCCCGCCGCATCACGACCCCGGGCCCGGGTGATCTGCGCCCCGGGCACCGCACCGTTCTCGCCTGCACCTCCGGCCTGCGGGCCTGGCGCGCGGGCACCGCTCTTTGTGACACCTGGCCCGGCGAGATTGTCCTCGCGGCCGATCCCCAACAGGAGACCACCCCATGAAATACCTGGCATTTGCCGCGGCCCTGACAGCCGCGACCCCGGCCTTGGCCGCAGACAAGATGACCCTGCTGCTGGATTGGTTTGTGAACCCCAATCACGGGCCGATCATTCTCGCCGAGGAGCGCGGCTATTTCGCCGAAGCCGGGCTCGAGGTCGAGGTGATCGCACCGGCGGACCCCTCTGCCCCGCCGAAACTGGTGGCTGCTGGTCAGGGGGATCTGGCCGTCAGTTATCAGGCCCAGACCCATCTGCAGGTCCATGAGGGCCTGCCGCTTTTGCGCGTGGGCACGCTGGTGGCGACGCCGCTGAACTGCCTGCTGACGCTCGAAGACGGCCCGATCAAAAGCCCGGCGGACCTCAAGGGCGGCAAGATCGGCTTCTCGGTCGCTGGGGTCGAAGAGGCACTGCTGCGCGCGGTGCTCGGCAAATACGGCGTGGCCTTCGAGGAGGTCGAGCTGGTGAACGTGAACTTCTCGCTCTCGCCCTCGCTCATGTCCGGGCAGGTCGATGCGGTGATCGGCGCTTACCGGAATTTCGAGCTCAACCAGATGGAGATCGAAGGGATCGCGGGCAACTGCATCTATATCGAGGAAGAGGGCGTGCCGCCCCATGACGAGCTGATCTATGTGGCCCATGCCGAGACCATGGATACCGACAAGATCACGCGCTTTCTCGGCGCGGTCGAAAAGGCCACGCAGTACATCATCAACCACCCCGAGGACGCGTGGGAGATCTTTTCAGGCACCTCGGCGGAACTGGATGACCGGTTGAACGCCATGGCCTGGGAAGACACCCTGCCCCGCTTTGCCCTGCGCCCGGCGGCCCTGGACGAGGGCCGCTATGCGCGGTTCGAGGAGTTCCTCAAGGACTCCGGCCTGATCGACAGCGTGAACCCGGTGGCAAAGATCGCCGTGGATGTGACCGCGCAATGACCGGCTATGGCGCGGCCTTTGGCCTCTGGCGTGCGGCGTCCCCCGATTGGGACGCCTATACGCGCCATGCCTTTGTCGAGGGGTTGCGCGACGGCACGCTGCCGCGCGCGGCGTTCCTGCATTATCTCGCGCAGGACTACGTGTTCCTGAAGCATTTCAGCCGGGCCTGGGGTCTGGCGATTGCCAAGGCCGATACGCTGGACGAGATGGAGGCGGCAGCCGCCACGGTACACGGGCTGCTGCATCACGAGATGGGCCTGCATGTGGAGATTTGCGGCGCGGCCGGGATCTCCGAGGCGGAGCTGCGGGCCACGCCCGAAGCGCCCGGCAACATGGCCTATACGCGGTACGTGCTGGAGGCCGGGTATTCCGGCGATTTCCTCGATCTGCTGGCGGCTTTGGCGCCTTGCGTGCTGGGCTATGGCGAGATCGGGC
This sequence comes from Dinoroseobacter sp. S124A, assembly GCF_049801015.1. NCBI lineage: Bacteria > Pseudomonadati > Pseudomonadota > Alphaproteobacteria > Rhodobacterales > Roseobacteraceae > Dinoroseobacter > Dinoroseobacter sp. S124A. The sequence continues at coordinate 116,303 of NZ_JBNAGD010000001.1, read as the reverse complement.
AGCGGCTCGCACAGGATCATGCCCCGGACTACGCAGACTGGATCGCGACCTATGGCGGGTCGGAGTATCAGGAGATTTGCGAGAGCGTCGGCACCCTGATCGATGGCGCGCTGACCCATCGGCTGGGCCCCGATTACAAGGACCTGCCCCGGTTTGCCCAGCTCGGCACGCGGTTTGCCCAGGCCACGACGCTGGAGGTCGGGTTCTGGGATATGGGGCTCGCGCCCGCATGAGCATCCCGGCCCCCTCCATCCGCATCACCGGCGATGCGCGGAGCGGGGCCGACCTGCTGTTTCGGGGGCTCGACCTGACGCTGGAGGCCGGGCGCTGGACCTGCCTGCTGGGCGCGTCCGGGGCGGGGAAGTCCACCATCCTGCGGATGATCGCGGGGCTCGACGCCCATGTGACCTTTGACGGCCAGATCACTGCGCAGGATGGCGCGCCCCTCGCCGGGCGCGTGGCCTATATGGCCCAGAGCGATCTTCTGCTGCCTTGGAGCAAGGTGATCGACAATCTCTGCCTCGGGGCTCGGCTGCGCGGCACCCGTCCGGACCGCGCCCGAGCCGCGCGCCTGCTGGAACGCGTGGGGCTGGCCGAGCATGCCGGGAAACGGCCCGATGCCCTGTCGGGCGGGCAGCGCCAGCGGGCGGCACTGGCCCGGACACTTATGGAAGATCGCCCTGTCATCCTGCTCGACGAGCCGTTCTCGGCGCTGGACGCGCGGACCCGGTCCGAGATGCAGGATCTGGCGGTAGAACTTCTGGCCGGGCGCACGGTTCTTCTGGTGACCCATGATCCCGGCGAGGCGGCGCGGCTCGGCCATGCGATTGAGGTGCTCGGCCCGAATGGGTTGACCGAGGTGGCACCGCCTGCGGGCACCGTGCCCCGCTCGGTCGACGACCCGGAGACGCTCGCCATGCAGGGCGCCCTGTTGCGGCGGTTGCGGGAGGAGGTCGCGTGAAGCTCGGCCATGCCCTCGCCGCGACCCTGTTCCTGCTGGCCCTGTGGCAGACGGTGGTCAGCATGACCGGGCTGCCATCCTTCATCCTGCCCGGTCCCGCGCGGGTCTGGAACACGTGGTGGGAGAGCCGCGCCCTGATCGGCGAGCATGCGCTGGTCACCCTGACGGAGGTGGCGCTCGGTCTCCTGATCGGCGGGGGCTTGGGCATTGTCACCGCGCTGAGCCTCGCCATCAGTCCCACCGCACGGGTGCTGATCCGACCCCTCCTGGTGTTCTCTCAGGCCCTGCCGGTCTTTGCGCTGGCCCCGATCCTGACGCTCTGGCTCGGCTATGGGCTGGGCTCCAAGGTGGCCATGGCCGTGCTGATCATCTTCTTTCCGATCACCTCGGCGTTTTTTGACGGGCTGATGCGGGTGCCGAAAGGCTATCTCGATCTGGCCCAGACCATGGGGGCCAGCCGCGCCGCGATCCTGTGGCGGATCCAGGTGCCAAATGCTCTGCCGAGCCTCGGCTCAGGCCTGAAACTGGCGGCGGTTTATGCCCCGATTGGCGCTGTGATCGGGGAATGGGTCGGGTCGTCTCAGGGGTTGGGCTATCTCATGCTGCTGGCCAATGGCCGGGCCAAGACCGACCTGATGTTTGCCGCCATGCTGACCCTCGGGGTGATGTCGGTGCTGCTTTATGTGCTGGCGGACCGGGCGGCGCGTCGCCTCGCGCGGTAGCGCGGGCGGCCCCTGCGGGAGCCTTCGGCGAGGATATTTGGAGACTTAAGTTTGGGGGTCGCGCCCTCAGGCGAGGGGTTCGTCCTTGGGGCGCGTGCGCCAGACCACGAAGAACCGCGCGGCGGTCATCAGGGCAAAGGCGGTCATCAAACCGGTTTCCGGGCTGAGGGCTTCGCGCCAGATCACGAAGACCGTGCCACCGCCGAGAGAGATGGTCGCGTAGAGATCCTCTTTCAGGATCGAGGGTTGCAGCCCGCAGAGCACATCGCGGATCATCCCGCCCGCCACGCCCGTGGTGCAGCCGAGGATCACCGCGATCACCGGCGAGAGGCCCGCGCCGAGGGCAATCTGGACCCCGACCAGCGTGAAAAGTGCAAGCCCCACCGCGTCGAGATAGAGCAGCAGCCGGAGCCGCCGCCCCCCGCCGGCCCGCATGCGGGTCGCGGCCAGATAGGTCAGCAGGGCGACCGGAACGGCGGTGCCGAGATAGGTCAGATCGTTGATCCAGAACACCGGGAAACGCCCGATCAGGATGTCGCGCAGGGTCCCGCCGCCCACCGCTGTGACAATCGCCAGCACCGTCGCACCGAACGGGTCAAACCCCTGGCGCGCGCCCTGGATCGCGGCCGAAGCCGCCATGACCGCCGTGGCCAGCACGGTCAGCGCGAACACGATGGGGCCGAGCGAGGTCAGCAGCATGGGACCTGCCGCGGGGTCCATGGTCCCGCCCCCGCGGGCGGGCTGCGAAAACGGGCCCTCGCCTGATCTGACATGTGGTGCATCGTGGTCTCCTCCCCGGTGCCGGAGCGCCATGATCCGCGTGAACCCCATTGGGGTCAAACGGATATCTGCGAATGCTCAGGCGTCCAGCGGGGCGATCAGCCCGGGACCCGTGGCGCGGTTGGAGTTCACAGCCGGATCCACCCGGTAGAAGTTGAAGGTTTCGTTCGGGGCAGGCTCCATCAGGCGCGCGGCCCCCTTGCCAGCCTCACCGAGCCAGAGCGCCCAGTCCTCGGGTGGCAGCGTCACCGGCATCCGGTGGTGGATCTTTGACATGGGCTGGTTTGCGCGGGTTGTGACGATGGCGCAGGTGACGAAGGCCTGATCCTGCGCCTCCCAGGCCTGCCAGACCCCTGCAAAGGCGATGGGCGCGCCGTCGGTTCGGTGGATATACCAGGGCAGGCGCGCGCCCTCGGGCGTCTTGGTCCATTCATAAAAGCCCGTGGCCGGGATCAGGCAGCGCCGCGCGCGACAGGCCGCCCGAAAGGCCGGTTTCTCGGCCAGGGTCTCGGCCCGCGCATTGATCAGGAGGGGACCGTCGGTCGGGCTTTTGTACCAATGGGGCAGAAAGCCCCAGCGCATGGGCCGCAAGTGCCGCGCGCCGTCATCCGAGGTGACCGCGGCCACCGGGTTGGTGGGGCAGATGTTGAACCGCTCTGCCTCGGGCAGGTCATTGGCAGGCGTCGCGGCAAAGAGCTGCGCCATGGCGTCGGTGGGCAGGGTGATGGCAAAGCGTCCGCACATGGGCCGAGGCTAGCGCGCGCCCGGACCGAGGTACAGCCGCCATGCCGCAGCCCCCGGCAGCGGTTGCCCCTAGACGGCGCGCGCCAAAGCCCCTACACGCAGCGGGTTCATCGGGCGCTTGGGGAGAGGCGCCACCCCATCTGCCGAAAGCTGACCCGTGCCGAGTGACCAAAGCCAGACACCGCCCCTGCCCCCTTTGCCCAGCCCGATTGCGCAGGCGCTGGAGGAAAAGGGCTATGACACGCTGACCCCCGTCCAGATCGCGGTGTCGGATCCGGGTCTGACCGAGGCCGACCTGCTGGTCTCGGCCCAGACCGGCTCGGGCAAGACCGTGGCCTTCGGGCTGGCCATTGCGCCGACGCTTCTGGGCGAGGACGACACATTCGGCAAGCCGGATGCGCCGCTGGGCCTTGTGATCGCGCCGACGCGGGAGCTTGCGATGCAGGTGCGGCGCGAGCTCACATGGCTTTATGGGCCTGCGGGCGCGGTGCTGACCTCTTGCGTGGGTGGGATGGACGCGCGGGACGAACGGCGCGCGCTGGCACGCGGGGCCCATGTGGTCGTCGCGACCCCGGGGCGGCTGCGTGACCATATCGAACGCGGCAATCTCGATCTGAGTGCGGTGCGGGCAGTGGTGCTGGACGAGGCCGATGAAATGCTCGATCTGGGCTTTCGCGAAGACCTCGAGTTTATCCTCGGCGCAGCCCCCGAGGAGCGGCGCACGCTGCTCTTCTCGGCCACGGTGCCTCCGGCGATCGCCAGCCTCGCGCAGCTTTATCAGCGCAACGCCCAGCGGATCACCACCCGGGCCGAGACGCGGCAACACGCGGATATCTCGTACCGGGCCATGGTTGTCGGGCCGCGCGACGAGGAAAACGCGATCATCAATGTGCTGCGGTATTACGAGGCGGCCAATGCCATCGTGTTCTGCAACACCCGCGCCATGGTCAACCGGTTAACGACACGCTTCTCGAACCGGGGTTTCCAGGTCGTGGCCCTGTCGGGCGAGCTGACCCAATCGGAGCGGACCCATGCCCTGCAGGCGATGCGGGACGGGCGCGCGCGGGTCTGCGTGGCCACGGATGTGGCCGCACGCGGGATCGACCTGCCCAATCTCGAACTGGTGGTCCATGCCGAGCTGCCGACCAGCTCGGACACGCTTTTGCACCGCTCGGGCCGGACCGGCCGCGCCGGGCGCAAGGGCGTCAGCGCGATGATCGTGCCTGTGCGGTTCCGCAAGAAGGCCGAGCGGCTGTTGAAATGGGCCAAGGTCACGCCAGATTGGGTCACGCCCCCCACCGCCGACGAGGTGCGCGCCCAGGATGAGGCCCGCCTGATGGAGGATCCGGCCTGGGAGGCGGAGATCCCCGAGGCCGAAGCCGAGATGATCGCCCGCATGGTCGACCGGTTCACGCCGACGCAACTGGCGGCAGCGGTTCTGCGCGCCGGCGCGACCCAGCGTTCGGCACCCGAGGACATCAGCGCGGGCGATGCCGCCCCGGCTCCGCGTGCGCCCTTCGGGCCAAGCGTGTGGTTCACCCTTTCGGTCGGGCGCAACAGCCGCGCCGAGCCGCGCTGGATCCTGCCGCTGCTCTGCCGGGTCGGCGGGTTCGATCGCGAACAGATCGGCGCGATCCGCATCCAGCAGACCGAGACCTATGTGGAGATCCTCGAATCCGCCGTGCCGGACACGCTGCAGGGCGACGGGGCCTCGATCAAGCTGGAGGACGAGGCCGTGCTGACGCGGATGAGCCAAGCGCCGGACCTGTCCCAGCGGGATGGCTCGGGCATGCAACGCAAGCCGCGCGAAGGACACCCCGGGCGCGGCAAGGGCCCCGGACCGCGGCCCAGCCCGCGCCCGCCGCGCGAGGACCGCAAGGCCCATGGCAAGCCGCCGCGCAAAGCCTATGGCGACAGCTCTGAACGACGCGGCCCCAAGCCCCAGCGCGACGACCGTCCTGCACCCGGCCCGAGCCCAAGCCCAAGCGCGGAGACCGCCGAGGCCCCCGCGCCGCGCAAGCCACGCCATAAAAGCGACGGGCCAGCCGCCAAGGGCGGGCCTGGCAAGGCCCCCTATGACAAGCGGGCGCGCGACGGTGAAGGTTCGGATCGGGGCAAATCCGGCAAACCCTTTGGCAAACCGGCCGGGAAATACGCGGGCAAGCCCGGCGGAAAACCCGGCGGAAAGCCCGAAGGACATCGCGGTGGAAAGCCTGCCTTCCGCGACACGGATCGCGACGGGTCCGGGCGACCGCCCCGGGGCGAGGGTGGCAGGGGCAAACCCGGCGGACCGTACAAATCCGGCGGCAAGGGCGGACCGAAAGAGGCGCGCAGCGCTGACGCTCCGCGCCGGTTCAAGGCCGCCAGCGACCCCTCGCAGAAGCTCGGACCCGATGGCAAACCCGTGCGCCGGGGCGGCGGCAAGCCCTCTGGCGGGCCCGGGCGCAAGACCTTTGCCGGCAAGGGCGCCAACGCGGTCCCGAAACGCCGCGGACCGAAATCCTGACACAGGCACCAGCCTGACAGACATGAAAAAAGGCGCCCCGCAGGGCGCCTTTTGCGTTGAAAGAGCGGTGTCTTACTTCGAGGTGATCCGACCGTCCGTATAGGGCTGGTAGGTGCCGCCCGCCTCAAGGAAGGCCGCGGTCACATCGGCGAGGTCGGGGCCAAAGTCATAGGCGTTCTTGTCGTCGCCTGCGAACATGCCATAGCCATCGCCGCCATTGCGCACGTAGTTGTTGGTCACCACCAGATAGGTCTTGGCCGGGTCGATGGCGACGAACCCGTCCCCTTCGGCGACCATCACGTCCGAGACGCGGCTGCCCGGCTCGGATGCCGGATCCCAGGTGAACTTCATGCCGGCCACTTGCGGGAAGCGCCCAGCGCCTTCCTCGACCTTGCTCACACCGTTCTCCAGCGCATCGACCAGCATCTGGCCGGTCGCCTCGAAGGTCGACAGCGTGTTCTGGAAGGGCAGCACGGTCAGCACCTCGCCCATGGTGATCTCACCCGCATCGATGGAGGCACGCAGACCGCCGCCGTTCTGGAAGGCGATGGTCACGCCCTGATCCGCCACGCGGTCGAGCATGGCATCCGCCACCAGGTTGCCCATCGGGCATTCCATGGCCCGGCAGACCGAGCGGTCGCCCTCGATCGCCTCGGCGGCGTCAGAGACCGGACGCGCCTTGAGCTCTTCGATGGGGCCGGCCAGTTCGGACACACGGGCGATGATCGCCTCATCCGGCGTCACCGATGCGTCGAGCACGATGGTATCGCCGGTCGCCGAGGTGACATTGCCCGCATCGTCAAAGGTCAGCACCAGATGGCCGACATATTTCGAATAGGCATAGGCCTGCACCACGGGCGTGTCGCCCACCATGGTCGGGTACGGCCCCGAGGCCCGCTCGGCGGTGTTGCTCAGCAGGGTGTGGGAATGCCCGCCCACAACCGCGTCCAGCCCCTCGACCGCCTCGGCAATCGCCAGATCCTTGGGCAGGCCCACATGGGTCAGCGCGATGATCTTGGTGACCCCGTCCGCCTCGAGCGTGGCGACATCCTGGCTCAGGGCGTCGATCTCGTTCTGGAAGACCACGTTGGGACCGGGCGAAGAGGTTTCGACCGTGTCCGTGGCCAGGGCCGAGACGATGCCGATCTTCTCGCCACCGACTTCAAGCACCACGTGGTTGGCGACCTTGTCTTTCAGCAGATCCTCGGAGGTCAGGTCCAGATTGCCCGAGATCACCGGGAAGCTCACCTTGTCGATGAACTCCGACAGCTTGATCGGGCCATCGTCGAACTCGTGATTGCCCACGGCCATGGCGTCGAAACCGATCGCCTCCATGAACTCGGCCTCGACCGCGCCCTTGTAGGTCGTGTACATCAGCGAGCCCTGGAACTGGTCGCCCGCGTCGAGCACGATCACATTGCCGCCCTCGGCGGTGATCTGGTCCCGCAGCTCGTTGATCTTGGTGGCCACGCGCGCCACGCCGCCAAAGCACTTGCCCTCGGCCTCGCCCTCGGCGTTGCAGGTGCTGTCGAACCGGTTGATCGACTCGATCCGGCTGTGCAGGTCGTTGATGTGGATGACATGCAGCGTATACTCCGCCGCCGCCATCCCGGTGGTCAGCGCAAGCGCCGCCGCCGAGGTAAGAATCCGAGACATCATTGTGTCTACCCCCTGTTATGACTGAGGGCAGGTTAACCACTCCGCAGGGGGTGTCAAAGCGATCCTTACGACAGGTTCGGGCGGATCTTGACCATGGGGGCCGGACACGCGAGAGAAGGGCCATGGTGATCTATAAAATCTTCAGAACGCCCGAACATGAGGCGTTTCTTGCCGCAGGTGAGACGGCTGGGGCGCCGGTGGATCTGGCCGATGGCTTCATCCACTTTTCCACTGCCGCGCAGGTCCGCGAAACCGCGGCCAAGCATTTCGCGGGCGAGACCGATCTGGTGCTTCTGGCGCTGGAGGCGGACGCCCTCGGCGAGGCCCTGAAATGGGAGCCCTCGCGTGGCGGGGCGCTCTTTCCGCATCTCTATCGCAGGATGACACCGGATGATGTGCTCTGGACCTCCGCCCTGCCCATGGGCGACCGGGGCCATGTCTTTCCCGAGGCCCTGCCATGAGCGCGCTGGAGCGTTTGGGGCTCGCGGCCCTGACCCGGTTTGATCCGGAAACCGCCCATGGTCTGGCCCTGCGCGCCCTGCGCACGGGGCTCGGGCCCTCGGACGGGCCGGTCTCGACACCCCGGCTCAGCACGCAGATCGCCGGGCTGCGCCTGCCCAATCCCGTGGGTCTGGCCGCCGGGTTCGACAAGAATGCCGAGGCGCTCGCCCCACTGGCCAAGACAGGGTTCGGATTTCTCGAAGTCGGCGCCGCCACCCCCCTGCCCCAGCCGGGCAATCCACGCCCGCGCCTCTTTCGGCTGACCGAAGACCGCGCGGCGATCAACCGGTTCGGCTTCAACAATGACGGGGCCGAGGCCATCGCCGCCCGCCTCGCGGCGCGTCCCAAGGGGACAGTGATCGGTCTGAACCTCGGGGCGAACAAGACCAGCGAGGACCGCGCGGGCGATTTCGCCCGGGTGCTGGCGACCTGCGGCGCTCATGTGGATTTCGCGACGGTGAATGTCTCGTCGCCCAACACCGAGAAGCTTCGCGACCTTCAGGGGGCCGCCGCGCTTGAGGCGCTGCTTGCCGGTGTGATGGACGCGCGCGCGGCGCTGGCCACGCCTATCCCGGTCTTTCTCAAGATCGCGCCGGATATGGATGCGGCCGGGCTCGCGGATATCGCGGCCGTCGCCAAGTCCAGCGGGATCCATGCGATCATCGCCACCAACACGACCCTGAGCCGGGACGGCCTCGCCTCCGCCCATCGGGACGAGGCGGGTGGGCTCTCGGGCGCGCCGCTCTTTGAGCGCTCTACGCGGGTGCTCGCGCAGCTCTCGCAACTGACCGCGGGCGCGATCCCCCTGATCGGCGTGGGCGGCGTTGACAGTGCCGAAGCAGCTTACGCCAAGATCCGGGCCGGGGCGTCGGCGGTCCAGCTCTACACCGCGCTGGTCTATGGCGGCATCAGCCTCGCCAGCGAGATCGCCCAAGGACTCGACACGCTGCTCGCCCGCGACGGGTTTTCCACCGTGGCCGAGGCCGTGGGCACAGGACGAGAGGATTGGCTATGACGGATGTTCTGCTGTGGCATAACCCACGCTGCTCGAAATCGCGTGAGGCGCTCAAACTGCTCGAAGAGGCCGGACATGACGTGACGCTGCGCCTTTATCTCGGCGAAGAGCCGGACGAGACGGAGTTGCGCGCGGTCCATGCCCGCCTCGGGGGTCCGGTGCGCGAGATGATGCGGACCAAGGAGACAGCCTATGGCGAGGCCGGGCTCGACGCCGAGAGCAGCGACGCCGAGCTCTTTGCCGCCATGGCCGCCAATCCCAAGCTGATCGAGCGGCCCATCGCCTTTGCCGGGGGCAAGGCGGTGATCGGGCGTCCGCCGGAACTGGTGCTCGAAATCGTCTAACCGCCCGCCGCGCGTTCCAGCGCAGGGTATTTCGCGCCCAGCGTGATCGCGCGGATCACGAACATCACCGTCATCGCCGCCCAGAGCCCATGATTGCCGAAGGGCGGCAGGAGGAGCGCGACCGTGATGCAATAGATCCCGAAGGACAGCGCCATCATGTTGCGCATGTCCCGGGTGCGGGTTGCGCCGATGAAGATCCCGTCCAGCATCCAGGCCGCCACGCCCAGCACAGGGGCCGCGACCATCCAGGGCAGGAAGCTTCGCGCGGTCTCGCGCACGTCGGGGGCCGTGGTCATCACGTCGATTACCATCGGCCCCAGCAGGGCAAAGGCCAGCGCCAGGGCCAGTGCGGTCCCCCCGCCCCAGAGGCTCGTCATCCAGGCGGCGCGCCGCAGCCGCGCCACCGCCCCGGCGCCGTAAGCCTGCCCCACCAGCGCCTCGGCGGCAAAGGCAAACCCATCCAGCGCATAGGCGGTCACATGCAGGAATTGCAGCAGCACCTGATTGGCCGCCAGCGTGACATCCCCCAGATCCGCGCCCAGAAACAGGAAAGAGACGAAGGCCGCCTGCAACAGGACCGAGCGGATCAGGATGTCACCATTCACCGCCGCCATCTGCACCAGCCGGTCCCGGGCGAAAACCAGGTCTTTCTGTCGCCAGGCGGGCCGCGCGAACGCATCCCGGCAGAGCCACAGGCCCAGCGCCAGCCCCGTCCACTCCGCCAGAAAGGTCGCGAAGGCCACGCCGGAGACACCCCAGCCAAGCCCGAGCACGAACCACAGGTCGAGCGCGATGTTCAGACCGTTCATCCAGAGCTGCAGGACCAGAACGCCCTTGGTCCGCTCCGCCGCGATCAGCCAGCCGGTCAGGCCATAGATCGCGATGGCCGCCGGGGCAGACCAGATCCGGATCTCCATATAGTCGCGGGCGAGGCTCTCGACCTCCGGACTGGCAGGCGAGACCTGAAACGCGCCCCAGAACAACGCGGCTTGCAGCGCGATCAGCGCGAGCCCCGCGCCAAACCCGATGAGCAGCGCGCGGGTGAGCAGCGCCGAGACCTCGTCCTTCTGCCCGGCGCCCAGCGCCTGCGCGACGAGCCCGCTGGTGCCCATGCGCAGAAATCCGAAGATCCAGTAGATCGCCGTCAGAATGATCGCGCCGATGCCCACGGCCCCGATCGGAGCCGCCTCGCCCATCTGTCCGACCACACCGGTATCCACCGCCCCGAGGATCGGCACCGTCGCGTTGGACAGCACGATGGGCACCGCGATATGCAGCACCCGGCGATGGGTCAGGGGCCGCTCGGGCGCGGCAGGGGCAGGCTCAGCCATCGGTCCGGGACGTGGTCTCCGGAGCCTCACGGCGCGGCATGAGGAAATGCACCGTGGCCTGCGCGATGGGACGTTCCCGATTGTCCTGCCAAGCCTCGACAAAGACCGTCGCGTAGCGCCGCCCGGACCGCGTCACCCGCGCGCGGGCATAGGCATCGCGCGGCAGGCCCGAACGCAGGTAGTCCACGGTCAGGTCAATCGTTTTCGGCATCCGCGGCAGCGAGGACGGGCTGAGGGTGTCGGGGTCGATCGCGCCGCGCTCCAGATCATCCCAGAGCATGGCCCAGCTCACCTCGATCTGGGCGGTGACCTCCAGAAATGCTGCCGTCACCCCACCATGGATTGCCGGGAGCATCGGGTTGCCGATCAGCTTGTCGTCAAAGGGCAGCAGCGCCGTCAGCTCATCCCCGCGCCGGTCCACCGAGACACCGAGGAACTGGATATAGGGCACCCCTTCGACCAGCGCGCGCAGGGCCGCATCGCGCCGTTGCTTGACCACCTGCATGGGTTCGGGACGCGCGCGGCTCATCGGGCCTGCTCCACGGTGAAGGCGCCGGTGGCCATGGCCACGGGGTGCTCGGGGTCGCCATCCATGGCCACGGCCCGGACAAAGGCCACGTTGCGGGTGATATGATGACATTCGGCCCGGGCGGTAATCCGGTCACCGGGCTTGGCCGCGCGCATGTAGTCGATGCGCAGATCGATGGTCGCCGTCCCGCCCGGCGCGCTCGGATGGCACATCACCGCCGCCCCGCCGCAGGTATCCATCAGGGCCGAGACCGCGCCGCCATGGATGACGCCGGTCTGGATGTCGCCCACGAGCTTCGGGTCATAGGGCATCGAGATCACGGCGATGCCATCACCGATCTCTTCCACGGTCATGCTCAGGGCACGACCATGGGGAATCATCTCGATGAATTGCTGCGCGATCTGCGCCTTGTCGGTCTGGGGGTCTGAGGTCATGGGGCCCTTCACTTGCTTGCCGTGGCCAGTCCGGCCCCTTGCACAGACGCCGCCGGGCGGGCACAAAAGAACTCGGACAACACCGCAGCCTTGGGGAGGGAGCATGGCGGAGGACACTCTGAGCTTCAAGGAGATGTGCGCGGCCTTTGACGTCACGCCGCGGACGCTTCGCTATTACGAGTATATCGAGCTCCTCTCTCCGATCCGCGAGGGCCGCAGCCGGTTCTATGCGCCGCGCGACGTGGCGCGGATGAAGCTGATTATGCGCGGGCGGCGCTTTGGCTTCTCGCTCGAGGAGATCCGGCAATGGCTGCTGATCTATGAGAACGAGGGGACCGAGGCCCAGAACCGGGTCTGGGTCGAAGGCGCGACCGAAAGGCTCGACGCGCTCCACAAGGAGCGCGCGGATCTCGATGCCGCGATCGACGAGCTGACGGAGTTGCGGGACAAGGTCGCCAAGACCCTGCCCTGAGCCCGCCAGACAGGGTCAGGCGGAGGGCCGGAACGCCATCGCCGCCAGCCGCGCCCGGGACGGGCCCGCGCCGGGCTCGGGATGAAACATCAGATCAGGCTCCACCGTCTTCGCCTCGGACGTCCAGGCGGTGGTGATCGTGCTGCCCTCGGGCACCGAGAGCGGCGCGCCGATCATGTTGGGCAGATAGGCCGCCAGCATCATCTGCCAGTTGCCCGCGCCCACCGTGCAGCGCGCCGAGAGGGTGACGGTTTCCTCCCCGACACTCAGATCCACGGCTCCGCCTTCGGGCACGGCCATGAAGACCACGGCCTCCAGCTCCAGATCCCCGGCGGGACGCCCCTCGGGCGGCAGGCTCACGCCCGGCTGCCACAAGGTGGTCTCGACCACACGGTTCTTGAACAGCTCCGCCGCGCTATCGGGATCGAACCGATTGACGACCATCAGTTTGCGCTCGGGGTCCACATAAACAGGATCCCCTTCCGGCAGTCTTGCCAGCCCGGCATCCACAGCTTCGGCCGCCAGATCGCCGATATAGCGGCTCATGTCCGAATTCGCATGCATATGCCCGGTGGCGTTGAAAAAATGGCGCGGGATCTCGGGCAGGCCCGTGTCGCGTTCATACTCCTCGGTAATGTCGACCCAGGCGAGGCCGTAATGGTTGAACAGCTCGAGCAACGCATCCTTGTAGGGGCGCTGATCCTTGTTCATATCCGCATTCCAGGTGTCGATCAGGATCGGCAGGAACGTGGCCCCGCACTCGGCCACATGGCGGATCATCTCTTCGAGATAGGCCAGAAGGCTGCCATCCTGGAACCCGCCCGCCGTAAGCGCCGTCGCATCCGCGACGCATCCCGACCACAGCACGATATCGCCGGGCTCGTAAGGCGCTTCCTGCTTCATGCGAATGAGGGACATCAGCGTGCTGGCCGCACTGATCGCGGAATTCCGCACCGCGTAACGTCGCACCATTTTCAGGGCGAACTGGTCAGCCCAACCGCCATGCATCACGGTAGAGGAACTGCCCACAATATAAATCGTCATCAAACCTAGCCTTCACACTCTTCACCCGCAGTACACAACATGGGCGGGCCGCACACGTAACTAGGTCAGATTTTCAGAAACGTTAAGACAGATATTCGTCTGCATCACTCTGAGCGAAGATCCGCGCCAAACCGCTTTGGCATTCCTCGGGCGCGACGCTCTGCAGCGGACTTGGGTCACGGTTGCCCCATGCCTCTGCCCCACTTGCTCACCGGATCGCGCTGCGCCAGTCTAGATGGCCCTGCCTCCGGCGCGCCGGGAGCGTGTTCAGGCTCGGACGCACCCGGCGCCGCCCCGAACTCCGGCCACGCAACCACGCCCGCCCCTGTTGCGTCGGCCCACCGACCTGCCCTTGGGGCAGGGTCGCGGGCACTTGGCAAAAAGCCGCTCAAAAAGGGTCATGACGGAGCGTCAGAAACGTGCCGATTCTCGCGTTTACCTTAAGAAAATGACTTAACGCCGGGTCGTCTGCGAAATGACGTGACGTCCCTGTTACGTAAACGTCAACTGTTCTTGTAACCTAATCTCAGTCGGGTCACATCCAGCATGTACCTGACAAGTGAGATGTAACATGACCCAGACTGACTACACCACCATCCGCGACATGTGCGATATCTACGACGTGACACCGCGCACGTTGCGGTTTTACGAGTCCAAGGAACTGCTCTTTCCCGTCCGTGAAGGCCAGAAGCGCCTCTTTACACGTCGGGACCGGGCACGCCTGAAGCTGATCCTGCGCGGAAAGCGCTTTGGTTTCAGCCTCGAAGAGATCCGGCAGCTGCTCGATCTCTATGACCGGGGCGACCGTCAGCTCACGCAATTGTCAAAGACCTATGAGATCGCGCAGCAACGGCTCGCGGATATGGAGCGTCAGCGCGAAGAGCTGGACGAGGCCATCGACGATCTCAAGGAGCAACTCGATTGGGGGGCGAAGATGATCGACTCCCTGAAGGAAAAAGAAGCCGCCGCCTGAGCGCGCGCGACGATCAACGGAGAGGCCCATGCCCAGCTATACCGCCCCCACCAAGGACATGCAGTTCCTGCTGCACGACGTGCTCAACGTCTCGCAGACCGGCATTCCCGGCTATGACGAGCTTGATGCCGAATTCACCGGCGCCGTCCTCGACGAGGCGGGCAAGCTGGCGACCGAGGTCCTGCATCCGCTGAACACCGTGGGCGACGCCCAGGGGTGCAAGCTGGAAAACGGGGTCGTGCGCACGCCGGAGGGGTTCAAGGACGCCTACAAGCTGATGTGCGATGGCGGCTGGACCGGCCTCGACATGGACCCCGACTATGGCGGTCAGGGCATGCCCTATATTCTGCAGACGGCCACGGGCGAGATGTTCTCGGCCGCCAACATGGCCTTCCAGATGTATAACGGTCTGACCCATGGCGCGATGTCCGCCCTGTCCGAGCATGCCTCGGATCAGCAGAAGGCGACCTATCTGCCCAACATGATCGCCGGCACCTGGACCGGCACCATGAACCTGACCGAACCGCAATGCGGCACGGATCTCGGGCTGATCCGCACCAAGGCGGAACCGCAGGAGGATGGCAGCTACAAGATATCTGGCCAGAAGATCTGGATCTCGGCGGGCGAGCACGACATGTCCGAGAACATCATCCATCTGGTGCTGGCCAAGATCCCGGGCGGCCCGGAGGGCGTGAAGGGCATATCTCTGTTCATCGTGCCGAAATACATGGTGAACGAGGATGGCAGCCTCGGCGATCGCAACGCGGTCACCTGCGGCGGGCTCGAGCACAAGATGGGTATCCACGGCAACGCAACCTGCGTGATGAACTACGACGAGGCCACGGGCTTCCTCGTGGGTGAGATGCACAAGGGCCTGCGCGCCATGTTCACCATGATGAACGAGGCCCGCCTTTCGGTGGCGCTGCAGGGCTATGCCCAGGGCGATATCGCCTATCAGAACGCGCTCGGCTTTGCCCGCGACCGGCTGCAGGGTCGCGACGTAACCGGCGTGCAGGCGCCCGAGAAGCCCGCCGATCCGATCATCGTCCACCCGGATGTGCGTCGGAACCTGATGGACCAGAAATCCTTCGTCGAGGCGGCGCGCGCGCTGGTCTTCTGGGGCGCGACCCTGATCGATCAGGCGCACCGGTCCAAGGATGCCGAGGCGGACGCGATGATCTCGCTGCTGATCCCGGTGATGAAGGGCTTCCTGACCGACAAGGGGTTCGAGACCACGGTTCTGGCCCAGCAGACCCTCGGCGGGTCTGGCTTTACCAAGGAATGGGGCCTCGAGCAGTTCGTCCGCGATGCCCGGATCGCCATGATCTACGAGGGCACGAACGGCATCCAATCGCTCGACCTCGTGGGGCGCAAGCTGGGCCTGAATGGCGGCAAGACCGTCATGGCCTTTTTCGACATGATCAAGAGCTTCCTCAAGGAAAACGAGGACAATGCCGCCCTGAAAGAGGGCTTCCTCGACCCGCTCAAGACCGCGTCCAAGGACCTGCAGGCGGCAGGGATGTATTTCATGCAGAACGGCATGAAGAACCCCAACAACGCGCTCTCGGGCAGCTATGACTTCATGCATCTCTTCGGGCATGTCTGCCTCGGACTGATGTGGGCGAAGATGGCCAAGGCGTCCATGGCCGCGCTGGAGGCGGGCGACACGGACACCCAGTTCCACGAGACCAAGATCGCCACGGGCCGCTACTACATGTCCCGCCAACTGCCCATGACCGGCACCCATCTGGCGCGGATCACCACCGGGGCCGAACCGGTGATGGCGCTGGACGCCGCCAACTTCTGAGATCGGATCGCCCCGCGCAGCTGCGGGGCGACACACAGGGAGGGGAGCGGGAAAGCCAAGGCCTGTCGCGGCGAAAAACGCAGCGTCACAGCCCGGGCTTTCCCGATCTTTGAGATACTCAAACGGGGGTGGCAACGACCATACTCCGGACAGCACAACAACACGGCGGGCCGGACCGAGGCGGTCCGCACATAAAGGGGAGAGCCGCGATGACCACCACCTGGATGACCGACGAGCACAAGATGCTCGCCGAGATGACCAACAGCTTCATCACCACCGAGTGGGCCCCGAAATTCGAACGCTGGCGCGCGCAGGGCGAGATGGATCGCGAGATCTGGCAAGAGGCCGGCGAGCTCGGTCTGCTCTGCCCCTCGGTGCCCGAGGAATATGGTGGACCGGGTGGGGATTTCGGCCATGAGGCGGCGATCCTGACCGAGATTGCCCGGGCGAACCTGTCATCCTGGGGCGCCGGACACGGGATCCATTCGGGGATCGTCGCCCATTACATCCTCGCCTATGGCTCTGAAGAGCAGAAGAAAAAGTGGCTGCCCAAGATGGTCTCAGGCGAGATGGTCGGGGCGCTGGCCATGACCGAACCCGGCGCAGGCTCGGACCTGCAGGGGATCAAGACCAAGGCGGTGAAGGACGGCAACGCGTACCGGCTCAGCGGATCCAAGATCTTCATCACCAATGGTCAGCACGCGAACCTGGTCGTGGTGGCCGCCAAGACCGATCCCTCGGCCGGGGCCAAGGGCGTCTCGCTCGTCGTGCTGGAAACCGACGGGGCGGAGGGCTTTTCGCGCGGGCGCAACCTGCACAAGGTCGGGCTGCATGCTTCGGACACCTCGGAGCTCTTCTTCGACAATGTCGAGATCCCGCCAGAGAACCTGCTGGGCGGCGAGGAAGGCCGCGGCTTTTACCAGATGATGACCCAGCTCCCACAGGAGCGTCTGATCATCGCCGCCGGTGCCGTGGGGGCCATGGAGGGCGCGGTGGAACGCACCATCGCCTACGCAAAGGAACGGCAGGCCTTCGGCGGTCCGATCCTCAAATTCCAGAACACCCGGTTCAAGCTGGCCGAGTGCCAGACCAAGACCACCGTGGCCCGCGCTTTCCTGAATGAATGCATCGCCGAGCATCTCGAGGGCAAGTTGAGCGTCGAGAAAGCCGCGATGGCGAAATACTGGATCACCGACACGCAAGGCGAAGTGATCGACGACTGCGTGCAGCTCCATGGCGGCTATGGCTACATGGCCGAATACGACATCGCCCAGATGTGGACCGATGCCCGCGTCCAGCGGATCTATGGCGGCACGAATGAGATCATGAAAGAGCTGATCGGGAGAGCCCTGTGACCCGGTTGAACCGGATGGGAGCGGCCCTTCGGTTGGCATACGGGGGAGCGGACAACCGAAGGGCCTTGCAAGAACCCGGTCAGGGGCATCTGAACCTGGTCCATGTCTCTGGTGTACCCATGGTCGCCTTAAAGAGAGGTAAAGCCATGTCCCAGACTCTCATTTATTTCGCAGCGCCCGGCGCGGCCCTGACAGGAGTGGCCCCATGACCCTCAGACTGCATTGCTTCGGCGAATCCGGCCATTCCTACAAGGTCGCGCTTGCCCTGAACCTCGCAGAGCTCGACTGGACCCCGGTCTATGTGGATTTCTTCAAGGGCGGCACCCGCGCGCCTGAACATCTGGCCCTGAACGAAATGGGCGAATGCCCGGTTCTGGAGGATGCCGCGACAACCCTGACGCAATCCGGTGTCATCCTCGATCACCTGTCGGAAAAAACCGGACGTTTCGGCCTGCATGACCCTGCAATCCGGCGCGATGTGCTGCGCTGGGTGCTGTGGGACAATCACAAGATGTCCTCGATGGTCGGCATCACGCGGTTCCTGATGAATTTCGTGCCCGAGGCCAAACGGCCCGCCGAGGTGATCGGCTGGGCCCAGGGCCGGTGTGCCGGGGCCTACAAGACCCTCGATGCCGCTCTTGCCGGACGCGACTGGCTGGTGGGCGACAGCGTCACAGCTGCCGACCTCTCCTGCTGCTCTTACCTCTATTATGATGAACCGTTCGGCTTTGACCGCGCGGCTTTCCCGAATATCGACCGCTGGCTCGACGGCATCGCCGCCCTGCCCGGTTGGAAACACCCCTATGATCTGATGCCCCGCGCCTATGGCGTGGCGGCATGAACGGAGGACCCATGACCGAAGCCTATATTTACGACGCGATCCGCAGCCCCCGGGGCAAGGGCCGCAAGGATGGCAGCCTGCACGAGGTGACCGCGGTCAGCCTCTCGGCGCAGACGCTCAACGCCCTGAAGGACCGCAACGGGCTCGACGGCCACGCGGTCGAGGACGTGATCTGGGGCAATGTCACCCAGGTGATGGAACAGGGCGGCTGCCTCGCGCGGACCGCCGTGCTGGCCTCGGATCTGGACGAGCGGATCCCGGGTCTGGCCATCAACCGCTTCTGCGCCTCGGGGCTCGAAGCCGTGAACCTCGCCGCGAACCAGGTACGCGGTGGCGGCGGGCACGCCTATATCGCGGGCGGGGTCGAGATGATGGGCCGTGTGCCCATGGGATCCGATGGCGCGGCAATCGCCGCTGACCCGAGTGTCGCGATGAAGACCTATTTCGTCCCGCAAGGGATCTCTGCGGATATCATCGCCACCGAATACGGGTTCTCGCGCGATGATGCCGATGCGCTCGCGGTTGCCAGCCAGCAGCGCGCGCAAGCCGCCTGGGACGACAAGCGGTTCGAGAAGTCGATCTTCACCGTGCGCGACCAGAACGGTTTGAGCATTCTCGACCATGACGAGTACATGCGCCCGCAGACGGATATGCAGTCCCTCGGCGGCCTGAAGCCTGCCTTCAAGGATATGGGCGAGCAGATGCCGGGCTTCGACAAGATCGCCCTGATGAAATACCCCCATCTCGAGAAGATCGAGCATATCCACCACGCCGGGAATTCCTCGGGCATCGTGGACGGGGCCGCAGCGCTTCTGATCGGCAACAAGGAATTTGGCGAGGCCCATGGCCTCAAGCCCCGCGCCCGGATCAAGGCGACCTGCAAGATCGGCACGGATCCCACGATCATGCTGACCGGGCCTGTTCCCGCCACTGAAAAAATCCTGGCCGATTCCGGAATGAGCATTTCGGATATTGATTTATTCGAGGTTAACGAGGCCTTCTCGTCGGTCGTGCTGCGCTTCATGCAGGCCTTCGACGTGGACCATGCCAAGGTGAACGTGAATGGCGGCTCCATCGCCATGGGCCACCCGCTGGGCGCAACCGGCGCGATGATCCTCGGCACCCTGCTCGACGAGCTGGAGCGCACGGGCAAGGGCACCGGCCTGGCGACCCTCTGCGTCGCCTCCGGCATGGGTGCCGCCACCATCATCGAGCGGATCTGATAGGAGGCTTGGGCATTGCCTTATCACTTCTTTTGGAAGGGCCCGCTCAGCCAGTGGCATCCTTGCCGGATACAAATCTGGGACAGGACGTTCAACTGTGCTGAACAGGCAATGATGTTTGGCAAGGCCCAACTCTTCGGAGACACCGAAACCGCAGAACAGATCGTTCAGGCCAACGAGCCAGGAAAGCAAAAGGCACTCGGAAGGACGGTGCGGGGTTTCGATGACGACATCTGGGACGCCGAAAAGGAGGCGCTCGTGTTCGCTATCAACCTCGCGAAGTTCGAACAGAACAAAGGTTTGCGAAGAAAACTCTTCCAAACGCTGCCGAGTGATCTGGCCGAAGCGAGCCCGTTGGACACGGTCTGGGGCATCGGCCTCGACAGCTCTCAGGCTACCACGACACACCCTGACCTTTGGCCAGGTCAGAACTTGCTCGGCCGAGCGCTTACGAAGGTTCGAGACACATTGATACGGCGCCACCCCGCAGAAGCCCAAGCCTGCGCTGGCGCACCGCAAGGAGACACACCATGACCGATTTTACCATGAGCACAGACGCCGACGGCGTCGCCACCATCACCTGGGATGTACAGGGCAAGTCCATGAACGTCATGAACCAGCAGGGGTTCGAGGATCTCGACGCGCTGGTGGATCAGGCGCTGGCCGATGAGGCCGTGAAGGGGATCATCATCACCTCTGGCAAGGACAGCTTTGCCGGCGGCATGGACCTTAACGTCATTGCCAAGATGAAAGAGGACGCGGGCGACGATCCGGCGCGCGGGCTCTTCGAGGGCGTGATGGCCATGCATGGCATCCTGCGCAAGATCGAGCGTGCAGGCATGGACCCCAAGACCAACAAGGGCGGCAAGCCCATCGCCGCCTCCCTGCCCGGCACAGCACTTGGCATCGGGCTCGAGATCCCGCTGGCCTGCCACCGGATCTTTGCCGCAGACAATCCCAAGGCCAAGATCGGCCTGCCGGAGATCATGGTCGGCATCTTCCCCGGCGCGGGCGGCACCATGCGTGTCTCGCGCAAGCTGGGCGCGATGCAGGCGGCTCCTATCCTACTCGAGGGCAAGCTGAACGAGCCGAAGAAAGCCAAGCTGGCGGGCATCGTGGATGAGGTTGTGCCCGCAGACGAGCTGCAAGCCGCCGCCAAGGCCTGGGTCCTGTCGGCCAAGGATGCCGATATCGTCAAACCCTGGGATCAGAAGGGGTATAAGTTCCCCGGTGGCGCGCCCTATCACCCGGCGGGCTTCATGACCTTTGTCGGCGCGAGCGCCATGATCCATTCCAGGACCATGGGCGTCTACCCGGCGGCCAAGGCGCTGCTGAGTGCGGTCTATGAGGGCGCCATGGTGCCGTTTGACACAGCGCTGAAGATCGAGGCGCGCTGGTTCACCAACGTGCTGATGAACCCGTCCTCCTCGGCGATGATCCGGTCGCTTTTCATCAACAAGGAAGCACTGGAAAAAGGGGCCGTCCGCCCCGCGGATGTGGCCGATCAGAAGGTCAAGAAGGTCGGCATTCTCGGTGCAGGCATGATGGGGGCGGGCATTGCCTATGTCTCGGCCAATGCCGGGATCGAGGTCGTGCTGATCGACGCCGCCCAAGACAGCGCGGATCGCGGCAAGGCCCATGCCGAGAGCATCCTCGACAAGGGGATCTCGCGCAAGAAGGTCACGCCCGAGAAGAAAGCGCAGGTCCTGGACCGCATCACGGCCACCACGGATTACGCCGCGCTTGAAGGCTGCGACCTGGTGGTCGAGGCGGTGTTCGAGGATCCCGGGGTGAAGGCCGAGGTGACCGCCAAGGCCGAAGCCGTGATCCCGTCGGACGCGATCTTTGCCACCAACACCTCCACCCTGCCGATCTCCGATCTGGCCAAGGCGAGCACCCGGCCCGAGCAGTTCATCGGCATCCACTTCTTCTCGCCCGTGGACAAGATGCTGCTGGTCGAGATCATCAAGGGCAAAGAGACCGGCGATGTGGCCGTGGCCAAGGCGCTCGACTTCGTGCGCCAGATCCGCAAGACGCCGATCGTGGTTAATGACGCGCGCTTCTTCTACGCCAATCGCTGCATCATCCCGTACATCAACGAGGGCATCCGCATGGTCGCCGAGGGCGTGACCCCGGCGCTGGTGGAGAATGCTGCGAAACTCGTGGGCATGCCGCTGGGGCCGCTGCAGCTGGTGGACGAGACCTCCATCGATCTGGGTGTGAAGATTGCCAAGGCGACCAAGGCCGCCATGGGCGATGCCTATCCGGACGAGGCCGTGGACGAGGTTCTGTTCTGGATGGCCGATGAAGGACGTCTCGGGCGCAAGTCCAATGCGGGCTTCTACAGCTATGACGACAAGGGCAAGCGCGGCCTGCTCTGGGAGGGTCTGGGCGACAAGTTCGCGGAGACCGCGGATCAGCCGGAGCTCACCAATGTCCAGCATCGCCTTTTGATGGCGCAGGTGCTGGAAGCCGTGCGCGCGCTGGAGGACGGGGTCCTGATGGATATCCGCGAGGGCGATGTGGGGGCCATCCTCGGCTGGGGTTTCGCGCCCTGGTCCGGTGGCCCGCTGAGCTGGCTCGACATGATCGGGGCCGCCCGCGCGGTCGAGATCTGCGACGCGCTGACCGAGACCCATGGCGCGCGTTTCACGACCCCCGCGCTCCTGCGGGAGATCGCTGAGAAGGGCGAGACCTTCTATGGCCGCTTCGGGACGCGCCCCGCCGCTGCGGCTGCCTGACCCGGTGGCGGAGCCAGCCTCCGCCCCGCGATTGCGCGGCGCCGTACTGCCCTGGCGGATCCTCTTGGCGATCCTCGGGGCCTGGGCCCTGCTCTTGGCGCCGATCATCGCGCTTTATGGCCCCGCCTCTGGCGGGGTCACTTTGGTTGTGGGGCTGATCCCGGCGTTTGGCGGGCATGTGCTGGGCCAACGCCGCATGGCCTATCTGGCCTCGGCCGCGTTGCTGCTGGCGATTGGGGTCCTGGCCGTGCTGCCCGGCCTTCTGACGATCTGGATCTGCACATTGGTCTTGATCGCGGGCTGCGCGCGCGAAGCATGGAGACCCGGAGGCCGCGCCTTCGTCCTCGCGCTCTATGGCTGGAGCGCGCTGGTCCTTGCCCCGACCATGCCCCCGCCGGTCGAGGCCCTGCCCTTCGTCGCGGCCGGGCTTGGCTGGGGCGCGCTGATCACGGCCCTCTTGAAATTCGCGGGCCAGGCCGCGCAACCGCCCATGCCCGGGCAGGTCGCACTGTCCTTTGCGGTGTTTCTGGGGGTTGGGATCTTCCTGTCGGCGCAGGTCACGGCCTGGATCGATCAAAGCTATGGCTATTGGGTTGTCCTGCTCTTCATCCTGCGCGCGCTCTCCCCGCCCCATCAGAGCCGGCAGAGCGCGGTGAGCTATGGGCTGGGCGCGGTGCTCGGCTCGGGCTGCGCGCTGCTCGTCACCTGGTTCGCGCCGGTCGCGGCGATCACCCTGCCATTGGCGCTGATCCTCGTCGCCCTCGGTCTGCGGTACCTGCCCCACCCGGCCCCGTGGTCCACGGCGGCCTTCACCTCGGCGGTGTTGCTGATCAACGCCCTGGGCTCGGAGGGGGTCTTGCTGCGGGTCGAGGCGGTGCTTCTGGCGCTGGTCATCGCCCTGGCCCTGGTGAGCGCGATCAGTCTCGGCTGGCGTCTGATCGGTCGGAGCAATCCGGGCCTCGCCCCGCCCTTCCGCCCGGCCCGGGCACCTGACGACCGCGCAGAATGATCACCATGCCCGCCACGAGAATGCAGCAGATCCCCCCGAAGGCCAGCGCACCGGGAAGCTCCGCCCAGAGCACATAGCCCCAAATCCCCGCAAACAGCAGGAAGCTGTATTCAAAGACCGAGGCGTAGCTCGGATCCGCGATCTGATAGGCCCGGACGAGAAACCCCACCGCAACCAGCGAACCCGCCGCCTGCACCACGGTGAGGGTGAGGAATTGTTCGGTAAGAGGCTGCCACCCGGTGCCAAAGAAGCTCGCCGTGCCGGGCGCGCCGCCCCAGCCGGTTGCGGCCAGCACGCCCGCCCCCGCCACGCCGTAGACCAAGAGCAGGGCAAAGAACCACCATGTGAGACAATAGGGGCTTTCCTCGGCGCAGAGTTGCCGCGTCGCCAGGGATCCGGCGGCATAGAGCGCGCCCGCCAGCACCGGGACGATCGCCACCGGTGTGAACGCGTCGCCCCCCGGCTGCAGCACCAGAAGCACGCCGGCGAACCCGACGGCCACCGCACCGGCCCGCCATGGTCCGATCCGCGCCCCGAAGAGCCCGATACTGAACACCAACACGAAGATCGGCGAGGTAAAGAGCCCCGCCCCCGCGGTCGAGATCGGCAGGACCGCCACCGCCCCGAAATAGAGCAGGAGCGAGGTCGCCATCAGGGCTGAGCGGATCAGCACCGCCCAGAGCCGTCGCGCCCTGAGCGGCCAGCCAAAGATCAGCGCCAGTCCGCCTAGCACAGGCAGTACCATCGCGCTGCGCACCGCGTGAAACTGCCAGAGCCCCGCATCCTCGGCGATGACCCGGACGAAGTTGTCGATGAACCCGATGATCAGCATGGCCGCCAATATGAGCCCGGCCGCCGCCGGAACGCGGTTCGCTGAATGATCCATGACAGGCCCTTTCGTCTCGCGCGGAGTTGACCATGGGCCGCTCTCCACGTCTATTCGGAAAAAAGCTCTGGGAGGACATGATGGGATGGCTGGCTGACGAAACCGGGCTGGGGAAATGTGCGGCAAATCATGTGCCCCTGACACCCCTGAGCCATTTGCAACGGGCTGCGCATGTCTTTGCGGGTCACGACGCCTGGGTCTATGGCGCGCGGCGCAGCACCTATGGCGAGTACCACACCCGGGTCAGTCGGCTGGCCTCGGCGCTGACGCAGGCCGGGATCGTGCCGGGGGACGTGGTCGCCACGCTCCTGCCCAATGTGCCCGCCATGGTCGAGGCGCATTTCGGGGTGCCCGCCTGCGGCGCGGTGCTCAATACGATCAATATCCGGCTCGATGTGGACACGGTCTCTTACATCTTCTCCCATGGCGGGGCGAAACTGGTGCTGGTGGATCCGCAATTCCTGCCGCTTGCTGTCGCGGCCTGCGAACAGATGGACGGCCCGGCCCCGATGCTGATCGAGGTGGCCGATGACGCCGCCGGGGTCCATGCGACGGGCACCTATCCGGAATACGAGGCGTTTCTCGAGGGCGGCGATCCGGACCATGCCTGGCACATGCCCGAGGATGAATGGGAAAGCCTCGCGCTCAACTACACATCCGGGACGACCGGGCGGCCCAAGGGCGTGGTCTATCACCACCGGGGGGCGTATCTGATGACGATGGGGACCGTGGTGTCCTGGCGCATGGTGCTCTATCCGCGCTGGATGGCCATCGTCCCGCTCTTTCATTGCAATGGCTGGAACCACAGCTGGATGATGCCGATGCTGGGCGGCACGGTCGTCTGCTGCCGCGATGTCACGGCGGACGCGATCTATGGGGCGATTGCCGATCATGGCGTGACCCATTTTGGCGGTGCGCCCATCGTGCTGAACATGATCGTCAACGCGCCCGAGACCGCCCGCCGCCCATTCGAGCACACCGTCGAAGTGATGACCGCGGGCGCGCCCCCCGCCGCCGCCACCCTCGCCGCCATCGAGGAGCTCGGCTTCAACGTGATCCAGGTCTATGGGCTGACCGAGACCTATGGCCATGTCACGGAATGCGTCTGGGACCCGGCCTGGGATGCGCTGCCCCAGAATGAGCGCGCGGCCATCAAGGCGCGACAGGGCGTGGCCCTGCCCCAGATGGATCATATCACCGTCATGGACCCCGAGATGAACCAGATCCCCATGGATGCCAGCACCACCGGTGAGATCATGATGCGCGGCAACTCGGTGATGAAGGGTTATTTCAAGAACCCGTCGGCCACCGAAGAGGCCTTTGCCGGGGGGTATTTCCATTCCGGCGACATCGCCCTGCAACATCCCAACGGCTATATCCAGATCGCGGACCGGGCCAAGGACATCATCATCTCGGGCGGCGAGAACATCTCGTCGGTCGAGGTCGAGGGGGTGCTCATGCACCACCCGGCGGTGCTGCTCTGCGCAGTGGTAGCGAAACCGGACCCCAAATGGGGTGAGGTGCCTTGCGCCTTTGTCGAGCTGAAGGATGGCGCGCAGGCCGAGGAGGCCGAGATCATCGCCTTCGCCCGCGAGCGTCTGGCCGGCTTCAAGACGCCAAAGGTTGTTGTATTTCAGGAGCTTCCCAAGACCTCGACCGGGAAGATCCAGAAATTCGCCCTGCGCAAGACGGCCGCTGCGATCTGACCCCGCAGCGCGCTTTGCCCGCGTAGGTCGCTGCTTGTGATTGAGGCTGCCCGGACAACCCGCTAGGGTGCCGGGCAACGCATATCCAACAGGCAATTTCGGCAGAGTGACCGCCCTCAAGGACTATATCCGGCTGGAATCCACGGGCCTTTGGCGCGCGGGGGAAGAGGCCCAGCGCCGCGATGTCTATGTCTTCGTGGGCACGGCCTCGCTGGTGATTGCCGACAAGACCGAGGCCCCCCTGTCGCACTGGTCCCTACCCGCCATCGAGCGGCAGAACCCCGGCGTGCGGCCCGCACTGTTCACGCCCGGACCGGATGCGGATGAGACCCTCGAGATTGCCGATCCCGACATGATCGACGCCATCGAAAAGGTGCAGCAGGCCGTGCGCAAGGCCGAGCCCAAGCCCGGGCGTCTGCGCCTGCTGAGCGCGGTAAGCGCGGCGGTGGTGGTGGCCACGCTCGGGGCGCTCTGGCTGCCCGATGCGATCAAGGACCACGCGACCTCGGTCGTCCCCATCGCCCAGCGCGCGGCCATCGGGGTCAATGTGCTCGGCGCGCTGGAGCCGATGACCGGCCCGGTCTGCACCACGCCCGAAGGCAGCCGCGTGCTCACCCAGCTGGTGCAACGCGTCGCCCGACCGGACGCGCCCCGGGTCCATGTGGTGCGCACGGGGGTCGAACAGCCGCTCTTGCTGCCCGGTCCGCTGATCGTGCTGGGGCGCAGCAGTATCGAGGATCACGAGACCGCGGATGTGGCCGCCGGGCATATCCTCGCCAAGCTCGCCCAGGCCGAAAGCTCGGATCCCCTGCGCGTCATGCTGGAGGAACTTGGCACCTTCACCACCTTGCGCTTTCTGACCACGGGACATTTCCCGGACATCGCCCTGTCGCGCTATGCGCGTCACCTGCTGACGGCGCCGGCACCGGACGTGTCGGATGCCGCCCTGCTCAACCGTTTTGCCCGGGCGCGGGTGGCGACAACGCCCTATGCGCGCGCCCTGGATGTGACGGGCGAGACCACGCTCGCCCTGATCGAGGCGGACCCCTATCGCGACGCAGAGAGCCCTATCGTGCTGGACGACAATTCCTGGATCGTGCTGCAGGCCCTCTGCGAAGGCTGACCCCTATTTGGTGCCGAAGAGCCGGTCGCCCGCATCCCCGAGACCGGGCACGATATAGCCCTTCTCGTTCAGGTGACTGTCCACGGCGGCGGTGACCACGGGCACATCCGGATGGGCCTCTTTCATACGTGCCACCCCTTCGGGCGCGGCCAGCAGGCACAGAAAGCGGATATCCGTCGCGCCAGCCTCTTTCAGCAGATCAATCGCCGCCGCCGAGGAATTGCCCGTGGCCAGCATCGGGTCCACCGCGATCACCCGGCGTTCGGACAACGCGTCGGGAACCTTGAAGTAATACTGCACCGGCTCAAGCGTTTCCTCGTCCCGGTAGAGCCCGACAAAGCCGACCCGCGCCGAGGGGATCAGTTGCAACACCCCGTCAAGCAGACCGTTGCCCGCCCGCAGGATCGAGATCAGCGCGAGCTTCTTGCCCTCGAGCTTGGGCGCATCCATGGGCTGGATCGGCGTCTCGATCTGCTCGCTCTTCAGCGGCAGGTCGCGCGTGACCTCATAGGCCAGCAGCAGCGAAATCTCCTGCAGGAGGCGCCGGAACTCGGAGGTCGAGGTCGCCTTGTCCCGCATCAGGGTCAGCTTGTGCTGCACAAGCGGGTGATCGACGATTGTGCAATGCTCGGTCATGAGAGGTCTCCGAAAGTGGCGTCCAGTTTGGCGCGCAGGGTGGTCTTGGTCTTCGCGTCGCAGAAGGCGGCGTCGAGGGCGGTGTCGCTGATCGCGGCAAACTCGGGCAGGTCCCAGCCGAAATGATGGGCGAGGTTCTCGTATTCGCGGGACATGGTCGTGTGGAAAAACGGCGGGTCGTCGGTGCTGACGGTGACGGGCACGCCGGCCCGGCGCAGACGATCGATCGGGTGGTCGCGCCAGGCCTCGTAGACCTTGAGCGCGATGTTGGAGCCCGGACAAACCTCGAGCACGACACCGGCCTTGGCCAACGCTTCCATCAGGGCCGGATCCTGGATCGCGTGGACCCCGTGCCCGATCCGAGAAACCCCGAGATCCTGCCACGCGTCGCGCACCGATTGCGGCCCGCCCCACTCGCCCGCATGGGCGGTCAGGGCAAGCTCGGCCTCGCGCGCCATGTCGAACGCATAGGCGAAATCCTTGGGCGCGCCCATATTCTCATCCCCCGCAAGCCCCAGCCCGGTGATGAAATTGCCCGCCGTCTCGGCGGCACAGAGCGCGGTTTCCTTCGCCTTGTCCGGGCCGAAATGGCGGATGCAGGTGACGATCCCGCGCAGGACGATCCCGTCTGCAGCCTCAGCATCCCGGGCGGCCTCCTCGATCGCGGCCAGATAATCGCGCCAGGCGACCAGATCCCGCCCCCCGCAGAAATCAGGGCTGAGGAACGCCTCGGTATAGATCACACCCTCTGCGGCCGAGGCCGCCAGCACCGCCCGGGTCAGGCGGTAGAAATCCTGCGGCGTCTGCAAGACGGTGCAGGCAGCCTCATAGACCCGCAAGAAATCCACGAAATCCTTGTAGCGATAGGCCCCGGTCTCATCGAAGATACCGGTCAGGTTGACGTGTTTCTCGGCGGCCAGCTCGCGGATGACCTCCGGCGGGGCTGCGCCCTCCAGATGGAGGTGCAATTCCAGTTTCGGAAGCTCTTTCACGGCAAAAACACCTTGTCTTTTTCCAACATTTCCAACCCCAGATGCGCCGCCACACTGGCTCCGACATCCTGAAATCCAACATGACCGATGGATTTGGCCCCTACACCCCAGCCGATCACAGGGACCCGCTCGCGCGTGTGCTCGCTGCCCTGCCAGGTCGGGTCATTGCCGTGGTCGGCGGTAAAGATCGCCAGATCCCCGGGGCGCAGCGTGGCCAGAAACCGGGGCAAGGCGGCGTCGAACCATTCCAGCGCGCGGGCATAGCCCGACACGTCGCGACGATGGCCATAAAGGCTGTCGAACTCGACGAAATTTGCAAAGACCAGCGCACCCTCTTCGGCCACCTCCCCGGCAGCGATCAGCGCCTCCATCAGGGCCGCATCCGTGCCCTTGACCACGGTATCGATGCCCTGGCCCGAGAAGATATCCTTGATCTTGCCGATCGCATGGACCCGGCGACCGGCCTCTTGCGCCCGGTCGCAGAGCGTCGCCCCGGGTGGCGCGATGGCGTAGTCGCGGCGGTTCTGGGTGCGGGTGAACCCCTCGGCCTCGGAGCCGAGGAATGGACGCGCGATCACCCGCCCGACCTTCATCGCATGCAGCGTCGGCGCGAGCATCTCGCACAAGCTCAGCAGCCGCTCCAGCCCGAACGCCTCTTCATGGGCGGCGATCTGGAACACGCTATCGGCGGAGGTGTAGCAGATCGGCCAACCGCTGCGCATATGCTCCGCGCCGAGCAGAGAGATCACCTCGGTCCCCGAAGCATGGCCGTTGCAAAGCGTGCCCTCGGTGCCTGCTAGCGCGGCGGTCTGCGCCAGAAGATCAGCCGGGAAAACCGGATCGCTCGTGGGAAAGACGGTCCAGTCCCAGGGCACCGGCACGCCCGCCAGTTCCCAATGCCCCGTGGGCGTGTCCTTGCCCGGCGAGATCTCGGTCGCAGCCCCCCAGAGCCCCTGGGGCGTGGCGCCGAGCCCTGGCGCCTCCATCCCCGAGGCCAGCGTGATCGCCGCCCCAAGGCCAAGCCCATCCAGAACGGGCATGCGCAAGGGACCGCTGCGCCCCTCTTCGGCGCGGCCCTCGGCACAGGCTTGCGCGATATGGCCGAGCGTGTTCGCACCCGCATCTCCGAAGGTGGCGGCGTCCGGCGCCCCGCCGCAGCCGACACTGTCCATCACGATCAGAAAGGCCCGGGTCATGGTCCCACCTCGCCAAGAATGAGCGGTTGCGGCGTGAAATCCGCACCTATGGTGAACGCAGCTTGCAGCTCGGCCACGGCCCGGTCGGCGGCATCCTCGCGCGCCGCATGGACCCGTGCGAGGGGCTGACCCCGGGCGACCTCGGTGCCGAGCGGCAGGATCTCGGACAGGCCCACCGCCGGATCCACCCGGTCCGCTTCGGTCTGGCGCCCGCCGCCAAGGGACACAACGCTCCAGCCCAGCGCCCGCGCATCGCAGCCGTTGAGTACGCCTGCATGCGGCGCGGGCACCTCGCGCAGGATCGGCGCTTCGGGCAGTCCGGCGAGCCCTTGGGATACCACATCGCGCGGCCCGCCCAGCGCGGCGACCATCCGTTCGAACACCTCGGCGGCACGCCCGTCTCGCAGGGCTGTCTCGATCGCGGCGTCCCCGGCCGCCGTGTCATCGGCCAAACCGCCCAGCGACAGCAACGCCCCGCCCAGCGACACCGTGGCGGCTCGCAGGCGCGGGCTTGTGGCCTCTCCGCGCAGGATGCGCAGCACCTCGGCGAGCTCCAGCGCGTTGCCCGCCGCCGTCGCCAGCGACTGATCCATATCCGTCAGCAAGGCGCGCGTCGGGCAGCCTGCCCCATTGGCCGTCTCGACCAGCGCCTCGGCCAGCGCCTGTGCCGCTTCCGGCGTCGGCAAAAACGCCCCAGAGCCGCATTTGACATCGAGCACCAGCCCACCGAGCCCCGCCGCCAGTTTCTTGGACAGGATCGAGGCGGTGATCAGGTCGATACTCTCGACCGTGGCGGTCACATCGCGCACCGCATAGAGCCGCCGATCCGCCGGGGCGACCCGGCCTGTCGCCCCGACAATCGCACAGCCGGTCTCGGTCACAACCTTGCGCAGCTGCGCCTCGGAGATATTGGTGCGGTAGCCCTCAAACGCCTCGAGCTTGTCCAGCGTCCCCCCGGTATGGCCGAGCCCCCGTCCCGAGATCATCGGGACATAGGCTCCGCAGGCCGCCAACGCCGGCGCCAGCAAGAGCGAGACCGTGTCCCCGATCCCGCCGGTCGAATGCTTGTCCAGAACCGGCCCCGGCAAGTCCCAACTCAGGACATCGCCGCTGTCGCGCATGGCTTCGGTCAGGCGCACACGGCCCGACGGCCCCAGCCCGTTCAGAAGGGCAGCCATAGCAAAGGCCCCGACCTGCGCATCCGAAACCGACCCGTCCGCAAGCCCCATTGCAAAGCTCCGCAAGGCCCCCGCCGGCAGCGGGGTGCGATCGCGAACGGCCTCAATCACGGTGCGGGTGGTCAAGATCCCTCCAGATGGCCGGGATCGAACGCGCCTGGCAAAAGCTCGCCCAAGGTCATCGACAGCTCGGCCCCCGAGGTCGTGGCCATCAGCACCGGCACCTCCGCCGCGCCGAACTCCTTGAGCTTCTGACGGCAACCGCCGCAGGGCGGCACCGGATCCGGGCTGCCGGCGATCACCGCGACCTCGACCAGCGCGGTTTCACCGGCGGCAACCATGGCCGCGATTGCGCCCGCCTCGGCGCAAGTCCCTTCGGGATAAGCAACATTTTCCACATTGCACCCGGCATAAACGGCGCCGGAGGCACCGCGCACCGCCGCGCCAACCTTGAAATTTGAATAGGGCGCATAGGCCTTTTCACGCACCGCGCGAGCAGCGTCCAGAAGCTCCATTCCACACCCTCCTTGATCCGGAGCAAGAGTGCGGCGCGGCGCGGCGGTTTGCAAGCCCGCAACCGCAGCCTATGGTCGGCTCAGCCCCCTGAGTGGATCCGCCGCAAGCTGCGCAGAGGGATTTCCGTTCCCTAGGGGAATGAGATGGTTTAAGTCTAAACTAATTCGAGAATGGGGAGGGGTCCCGTGTCCACCAGCAAAGACGACAGCGCCCGCCAGGCGGCGCTTCACTATCATTCACATCCGCGTCCCGGCAAGCTGGAGGTCCGCGCCACCAAGCCG
Source organism: Dinoroseobacter sp. S124A (assembly GCF_049801015.1). Taxonomy (NCBI): domain Bacteria; kingdom Pseudomonadati; phylum Pseudomonadota; class Alphaproteobacteria; order Rhodobacterales; family Roseobacteraceae; genus Dinoroseobacter; species Dinoroseobacter sp. S124A. The sequence continues at coordinate 84,798 of NZ_JBNAGD010000001.1, read as the reverse complement.
CTGGCCAACCAGCTCGATCTGGCGCGCGCCTATTCGCCGGGGGTGGCCGAGGCCTGTCTCGAGATCAAGGCAGATCCGAGCACGGCCGCCAAGTATACCGGGCGCGGCAACCTTGTCGGCGTGGTCTCGAACGGCACTGCGGTGCTGGGGCTGGGCAATATCGGCGGGCTTGCCTCCAAGCCGGTGATGGAAGGCAAGGCGGTCCTGTTCAAGAAATTCGCCAATATCGACTGTTTCGATATCGAGTTGAACGAGAAGGATCCCGAGAAGCTGGCCGAACTGGTCTGCGCGCTGGAGCCGACCTTTGGCGCGATCAATCTTGAGGATATCAAGGCCCCGGACTGCTTCATCGTCGAGAAGATCTGCCGCGAGAAGATGAACATCCCGGTCTTTCACGATGACCAGCACGGCACGGCCATCGTGGTCGGCGCGGCGGCCACCAACGCGTTGCGCGTCACGGGCCGGAAGTTCGAGGATCTCAAGATCGTCTCGACCGGCGGCGGCGCGGCGGGCATCGCCTGTCTGAACATGCTGCTCAAGCTCGGCGTGCGGCGCGAGAACGTCACGCTCTGCGACATTGCGGGCGTGGTATACAAGGGCCGCACCGAAGAGATGACGCCCCAGAAAGAGGCTTTTGCCCAGGACACCAAGGCGCGCAGCATCGATGAGGTGATCGGCGGCGCGGACATGTTCCTCGGCCTCTCGGCCCCTGGCGTCATCACGCCCGAGATGGTCGCCCGCATGGCCGACAAGCCGATCATCTTTGCCCTGGCCAACCCCACGCCCGAGATCATGCCCGAGCTGGTCAAGGAAACCGTCCCGGATGCGATCATCGCCACGGGCCGGACGGATTATCCCAACCAGGTCAACAACGTCCTGTGCTTTCCCTTCATCTTCCGCGGGGCGCTCGATGTGGGCGCGACCGAGATCAATGACGCCATGCAGCTCAGCTGCATCGAGGGGATTGCCGAGCTCGCCCGCGCCACGACCAGCGCCGAGGCAGCGGCGGCCTATCGCGGCGAACAGATGACCTTTGGCCCCGATTACCTGATCCCGAAACCGTTTGATCCGCGCTTGATGGGCGTGGTGGCCACCGCCGTGGCCCGGGCCGCGATCTCCTCCGGCGTGGCCGAGCGCCCGATCGAGGATCTCGAGGCCTACAAGGCGGCGCTGGACGGGTCGGTTTTCAAATCCGCCATGATCATGCGCCCGGTCTTCGATGCCGCGGCCCAAGCCGAGCGCAGCATCGTCTTTGCCGAGGGCGAGGATGAGCGCGTGCTCCGCGCGGCCAATGCGATGATCGAACAGACCACGGACAAGCCGATCCTGATCGGACGTCCCGAGGTGGTGATTGCCCGCTGCGAACGCGCGGGCCTGCCCATCCGCCCGGGCACGGATTTCGAACTGGTGAACCCGGAAAACGACCCGCGCTACCGTGAATACTGGGAGACCTATCACGGCATCATGGAGCGCAAGGGCGTGACCCCCGACATCGCCAAGGCCGTCCTGCGCACCAACACCACCGCCATCGCGGCGATCATGGTGCGGCGCGGTGATGCGGACAGCCTGATCTGCGGCACGTTCGGCCAGTATCTGTGGCACCTGAACTATGTCTGCGAAACGCTCGATGACGGTCAGGGCGGGCGCCACCCGGTGGGCGCGCTCAGCCTGATGATCCTCGAGGACGGGCCGCTTTTCATCGCCGACACCCATGTGCACGCCACCCCGACGCCCGAGCAGATTGCCGAGACCGTCTGCGGGGCGGCCCGCCATGTGCGCCGCTTCGGACTGGAGCCGAACATCGCGCTCTGCTCGCATTCGCAATTCGGCAATCTGGACATCGATTCCGGGCACCGGATGCGTGCGGCCATGCGGATCCTCGACGGCCAGAACGTGGATTTCTGCTATGAAGGCGAAATGCATACCGACAGCGCGCTCGATCCTGAACTGCGCGACCGGATCTTCCCCCATTCGCGGATGCAGGGCGCGGCCAATGTGCTGGTCTTCGCCAATAGCGATGCGGCCTCGGGGGTGCGCAACATCCTGAAGATGAAGGCAAACGGTCTCGAGGTCGGGCCGATCCTCATGGGGCTCGGCAACCGCGCCCATGTGGTCACCCCGTCGATCACCGCGCGCGGCCTTCTCAACATGTCCGCCGTCGCGGGCACGCCCGTGGCCCATTACGGCTAGGCTTTGGGCGGGCGCGGGTCCTCCCGCGCTGCCCTGCCCCGCGGGCACGCCCCTGCCCCGTCGCGTTTGCGCAATCAGTCGCAGGTCCGGGCCTTGCCCTCGCGGGGCCCCGCACTCAAGAATGCCCGCGACGTAGAGGAGGCCCACATGACCTATGCAAATACCTATGCCGCTTGGAAATCTGATCCTGAGGGGTTCTGGATGGACGCCGCGCAGGCCATTGACTGGGTGACCCCGCCGACCAAGGCCCTGAACGACGAAAACGCGCCGCTCTATGAGTGGTTCACCGATGCCGAGGTGAACACTTGCTACAATGCGGTGGACCGGCATGTGGAGGCTGGCAATGGCGACCGGGTCGCGATCATCTATGACAGCCCCGTCACCCATACCAAGCAAGAGATCACCTTTGCCGAGCTGCAGGAGCGGGTCGCAATGCTGGCTGGCGCGCTGCGCGCCAAGGGCGTGGAAAAGGGCGACCGGGTCCTGATCTACATGCCGATGGTGCCGCAGGCGCTGGAGGCTATGCTGGCCTGTGCGCGGCTGGGAGCGATCCACTCGGTGGTGTTTGGCGGCTTCGCGGCCAACGAGCTCGCCGTTCGGATCGACGATGCGACGCCCAAGGCGATCATCGCGGCCTCCTGCGGGATCGAGCCGGGCCGCGTGGTGCATTACAAGCCGCTGCTGGACGGGGCGATTGATCTGGCCGAGCACAAACCCGAGTTTACCCTGATCTTTCAGCGCGAGCAGGAGGTTGCCCATCTCGAAGAGGGGCGCGATTTCGACTGGCACGAAGCGCAGTTCGGGGTCGAGCCGGCGGAATGCGTTCCGGTCTCGGGCGATCACCCGGCCTATATCCTTTACACCTCCGGCACGACCGGCCAGCCCAAGGGCGTGCTGCGCCCCACGGCCGGGCATCTGGTGGCGCTGAACTGGACGATGAAGGCGATCTACAACGTGGAGCCGGGCGAGGTGTTCTGGGCCGCCTCCGATGTGGGCTGGGTCGTGGGCCATTCCTATATCTGCTACGGGCCGCTGATCCACGGCAACACCACCATCGTGTTCGAAGGAAAGCCCGTGGGCACGCCCGATGCGGGCACCTTCTGGCGCGTGATCTCCGAGCACAAGGTGACCTCGTTCTTTACCGCGCCCACCGCCCTGCGCGCGGTCAAGCGCGAGGATCCCAAGGGCGAGTTCATCGGCAAATACGACCTGTCGCATCTGCGCTGCATCTACCTCGCAGGGGAGCGCGCGGATCCGGACACCATCGAATGGACCATGGACAAGCTGGGTGTGCCGGTGATCGACCACTGGTGGCAGACCGAGACAGGCTGGGCCATTGCCGCCAACCCGATGGGGATCGAACATCTGCCCGTCAAGATCGGCAGCCCCTCGGTCGCCATGCCCGGCTATGACGTGCAGGTGCTGGATGAGGGCGGCCACCCGGTCGCGCCCGGCACCCTGGGCGCCATCGCGATCAAGCTGCCCCTGGCCCCCGGCACCCTGCCCAACCTGTGGAAGGCCGAGGCGCGCTTCGTCAAAAGCTATCTCACCACCTTTCCGGGCTATTACGAGACCGGGGATGCGGGCTATATCGACGAGGACGGCTATCTCTACATCATGGCCCGCACGGATGACGTCATCAACGTGGCCGGGCACCGCCTGTCCACCGGCGCCATGGAAGAGGTTCTGGCCAGCCATCCGGATGTGGCCGAATGCGCGGTGATCGGCGTGGCGGATGCCCTGAAGGGCCAGATGCCCATGGGGTTCATGTGTCTCAGCGCCGGGGTGAACCGGCCCCATGACGAGATCGTCGGCGAATGCGTCAAGCTCGTGCGCGAGAAGATCGGGCCGGTCGCGGCCTTCAAGCTGGCGACGGTCGTGGACCGCCTGCCCAAGACCCGGTCGGGCAAGATCCTGCGCGGGACCATGGTCAATATCGCGGACGGGACCGCCTGGAAGATGCCCGCGACGATCGATGATCCCGCCATTCTCGACGAGATCACGGAAGCGTTACAGCAGATGGGCTATCCGAAAGGGTAAAGTTTCCGCAGCGTTGGCTTTTGAAAGAACGTTTTTCGTTTTGTAAATCCGGCTTTCTGGCTTAGGTTTTGCGATACAACCCTGCGCTGAACATGATAAGCAGGGCTCAACGCGACCAACCGGCTGGATGACGCAAAACACGTGACCTCAGGGGATGCCACATTCGTTCGCACCGGAGACGGCCTGGCCGTCGCCGCGTCGGATCAAATCTCCATGCTGTCCCACGATGTGCGCGGGGCAATGTCTGACGTCATTGGAGGATTGCGTTTGGTGGATCTGGACGCGCTTGACCCCGAAACCCGTGCCCAGCTGGACCGCGTCCGATCCTCGGGCGAGGTGTTGGCCCGACTGGTCGAAGACATCCTGTCCTGGGCGAATGAGGGCCATGACGCGCCGCGCAACCCGGGACAGAAGTTGAGCCTCGGGCGGTTTCTCCATGATCTGGACTCGCGCTGGTCCGGGCGGGCCATCGCCTCGGATCTCGCCTTCGAGATGTCGATTGCCGATGACGTGCCCACGGTGGTGTCCCTCGATCGGGTCACGCTGGAACGGGTGCTGGGCAACCTGATCAGCAATGCGATGAAATATACCGAGCGCGGGAGCGTCCGTCTGGATGTCGCCCTGCTGCCCGGGCGGGATCTGCAGTTTCGGGTGCTGGATGACGGGCCGGGCTTTTCGGATTCCGCGCTGGCCCTTCTGTTCCAGCTGCGCGGGCGGCCGGACGACGCACAAAAGCCCGGCACCGGGCTGGGCCTGCACATCGCCAAGGAATTGTCGGATTCCATGGGGGCCCGGCTTCTGGTGTCGAACCGCGCCAAGGGCGGTGCGCTGGTATCGCTCAGCGTGCCGGAATTTGTCTGGACCCCGGGCGAAGCGACCCTTGAGCAAGGCGTGGTCCCCACCTTTGCGGGCAAGCACATTCTGGTGGCCGAGGATAACGAGACGAACCAGATCCTGACGACCCAGATGCTCGAAGCGATGGGCGCGACCTGTGACATCGCCGCCGATGGGGTCGCCGCGCTCGAGGCACTGGAAGAGCGGCGCTACGATCTGGCGCTGGTGGATATCGAGATGCCCCGGCTCAACGGGATCGAGGTGATCCGCACGATCCGGGCTCGCGAGGACGAGATCGCCAAGATGCCGCTTGTGGCGCTGACGGCTTATGTGCTGCGCTCGAACCGCGAGGCGATCTATCAGGCCGGAACGGATGCGATCATCGCCAAGCCGATCATGTCGCTGGAAAGCTTTGCGGAAACCCTCGGGCAATATCTCGGCGCGAGCCCGCCGCCCCTGTCTCAGAGCCAGGGCGATGGCACCCCGCTCGCCGATCGCAGCCGGTTTGAACGGCTGCTGGAAATCGCCGGAACCGAGGGCGCTGCCGAGCTTCTCACACGGCTGGCTGCAGATTTGCGTCGGGTGGACAGCAATCTGCGGGCGGCGATCCCGGTCATGGACCAATCGGCCCTGCGCGCCGAGACCCATGTGCTGATCTCGCTTGCGGGCGCGGTCGGCGCGGACCGGCTACATACTCTGGCCTCGACGCTGAACGCCGCGGCCCACCGAATGGATGAATGCGAAATCGTTACGCTGGGGAGCGAGGCGAAAACGCGGATCGACGAATTGTTGACAGTGATCGACCGCGAAGCCGCTGAAAGGACCACCTCTTCATGAGTGCGCCGCCTATCCTGCTGATCGAGGACACCCCCTCGCTGCAACTTGTTTACGACGCGATTATTCGTGGCGCCGGTCACAAGGTGACCTGTGCCGACACTGCCGATAACGGCCTGGCCGCCTTCAAGCGCGAAAAGCCGCGCGTGGTGGTGCTCGATCTGATGCTGCCGGATCGGGACGGGCTCGACCTGATGCGGGAATGCCTAGAACTGGCGCCCGAGGCGCGCTTCGTGGTGATTACCGCCAACGGCTCGATCAACCGCGCCGTCGAGGCGATGCGGGTCGGGGCCTATGAGTTTCTCGTCAAACCCTTTGACGAGGGCCGGTTCCTCGCCGCCATCGACAACGCCCTGCGCGATCAGGCCCGCCCCACCGGCGAGACGCCCGAAGTGCTCAGCGATTTCCGCGGCTTCATCGGCAGCTCGGAAGCGATGCAGGATGTCTATCGCCGGATCCAGTCCGTCAGCCGTTCCATGGCGACGGTCTTCATCACCGGCGAGAGCGGAACCGGCAAGGAGGTCTGCGCTCAGGCCGTCCATGACAGCTCGACCCGGGCAGAAAAGCCCTTCGTGCCGCTGAATTGCGGAGCGATCCCGTCGGACCTGCTGGAATCCGAGGTGTTCGGCCATTTGCGCGGCTCCTTCACCGGGGCGATTGCCGACAAGATCGGCGCAGCAGCGGCCGCGGATGGCGGCACGCTGTTTCTCGACGAGATTTGCGAGATGGATCTCAACCTGCAGACCAAGCTCCTGCGCTTTCTGCAAACCTCGACGATCCAGCCCGTGGGCGCGACCCGCGCCCGCAAAGTCAATGCGCGCATCATCTGCGCCACCAACCGCAACCCGCTGGAGGAGGTGCGCAAGGGCCGCTTCCGCGAGGACCTGTACTACCGGTTGCAGGTGGTTCCGATCCATCTGCCGCCCCTGCGCGAACGCGGCGATGACGTGATTTCCATTGCACGCCACGCGGTCCAGAGCTTCTCGAATGAGGAAGGGCGCAGCTTCAAGGGCCTCTCGCCCGAGGTCGAGCAGCTCTTCCGCACCCTGCCCTGGCCCGGGAATGTCCGGCAGGTCATCAATGTGATGCGCAATGTGGTGGTCCTGAATGATGGCCCGATGGTCACCCAGACCATGTTGCCGCTGGAGATCCTGCACCATCACGAGGCGATGACCAGCGGCGAGGATCCCCTGGCGGCGAACTCGCCGAACAAACCGGTGGTTTCGCTGGACGGGCTGGTGGGCCGGACAATGGCCGAGATCGAGCGCATGGTGATCGAAGAGACCATCGCCCGCCATGGCGGGTCCGTCCCCAAGGCGGCGCGGGTGCTCGACCTGTCACCCTCGACGATCTATCGCAAGCGCGAGAGCTGGATGAAGGACGCGGCGGAGTAGATCCGCGACGGAGCATAGCCAAGGCCCCGGCGCTCCGCCCTGCCCCCCGCCTAGACGAACTGTTCGCGGATCAGCCGCTCTTCGAGCCCATGGCCCGGATCGAACAGCAGACGGTGCCGCACGCTCGGCTCGCTCCGGATCTCGACCGAGACGACCTCGTGGTTCGAGCGGCTGTCAGCATCGGCCATGACCGGGCGCTTGCCCGGCTCCAGCACATCGAACCGCACCATGGCCGTTTTCGGCAGAAGCGCCCCGCGCCAGCGCCGCGGCCGGAAGGCCGACATGGCCGTCAGGGCCAGCACATCCGAGCCGATCGGCAGGATCGGACCATGGGCCGAATAGTTATACGCGGTGGAGCCCGCAGGCGTCGCCACCAGCGCCCCGTCGCAGACCAGCTCATCCATGCGCACCCGGCCATCCACCGAGATCCGCAGCTTGGCCGCCTGTGAACCCGCGCGCAGCAGGGCCACCTCGTTGATCGCCAGCGCCTCGACAATCGTCCCATCCGAGCCGATGGCCCGCATATGCAGCGGGTTGATCACCTCTTCGACCGCCTCCGCCAGACGCTCGGGCAGGCGCGCCTCGGAGTATTCGTTCATCATGAAGCCGATCGTGCCGCAATTCATGCCATAGACCGGCGCGCGCAGACCCTCGGTCGCGTGCAGGGTCTGCAGCATGAACCCGTCTCCGCCCAGGGCCACGATCACATCCGCCTCTTCGGGCGCCGTATTGCCATGGAGCGCCGAGAGCGCCGTGCGCGCAGCCTGAGCCACGGGCGCGCGGCTGGCGAGAAACGCAATCTTTTCGCGGCTTTGCATCGCGTGGGGCCTTTCGTTTCCAAAAGTGTTCGCCTGCGCGTGTCGGAAACACAAGGGTCTTATACGCGGCGTGCTCCCCTCTGTGCTGCGCCAAATCGCACCGGATACTCTTTCTCCCGGGCCCTGTTTGCTCTACATGGACCTCCACTACGGCACGTCGGTCGTGCCCCGCCCTAGACCAATGGAGCTGTCCAGATGAATGCACCGCACCGCGATTCCGGTTTCTTCACCGAGTCCCTTGCCACTCGGGATGCCGAGCTTTTTGGCGCGATCACCCAGGAGCTGGGCCGCCAGCGCGACGAGATCGAACTGATCGCGTCCGAGAACATCACCTCCGCTGCCGTGATGGAAGCGCAAGGCTCGGTGATGACCAATAAATACGCCGAGGGCTATCCCGGGCGCCGCTACTATGGCGGGTGCCAGTATGTGGACATCGCCGAGGATCTGGCCATCGACCGCGCCAAGCAGCTCTTTGGCTGCGGCTTTGCCAATGTGCAGCCGAACTCGGGCAGCCAGGCCAACCAGGGCGTGTTCACCGCGCTGCTGCAGCCCGGCGACACCATTCTGGGCATGAGCCTCGATGCCGGTGGGCACCTGACCCATGGCGCCCGTCCGAACCAGTCGGGCAAGTGGTTCAACGCGATCCAGTACGGTGTGCGCCAAGACACGCTGGACGTGGATTACGACCAGATCGCCGCCCTGGCCGCCGAGCATCAGCCCAAGATGATCATCGCCGGGGGCTCGGCCATCCCGCGCATCATCGATTTCGCCAAGATGCGCGAGATTGCCGACACGGTGGGGGCGTACCTGCTGGTGGACATGGCGCATTTCGCCGGGCTTGTGGCCTCGGGCCACTACCCCTCGCCCTTCCCCCATGCCCATGTGGCGACGACCACGACCCACAAGACCCTGCGCGGTCCGCGCGGCGGAATGATCCTGACCGATGACGAGGCGCTGGCGAAGAAGTTCAACTCCGCCATCTTCCCGGGCATCCAGGGCGGGCCGCTGATGCATGTGATCGCCGGCAAGGCCGTAGCCTTTGGCGAGGCGCTGCGCCCCGAGTTCAAGACCTATCAGGCGCAAGTGATCGAGAACGCTCAGGCGCTCGCCGATCAGCTGATGCAGGGCGGGCTCGACATCGTGACCGGCGGGACCGATACGCACCTGATGCTGGTGGACCTGCGCCCCAAGGGTGTGAAGGGCAACGCCACCGAGAAGGCTCTGGGCCGTGCCCATATCACCTGCAACAAGAACGGCATCCCCTTTGATACCGAAAAGCCGATGATCACCTCCGGCATCCGGCTGGGCTCGCCCGCGGGCACCACCCGGGGCTTCGGCACGCCGGAATTCCGCCAGATCGCCGACTGGATCGTCCGGGTCGTGGATGGCCTTGCGGCCAATGGCGAAGAGGGCAATGGCGAGGTCGAGGCGGCTGTGCGCGCCGAGGTGCTCGAGCTCTGCGGGCGCTTCCCGATCTATCCCAACCTCTGAACAGCAGAGGGTCCGCGCGGTCTCAGATGAGACCGCGCCAATGGGCCACGAACACGAACAGCGCGGCGAGGATCGCGAGGTTCACCACCACGCAGGCGGCGATGCCCAGCCAGTAGCGCTCCCGATCCCGCCTGGGGTTCAATCCATCGAGAAACCGGCGCGCCCGGGCGTGCACGTCCTGCATCTGTCCCAGATCGATCTGGCGATGCCAGTGGGGATGGCTCAGCCAGCTTTCGGCCTCGACCGCGGCCTGCAACTCTACCAGCATGGGTTTCGGCATAACGCCCTTCACCCGGCGCAGCGCCTCCGGCAGGTCCTTGGGTCGCGCGCGGAACTTGCGGCCGATCTCCTCGGCCAATGCGAGATTCGCATCGGGCAGGTCGTAGACGCTGGTGAGACGTGCGCGGGCCATGCCCAAGGCTATCTGCGGCAACCGCGCGCTTCAAGCGGGCTGGTTCTTGTCGCCTTGTCGCGATAGCACGGATCACAGGATATTTCGGAGACGGCAATGCTGAACACCCTGACCTATGGCGACGCCCCCGGCACCCCGCTCCTGATCGTTCATGGCCTCTTTGGCTCTGCCAAGAACTGGGGCGCGATCTCGAAACGGATGGCCGCCAGGCATCCGGTGATCGCCGTCGATCTGCGCAACCACGGTGACAGCGCCCATACCCCCACCCACAGCTATCCGGACCTTGCCGCGGATCTGGCAGAGGTGATCGATGCCCATGGCGGGCGCGCCCATGTGCTGGGCCATTCCATGGGGGGCAAGGCGGCCATGGTGCTGGCCCTGACCCAACCGGAAATGGTGGAAAGCCTGCTCGTCGCGGATATCGCGCCGGTCACCTATAACCGGACCCAGTCCGGCTTCATCGATGCCATGGAAGGCGTGGATCTCGCCACCGTGAGCAAGCGGTCGGATGCCGACAAGGCGCTCATGGCCTCTGTTCCGGACCTGCCCACCCGCGCTTTCCTGACCCAATCGCTGGATCCGCGGGCCGAGGGCGGTCCGCGCTGGCGGCTCAACCTTGCCACGCTGCGGGCCGAGATGCCCCTGATCATGGGCTTTCCCGAGATCTCCGGCCAGTATACCGGCCCGATGTTGTTCCTGCGCGGCGGAGCCTCCGACTATGTGCTGCCCGCCCATCAGGGCGAGATTAACCGGCTCTTCCCCACTGCCGAGATCGACGCGATCCCGGATGTGGGGCACTGGCTCCATGCCGAGGCGCCGGGCCCGTTCATCGACCGGCTCTCCGCCTTCCTCGACGCCTAGCCGTCATCAGTATCGGTATCGGGGATCTCTCCGCCAGGAGAGCGACAGAACTTGCGCCCGCTGTGGAACGAGACGCCTCGAGACCCTAAATCTCCTCGATCCCCATCATGAGATAAGGATCCGAGGCGCTCCAGCGCACGCAAGTTCTGTGCTGTCGGCGTTCAAGCTGAGAACGCTTACAGAAATGAGACACGCTGAGATCGGCAGGATCGGACACTTGTGCCGCAAGGGCACCCCCATCACTCCCTGTCCAGATCGACGCCAAGGCGAGCTTTTCAGCCCTGCTCAACATGTCTCCTGTACAGTTTAACTGACAGATGTTGATGCCACTTTGACATGGCGCAAGAAATGCCACGATTTCGCCGTTTTACGAGGGGCAATAGACCTCAACTGTCAGCATCACGAGATCCCCGTCCATGGTACTGCCAAGAACCGAACAGCCCAGTGTGGCCCCCACCGCATCGTAAAAGGCCCGGCGGAAATGGGTCCGCGACACTGGCCGGCTCGGGTTCATGCGGATGCCCCGCACCGAACGGCCGTTATAGTAGAGATCGAAGGTATAGCCCGCCTGCGTCACCCGCATCGCAGGCACCCCGCGATAGTCCAGCCCCGGGTTCGAACACCCGGCCAGAGCGAGACAGCATAGGATCAACGGCACGCGCATGGGCGCAAGGTGCGCCCATGCGCCTTAAGGTTCGGTTAACCGAGCTTGCGCCCCTGCAGCAGACGCCAGGCCACCGGCGCGGCGAGGAACATGCCCGTGACAACGGCCAATGCCACCACGGGCGCCGATGTCTCGCCAATCCCCACGGTCAGTACCCCGGACAGAAGGCCCAAAGTCGCCGCGAGCACGACAAAAATGACGGTAAATGCTTTCAACATGGTCAATCCTCTGTCTGATCCGGTCCGCCGAGCTTGCGCGCGGCAAACCAACTGAAGGGCGCTGCGATCACCGCGCCCAGCCCGGCGGCAAGGCCGAGCCCTGCCCCGCTGCTCACACCGCTCACCAAGGCCAGCACGACGCCGACCCCGGCGAGGGTCGGGGCGGTCAGGCTGAAGATGGTCACGGGCAGGCGATGCATAAGTATCCTCTCGATGGTCGCGTTGTTATGCAGGTGCAGCATGGCGCGCCTTGATCCATGTCAGATCCGCCCGTCGCGGTGCGCACACCAAGGCTGGGACGGGCAGCCCGTCCGTGTTAGGTTGACCGGAAAAGAGGAGGGAGTTCAATGGGCTGGTCCATTCATCACGTCAATCTGCAGGCCAGGGACGTGCGCCGGACGGCGGCGTTTTACCGCGATGTGCTGGGCATGACGGAACAGGACTGGGTGTTTCCCGAAACCCGCGGCTACCTGCCCGGCGACCCGGACAAGCTCGCCCTGCTGGGCGACGGGCGCGAAGGGCATACGGGCCTGCACCTGATCGCGCCGGACCCGGAGTTTGCCGAGAAGAACAACCTGATCCACAATCCCAGCGTCGGCGGCCATGTGGCGATCCATGTGGAGGATCTGCAAGGCGTGATCGACCGTTTGACCGCCGCCGGGATCCCGTTCTCGGTCACCGGCGAGTTCGCCATCCCGGGCCTGCGCCACGTCTATGTGGAGGACCCGGAGGGCAATCTCATCGAGATCAATGGCCGCGTCTGACCGCCAATGGCGCCGGGCCCGGCGCCCTCTCCGGACGCCCCCTGCCGCGGGGCTGCAACTCAGCAGCGAGCACCTGCGGATCCAGTAAACCGCAGGGCTCGCGCCTCAGGTTCCGGGGCCAAGGGTCAGGCGCGCGTGGTGATTGCGCGGGCCACCAGAACCGAGACCGGGATGCCGAGGCCAAATCCCAGCGCCGCCGACAGGATCACCGGCTGCGCGGTGGTGTAGCCTGCGGTGAGCGCTGCGACCATGAACGACCCTGCGAGCGTGGTGCCGATCAGGGCGTAGAGTATCAAGGCCAGACGGATCATCGGAAAACCCCTTCACTTTAGGTGTATTTGCGATGTTGATTTTACGAGATGAGTCCCCGATGCGTCTTTGATCTGCCGCAACTGCAGGCTGTTTAGGTGCTCAACGGCGCATGCAACCGGCGCAAAGCGGCGCGGTCGGCACCGCAAGCAACCGCGCCTCCGGGATCGGCTCCCGGCATTTCAGGCAAGTGCCATAAATCCCATCCGCAATCCGGTGCAGCGCCGCATCAATCCGTGACAACTCCGCCTGCTCCGCATGGCCCAACGCTTCGAGAACCTCATCCCCCTGCCGCTCCGACGCGCGGTCTTCCCAATCCTTCGGGGCGGCAGCGTCCAAAGACGTTTCGATCCGGCTCAGGTCCCCGACAATCTCAGCCCGACGGGCGCGGAGGGTCTCTTCAGCGGCGGTGATATCCATGGCAGTTCTCCTCTCAGAGAGGAGTGTGCGGGAAGGCTAGGTTAGGGGGTATGATTTGGGTCAAGATCGGCTTTGAAGTGCACTGTCCTCAGATCAGAAGACGCCCGAACTGAGGGGGGCCGCGCCGGTCCGGGCTCCAGTCCGGCGAAAGCTTCAGTGGACCTTTCGAGGCTCGGACGGGCGGAGCCCCGGGGGTGTGTGTTGCTGGTGGTATCGACTGATCATAGGGCGCGCCCGAACCGAGGGGTGGGCGAGAAGCGCCCGCCCCGTGGGGGCGGTTCGGGCGCTGCCCGGCGTGATGCCGGGCGAAAGAATGCTATTGCTCGTGGCGATTTTACTTTAATCGATACGCAGTAGCCCGGCCTCGTCTTTCAGGGATACGCTCAATTATGCCTGCATCCATCATACGCTCGAATACTCTTTTAATTTTATTCTCACTTCCCTCACGGCAAATATCACGTGCTTTTGAATTATTAATCTCAGCATTTTTCTCGAGGTAATCTTGAATCAATTGCTCTGGCGACGCTAGCTTCTCATGATACAACGCAACAGTAACCCCTGCTTCCGTTTCATAAATTACAGGATCACGGAGTTTAAGACCTCGCATTTTTTCAAAAGTCGTGTTGAGACCTTCACCGATATCTTTGTTTGGAGCATTTGAAAACTTATTTGTTATTCTCACTATTTTTGGATTCCGAGCAAATCTTTCCTTAAGAATATTTTTAGGAGTAACATATCCCGGTAGCTTTCCCGGACTGAAAACCTCCACTCTATTATCAAATATTCGAATATGAACTTCATCATTTATGCTATAATCTCTATGCAATACAGCGTTAGTGAGGACCTCATGTATCGCCTCCTCGGGATAGACAATTGCTTCAAGGCCTGAAGTTCCAACTTTCGGAATATCTTGAACTACTGCCTTGACCGTCTCAACAGCCTTGGAGATTAGGTTGACTACCGGGCCTTCGACTGTAACTGGGTCGAAGGCAAGTGTATCGCGCGTTCCTTCAGCCTCGACCGTCTTATAGCGGTAAATTTTCACACCAGACTTTGGCAAAGCAATCTGCGGTTCTTCGGAAAAAAGCATGCATGCCGCTACCGTTGCTTTTTCATCAACCACTAGCCTTTGTTTTCTTAACCATGTGTTTGGTTCAGGGTGCGGCACAATATTCAGACTAAACTCAATGATGCCGGTAGAGTTCTGAACGTCAGCCAGCAAGTGGTTCAGTCGCTCATCCTCATAGGAGTGAACTCCCTTCGAATATTCAAGCCTCCTTATCGCTTCACTACTTGCAAGCTTCCTATTTTGAGCACCAAATCGCCGATATGGCGAACCACTTGTGGCATACTTTATATCAGGCGTTCTCGAAATCTCAATTTTAAGGACAAGGTTCGGTATGTTTTCCCCACGCAGGAACACACAGTTCACGTAGTCCTCGACCGGAAACATTTCATAAACTAGAGACGCGACCGGATTAGCCGCTTCAATATTTTCGAATCCGAACCATGTTTTATCATCTTCAATTCCAATGAAGATCTCCCCTCCATCAGTATTAGCAAAAGAAGAGAGGCTTTGTGAAAGCTTTGCGGGCGCTATCCTCGCCGACTTAAAATCGAGCCTTTGCCCTTCGTCAAGGACGAGCAAGCGCCCAACTTCATCGACCGAAATCTCGACAACCTCAAACATAGTCCCCGCCCATCATAACCAACTCTCAGAGCTAAGCTGCAGGGAAATACCTAGTGCCGTCAACCATAGGGGAACGCCTAGTGTTCTAAACTATGCCACCCACCGCATTTCATATAGGCCTAAAGTGGATAGCCTAGCCATCCATTTTCAATGCGCTTATAAACGCTTCCTGCGGGATATCCACCTTCCCGAACTGGCGCATCTTCTTCTTGCCCGCCTTCTGCTTCTCCAGCAGTTTCTTCTTCCGGGTCACGTCGCCGCCATAGCATTTCGCGGTCACGTCCTTGCGCAGTGCGGCCAGCGTCTCGCGCGCGATGACTTTGCCGCCGATGGCCGCCTGGATCGGGATCTTGAACATGTGGCGCGGGATCAGGTCCTTGAGCTTTTCGCACATGGCCCGCCCGCGCATCTCCGCACGGTCCCGGTGCACCATGGTCGAGAGCGCGTCCACCGGCTCGTCATTCACCAGGATTGACATCTTCACCAGATGGTCCTGCCGGTAGTCGAGCATCTGGTAGTCGAAGCTCGCATAGCCCTTGGTCACGGATTTCAGCCGGTCGTAGAAGTCGAATACCACCTCGTTCAGCGGCAGGTCATAGACCACCATCGCGCGGCTGCCCGCATAGGTCAGGTCCAGCTGGATCCCCCGCCGGTCCTGGCAGAGCTTGAGCACATCGCCGAGATAGTCATCCGGCACGAGGATCGTCGCCTTGATCCGCGGCTCCTCCAGATGGTCCACATGGGTCAGGTCCGGCATGTCGGCGGGGTTGTGCAGCTCGATCATGGAGCCGTCACGCATATACACATGGTAGATGACCGAGGGCGCTGTGGTGATGAGCT
Organism: Dinoroseobacter sp. S124A; assembly: GCF_049801015.1. NCBI lineage: Bacteria > Pseudomonadati > Pseudomonadota > Alphaproteobacteria > Rhodobacterales > Roseobacteraceae > Dinoroseobacter > Dinoroseobacter sp. S124A. The sequence continues at coordinate 69,019 of NZ_JBNAGD010000001.1, read as the reverse complement.
CGATATTGTACTCGCGCTCGATCCGGTCGCGGATCACCTCCAGATGCAGGAGCCCGAGGAAGCCGCAGCGGAAGCCGAAACCGAGGGCGGCCGAAGTCTCCATCTCGTAGCTGAAGGAGGCGTCGTTCAGGGCGAGCTTCTCGATCGCGTCGCGCAGGTCCTCGAACTCCGCATTGTCCACCGGGAAGAGGCCACAGAACACCACGGGCTGGGACGGCTTGAACCCCGGCAGCGGGTCGGTCGTGCCCTTCTTTTCATGGGTGATCGTGTCGCCGACGCGGGTGTCTCGCACCTGCTTGATCGAGGCGGTCAGGAACCCGATCTCGCCGGGGCCGAGCGCGTCGACGGGCTGCATCTCGGGGCGGAAGACACCGACCCGGTCCACATGGTGCACCGACCCGTTCGACAGCATCTTGATCCGCTCGCCCTTCTTGAGGGTGCCGTCGATGATCCGCACCAGAACGATCACGCCGAGATAAGCGTCATACCAGCTGTCCACCAGCATCGCCTTGAGCGGCGCGTCCACATCGCCCGCGGGGGCAGGCAGTTCCGTGACAATCGCCTCCAGCGTCTCGCGGATCCCGACGCCGGTCTTGGCCGAGACCTGGATCGCGCCAGTGGCATCAATGCCGATCACATCCTCGATCTGCTCGGCCACCCGGTCGCAATCGGAGGCCGGCAGGTCGATCTTGTTGAGCACCGGAACGATCTCGTGATCCGCCTCGATGGCCTGATAGACATTGGCCAGCGTCTGCGCCTCGACCCCTTGCGTGCTGTCCACCACCAGAAGCGAGCCCTCCACCGCGCGCATGGAGCGGCTGACCTCATAGGCGAAATCCACATGGCCCGGGGTGTCGATCAGGTTCAGGACATAATCCTGCCCATCCTCGGCGGTGTAATCGATCCGCACGGTGTTGGCCTTGATCGTGATCCCCCGCTCGCGCTCGATATCCATACTGTCGAGCAGCTGGGCCTTCATATCCCGGTCCGCCACGGTGTTCGTCTCCTGGATGAGACGGTCCGCCAGAGTGGATTTGCCGTGGTCGATATGAGCCACGATGGAGAAGTTCCGGATATGCGCGAGATCGGTCATGGGAAGGGATATGCGGCGGTTTGAGGGGGTTGGCAAGTGGGCTCGTTCCCATCCGCAGATCAGCAGTTCGAAGGCGGCATGTCTCAGTTTGTGCAGCTACCGTAGTTTTCGCAAAACTGCGTATCGCTTTAACTACGGTTCACTCCTCCGAACAGGAAATAGATTCTTCGATTAAAGGCAGGCCGAACGAATACTAGGCGTCGAAGTCTTCGGCATCGTCATGAATCGCCTCTGTACTAACGTCTTCGCTAGATTTCTTATCCCTTATTTTTGGTGCAGACTTTCTCCATGCTGATAGGTTTGAGCCCACTCTTCCATAAAAATCAGGCACGATGGTTTCGAGTTCAGAGATAAAATTTACCTGTTGTGCAAACCGCGCCCCCAGTTGCCTAGACAATACTGCCTCGAACCTGTGAGCCACTAGATGCTTTTTGTCTTCATCACAACAATCAGGATTTTCCCTAAGCACAGAGAGCGGGTGTTGAGTAGGCTCGCTATTTCCGGGCCATAGCAATCGAATATAGATATCGGTCTCGTCTTCAACTTTTATTTGCCTCAACAGCCAGTTGAGCCGAGCTTTCGTAGATTTCTTATCCTCAGGTGCACGGAGGGCCATCGAAACATCAATGGAGCGCCTTGCAAGGTTCGCTTTTACTTCGAGGGGAGCGGCCGCGTCAGGTACTGAAAAGCTTACTCGAAGTTCTTGGCATTCTTTGAGCTGTTTGGCTTCATCTTTAAGCCGCGCAGAAGGATCTCCAGCGTGCTTCCGTGGGAGTTTCTCGGAAACAGGCGTCTCGGTCAGCCGGCTCAAAATCAAAGCAAGATCTTTGGTCTCCTGATGCCATGCTGACAGCGTCGCTTCAGCTTCCTGCGACTTCAGCGGAATAGTACCGCCACTCGTAACATGCCGGTTTAGCTCGGTCCATTCGCGAGGCATCCGGTCAAATCCTTTGACCCCCGCGCTCTCATGGCTCAAGAAACGTCGAAGTTCATTGAGCAAAAGCAGTTGATCTCGATCCTCTACGGCACTTTTACTAACCAGAAGATCCGCCTTGGTCAGAATTGTCATCCATGAGAAATGATAAACAGGGACCTTTGATCGACTTTTCCTAACATCCTCTATCGGATGACTGCTGGGTGATGTCGCAAACTGGTTTGAGATCGTGATAACACAATCGATTCCATTCTCTTTTGCCAAACTCCGATAGCGCTCTATCTGGCTAGCGTCTAAGCCGTTATTCCCAACCTTTGCTTCGACCAAGGCGCGCCACTCACGTTTTCCAGTTGCGACCACGACCAAACCATCGGGTCTATCCTTGATATTTTCATTCTGCCTCTCGAAAACAACTTCTGTATAGGCATCCAGCCTTGCTCTGACACCAATTTTAACTCCAATCTCGCCCAAGATAGACGCTCCGAATTCGTGAACCCTTGCCATGCAAGACAATACAATTGATGTAGTACGCCCTTCTTTAGAGACCGTGGAGAGCACTGGAAACAAGCGAGCCTGCTCGCCCTGAACTAGATAGCTTGGCCGGATTTCGCTCATAATTCTTCCCATCTGAAGGTTCGCACTCAGCGTAGTCACTGTATTGATAACAGTTTATCTGGCAACGCACCAAGCCTCCTCGTCGCCTACTGGCAAAGATACGGGGGTCAGAGTTTGAGCGCATTTCTGCACTCTAGCTGGTGAATAAGTTGAAGCATCTCAAAAGCCAGCGCTATCAGTGGCATTATCAGCAACACGGATAACCTTGAAGTCTCCGCTCCGGCAAAATCTGGCACGGAATAGCTCGCAGTTCTTCCGGAGACTGTTCAAAAACCAGTCCCTCGCCTTCAGCCTAGCACGGCATCTCATAACACTCCGAACCTAACACTCGACATGTGAACTCCGCGGGCCATCTCCTTGCAGGACAAGGCTTTTCGAATCGGATAGACTGTTTCCATGTTCCGGACGATCTCCCTCTTGGCCCTTGGGGCCGCTCTTGCTCAGCCAGCGCTTGCGCAGGAGGCTGGCGGTCGGCCGGACGGGTGGTCTCTGGGCGGGCTCGTGGCGGCGGATACCAATCCTTATATCGGGCAAGGCTCAGACGTGATCCCCCTGCCCCTGTTCCGCTATGCCAATGGCCCGTTCGAGCTCAGCACGAACGGGCTCAGCTATGATGTTCTGGATCTCGGGGCCTTTGACGTCTCGGTGGCGGCTCGGCCGCGCTTTTCCGGACTGATCTCGACCGATGGTCCCGAGCTGAACGGGATCGACCGCGAGGTGACCGGCGATGTGGCGCTCGAGCTGCGCTATGATCTCGGGCGGCTCTATGCGGGCGCGGATATTCGTCAGGAATTCACCGGCGAGCATGACGGGCAAGAGGCGCGCTTTCGCTTCGGCCTGCGCCAGGCCCTCGGCCCGGTGCGGCTCGACTGGTCCGCCGGTGCGGCCTGGCAGAGCGGCGATCTGAGCCGCTATGTCTGGGGCGTGGGGTCGGACGAGGCCCGGGTCGGGCGCGACGCCTATGACCCCGGCGATGTGGTCGTCCCCTTTGTCGGCCTGCGCGGCGTGATGCCCATCGGCGAGAACTGGTCCATCCTCGGCACCCTGCGCGCGGATTTCCTGCCGGACGCGGTCACCGACAGCCCGATCATCGAGGATGACACGCTGGTCTCCGGCGGGCTCGGGGTGGAATTCCGCTTCTGACGCAACGCTTCTCTTGATTTGCCCGCAGGCCGCGTCATGCTCCGGTCCGAGGGAGGATTGGGAACAGCAGGCGGCACCGTCTCGCGCAGACTTGCGCGGAGACTTGCCCGCAAAGCACAGAACACTTGCCCGCGAAAGCAACGGGTTAACGCCGCATAGCGCTGGCCACGCCCCTGAAATCCGGGCGCGCCCGGGGCAGGATCGGCGGATTCCCGTCTCGCGACCACTAAATGTTGAGTTGCTCTTGCACACCCGCTTTCTACCTGAGATTGTACAACCCAAGACGCGCCCGCCAAACGCGCCAGAGAATTGAGACCGGATGCCGGACAGAGATCTCATCGCCATCGACAACGAGGCCCTGCTGATCGCCTCCGGCAGCCCCTCGGGCACGCCCGGCAACCCGATCATCAACAACTCCGACACGCCCAACGGCACGGTCTTCGAATATGTCGGCGGCTTCACGCCGGTCACTGTGGTGATCGATGACCGGCCGGGCCGGGGCTCCAACCCCAACATTCTCGAAGACGACCAGCCCAACCGCCACCGGGTGGTCGATGGCGGCGGGTTGGTGGATGAGGGCACCCGCGTGGAATCCGAGAGCCGGATCGACCTGCGCGCCCTCAACGACCAGGGCCAGCCCACCGGCCCCCTGATCAGCGTCTATGTCTTCTCCAAGGACGGGCAGACCTCGGATATCTGGGGCATGGGCCTGACCCAGCCCCTGATCCCGGGCAAATCCTATGTGAAGATCTCGGGCTCAAACAATGGCGACATCCGCTATGACCAGTTCGTGCCCTGTTTCACCGCCGGAACCCTGCTGCGCACACCGGACGGCCCCCGCGCGATCGAGACCTTGCGCAAGGGCGACCGGATCTGGACCGACGCGACCCCCGAGGCCGTGATCCGCTGGGTCGGCGCGCGCCGCGTGGACGGCACCGGCGATCTCGCCCCGATCCGCTTCGCGCCCGGCGCGCTCGGCAACAGCCGCACCCTCTTCGTCTCGCCCGCCCACCGGATGCTGATGCGCACATGGCAGGCGGAGCTGCTCTTCGGCCTGCCCGAAGTGCTCGTCGCCGCCAAGCACCTGACCGCCCTGCCCGGCGTCACCCGCGCCCCGCAAGCCTCGGTCACCTATTGCCACCTGCTGGTGGACGGCCACGCGATCGTGGAGGCCGAGGGCTGCCTCTCCGAGAGCCTCTATCCCGGCGAGGTCGCCCAGGACGGGCTCGACTGGATGGCCCAGCTCGAACTGCGCCAGATTTTCCCCGAGCTCTTCGCCCAAGGCCCCGGCACCACCGCCGCGCCCTGCCTGCGCGCCCACGAGGCCGCCGCCCTGCTGGGTGCGGGCTGAAGGACCGCTTGGCAGGGCGATGTCCCAGCCATAGGCTGCGCGCAAGAGCAGCGGCGGAGCAGGCATGGCCATCACGGACGAAGACAGCGCGCGTGCGTGGCTGGAGACCCAAACGGACCAACAGGTTCGCACCGCGTTGGCTGCCCGCGCCGCCTTGCGCGCGACGCCCGCGATTGGGGAAGAGTTTGGCGAGGCTCTTGCATGGGTAGCGTTACCCGTCCTACGAGCGGTAATAACAGCAAGCGTCGCGGCTGTCGTACTGCCAGGCAGAACAGCGCAGACCCTAAAAACGTCTAGCGTGCAGGCTGCTGAAATCGCTAAGGAGGCTGCTGAGTCAGCCTATTCAGAGGCCAATTCTGCCGCAAGATGCTCATCGCACGCAGCTTTTACAGCAAGCGGGTCTAACACTTTATCTTCGGCTTCATCTGCAATCAAATACTCCACGGTTGCGTCATATTTCGACCAAAAAACATATCGTGAGAACAGATCGGTCGTATACTCCGCTTGTGATTGGGACGCTGACTACCTCACGTCAAATCGCAAGGACGAGCCAACTTCAAAATCGATTTTCTATCGGCCTTTATGGCCGTCCGAGGCGTTCAGAGACTTTCCAACGGGCGAACCGTTGGGCTTAGTCCAGCACTACGCCAAGCTCACCGAATTCTTTGATGGCAACCCTGATACTTGGGGCTTCTGGAAGCGCTGGTTGGAGGGGATGCGCACCGGCGACCCTATGGACTGGAGCCTGCAAGAGCAGATTGCGCTAATTGGGTCGACCGATGAGGATAGGTTTTCCGTTTGGGAAGGCGAAAACGCGCCTCAAAGAATTGCGGGAAAGATTGAATTCATTGAAGCGCGCTACGAAGCTGCCAAGGCAAACAAGCGCCTTCAAGCCGCGCTTGCCAAAGCAACACAGTCCAGGTTCGAAGTCGGGGGCAACTTTCCACCAGAGCCACTTGAAGGCGTTTCCACGTCTGTACCGAGTGCGATTTTTAAGTCGCTCACAGAAGCCACGGCGACTCTGTCGGAGGAACTTGAGAAGGAAGCTCCTGACAAAGAAGAGTTAGAAAAAAGTGCCTCTTCTCTCAGAGACGCCTTGCGAAAATGCCGAACCTACCTCGCCAAAACCGCAGACAACGCCGCTCAGAAAGCAGTCGGAACCGCCGCGGTCTCAGGAAGTGCCGAGTTGATTAGCTGGATCTCCGCTAAGCAGTCTTTGATCGGTGCGCTTTTGGATGCCCTCCAAAGACTGCTTCCGCTCGTCTCTTGACACAAAACGCAGCCCCCGACCGAGGGCGGGGGTGAAGCCCCCTTCCGGGGGAAGTCGGGGGCTGCCCGGCGTGCCGCCGGGCGGAACAGGCTGAAGGTCGAGCGCATGCAGGACTGAATTGCCGATCTGGACCAGATGTATCGCCCTACTTTGCCAAATCTCCGATTTGGCAGCGCCCGAACCGCCCCCACGGGGCGGGCGCTTCTCGCCCTCCCCTCGGTTCGGGCGCACCGCGCGGAGCTTACGGGGTCACTCCAAGACACTTGGCAAATCACAGACATCGCCCCGCCGCGCCCCGGCAGGCTCTTTGGGCGCGAAACACTCCGCACTTCCCCGTCGGGCACTTTGCCCGACATGTGCCCGACACTTGCCCGACACATGTCCGACGCCCCGCCGACGGGCAAAATCGGGCACCGAACCACCCCCCACGCCCGCATCTGGCCCCTTGCCAAACCGCCCCGCGCCGGTTTACACGGCCCCCAGAGCAACCACAGGAGACGGCCCCATGGCCCTCACCCTCCGACAGATCCGACGAGACCTGACCCGCGCGTAACCCGCGCGCCCCGTTGCTTTGGGCCTCCATGCCCGCCCCACCATTCCAAATTGACACCGCCCCACGCCATTGGCACCAATGGGGCTCGCCTGTTCCGAGAGGATGTGACCGATGATCCCTGCGATCCTGCCGACCTATAACCGCGCGCCTTTGAGCTTTGTCAAAGGCGAGGGCTCCTGGCTGATCGAGGCGGATGGGCGACGCTTTCTGGATCTCGGCGCCGGGATCGCTGTGAACGCGCTCGGCCATGCCCATCCCCGGCTCGTCGCCGCCCTGACCGAGCAGGCCCGAGCGCTCTGGCATGTCTCGAACCTCTATGAGATCCCGGCCCAGCAGAAACTGGCCGAGATGCTGGTGGCCGAAACCTTTGCGGATACAGTGTTTTTCACCAATTCCGGCACTGAGAGCTGCGAGCTCGCCGTCAAGATGGCGCGCAAGTATTTCCACGATGCGGGCCAGCCTGAGCGGGTCGAGATCATCGCCTTCGAGGGCTCATTCCATGGCCGCTCCTCGGCGGGGATTGCGGCGGCAGGGTCCGAGAAGATGACCAAGGGCTTCGGCCCGCTCCTGCCCGGGTTCCGCCACCTGCCCTTCGGCAATCACGAGGCGCTGCAGGTCGCGATCACCGACCGCACCGCCGCCGTCATCGTTGAACCCGTGCAGGGCGAAGGCGGGATCAAGCCCCTGCCCGATGCCTGCCTCAAGGGGTTGCGCGACCTGTGCGACGCCCATGGCGTTCTAATGATCCTCGACGAGGTGCAATGCGGCGTGGGCCGGACCGGACGGCTCTTTGCCCATGAATGGGCCGGGATCGCCCCGGACATCATGATGGTGGCCAAGGGGATCGGCGGCGGCTTCCCCCTCGGCGCGGTGCTGGCCACCGAGAACGCCGCCTCTGGCATGACCGCAGGCAGCCACGGCTCGACCTATGGCGGCAACCCGCTGGGCTGCTCCGTGGGCTGCGCCGTGCTGGAGAGCGTGACCGAAGACGGGTTCCTCGCAGATGTGCAACGCAAGTCCGGACTGCTGCGTCAGGGGCTTGAGGGGCTCGTCGCCGAGTTCCCCGAGGTCTATGGCGAGGTGCGCGGCAGCGGGCTGATGCTGGGGATTGTCTGCAGGGCACCGAATACGGATGTGGTGCAGGCGGGCTATGACGCCGGGGTGCTTGTGGTGCCCGCGGCAGAGAACGTCATCCGGCTGCTGCCGGCGCTGACCATCTCGGAGGACGAGATCGGCGAAGCGCTCAACCGTCTGCGGGCAGTTGCGGAAACGGTTCGGGCCAATGCCGCATGATTACAGGTTCGTGCCCGTGACCCGGGCGGATTACCCGATGCTGCGCGCGTGGCTGGCCGAGCCCCATATGGGCGGCTGGTGGGGCACGCCGGAGGCCGAGATCGCCCTGATCGAAGAGGATCTCGAGGGCGGGTCCTGCGACATGCGGGTGGTCTGGGCCGACAAGCCCTTCGCCTTCGTGCAGAACTATCCGGTCCGGGCCTATGGCGCGCCGCATTACGGGCACCTGCCCGATGACGCGCACGGGATGGACACGTTTCTCGGGGATCCGGCCTATCTCGGTCAGGGCCATGGCGCGGGCTACCTGCGCGCCCGGGCCGAGGCGCTCTTTGCGGCGGGGATCCCGGCTGTCGTGGTGGATCCCGACCCGGAGAACACCGCCGCGATCGCGACCTATCGCAAGGCGGGTTTCACGCCCGTTGGCCTGCGCCCCTGCGAGGATGGCGCGACCGTGCTGGTAATGGATATGTGGGCCCCCGCTGCGGATGCCGCCCGGACAGATGACAAGAAAGACTTGAAATGACGCATTTTCTCGACATTCACACGACCGATCCGGCGGAGCTCCGGAAGATGATCGACCTGGGCCGGAGCATGAAGGACGCCCGGGCCGGACGCCCCAAGGGCGCGACCGACGACACCCAGCCGTTGGCCGGGCATATGGTCGCCCTGATCTTCGAGAAACCCTCGACCCGGACCCGCGTGTCCTTCGATGTCGGCGTGCGCCAGATGGGTGGGCAGACCATGGTGCTCTCGGGCACGGATATGCAGCTCGGACATGGTGAGACCATCGCGGACACGGCGCGCGTCCTGAGCCGCTATGTGGATCTGATCATGATCCGGACGTTTGAGGAAACCACCCTGCTGGAGATGGCGGATCATGCCACGGTGCCCGTGATCAACGGGCTGACCAACCGCACCCATCCCTGCCAGATCATGGCTGATATCATGACCTATGAAGAGCATCGCGGCCCCATCGCGGGCAAGAAGGTGGTGTGGTGCGGCGATGGCAACAATGTCTGCGCCTCTTTCCTCCATGCCGCCGGGCAGTTTGGCTTCGATCTGACCTTCACCGGTCCCTCGACCCTCGATCCCGAGGATGAGTTCGTCGCCGGTGCCCGCGCCAAGGGCGTGCAGGTCGCCATCGAGCGGGACCCGGATGTCGCCGTGCAAGGCGCGGATCTGGTGGTCGCCGATACCTGGATCTCGATGCATGACAGCCAAACCACCAAGGAGCGTCGCCACAACCAGCTTCGCCCCTATCAGGTGGACCGGGCGCTGATGGACAAGGCCAAGCCGGATGCGCTCTTCATGCATTGCCTGCCCGCCCATCGCGGCGAGGAGGTCACCTCGGAGGTCATGGACGGCCCGAACTCGGTGATCTTCGACGAGGCCGAGAACCGGCTTCACGCGCAGAAGGCCGTCTTGCGCTGGTGTCTGGGGGTCTGAGCGCGCAGGATAGCGGCTGAGACACCTCCAACCCGGGAGACGCCCCTTGAGACCGACAGCTTTGTTCACGACCCTTTCGACCGTTCTGGTTCTGGCCGGATGCGAGACCACGAGCCCCGGCGGTGCCAATGCCGGGACAGAACAGCTGCGGGCGCAGCTGGCACCGGCCATGCGCGACGCGGATGTCCCGGAGGCCTGTGTTCAAAGCCTGTCCCTCTCGGCCCTGACCGCGATCAAGGCCGCGGCCAGCCCCGGCTTGGGGCCGCGCGTTTCGGCTGGCAATGTCGGCCTCGGCAATCCGCGCATTCAGGAAAGACAGCGGATCCAGACCATCGCCCGGCGTGAGTGCCCGGACATCTGACAACCCGCCCCCTCGACGCTGACGGTCCCGAGGGGGCGCCAAAGCCACAAGGCAAACGGCAATGCGGGCGCGTCCGATCCGAGCTTACTCTGCGCCCTGGCTTGTCTTGCTGCGTGTCGCAAGTCACGCGGAAGTCCGGACAGCGGCACTGACTCTCGTGACACGCCCTGTGCCGCGCGCGCTGCCGGGGGCTGGGATTTCTTGGGCACACGGCGAGAAAGCCCGTGTTTGGTGCCTTCGCTCGGCGCATCATTTGGGCTCGACGTAGACGTCAGGCCTGATTGGCTGCATTGCGGGTTCGAGGGTAGAAATGGACTGCCCTTGACGGCGACCCGACGTTGAGAAATCTCAATGGCGTCGACAAGGGTCCCAGCCTCTTCAAGTTCAACGCCAGGGGATCGAACAGTGCTGACCATCTCGGTACGCCCCAGAAGGAGCTGGCCCGCCCTGAGATGCTCGGCTTTCTGGTAAATCCGCGGACGCTTCATGTGTTGATCAGGTGCGAGGCCCCGTTAAGCGCCAGCGGCATATCGACGAAATCAGGCGTAGCCCCACCGGTGCCTTCGAGGCGATGGATACGCTTGATCCTGCCAAGATCCCCCTTAATCGAGCGGAGCAGCGACAGGCCGTTCAAAGCCGACAGTTGGAACGCTTCATGACCTTGCTCGACCGTTAGATCAGCGCCCATCTTGCCCGTGAACTTCAGGTCCCCGGCAATCCAGGGAGCATCCCTGACGTGTAGATGATGGGCCCGATCTGCGTGTGGGTCGCGTAATCGGCGACAGCCTCTGGCACCGGTGGCAAGGCAAGTCCGAGTTCCGTCAGTCTTTCTTCCGGGGTGCCGGATGAGACCTCTCTGAGCTTCATGTTTATGCCTCCCTCTCGCGCGGTCTGCGTTTCATGACATCTGTTGGCCAAGCGGCCTCCCAGCCGTGAGCACCAACACCTTTTCAAGGATGCCCTGAGCGTCGATGCCGTAATGCCGGTAGAGATCGCCGATGGTCCCGGCTTGGCCAAAATGCTCGACCCCGAGCGGCACAGTCCGGTGCCCGGCAACACTTCCGAGCCAAGCGAGCGTTGCCGGGTGGCCGTCGATCACCGTGATCAATGTGCAATGGGGCGGCAGATCGTTCATGAGCCGCTCGACGCAGGAGACGGCGTCCGTGTTGCCCCGGGCGCGGGCGCGCTGAGCGGCTGTCCACCCGGCATTGAGACGGTCTGCCGAGGTCACGGCGAGCACGCCCACGTCTCGGCGTGACCCGGCGAGATGGCCCGCCGCCTTGATAGCCTCTGGAGCCACAGCGCCCTGGCAAGCGATGACGACGTCACAATTGGGACCGGGCTTTCGCAGCCAATAGCCCCCATCGACGGCCCCTTGCTGCCAATCCGGATCAGGTCGTGGCCCGGGTTGCTCTAAGGGCGCGGTCGTCAATCTGAGATAGACGGACCCGCCGGTTTCGTCCCGCAGCCATGTCCGCTCATCCGGGTCCCCGTCGCCGTCACGCTGCATGTAGTCGAAAGCCCAATGCATGATGTGTGAAAGTTCGTCCGCAAATGCGGGCTCAAACGCCGCCAGCCCGTCTTGGGACATACCAATGAGAGGGGTGCCGATGGATTGATGCGCTCCGCCTTCTGGGGCCAAGGTGACCCCTGAAGGCGTGCCGATGATCATGAAGCGCGCGTCCTGATATGTTGCGTAGTTCAGCGCATCCAGACCTCGGCAGACGAAGGGGTCGTAGACGGTCCCGATGGGGATCAGGCGCTTGCCGAACAGGGAATGTGAGAGGCCCGCCGCCCCAAGCAGCAGAAACAGGTTCATCTCTGCGATGCCCAGTTCCAGATGCTGGCCCGCCCCATCGAAACGCCACTTGGCGGTCGACGGGATGCGATGCTCGATAAACGCGTCCGCCTTGGCCTCTCGGGCAAACAGCCTGCGGCGGTTCACCCAGGCCCCAAGGCCTGTGGTGCCGGTCACATCGGGCGAGGTCGTCATGATCCGTGCGGCGAGATCGCTGTCTCCCTTGGACAATTCATCCAGGATCTTGCCGAAAGCGGCTTGGGTGGAGATGTCTTTTGCCGTGTCGATTGCAACCGTCGGCACCGGCAATCGTTCATCCGAAAACCGGCGTGGGCCGGTGTTGAAGAACGGAACCTGTGCGAGGAAGGCCTGCAAGGCGTCCACATTTTCGACGGTGGCGAACGGCTCCCATTCCTGACCCTCGGGAACACCCATCTGGCTTTGCCACTCGGCCATTTGGGGTTTGGTCATCAGACCGCCGTGGTTGTCCTTGTGCCCGGCAATGGGTGTGCCCCAGCCTTTGATGGTGTAGGCCAGAAAACAGGTGGGCCGGTCATGATCAATGGCAGCGAAGGTCTCGGCCATTGTCTCCACGCAGTTGCCGCCAAGGTTTTCCATCAGAACGGCAAGTTGGGCGTCGCTTCTGCGGTCAATCAGGGCAGATACATCGCCCTGATCGCCAAGGTCATCCATGAGCCGTTGCCGCCAAACCGCGCCGCCCATATAGGTCAGCGCCGCGTAGTCCTGGTTCGGGCAGGCGTCGATCCAATCGCGCAGGGTCTCGCCGCCCGGCTCTTCAAATGCGGCCCGTTGAAGCGCACCGTGCTTGACCCGAACGACATCCCATCCAAAGGCATCGAAGATCTTCTCAACCCGTTCAAACAGGCCTTCGCGTACAATCCCGTCGAGGGACTGCCGGTTGTAGTCGATGATCCACCACGTGTTGCGCAGGTCGTTCTTCCAACCTTCCTGGAGGACCTCGTAGACATTCCCCTCGTCAAGCTCCGCATCGCCGACGAGCGCGACCATCCTGCCCAAGGGCAAGTCACGTCCCCAGTCCTTGGCCGCGATGAAATCCTGCACCAACGAGGCCAGGGCCGTGATCCCGACGCCAAGACCCACCGACCCGGTGGAGAAATCCACGTCATCGATGTCCTTGGTTCGGCTCGGGTAACTCTGCACGCCGCCATAGCCCCGGAAGTTCTCCATCTTCTCACGGGTTTGGGTGCCCATCAGGTAGTGCATCGCGTGGTAGATCGGCGAGGCATGGGGTTTGACCGCCACCCTGTCCTCGGGTCGGAGCGCCGAGAAGTAGAGCGCCGTCATGATGGACACCATCGACGCTGACGAGGCCTGGTGCCCGCCGGTTTTGATCCCATCCACCTTGGGGCGAAGATGGTTGGCGTTGTGGATCATCCAATGGCTGAGCCACAAAAGCCGCTGCTCGATCACCTTCAGGTGTTGTACATTCTCAACCACTTATCCGCCTCCCAGGTTTACGCGTTCAGATCAAAGTCAACATGCACGTGGTTCCCGTCCGGGTCGGAGATATGGAACTGGACGCGGCGAGCGCCCTCAACCTCGATCCTTTTGAACCGCGCCCCCTGGTCCAACAGGGTCCCCTCGAAGGTCGAGATGTCCGCCGCCGAGATCGCAGAATGTCCAGCTTCAACGCGGGTTCCGACCCAGCCCGTGCCTGTCCAGTCCCCTCTATCAGGTGAACCACAAGGGCCTGCCCGGCGTTGAGTCAGGCTCCGCCAATTGAAAGATCAGGTCGGGGTCCCAAACGCAGACCAAGGACGGCGCCATACCAGGCTACCATCTTTTCCAGGTTGGCCGTTATGACATTCACATGGTCCAGACGCCGGATCGGCATTTCAGAAGCCTTCCAGCACGATCTTGCCCTTCGACGTGCCGCTCTCCAACAGGGCATGGGCCTTGATCAGATTGGCGGCGTTGATGGTGCCAAAGCTCTCCGCGACGGTGGATTTGAGCCTGCCCGCCTCTGTCAGTGCAGCGACCTCGTTCAGGATCTCGCCCTGCCGGCCGATATCGGCAGTTTCGAACATCGGACGCGTAAACATAAACTCCCAATGGACCGAGATGGCCTTGGGCTTGAAGGGCATGATGTCGAATGTCTCCGGGTCATCGATCAGCCCGTAGCGGCCCTGAGGCGTCATGATCCCGGCGACCTCTGCGGAGTACACATTCGAATGGGTCGTCGAGTAGACGAAATCGATGCTGCCAACGCCAAGCGCCTCGATCTGCGGGCCAAGCGGGTCTGCATGGCTGACGACATGATGCGCCCCGAGGTCTTTCACCCAGGCTTTCGTTTCAGGCCGGGAGGCTGTCGCGATGATTGTCACGTCGGACAAGGCACGGGCGAGCCCGATGGTCATGGACCCAACGCCACCCGCACCGCCAATCACCAAGAGCGTGTTCTGGCCACCCGGGACGGGGCTGTCGATCCGCAACCGGTCAAACAGCATTTCATAGGCGGTGAGTGCTGTCAGAGGCATCGCCGCCGCTGCGGACGTTGGGATTGAGCTGGGCGCTTTGCCAACGATCCGTTCGTCCACAAGATGAAACTCGGAATTGGTGCCGGGCCGATTGACCGCTCCCGCATAGTAGACCTTGTCACCAACCGAGAAATTGGTGACAGCCTCACCGATAGATACAACTTCTCCGGCGGCATCCCACCCCAGGATATCAGGTGTCCCACCGGTGGGAGCACGCCTCTGCCGGATTTTGGTATCCACCGGGTTGACCGAAATCGCGTCGACCCGCACCAACAGATCACGGCCCGTCGCAATGGGCATATCGGCCTCAAAGTCAATCAACGCATCGGCCCGCGTGATCGGGCCCGTCTCGGTATATCCAACGGCTTTCATGATGTGCTCCTGTGACATTGATCAGCCGACAACGCTCATCTCGTTCAACGTAAACTCTTCGACGGCGCCATCGGTCGCTTCCATGTAGGCAGCCAGATGCGGTGCCCCCATATGCGTCTGCCACAACGCGCGGCTCTCCCAGTTTTCGTAGAACAGAAAATGCGCCGGGTTGTCGTTGTCCTGATGCAGGTCGTAGTTGATGCAACCTTCTTCGGCCCGCGTGATGTCGATGAGCTTGAGAAGCTCAGCCTTCACAAGGTCGATCTTGTCGGGGTTGGCTTTGATGTTGGCAACGATGGTCAGCTTGGCCACTGGTTTCATCCTTTGTGTGATCCCTGAGTCAGGAATTTACTTGGCCGATCATTCGGGATAAACAGTCCTCTCTCGAAAACATAATCCGGAAAAATCGGCCAATGCTTCTCGACAATCTCAGGCTGTTCATGACCATCTCTGAGAAGGGCAGCCTTGTGGCGGCGGCCCGGGAAACCGGCATGTCCACGACCACGGTCTCGGAACGTTTGGCGGCACTCGAAGCGCATTACGGCGTGGTCTTGTTCAACCGTACAACACGGTCCATCAGCCTCACCGAAGAAGGCCGGACACTTGTAGACGGAGCCAGATCGGTTCTGAGCGAAGTCGCTGACCTTGATGCACGCATTCGCCATGGGGCCGAGACGCTCTCCGGGCTGATCCGCATCTCAGCACCCGTCGATCTCGGGCGCTCCTTCATTTCTCAAGCCATAGAGAGCTTTACCGACGAGAACCCCGCGGTCTCCGTCGAGCTGTCCTTGTCAGACGGATATGTCGATCTTGTCGGTCAGGGATTTGATCTGGCCGTACGCTTTGGCAACATGATGGACTCAACCCTGAGAGTACGCAGCCTCGGTCGGTTCCAAAGGCTCGTCTGTGCCTCTCCGGCCTATTTGGACAGACATGGGACCCCGGAGTTTCCCGAGGACCTCGTTGGCCATAATTGCCTTGTGATGCGCTTCGGAGAGAGTTTGGACAACGTCTGGGAATTCGGCAAAGGGTCCAAACGGCATCGTGTGACAGTGCGCGGAAGCAGGATTGTGAATGACGGTTGGCTCATTCGCTCCTGGGCGCTGGCCGGACATGGGATCGTCTTGAAGTCCGAATTGGATGTCGCCGACGATATTCGAGCTGGCACCTTGGTTTCATTACTCGCCGAGCATTTGCCGCCACCGAATCCGCTACAGATGATGTTCCCCCCAGCAAGAGCGCAGCCGCGCCGCGTGTCAGCCTTTGCCGACCACCTTCTTGCGTCGGTTCCCTCAACTGAAAGGAACAGCGCGTAGCTCCGGCGCCTAGGTTCCAGAAGACGACGCCAGCACAAGCGCCCCGCAAAGCTCCGGTTGACCTGCAGAATGGCAGTGACAGCTCCGTTCGCAAAACCGTCGCTCGGTCTGAGGATCAGCTTGCTGCACTGCTGCAAGTCCGCTTGGAGCCCAGGGGCACCCATGCTGCGTTTTGCCCACATGTCCACCGAAGGCCCTCCGCCATTCAAAAAAACACTCCAACGGCTATGCGACAAGAGAGCCCCAAGGATCGTCGCCGTTCTGATATTTCCCTGACGGATTACGGCGTTGGGCTGCGCTCCGAGCTTGTTCCATTCGCAATGGAAATCATAACCGACGCGACTGCTGGCGTGTCACGCGAAGACCTAGAGACAACGATACAGACCCTTCGGGCATTCGCCAAAAACTTGGCATGAGCGACATGAACCACTTCCAAGACAGGAGGATGGCATGACATCCTACAACTACGAGTCTTTCTCACCAGACAACTACGACCTGGCGAGCGCTGATGGGCCAGAGGTGGGGCAAAAAGCACCGGATTTCCAACTGGAAACCCCTGATGGCCAAATGCGCAACCTTCTCGACTTTAAGGGTGAGTGCCTCGTCCTGGAACTGGGGAGCATGACCTGCCCCCTTTTTCTGACACGCCATGACAGCATGCAGAAAATCGCGAGCGACTACCCCAATGCCACACATGCAGTTCTATATGTCCGTGAAGCCCATCCGGGCGAAGCAATCCCGGCGCATAAATCAATGGATGATAAAAAGGCTGTGGCTTCAATCCTGAAGACCGAGCTTTATGACCTGCGGACAATTCTTGTGGATGGCGTCGGGGGCGAGGCGCATTTGGCTTACGGAAGCATGCCCAACGCGGTCTATATCATCGACAGCAAAGGTATCGTGCGCTTCAAGGCACCATGGAATAACAGCGCCAGAACACGTCGCGCGCTGGACGCCGTGCTTCAAAACAAACCTGCGGATTTCAAGAGCTACTTCAAACCCGCCAAGCCTGGGGTTGTTCTCAGTACGGCAAAGCGTGCGGGTAAGGGGTCTGCAACGGACTTCTTCCATGGCTTGCCAAGGTTGATCTGGAATGTGCTGATCAAGAACAACATGCGGACTTTCTTGGGACGCTCATAATCCTGGCTTGAGCTGATCTGCGGTTGCGAGCCGAAATTTGGGGTTGGCCACAAATGGCAGCTTGCTCCGTGAGGCAGGCATCGGCAGGCAAAAAAGGCGTCCTACGTCAAGGCGCGGCGGAGGCTTTGGCCCGGCATCGGGATCACTGACATTGGTTTAGGGCCCCGCTCATAGCGCGGGCCCTCGTCGCTCAGGGGCGCCAGGTCAGGAAGTTGCCGATCATCCGCAGACCTGCGGCCTGACTTTTCTCCGGGTGGAATTGCGCGCCGACCAGGTTGTCTCGCCCGACGATCGCCGTGACCGGACCGCCATAGTCGCAATGGGCCAGCAGGGTCGCGGGGTCGGTGACCTGCATGTGGTAGGAATGGACGAAATAGGCATGATCCCCCGTCGCGACCCCCTCCAGCACCGGATGCGGGCGGTCCACAATCAGATCGTTCCATCCCATATGGGGCACCTTGAACCCCGGGTCCGAGGGGGTGATCGGCACCACCTCGCCACCGATCCAGTCAAAGCCCGCCGTCTCGGTGTATTCGCGTCCCGTGGTTGCCATCAGCTGCATGCCGACGCAGATCCCCATGAAAGGCCGCGCCTTGACGGTCACCGCCTCCTCGATGGCTTCGAAGAGGCCACCGAACCCTTCGAGCCCCGCGCGGCAGGCCGGGAACGCCCCGTCGCCGGGCAGCACGATCCGGTCGGACTTGGCCACCAGTTCGGGATCCGAGGTCACCCGCACCTCGCCGCCATCCACCTCCCGCGCCATGCGTTCAAAGGCCTTCTCGGCCGAATGCAGATTGCCGCTGTCGTAATCTACCAGAACCGTCAGCACGTCAGAGCGACCCTTTGGTCGAGGGGATGGCATCGGCCTTGCGCGGATCGGTTTCCAGCGCATCCCGGAGGGCGCGGGCCACCGCCTTGAACGCCGCCTCGGCAATGTGGTGGCTGTTGATCCCGGCAAGCGCCGAGACATGCAGCGTCAGCCCGCCATGGGTCGAGAGCGCCTGAAAGAACTCGCGCACCAGCTCGGTGTCGAACGCGCCGATCTTGGCCGTGGGCAGTGCCACGTCCCAGACGAGATAGGGCCGCCCGGAGATATCGAGCGCGGCGCGCACCAGCGCGTCATCCATCGGCAGAAGGCAGGAGCCGTAGCGCACGATCCCGCGCTTGTCGCCCACGGCCTCGCTGAGCGCCTGACCCAATGCAATCCCCACATCCTCCACCGTGTGGTGATCGTCGATATGCAGATCCCCGTCACAGCGGATCGTCATATCCACCAGCGCGTGGCGGCTGAGCTGATCCAGCATGTGGTCGAAAAACCCGACCCCGGTCTGGTTGTCGTAAACCCCTGTCCCGTCGAGATTGATCTCGACCGAGATGTCGGTTTCAGCGGTCTTGCGGGTGATGGTCGCGCGGCGCATGGGGTGATCCTTCCTTTGCCCCGGCCTTTTGGCATGGGTCGCGCGCGCTGCCAAGCCCGGGCTGCGCGGCCAGGGCCACCCCTGCCACGGCGCAGACCATGCCCGCGACCTGCCATTGGGTCGGCCTTTCGTCCAGCAAGACCACCGCCAGCACCGCGCCGAAGACCGGGATCAGCTGCAAAAAGATCCCCGCCCGGGCCGCGCCCAGACGCTCGATCGCCCGGGCCCAGATCCAGAAGGCGAGGATCGACGCCCCCAGCCCGAGATAGAGCACCGCCCCCATCACCGGCCCCGCAGCGCCGGCGGGCATCGACGCCGGGGAAAGCAGAAAGGGAAGCACCGCCAGCGCGCCCAGCACGGCCTGCACCCCAAGAAGCGACAGGGGCGAGAGCGGGATCCGCCACGCCTGCAGCGCCACGGTGTACCCGGCCCAAATGCCCGCCGAGGCGAGCACCAGAAGCGCCCCGCGCCCCGCCCCGAGGGTCAGGCCCGCGAGATCGCCCCCCGTGACCACCAGCACCGCGCCACCAAAGGCCAGCCCACTGCCCAGCACCGTGCCCCTACAGAGGCCCGCACGCCCGAGCGCCCAGCTCAGCCCGAGGATCATCAGCGGGCTCACCGCATAGATCACACCAGCCTGCTTGGCCGAGGCGTGCTCCAGCCCGGCATAGAGGACAGTGTTTGTCCCGATCACCCCCAGCAGCGCGAGCCCGCAAAGCCGCGCGAGATCGCGGCGCAGGGCCGCGCGGACCGCCACCCGGTCGCGCCACAGGACGGGTGCCAGACACAGCGCCGCGAGGCTCCAGCGCGCGGCATTGAGCCAGACCGGATCGCTCAGGGCGTGCACAGCCCGGGCGGCGACGAAATTCCCGGCCCAGAGCAGCGGGGCGAGAACAAGGATCAGCGCAGGGCGCAGGTCTTGGAACATTGTCGAGCTCAAATTCGGTTTGTCGAAATAACTGGGCCAAACCTGTCTTCCCCAACGTCAGCGCTTCGTCAGCAGGGGCCATTGCCCTGCCCCGCGAAACCCTGCATGGTCCGCGCAAAATCGAATTCGAGGGAGAGACACATGTCCGATGACACGCCGAGCTACGGCTTTGACACGCTGCAAATCCATGCGGGCGCCCGCCCGGACCCGGCCACCGGGGCACGGCAGACGCCGATCTATCAGTCCACTGCCTATGTGTTCCGCGACGCCGATCATGCGGCCGCGCTCTTCAACCTGCAAGAAGTGGGCTACATCTATTCGCGCCTGACCAACCCCACGGTCGCCGTTCTGCAGGAACGCATCGCAACGCTTGAGGGCGGTGTCGGCGCGGTCTGCTGCTCTTCCGGTCACGCGGCGCAGATCATGGCGCTCTTCCCGCTGATGCAGCCGGGCTGCAATGTGGTGGTCTCGACCCGGCTCTATGGTGGCACGGTCACCCAGTTCAGCCAGACCATCAAACGCTTCGGCTGGTCCGCGAAATTCGTGGATTTCGACGATCTGGACGCGGTCAAGGCGGCCATCGATGACGACACCCGCGCGGTCTTTGGCGAAGCGATCGCCAATCCAGGTGGCTACATCATGGATGTGCGCGCCATTGCCGACATCGCCGATGCGGCGGGCATCCCGCTCATCATCGACAACACGACGGCGACGCCGTATCTCTGCCGCCCGATCGAGCATGGCGCGACGCTCGTGGTGCATTCGACCACGAAGTACATGACCGGCAACGGCACCGTGACCGGCGGCTGCGTCGTCGACAGCGGCAAGTTCGACTGGATGGCCTCGGACAAGTTTCCGTCCCTGAGCCAGCCCGAGCCCGCCTATCACGGGTTGAAATTCGCCGAGACCTTCGGACCGCTGGCCTTCACCTTCCACGGGATCGCCGTGGGCCTGCGCGATCTGGGCATGACCATGAACCCGCAGGGCGCCCATTACACGCTGATGGGGATCGAGACGCTCAGCCTGCGGATGGAGCGTCACGTTGAGAATGCCGAGAAGATCGCCAAATGGCTCGAGGCCGATGACCGCGTGGATTTCGTGACCTATGCCGGTCTAGAAAGCTCGCCCTATTACAGCCGGATCAAGGATGTCTGCCCCAAGGGCGCGGGCGCGCTCTTCACCTTCGCGGTCAAGGGCGGCTACGAGGCCTGCATCAAGCTGGTCGACAGTCTCGAGATCTTCAGCCACGTGGCCAATCTCGGCGACACGCGCTCGCTGATCATCCACTCGGCCTCGACCACGCACCGCCAGCTCACGCCCGAGCAGCAGGAAGCGGCGGGTGCGGCCCCCAATGTGGTGCGCGTCTCCATCGGCACCGAGGATGCCGATGACCTGATCGCGGATCTGGATCAGGCCCTGGCCAAAGCGACCGCCTGAGATCGGCCAACAGATTGACCAAAAAGGCCCCGCTTCGGCGGGGCTTTTTCTTGGGCGCATGCGCGGGGGCCTCAGAGGTGGCAGAGATCGGAGCATGTTCGGCGGTCCGATCGCCCGCCGATCCGCGCCATGATCAGGGCATTCCCCCAAGATCCACCGACAGGATCATGGCCATGGCCAGCCCTATGGTCCGTGCAACAGCTCTGCGGTTGATCCTGTCTGGACCGGCGAATGCCGCGCCGTCGGGACGCGAGGGCGACAGGCAGCAGGCCGGTCGCACAGGCACCTATCGCATGGCCTGCGCCATTCGTGACGCGGCTGCCCGAGCCCTCCGCTGCGAGGCATGGTATACGGGGAAGGACCCCATGCAGGCCTTCGCAAAACCGCATTCGCAAACAGATCGAGACGACAAAGCGCGCGCTCCAGGCCGAATTGCGGCAAGACCCGAGGGCGCCAACCCGGAGAGACCCCACATGCCCCACCCGCCCTTCCGCCCCCGCGCCCTCGGGGAAATCGCCATCCGCTGCCGCGATTTCGCGGCCATGCAGGATTTCTATGGCCGCATTCTGGGGCTCGAACGCCTGACGCCCGGCTCACGGGGCGGGCATCGCGCGGGCATCGTTTTCTTCCGGTTCGGAGAGAGCTTCGGCGGCCATGTGGCGGTGCTCGCGCTTTTTGCCGATGAGGCGGGCGGGATCTCCATGTCGCCGGAGCGCCGTTCGACAGAACTAGAGGCCGGGCAACGCTCCTCCCTGCATCATCTGGCGCTGAGCCTGCCCTGGGCCGAGCAAGAGGCCGCGGCAGACTGGCTGCGCCAAGAGGGCTGCGAGGTGCGGTTCGAAACCTTCCAGTGGACCGGCTGGCGCGGGCTTTTCACTCGGGATCCCGATGGCAACACGGTCGAACTGGTCGCCGCGGATGCGGATTGGCACATCTCCTGACAGGATGGCCTTGTCGCGCCCCGGGACAGATCCCTGTGGCCCGCTGCCGCGAACTCTGCTTCTCTGTGCCAGCAGCGCAGACAGAAGAAACATTGCCCATGTCGACACCCCCCTCCACCGCCACGGTCTCGATCTCCCGCGCCACATCTGCGGAGGATCTCGACGCGGTACGGGATCTGGTGCGCGGCTTTTACCACTTTGCCATGGCGCATGTGGCCGAGGCGACAGGCCGCGACCCGCAGACGGAGAACCCGTCGGTCTTTGCCAATCTCGACGCCGAGCTTGCGGGTCTGCCCGGCAAATACGGGCCGCCAACGGGCTGCCTGCTGCTGGCCCGCCTGGACGGGCAGCCCATGGGCACGGTGGCCTATTTCGCCCATTCCGAGACGGATATGGAAATCAAGCGGATGTTTGTCCGTCCGGAGGGCTGGGGCCACGGGTTGGGCACGCAGCTTCTGGAGGCGCTGCTGGCCGAGGCCCGCGCGGCGGGCTATGCGCGGTTCTTCCTGTCGACGCACCAGTCGCTGAACCATGCCCATGCGCTCTATCGGCGGATGGGGTTCGTGGACCGGCCGGTCTCCGCCGCCTTTCCGGGCGCCATGGAAGGTGTCGACCTTTGCATGGAGATGCGCGAAGGTGAGGGGCATTTCGAGAAAGACCCCGATTGACCCATCCTTCCGATCCTTTCGCCCACCACCCCGAGTTGCGCGGGCAGATTGCGGATCCTGAAACCTCGTTCTTTCGCACCTTCGATGTCGAGGCGCTGCTGCAGGCGCATCCGCATCTCACCGACCTGCGGGACTGGGTCTATTCGGATGCCGAGCGCGAGGCGATCCGGCGCGACGCCCTCGCCGGGCATGACGGGGATCTGTGGATCTTCGGCTATGGCTCATTGATGTGGGACCCGGCGCTGCGCTTTGCCGAGCTGCGCCGCGCACGGCTCGAGGGCTATGCCCGCCGGCTCATCCTGCTCGACGACAAGGGCGGACGCGGCACGAAAGAGGCCCCGGGGCTGATGGCGGCGCTGGATGACGGCCCGGGCTGCGACGGGCTGGCCTTTCGCATCGCCGCGGCGGATGTCGAGATCGAAACCGAGATTCTGTTTCGGCGCGAGATGATCGGGCCCGGCTACCTGCCGATCCTGCATCCGGTCGTGCTCGCCGACCAGACGGTCTCTGCGCTGGTTTTTGTCGCCGACCATGGCGAGGCGGTCATTCTCAGCGATATCTGCCGGGATAGGCAACTCCGCTATCTCGCCACGGGGGCCGGGCTGCTCGGCACGAGCCGCGACTACCTCGCGAGCATCGTGGATCACTTTTGTCAGTTCGGGATCGAGGACGCCCATTGCAGCGCGCTGCTGCGCGAGGTGGATGCCCGGATCGCCGCGACTACAGCCGAGGATGCCACGCCATGAGCCCGCCCATTCCCTTTTTCGATGGCCATAACGATTTCGTTCTGCGGCTGATGAAGACCCCCGCCCCGCGCGACGAGACCTGGCTCGGCACGGGCGAGATGGGGCATATGGATCTGTCCCGCATGAAGGAGGCCGGGTTCGCGGGCGGGATGTTCGCGATCTTCGTGCCCCCGCTCGGGGCCGGGAAGCCGCCCGATTTCAAGGCGCTCATGGCGCACCCGCCCTATGCCATGCCTATGCCGCCCCAAATGACCCATGCCGAAGCCCGGCCAGATGCCCTGACCATGGCCGGGCTGCTGCATTGGATGGAGCGGTCCGCGCCCGACGAGTTCAAGCTGTGCCGCAGCGCCCCGGAGATCCGCACGGCCATGGCCGCCGGGCGGATTGCCGGGGTCATGCATCTGGAGGGGGCCGAGGCGATCGGCCCCGATCTCGACGCGCTCTACCTTTTTCACGAGATGGGCCTGCGGTCGCTCGGCCCGGTCTGGAGCCGGGACACGATTTTTGGCTACGGAGTGCCCATGGCCTTTCCGGGCAGCCCGGATATCGGCCCCGGTCTGACGGAGACCGGCAAGGACCTGATCCGGCTCTGCGACGAACTGGGGATCATGATCGATCTGTCCCATCTCAACGAGAAGGGGTTCGACGACGTGGCCGCGGTCTCGCAAGCGCCGCTGGTGGCCACCCATTCCAACGCCCATGCGATCTGCAACAGTCCCCGGAACCTGACCGACCGGCAATTGCACATGATCCGCGAACGCAAGGGGATGGTCGGCCTGAACTTCGCGACCTTCTACCTCAACGCGGATGGCCGCTCAGACAGTGACATGGGCTGGGACGTGATGCTGCGGCATCTCGATCATCTGATCACCGAGTTGGGCGAGGACCATGTGGGGCTCGGCTCGGATTTCGATGGGTGTATCCTGCCGGATCTGATCGGGGATGTGACCGGGGTGCGCGGCCTCTTTGCGGCGATGAGCGCCCATGGCTATGACGCGGCCCTGATCGCCAAGCTCGCGCGCGAAAACTGGCTGGCCTGCCTGGACAGGTGCCTGACCTGAGCCCGCGTGATCTTTTCGGCCCGGCCCGGGCGTAACCCGCGCGCGCGGCTATCCGAGCAAGACCTTGGTCGCCAGATGTGCCGCCGTCCACGGGGCTGCCGTGTTCCGGACCCCTTGTGACGGGTCCCGGACACGGCGCATCCGCGCGGCGCGCGCCTGTCGCAGGGTTACTGCGCGAGCTCGATGACGAGCGAGACCGTCGCGGACATCGACACCTCGCCCGCCGCCACGGGCACCGCCGCATCGGCCACCGCCATTTCGGCGCGCATCATCTGCGGGCCGCGAAATCCGCCCTGCTCGGTGATGGAGCGGATCGGGCCAAGCCCCACCCCAGCCGCCGTGGCGAGGGTTTCGGCCCGGGCCAGCGCGTCTTTCATCGCCGCCTCGCGGGCGGCGGTCTCCAGCGGGCCGGGGGCCTGCACCCCGAAGCTCAACCCGCCAAAGCTGTTGGCGCCATCCCCGACACTGGCATCGAGGATCTCGCCCAGACGCTCTAGGTCACGGACCCGCACGGTCAGGATATTACTCGCCCGAAAGGCCACGATCCGGCGGGACTGACCGCGGTAATCCTGCCCGGGCTCATAGACCGGGCTCAGGGACAGATCCGAGGTCTGCAGGTCCCGGGGCGCGACATCGAACCCCTGCAACTTGGTGAGCACCGCCGACATCTGGCTCGCATTCCCGGCCAGCGCCCGATCCGCACGCCGGTCCTCGGTGACCACGCCGATACGGATCGTCGCCATATCGGGAATCGCAGGGATCTGCGCGGTGCCGGTCACATTCAGCAGCCCCGGCTCGTCGGCCGCACGCGCCACCTGCGCAGGCAGGCTCAGGCCGAGCACCACGAGCAGCGCAGCGCAAAGCACCAACGGGCGGGAAACAGGAGAAAAACGGCGCATCATGGCCTCCTTGGGGCAGAACAAACCAGCACGCGAAAAGGGCAAGTGTCCTTCCATCACTGGCGTAAACACGGTACAAGGTGGCCACAGGAGGTGGATGATGCAAGAGCTGCGACAAGGTCGATGAAGCCGAGCTTTGCGCTTCTGTTGTCCCAGGATGGTCTGGTACTGTGTCACCGCACCAGCGATGGCTGGCTGCGGGTCGGCGAGGTCTTGCTGACGGCCACGGATGTGGCGGGCGAGCTGGCCGCGCTGCGCACCCGCGCGCTGGAGATCGCCAAAGCCCAGAAGCTGGGGCCGCTGATCACCAAGCTGGTCCTGCCGAACAGCGAAATCCTCTATGACAGGATCTCGGTCGAGGGCGTCACGGGTCCCGATTACGACGCGGTGATCCGGGAACGGCTCGATGGCCGCACGCCCTATGCCATGGACGAGCTCTGCTATGATTACGTGGTCACGCAAGGCGAGGCGCAGGTCGCCGTGGTCGCCCGCGAGACCCTGGCCGAGGCCGAGGCCTTTGCCACCGAGCATGGGCTCGAACCGGTTTGTTTTGCCGCCGTCCCGCCCAAGGGTGCGTTCTCGGGCGAGGCGATGTTCGGCACGACCCGGCTCGCGCCGGATCTGCTGGCGCCCACCGAAACGCTGGAGCGGGACATGGCCCCGGTCGTCATTCTGGGCGAGACGGATTGGGTCGGTGCACGGGCCGCGTCCCAGCCCCCGACAGAAAGCGTGGCCCCACCGCCCGAGGCCGACGCACCGGTCGCAACCGCGGCACCGCCCGAACCCGCGCCGGAGCCGTCCCAAGACCCGGATCTGACGCCGCCGGAACCAGCGGTGGCAACGCCCGCCCCGGTGGAGGTCCAGTCGGATCTGCCTGCGCCCTCATCTGTGGATGAGATACCTGCTCCGGTCGCCCCGGCCCCGCCCCGGGCCCGGGCGGACGCGGCAGCCAAGCTAGCCCCGCCCGAAGCCGTGGTCGCGGCCGAGAAACTGGCGGAACTGGCCGCCCCGGCGAAACGCAGCTCGCGCTCGCTGGGATTGATCCTGACCCTCGCGCTGCTGGCGGCGATGGTGCTTGTCGGGGTCGTAGCCGCCGTCCTGGAACAGGATGATGTGGTCAGCACAGGCGCGGCACCGCAGGCGATCGACGAGGCATCGCCCGCCCCGGAGCCCGCGCCAACACAGCGGGCCGACGCCACGCCAACGCCCGCGCCTGACACGGCAGAGGACACTGCCCCGCCCGTAATCGCCGAGGCCGCCCCTGAGCCGACAGAGCAACCGGGCACCCCCGCGATCACGGCGATGACCGACGGCCCGCCGCAGCCCGCCGCCCCTGCGCCCGTGGTCAGCCGGTTCGATGCGCTGCCCACCCCCGAGGAGGTTGCCGAGGGGGAGGAAGCCACGGTGCCCGGCACTCCAGCACCAGCCCCGGCCCCGGCAGCCGCCCCAACAACCACGCCGGTGGCGGTCAGCGAAGCGCCCGCGTCACCCGCTTTGCCCGCCACGGCCCCGCCCGCGCAGACCAACGATGCGGAACCGCCCGTCGCGGCGCGCGACCTGCGCTCGCCCCTGATCGAAACCGAGACACGCTATGCTGCCAGCGGCATCTGGCAACGCAGCCCGGATCCCCTGCAACCCATCGCACCGACGGTGATCGGGGATCTCTACGTGGCCGCGCTGGACCGGGATGTGGCGATCGAGGACGCGCTCGCCCTGCCCGCCTATATGGACAGCCAGGACCTGCGCCCGGTCTCGCCGCAACCCCCTGTGGCGCCCGGGCAGTTCTTCGATTTGAGCGCGGACGGGTTCGTCACGCCGACCCCCGAGGGGGCTCTGACGCCCGAGGGCGTGCTGGTCTTCTCCGAACCCGGCACACGTCCGAGTCCGCGCCCACAGATCACGCCCGTGACCACAACCGAAGACCTGCGACTGGCCGAGCTCGCGTCGCAGCGCCCGCCGCCGCGTCCGAAAAACGTCGCCGAATTGCAGGAGCGCGCGGAACTTGACGGACGCAGCCGGGCTGAGCTGGCCGGGCTTACCCCGACCCCGCGCCCCGCTTCGATCCAGGAGCTGGCCGCCGCCGAAACCCCCGAGGCCGTTCCCGCCAACGCCATGGCGCGCTCGGTCTATCCGGACCAGCGCCCGAGCAATTTCGCACAGCTTGTGGCCGCAGCCCGGGCGGCCCGGGTCGCCACGGCCGAGCCCGCAACCGGTCAGAACCGGGGCGTCGCCGCGGCCTCCACCGCGTCTTTCGCCGCCGCAGCCCCCGCGCCGCAGCAGGAGACGGCCCCGACAATCCCGACCACGGCCTCGGTGGCCCGGCAGGCCACCATCGAGGATGCGCTGCGCCTCAACCGGATCAACCTGATCGGCGTTTATGGCACCCCGAACAGCCGCCGGGCGCTCGTGCGTCTGGCCTCGGGCCGCTATGTGAAGGTCGAGGTCGGCGACCGTGTGGACGGGGGCCGGGTCGGCGCGATTGGCGAGACCTCGCTGCAATACACCAAGGGCGGACGCAACATCACGCTGGAGATGCCGCGCGGATAGGCACTTGCTGCCAAAGGGCGCGTGGGACAGCCGTGCGGGTTTACCCGCAGCGCATCCCCGTTACAGTGAGACGGCGCATATCCCATCGCGGCCCGTTGCGGGCCGAACGATCCCTTAGGAAGTTTCCATGACCGAATTCCTCATCCAGGCCAGCATTTTTCTGTTGGCGGCCGTGATTGCCGTGCCACTTGCCGTGCGGCTCGGGCTCGGCTCGGTTCTGGGCTACCTGCTGGCGGGGATCGTGATCGGGCCGGTGCTCGGCCTGATCGGCTCGGATGTGAACGAGTTACAGCATTTCGCCGAGTTCGGCGTGGTGATGATGCTGTTCCTGATCGGGCTGGAGCTTGAACCCCGCGCGCTCTGGGACATGCGGGACCGATTGCTCGGGCTTGGCGGGCTGCAGATCGGGCTGACCATGGCCGCGATCATGGGGGGCTGTATTCTGCTGGGCTTTGCCTGGCCCGTGGCGCTGGCGATCGGGATGATCATGGCCCTGTCCTCGACCGCGATCGTGCTGCAGACGCTGAACGAAAAACGGCTGATGCAGACCCCGGGCGGGCGCAACGCCTTCTCGGTGCTGCTGACGCAGGATATCGCGGTGATCCCGATGCTGGCCTTCATGCCGCTTCTGGCGCTGTCGGCCCTGCCCCATGCCACGGTCGAGGGGGGGGCCGCAGCCGGTCTGATCGGGATGACCGCCGCCCCCGATGGCAGCATGCATGTGGCCGAAGAGGCCGCCGCCCAGGGTGGTCACGGGGCCGGGCATGGCGATCATTCCGCCAGCGCCGTGGTGCATTTCCTCGAACAGTTGCCGGGTTGGGGCGTCACCCTTGTGACGATCTCGGCCATTCTGGCCATCGTGCTGGGCGGGCACTACCTGACACGGCCGGTCTTCAAGTTCATCCACGGCGCGCGGCTGCGCGAGATGAACACGGCGGTGGCGCTTCTCTTTGTGGTGGGGGTGGCCTCGATCATGCTGATCCTCGGCCTGTCCCCCGCGCTGGGAACCTTCCTCGCCGGTGTGGTGCTGGCCAATTCCGAGTACCGGCACGAACTCGAGGCGGATATCGAACCCTTCAAGGGGCTGCTGCTGGGCCTCTTCTTCCTGACCGTCGGGGCCGGGATCAACTTTCAGGTCCTGTTTGGCCAGCCTTTGCTGCTGCTCGGCCTGACCCTTGGCCTGATGGCCGTGAAGGGCATCATCCTGCTGTTCCTCGCCCTGCTCTTCAAGATCCGCGGGCGCGACCGCTGGCTCTTTACCCTCAGCCTCGCGCAGGCGGGGGAGTTTGGCTTCGTGCTCATCAGCTTTGCGGTAAACACCAATGTCCTGCCAGGCGAGATCAGCCAGACACTCCTGCTGGTGGTGGCGCTCTCGATGCTGCTCACCCCGCTCCTCTTCATCGTCTACGATCAGGTCAGCGCCCGCATGCAGGACAGCGGCGGCCCCGAGCGCCCCGATGACGAGATCGACGAGCAGCAGCCGATCATCATCGCCGGGATCGGGCGGTTCGGGCAGGTGGTCAACCGCATGGTGCAGATGACCGGCATGAAAACCACGGTGCTCGACCATGATCTGGAGATGATCGAGCTGATGCGGCGCTTCGGGTTCAAGGGCTTCTTCGGGGACCCGACCCGGCCCGAGCTTCTGCATGCGGCGGGGCTCGACAAGGCGCGGGTGCTGGTGGTGACGCTGGACGACCGGGAGGCGGTGCTGAAACTGGTCACCTATGCCCGTCGGATGCGCCCGGATCTGCATATCGTGGCCCGCGCCCGCGACCGGGTGCATGTCTATGAGCTCTATGCCGCGGGGGCCAATGACATCGTGCGCGAGACCTTTGACAGCTCGCTCCGGGCGGGGCGCTACGTGCTCGAGAACATGGGGATGAGCGAGTTCGACGCGGCCGATGCCGAGCACACGTTCTTTCGGATGGATCGCAAGGCGATGCGGGATCTGGCCGTGTTGTGGAAACCCGGCGTGCCCGTGACCGAGAACGAGGCCTATGTCGCCCGCGCCAAGGAACTGAACCGCGATCTCGAAACCGCATTGGTCAGCACGCTGGATGAGACCGAAGGCATGACCGGACATAGCGAGCGCTTTGCCACGCTGGAATCCGAAACCGCCGTCACCCGCGCCAAGCGCTAGGGATCAGCCGTCCGAGACCCCCGCCTCGGCGAAGGTGGCCATGCCGGAATGGCAGGCCACGGCCCCTTTGAGCACGCCCAGCGCCAGCGCCGCGCCCGAGCCTTCGCCCAGCCGCAGCCCGAGCGACAGGATCGGCGTCTTGCCCAGCTTCTCGAGCAGCGCGCCATGGGCGCCTTCCGCCGAGAGATGCCCGGCCAGCGCGTGATCGAGCGCGCCGTCCTGCGCCTCGGCGAGACAAGCCGCCGCCGCACAGCAGATGAACCCGTCGAGCAGTACCGGAATGCCATCGGCCCGCGCCCGAGCAATCGCGCCGACCATGGCCGCAAGCTCGCGCCCACCGAGACAGCGCAACACCTCGAGCGGATCACCCAGCGCCGCAGCGTTCGCCGCCAGCGCCGTGGTCACGGCGTGCGCCTTGCGGGTCAGCCCATCGGCATCGACACCGGTGCCGCGCCCGACCCAATCCTCTGCAGCGCCACCATAGAGTGCGGCGCAGATCGCCGCGGCGGCGGTGGTGTTGCCGATCCCCATCTCGCCCGCCACCAGAAGATGCGCGGCGGGATCCACCGCGTTCCAGCCGATGCGCAGGGCCGCGACAAGCTCTGCCTCGGTCATGGCCGGGCCTTCGGTGAAATCCGCAGTTGGCCGATCGAGGTCGATCGGATGCACGGTCATCCGCGCGCCAAAGGTCTCGCTGAGCTGGTTGATCGCCGCGCCGCCGCCCTCGAAATTCGCCACCATCTGCGCGGTGACATCCGCCGGAAAGGCCGACACACCCTTGGCCGCGACCCCGTGATTGGCGGCAAAGATCACCACCTGCGGCGTATCGATCCGTGGCATGTCCGTGCCCTGCCAGGCCGCCACCCAGATCGCCAGATCCTCGAGGCGGCCGAGCGCGCCCGGCGGTTTGGTCAGCACGTCGTTGCGCGCCCGCGCCTGAGCCTCGGCGGGACCGTTGCGCCCCGGCGCCCGCGCCAGCACTGCGCGAAACGCGGTCAGACTGTCGAACGGGGCATCGGTCTGCGGGGCTGTGCTGGACATCCGGGCGGTTTCCTGTCGATAGAGGGTCTTGGCGGCACTGTTGACCCCAACGGACCGCCCCCGCCACGCGACAGTCCGCCACAGCCGACGGAGGCCCTGATGTCCCGCCCGCATCTCCGCGATCTGCCCCTCGCCCTGAGCCTGCTCAGCCGTCTGCCCGTCCCCGTGGATCACAGCCGCGCGGGCGACCGCGCCGCCACAGCCGCCTGGGCCTATCCGCTGGTCGGGGCCGGGCTCGCGGCGCTGGCGGGCGGGCTGGCCTGGACACTCGCCGCGCTGGGGCTGCCCCCGGGCCCAGTGGCCGGGGCGGTTCTGGTGCTGCAGGTGATGATCACCGGCGCGCTCCATGAAGACGGGCTGGCCGACAGTGCCGATGGCCTCTGGGGCGGGTGGGAGCCCGCGCGACGGCTGGAGATCATGCGCGACAGCCGGATCGGCGCCTACGGCGTGCTCGCATTGGGGCTGAGCCTGATTTTGCGATGGGCCTGCCTTGTGGCAGTCCTCGATGCGGCGGGACCCGGGGGGTTGATCGCCGCCCTTGTAGCCGTTGGCGCCCTGTCACGCGGCGCGATGGTCGGCGTCATGCATGTCCTGCCCTTTGCGCGCAGCGATGGCCTCTCGCGGCGGGTGGGGGCGGTGCCGCGCGGGTCCGCGCTTCTGGCCTGCGCCTTGGCCCTCGGGATCTGCGCCGGATTGTGGGGCGGCATAGCGCTGGCCCTGCTGGCCCTGAGCGGAGGCGCAGCGGCGTTGATCGTCGGGGCCTTGGCCAAGGCCCGGATCGGCGGGCAAACCGGTGACATCCTCGGCGCGACCCAGCAGGTCGCCGAGATTGCCGCCCTCGCCGTCCTGACCACGCTGGTCTGACGCGCCCCGCCCCACGAAAAAAGCCGCCCCGAGGGACGGCTTGTTCATGCGTTATCGGGCCGGATCAGGCAGCGGCGCGCGAAACCAGAACGTCGTCGATCCGCTTCTGCGCGTTGCCCTCGTCATCCCCGCTCACTGCAGCGATTTCGCGGGTCAGACGCTCCAGCGCCGCCTCGTACAGCTGACGTTCGGAATAGCTCTGCTCGCGCTGGTCGTCCGAGCGGTGCAGGTCCCGCACCACCTCGGCAATCGCGATCAGGTCGCCGGAATTGATCTTTTGCTCGTATTCCTGAGCACGGCGGGACCACATGGCGCGCTTGACGCGGGCCTTGCCCTTGAGCGTGTCCATCGCCTTGGAGACGATGTCGGGGCTGGACAGGCTGCGCATGCCCACTTCGGTCGCCTTGTTGGTCGGCACCCGCAATGTCATCTTGTCCTTCTCGAACGAGATCACAAACAGCTCAAGCGTCAGTCCGGCGATTTCCTGCTCTTCGATGGAGACGATCTGACCCACGCCATGGGCGGGGTAGACGACATATTCATTCGGGCGGAAGTCGTTGGATTTGTTCGCTTTGCTCATGCACTTTCACTCCTGCTTGTGGCGCCGCCCAGACCGCAGGGGGACGTGGTCGCGCGGTGGCGTCCAGTTGCCCGAATTGCGGCGGTAAAAAAAACGCAACGGCACGAGGCTGAAGCGTTTCGGGTGGTCTCTCCACGTCAATTATGAACGCAATATAACAAAAAAAAGGCGGTTTGAGAAGGCACTTGCTGCGCCTGCACAGGGATGAGTGCCCCGAAACCACCCGTTTCGGTCGATTTTCGTTCACTTCTCGCGTAGCGGGGCCCGTACAGCCGTTAGCGCGATCACCCGCCGCGAATCATTCAGCCGCCCTCGCCCGGTGCCTCGGAGAAGTACTTGTCCAGCTTGCCGGTTTCGCCGTCGCGCTCTTCGGCCTCGGGCAATTGATCCTTCTTGGTGATGATCACCGGCCAGGCCTCGGAATACTTGCGATTGAACTCGACCCATTTTTCCATGTCCGGCTCAGTGTCGGGCCGGATGGCGTCGGCGGGGCATTCGGGCTCGCACACGCCGCAATCGATGCATTCATCGGGGTGGATCACGAGCATGTTCTCACCCTCGTAGAAACAGTCAACGGGGCAGACCTCGACGCAGTCGGTGTATTTGCAAGCGATGCAATTGTCGGTGACGACATAGGTCATGGGCGCGTTCCTTCGTGTGCTGCACTTGCATTAAGGTTTTGCGACGGGTCATTCAAGCGGCGGACGACGGGATTCATCCAAAGCGCGACGATCTTTCTTGGTCGGTCGGGGCCCCTTGCGCGGCGCTAAGGGCGCGTCGGGCTCAGGCGCTGGCGTCAGATCGGTATAGAGAAGCTGGGCCTCCGGGGCCGGTCCCCGGCGGGTGCCGGGGGCCTCCACCCGGATGACGCGGATCTCGCGCCCCTGAGCAAAAGTCAGCACATCTCCGGTGGCCACGCTGGTCGCAGGCTTGGTCACGCGCACCGCGTTGATCCGCACCGCCCCG
Organism: Dinoroseobacter sp. S124A; assembly: GCF_049801015.1. Classification (NCBI taxonomy): domain Bacteria; kingdom Pseudomonadati; phylum Pseudomonadota; class Alphaproteobacteria; order Rhodobacterales; family Roseobacteraceae; genus Dinoroseobacter; species Dinoroseobacter sp. S124A. The sequence goes on along the minus strand of NZ_JBNAGD010000001.1, from coordinate 35,576 downwards.
GCGCTGACCTGCTTGGCCGCAAGGCTGCGGGTCTTGAAGAACCGCGCAAACCACAACCATTTGTCCAGCCGCTGTCGTCCGGGCGCGTCCGCCGCGCCGGACCCCGGTGCGGCCTTGCTCAGGACTTGTCCTTCAGGCCCATCAGAGCCGCGGCGAAGGGGTTATCCGGATCGATGCGATCCTTCTTCTTGTCCGGGCGGGACTGATAGGTCTTGGGACTGGTGTCGCGCGGACCGCGTCCACCGGGTTTGCCCTTGCCACCGGCCCCCTTGCCCCGAGGCTTGCCGCCTTGCTTGCCACCGGGCTTGCCGCTGCGGGCCTGAGCCTCGCCGCCGCCCTTGCGACCCCGGTTGTCGGTCCGACGCGGGCGCGGGGCCCAGCGGAAGGTATAGACAACCTCCATTTCCGGCTCGGCGGGCTCTGCCGCGGTCTCGGCCTCGGCGGTGGCGTCTTCGGGTGTTTCGGCATCTGCCTGCGCAGCGTCGTCGGCGGTGGCGTCGGCCTCGACAGGCGTTTCAGCCGCCGGGGCCTCTGCCTCTGCAGGCATCTCAGCCTCTGCGGGCGTCTCAGCCGCAGGGAGATCGGTTTCGGCAGCGCCCTCCGCAACAGCAGGCTCCCCCTCGGCGACCGGCGTCTCGGCTTCCGCTGCCGCCTCGCCTGGCTCTCCGGCCGGGGCTGCATCCGCCGCCGGGGCGGGTTTCACCTTGGCCCGCTCCGAGCGCTCAGCCGCATAGCCCAGCCCCTGCATCAGGTCGGCAAACTGCTCCAGCGTCATGCCGGTGATCGACAGCATATCCGGTGTCGCCTCGAACCCGCCGCGTGTGTCCACGCCGCGCAGCATATCCGCCAGACGCTCCAGCATATCGATACGGATCGCCCGCGCACCCGCCGATCGATAGCCGGATTCGCTGTAGATCTCGGCGCTCACGCCCTCGATCACCGGGATCGTCACCAGCCCCGGGGGCGGGCTTTCGGGGAAGACATCGCGCCCCTTGAAGAGCGAGGACAGCACCAGACGCAGCCGCGTCGGTGCCGGCTTCAGCAGAAGCGGCAGAAAGATGGTGAACTGCCCGAACCGCACGCCATGCTTGCGCAAAAGCCCGCGCGCATCCTGATCCAGCGCCTTGACGTCTTGGGCCACGGCGGCCCGGGGCAGAACGCCCAGCGCCTCGACCATCTGGAAGGCAAAGCCGCGCACCAGACCGGTCAGCGCCTCGTCCCGGCTCATGGCCAGAAGCGGCTCGAACAGGGCCGCGATCTTGCGGTCGATGAAATGCTGCAGACGGCGCTCGACCTTCTGGGCCACATCGGCGCCCGCCTCGTCATCGACGAAGGCCTGAACCGCGGGCTTGAGCGGGTCCGCGCCCTTCACGAGCTTGCCGACCGCCTGGTCGCCCCACATGAGGCCCCCCTGCTCGGTATAGTCGATCTCGGTATCGGGCGCGTTGTAGAACCGGTCCGCGCGCAGATGGAACTCTGGTGCCAGCGCAGAGAGAGAGGCCGCACGGACGGCCTTGGCCTCCTCCGGGGTCGCGGTCTTGTCCTGGCGGAAGCGGAACCCTTCGAGACGGCCGATTAGCTCGCCCTCAACGGTCACTTCACCTTTTTCGTTTACGTCGGCCACCAGGCTCTCCTTCTGTTTCAACCGCCGCAGAAGCACGGATGTGCGGCGATCGACAAATCGTTGGGTCAGCGCCGTGTGCAATGCGTCTGACAAGCGGTCTTCTACAGCGCGCGTCTCGCCGCGCCAATGGCTATCCTGCTCCACCCAGCCTTTGCGTTGGGCCACATAGGTCCATGTGCGAATATAGGCCAAGCGTTTCGACAATGTGTCAATGTCGCCATCTGTCCGATCAATTCGGGCGACTTGTCGCGCAAACCACGGTTCGGGGACTTTGCCATCATCATGCAGAAAGCCGAAGATATTCGTGAGCAAACCTGCATGTTCGCCACCGGATATGCCCCGAAAGTCCGGAATCCGGCAGACATCCCACAAAAGACGCACATCGCGGGCATCCGACAGACGCGCGGCGATATCAGCCTCGGCCGCGAGGGTCTTGAGCGCGCTGAGGTCATCGGCCTCCCGTGCCCGGACGAGCCAATCATCATCCGGCACGGCCTCGAGCGAGGCGATCAGCCGGTCGACCCGGCTGAATTGCAGCTCGGCACTGCGCCATTGTAGCTTGCGCAGGGGCGTGAAGCGGGCGTTCTCGATGGCGTTGACCACGCCCTCTTCGAGCTCGGGCGCCTCGCCGGTCACGCCGAACGTCCCCGGCGTCATGTAACGCCCGGCCCGGCCCGCGATCTGCGCCAGCTCATTCGGGGCCAGGGGGCGCATCCGTCGCCCGTCGAATTTCGACAGGGCCGAGAAGGCCACATGGGTCACATCGAGGTTCAGCCCCATCCCGATGGCATCGGTCGCCACCAGGTAATCCACATCGCCGTTCTGATAGAGATCGACCTGCGCGTTCCGGGTGCGCGGGCTGAGCGCGCCCATCACCACGGCGCAGCCGCCCTTCTGGCGGCGGATCAGCTCGGCCATGGCATAGACGTTATCCACCGAGAACCCGACAATGGCCGAGCGCGGCTTCATGCGGCTGATCTTCTTGGCGCCCGCATAGGTCAGCTCGGAGAAACGCTCACGGCGCATGAACTGCGCCTTGGGCACCAGCTCGGCGATGGCGCTGCGCATGGTCTCGGCACCGAGAAACATCGTCTCGTGCAGCCCGCGCGCCCGCAACAGCCGGTCGGTGAAGACATGGCCGCGTTCGGGATCCGCACAAAGCTGGATCTCGTCGATGGCCACGAAATCCGCGCCGATCTCCTGGGGCATCGCCTCGACCGTGCAGACCCAGTATTGCACGCGGTCCGGCACGATCCGCTCTTCGCCGGTCACGAGCCCCACGACCGAGGGCCCGCGCAGAGCGACGATCTTGTCATAGACCTCGCGCGCCAGAAGGCGCAGCGGCAGCCCGATCACCCCGGTGCGGTAGCCCAGCATCCGCTCGATGGCGTAATGGGTCTTGCCGGTATTGGTGGGACCGAGGACCGCGGTGATCCGCGCGTCATGTCGCATCATGTGGAGGTCCCCAGAAAACCCGTTCAAACCCGCAGATCGCGCAGAATCAGAGGCGTTGGCCGCCCTGCTCCCGCTCCAGCCGGTCTATGGCCTCTGATATATCGGGGCGTTGGGGATGTATAGCAGCCGCCGCGCGATAAGCGGTCAGCGCCGCCTCGGTCTCGCCCAGCTCCATCAGGATGCGGCCCGCCCCGGCGAGCGCACCGAAATGCTGCGGGTTGAGGGCCAGCGCCACGCGCAGATCCGAGAGAGAGGGGCCATAGTGATCCGACAGGTAGAACGCCGTCGCCCGGGCGTGCCAGCCCTCGGCAAAACCCGGCGCGTGATCGGTGAGCGCGGTCAGATGCTCGATCGCGGCGACGAAATCCTCGTCCTCCAGCGCCTGACGCCCCCGGTCCAGCAGCAGATCCGCCGAGGCCGATCCCGATTGCGACCAGGCCTCGTAGATCCGGCGCTCGACCGCTTCCCAATTCTGCAGCTCGGGCGATTGCAATCGCTCCAGCAGCTCGGCCACATCCGCGCCCTGCGCGGCAGCCGGGCCAGCCGGCCCGCCGAGACCTAACGTCAGAGTGAGAAAACCTGCCGCCAAGGCAGCGTTGAGGCGTTGAACTATCGCGGTCATCATGCGCACCATGGTAATGCAACCGCCGGAAAAAGCGAGAGCCCGGCAGTCACAACTTGGAGCGACGGGAAAGCCCATGAGCGAAGTAATCGAAAAGGCCGTTACGGCCCTGCAAGAGCGCATTGGCGGCGGGTTCGACGGAACCGTGAAATTCGTGATCGAGGACGAAGGCGCCATCATGATCGACGAGGACGGGGTCCGCGCAGGCGATGACGACGCAGAATGCACCCTCTCGGCGGATCGCGAGACATTCCAGGGCATCATGGAAGGCGAAGTGAACCCCACGGCGGCCTTCATGGGCGGCAAGCTCAAGCTCGACGGTGACATGGGCACCGCCATGAAGCTCGGCGCCGCCCTGAGCTGACCCCATGGACCCGGCCCCCTATCGCGCCGATCTGGCCGAAGCTCCGGCAGGCGCGCGCGCGGTCTGGGTCCGGACCGATGACGACATCCGCCTGCGCATCGCGCTGCACGAGACCGGAGATCAGGGCACGGTCCTGATCTTCCCCGGGCGCACGGAATGGGCCGAGAAATACGGGCGTGTCGTCACCCATCTGGCCGGGATGGGCTATTCCAGCCTTGTGATCGACTGGCGTGGACAGGGTCTGTCGGACCGTTTGCTGCCGTATCGCCGCAAGGGCCATGTGGGGAAATACCCCGATTATCAGATGGACGTGCAGGCTGCGCTGGATTGCGCGCGGGATGCGGGCCTTCCGGAGCCTTACTTTCTGATTGCCCATTCCATGGGCGGCGCCATCGGTCTGCGCGCGGTGATGCAGGACCTGCCGGTCAAGGGCGTGGTGTTTTCCGCGCCCCTCTGGGGGGTGCAGTTTCCGCTTTGGGCGCGGCCCGTGGCCGGGCTGCTCGGGACACTGGCGGGCTGGACCGGTCAGGGGGAAGCCTATGCGCCGACCACCGGATCCGAGCCCTATGTCCTGACCGCACCGTTCGAGGACAACCTGCTGACGACCGATCGGGGCGAGTTCCAGTTCATGATCGACCATCTGACGGCAGAGCCCGATTTCGCCGTGGCCGGCCCGACCATGCAATGGGTCCACGAGGCCCATTGCGAATGCCGCTGGCTCGAAAACCGGCCCGCACCGCCCCTGCCCTGCCTCACGGCTCTGGGCACGAATGAACGGATCGTGCTGACGGCACCGATCCACACACGCATGGCCGATTGGCCCGATGGGCGGCTGGTGATGGTCGATGGCGGCGAGCATGAGGTGCTGATGGAAGCGCCCGACAAGCTCGACCCGCTGCTGGCCGAGATCGAGGCGTTTTTCGCCGCGCAACTTCAGGATGGCAAAGCCGCCTGAGTGTCGCCGGGCGCATCGTTCAACCATGTTCGGGTGGGGGTGGTACCACCTCCCCGGCTCGAACGGGGGACCTCCTGATCCACAATCAGGCGCTCTAACCAACTGAGCTAAGGCGGCACGCTGCGGGGGTTTAACTTTGGCTCTGCGCGATTGCAAGAGGCTGATGCGCCTCCGGGGCCGGTTTTTCGCCCCCCTTCGCGGCTGTCACAACGTCATCTCCCATTGCTGGACGACCACATCCTGACCGAAATTTCGAGTTGCCTCGGTTCCGGTGATCTCAAAGCCCGCCGCCGCATAAAGCCGCCCCGCCGCCGCGTGGCTTTCATGGGTCCAGAGCGTCGCGCGCTTGTATCCCGCTCCGCGCGCGAAACGGAGCCATTCCTCCATCATCCGACGCCCGAGGCCGCGCCCGCGCAAGCTCGGCTCCAGCCCGAAGAGCCGCAATTGCGCGGTGTCCGGCGCCGGGCCCTGCACACAGAAGACCGAGCCGAGGCTCAACCCGTTGCAGACCGGGATGATCGCCCGTTCCCGCGCCGGATCGCGGGTTTTGAGAAACGCGATGAGGATCTCGGCCACAAGGATCTCGAAGCTCTGATCATAGGCGTTCTCGATCCGGTAGAGCTCTCCGTGGCGCTGGGTCATCCAGCCGAGATCCCCGATTTCCATGTCGCGGAAGGTAACGTCGTCGAGCCGCAGGGTCTTGTCCCCGAGCGCCAGGCGGAGACGCGCGATGGCGCGGTCCAGCGCCGGTTGCTCGGCCATGGGCAGCGCCGCGAGGCTTTCGGCAACGTTGGAGCGGGCGATATTCTCGAACTCCTCGAGGCATTCCGCCCCCTTCGCGGTCAGGCTCAGCAGCGCCACGCGTCCATCCTCGGGGCTCGGCCGCCGCTCCAGCCAGCCACGATCCGCAAAGCGTTTCAGGATGCGGCTCAGATACCCCTCGTCCAGCCCCAGTTGCTGCGCCAGGGCCCGGGCCGCCCAGTCCTGCAGGCCGAGTTCATAGATCACGCGCATCTCGCTCAGGCTCAGATCGCTGTTGAGCACGGTCCGGTTAAGCACGCCGGAAGCCCGCGTCACGATCCGGTTCAGGGCGCGCATGTTTTCGATGGTGTCATGGGGCAGGCTCTGGGTGGGAACATCGCGTGGCATGGAGGTCTCCTGATCTGTCTCGATCCGAGCGATAGGCGATTCGCTTGCCATCGGCAAGTATTTCATTTGCCAAAGGCACGCTTTTTGCTTGCCACAAGCAAGCTATGCCCCCTTGAACCCCGCTGCACGGCGCAGTACCTGCGATGCTCAGATCACGGAGACGCGCCATGGGCATCGACAAACAAAGCGACATCGCTGCGAATATTCAGATTGGCCCCACCTCGATGGGGATGGTGCGAATCTATGTTGAGGCCGAGGGCGTCGAGTTGCCGCTCGATTTCGACCCGGACGAAGCGATTGAGATCGCGGAAGAGCTCAAGGCCGCCGCAGAACGCGCCCGCCGCGCCGCGAAGTAAACCCCGCAAGAACAAATTATTACACTCAAAACCTCATGTGCCGCATGAGAGAATATCACGCACTTAAAACGTGACCATCTAGACACGTGACTATTTAATCACCTATAAGGTTCCCCATGGATGCGATCTTCAAAGCGCTCAATGACCCGACGCGTCGCGCCCTTCTGGACAGCCTGCGCCAGAAGGACGGGCAGTCCCTGCAAGAGCTCGAAGAGACAGCCGAGATGACGCGCTTTGGCGTGATGAAACATCTCAAACTGCTCGAAGAGGCCGGCCTCGTGGTGTCGGTGAAAAAAGGCCGGTTCAAGTATCACTACCTGAACGCGGTACCCCTGCAGGAGGTCATCGACCGGTGGATCGATCCGTTTCTCGCCAAACCCGCCGCCCGCGGCGTGTTGAATTTGAAAGCACAACTTGAAGGAACCGCCCCCATGACGACCCCGGATGCAAAACCTGATTTCGTGAGCCAAACCTTTATCCGCTGCACCCGCGACGCGCTCTGGTCCGCTCTGACCGAGGCAGATCAGGTGGGTCAGTACCACTTCCTCGCCGAGACCGCCCATGGCGACATGATCGCCAAGGGCGACGGTATGGTGTTCGAGATGCAGCCCGGCGTGCCCATGGTGCGCACCGAGGTCATCGCCATCGACCCCAAGAGCCGGATCGAAGCGACGTTTGAACCCTCCTGGGCCGGGCCCGACATGGCCCCCTCGCGCTGCATATACCTGGTGGATGACGAGGGCGCGTTCTGCAAGCTGACGATCGAGCATTACGGCATTCCCGAGGGACAGGAGGGCATCGCCGATGGCTGGGCGCGCTTTGCTTCGGGCCTCAAGACATGGCTCGAATCCGGTGAAACCGTGCGCTTTGCGCATGCAGGAGAAAACTGATGGAGAGCTTTCCCACCGAGCTTGGCATTCTCACCTGCCTGATGATCCTCGCCGCCTCGCTCTGGATCCCGTATATCGTCGGCGTCAACAAGTATGACGTGCCGGGCTCCGAGCCTTTCGTGCGCCCCACCCCGCTGGATCAGTTTCCGCCATGGGTCCACCGGGCGCACCGGGCCCATCTCAACCTGCTGGAACAGGCCCTGCCCTTTTCGGTGCTTGTGCTGCTGCTGGACCGGCTGGACGGGTTCACCGCGCTGACCTTCTGGACCTGCATCACTTTCTTCTGGATCCGGGTCGCCCATGCGGCAGGGATGATCATGGGTTGGGCCGCGATGCCTCTGCGCCCGCTCCTGTTTCTTGTGGGATGGGTGTGCTGCCTGCTCCTGGCCTATGCGGTATTCGCCGCCAGCTGACGCACTCGCCCGCGCCCCCCATCCGGGTGCGCGGGCAGTTTCTCCTTCCCCTGATCGCGAGACTGCGCATAGGCTTGGTCAAGCGGTCTTGGGAGGGTCCTATGCATCACGTGAAAAGCGTTCTTCTGAGCGGGGCTTTGGTCCTTTGGACAGGCACCGTCCCCGCCCAGGACAGCACCCAAGCCACCGCAGAGCCCGAGACGGCGACCGCCGAAGCCGCGCTCCTGACCCAGGCCGAGCTTGAGACTTTGATGGCGCCGGTCGCGCTATATCCCGATACTCTGCTGATCCAGATCCTCGTGGCGGCGACCTATCCGCTCGACGTGGTCAAGGCGGATCGCTTCGTTCTGACCAATGCGGAAATGGACCCCGACAGCCTCAAAACCAGCATCGAAGCCGAGGGGTGGGACCCGAGCGTCACGGTACTGGCCACGGCCTTTCCCACGGTTCTGGCGGATATGGCTGAGCATGTGGAATGGACTGAAGCCGTGGGCACCGCCATGCTCGCCCAGAGCGAGGATGTCCTCAGCGCGGTGCAGACCCTGCGCGATCAGGCCATCGAGACCGGCGCCCTGATCAGTGGCGAGGCCCAGGCCGTGACCCAGGATGAGGACGACAATGTCGTCATCACCCCCACGGATCCCGAAGTGGTCTATGTGCCCGAATACAACCCGGATGAAGTCTATGACAACACGCTGGGCGATGCGCTCCTGACCGGGGCGCTGATCTTCGGGACCTTTGCGGTGATCGACGCGATCTTCGACGATAACGACGATTGGTACGACTATTGGGGCTGCCGCAATTGCGGTGGCTGGGGCGGTGGGCCGATCATCCACAACCCGGATATCGATATCGACATTGATGGCGATGTGAATATCGGCAGCAACAACCGGCCTGATCTGGGCTGGAAGCCCGATGAGGGCCGCAAGCGGGACGCACAGGACAAGATCACCGCGCGGCGCGATGCCGGGGGGGATTCGAAACTGCCCCTGGACAAGGCCGCGACGCGTCCGGCCGGGGCCGATCGGGGCGATGCCTTGCGCGGGCAACTTTCGGATCGCACGGGGGCCAAGGATATCAGCCGACCGGAGGCCGCCCAGCGCCTGCCCCAGGTGGAGCGCCCCTCCACCCGCCCGGCTGCGGACAAGGCGCAGGCAATCCGCGACACCTCCGCCCGCCCGGCGACGGCAAAGAAGCCCGCGGTGAAAAAGCCCGCCGCTCAGAAGGTCGCCACCAAGAAACCCACGGCCAAACCCTCTGCCCTGAAAAAGCGCGCGCCTGCGGGCAAAACCCGCGCTGCGGCGGATCGGGGCAAGGCTGGCAAGCTCAAGGCCCGGAGGTAGAGCAATGAAACCCGTATCCGTTGCAGCCGCCATCGCACTCACCACCTGCCTCGCCTCTCCGCTCAGCGCGGACCCGATGTCCTTCCCGACCCCGCAAGACGCGCTCGACGCCTTCGCGGGTGCGCTGACAACGCCGGGGCGCGCAGCGCTGCTGGGCGTCTTTGGCGATGACGCCGCCGAAACCCTGTCCACCGGCGATCCGGTGGAGGACCGGCTCCACCGGATCGAACTGATTGCGCTGATGGCCGAGGGCTACCGCATGACCACGGATGCGGAGGGGCAGGTGACCCTGCTCCTGGGGGCGGAGGGCTGGCCGTTCCCGATCCCCCTGTCCCGCGGCACCGAGGGCTGGGCCTTCGATCTGGAGGCCGGGCGCGCCGAGATCGCCGCGCGAGAGATCGGGCATAACGAGCTCGACGTGATCACCCTGCTGGAGGCTTATGTGGACGTACAATCCGCCTTCCGGCTGACGGATCATGATGGCGATGGCGTGATGGAGTTTGCCGGCAGCATCATCTCTTCGGACGCGGCGCGCGACGGGCTCTACTGGCCGGGGGCGGGCAGCCCGCTTGGCCAACGTTTCGCCCGCGCCACGCTCTTTGGCTACAATGACGGGATCGAGGATCATCCGGCGGAGCCATTGACGGGCTATTACTTTCGCCTGCTGGACGGACAAGGCCCAAGCGCCCCGGGCGGTGAGATGAGCTACCGCATCGGCGAGAATATGGTGGCCGGGCATGCGATGCTCGCGGTCCCCGCGATCTATGGCGAGACCGGGGTGCACAGCTTTCTTGTCGCCGAGAACGGGATCGTTCTGGAGGCGGATCTCGGCCCCGATACGTTGACGTCGGCCGAAGCCATCACGCGCTACGATCCGGGCTCGGACTGGACGCCTGTCTACTGATCGTCGCGGCCCCTGCCCCAGAGCGCGAGGGTGATTGACACCGGCGCGCGCGCGGGCCAAGAGACCGCTACACCAATATACCCGCAACCGGGCGTTCCGTGGGCGCCAAACTGACGAGGCAGCCGATATGGCCCAGATCTCTCTCACCTTTCCTGATGGCAATGCGCGCGATTACGACGCTGGCGTGACCCCTGCCGAGGTCGCGGCAAGCATCTCGACCTCGCTGGGCAAGAAGGCCATCTCGGCGACCGTGAACGGCGCCCATCACGACCTGCAATGGCCCATCGAGGGCGACGCGCAGATCGCGATCCACACCCTCAAGGACCCCGCGCAGGCGCTGGAACTGATCCGGCATGACTGCGCCCATATCATGGCCCGCGCCGTGCAGGCGATCTGGCCCGATGTGAAGGTCACCATCGGCCCGGTCATCGAGCATGGTTTCTATTATGACTTCGACCGCGCCGAGCCCTTCACCCCCGAGGATCTGGGCGCCATCGAAGCCAAGATGAAAGAGATCATCAATGCCCGCGACCCGGTCCGGACCGAGGTCTGGGACCGTCCGCGCGCGATCGCCCATTACGAGGCGAGCGGCGAGCCCTACAAGGTCGAACTGATCGAGGCGATCCCGGGCGACGAGCCCCTGCGGATGTACTGGCATGGCGACTGGCAGGACCTCTGCCGTGGACCGCACCTGCAACACACGGGCCAGGTGCCTGCGGATGGCTTCAAGCTGATGAACGTGGCCGGGGCCTATTGGCGCGGGGACAGCTCCCGCCCCATGCTGCAGCGGATCTATGGCGTGGCCTTCCAGAACCGCGACGCGCTGAAGAAGCACCTGCACATGCTGGAGGAAGCCGCCAAGCGCGACCACCGCAAGCTGGGCCGCGAGATGAACCTCTTCCACATGCAGGAAGAAGCCCCCGGGCAGGTCTTCTGGCACCCCAATGGCTGGACCATCTACACCAACCTTCAGGACTACATGCGCCGCCGCCAGCGCGAGTACGGCTATGTGGAGGTGAACACCCCCCAGGTCGTGGACCGCAAGCTCTGGGAAGCCTCGGGCCATTGGGACAAGTATCAGGAGAACATGTTCATCGTCGAAGTGGACGAAGAGCATGCCCGCGAAAAGGCGATCAACGCGCTGAAGCCGATGAACTGTCCCTGTCATGTGCAGGTCTATAATCAGGGCCTGAAATCCTATCGCGATCTGCCCCTGCGCATGGCCGAGTTCGGGGCCTGCAACCGATACGAGCCCTCGGGCGCGCTGCATGGGCTGATGCGGGTGCGCGGCTTCACGCAGGATGACGCGCATATCTTCTGCACCGAGGACCAGATCCAGGACGAAACCGCGCGGTTCATCCGCATGCTGAGCACGATCTACAAGGATCTCGGCTTCGAGAGTTTCGACATCAAGTTCTCCACCCGCCCCGAGGTCCGCGCAGGCTCGGACGAGGTCTGGGACAAGGCCGAGGCCGCGCTCGAAGCCGCGATCCGCACCGTGACGGACGATTTCGAACTCGACCCGGGCGAGGGCGCGTTCTACGGCCCCAAGCTCGACTTCAAGCTGACCGATGCGATCGGCCGTGAATGGCAGCTGGGCACGTTTCAAGCGGATTTCGTCCTGCCCGAGCGGCTCGACGCGACCTATATCGGCGAGGACGGGGCCAAGCACCGCCCGGTCATGCTGCACCGGGCCATCCTCGGCAGTTTCGAGCGCTTCCTCGGGATCCTGATCGAGAACTTCGCCGGCAAGCTGCCCTTCTGGCTCGCCCCGCGGCAAGTGGTGGTGGCCTCGATCATCTCGGATGCGGATGACTATGTGCAAGAGGTCGTCTCTGCCCTGACCAAGGCCGGCATCCGGGCCGAGGCGGATATCCGCAACGAGAAGATCAACTACAAGGTGCGCGAACACAGCGTCGGCAAGGTGCCGGTGATCCTCGCCGTGGGTCGCCGCGAGATGGAGGAGCGCACCGTGACCCTGCGACGCCTGGGCGAAAAGCAGACCTCGGTGGTCGCGCTGGACGCGCTGCTTCCGGATCTGGCCGCCGAAGCGACCCCGCCGGATCAGCAGCGCGCCTGAACAGGGCGACTCAGCGGTCCGGCTGAACGGCCCTGAGCGCGCTGTCGATGTCCTGCACGACGCTGACCGACGCCTTTACGCTGAGACTATCGCGCAGGGCGTCGGCCGCACCGCCTCCGATCAGGACGGGGACCGGGAAGGGCAGTTTCTGAACCTGCCCGATCAACAGCCGCAGGGGCTGGGGCGGGTCGACCCGGCTGACGGTCACCCCGAACGCGTCGGGCCGAAGACGCCGGACCCGCTCGATGATGTCTTTCGCCATTTCGTCAAGGCGCAAGTCCACCTGCCAGCCAGCGCGGCGGAACGCCTCCGCCGCGAGAATAATCCCGAAGGTGTGGCGTTGTCGTGGCAAGGTCGCAAAGAGCGCGTATGGCACATCGAGCGCGCGGCTCAGTGGGACGTAACGGCGACCGACCTTCTGGTGCAGCTTGTGCAGTTCCGTAACCCCGAGCGCCATATCGGCAAAGGAAATCTGGTCCGTATCCCAGCGTGCGCCGAGCTCCCGCGCACAGGCTGCCAGAATACCGTCGGCCAGTTCCGCATAGCTCTGTCGCCGCGCGATGCGGCTCCGCACAAGCGTTTCGGCGGCAGCTTGCTCGCGCGCAACCAAGAGCGTGCACAGCCCTTGAATGAATGCCTCCGACGCAACCGTTTCATCCAGCTCAGCGCGGGATGCGACGCTTTCCAGCGCAAGTTTCACAACGCTCATCAGCGCGTCATCCGCCGACGCGCCACCCTGTGCCGCGCCACTGGGGCGGGAACTCTCCGTATCGGGCATCTTCCCGCCTTTTCTCATTGCCCTCCGGTAACTGGCGCGCGCCCGGATGGTGTCAAGAAAATCTGACACTCCAGCTCAAGTTTATGCAACCCCGTCGGGGCTCCGGCCTGAAAGATCGCTCACGGTCCTGAAACCATCTCTCGAGAAAGCTGCGATATGCCCTGTCAGCCATGTTTCAGCCGCAACGCAGCATTGCAAAAGCTGTTCACGCAAACCGGGAAATTCCTCGCATTGTCTCACGGCGGCGTGAGAATAGCGCCGGATTGCTCCGGGGAACTGCAACATTGTTTCCAGCCGCGCACGGGTGCGTGACACACGTGCCCGTGAGTGGCGAGTGAGAGGTTCCGCGACTTAAGTTTTGGTCATCGCAAGACGCGATACCCGTACCCCCGGACACTGCCGGAGCGGGTGTTGGACAACCCAAAACGAAAGAGAAACCCATGTCGAAATCCATTACTGCCGTTGCTCTCGCTGGTGCCGTCGCTGCTGCTCTGACCGGTCACGTGACCCCGGCCGAGGCGCAAGCTCAGGAGAAGTGCTTCGGTGTGTCCCTGGCGGGCGAGAATGACTGCGCCGCCGGCCCCGGCACCACCTGCGCGGGCAGCTCCACCGTCGACTATCAGGGCAACGCCTGGACGCTGGTTCCCGCCGGCACCTGCGAAACCATGGAAGTCCCCGGCGACCGCATGGGCTCGCTCGAAGCTCTGGATCGCGACCTGCCGGCATAAGCGCGCCGCACCGCGCCTTCGGGTCCCGCGGGGCCCGGATGCGTGCATCCGGGGTGGTACAGGGGGGTCGATCCCCCCTGGGCCACCCATTCCTGTCTCCCACGCCCGGATCTCGCCATGCTCGACCAGTTCGCCCACCGCCCCCTGCCCGCCGCACCCGGCGTCGGCTACAAAGCGCAACACTTTCAGGAGATCATCTCCAACCCCGCGCCGGTCGAATGGCTCGAGATCCATGCCGAAAACTACATGGGCGCCGGTGGCCGCCCCATTGCCCAGCTCAAGGCCCTGTCCGAGCGGTTCCCGATCTCGGTCCATGGCGTGGGCCTGTCGATCGGCGGCGAGGGCGCGCTGGACGCGGATCACCTTGCCCGGCTCAAGCATCTGGTCGACTGGCTCAACCCCGCCAGCTTTTCCGAGCATCTGGCCTGGTCCACCCATGACACGCATTTCCTGAACGATCTCCTGCCGGTCCCCTACACGGCAGCCACACTGGCGCGCGTCTGCGCCCATATCACCCAGGTGCAGGACATGCTGGGCCGCCAGATGCTGCTCGAGAACCCCTCGACCTATGTGGCCTTCGCCGAAAGCGAGATGTCCGAGATCGACTTCCTGACCGAGATCTCCCGGCGAACGGGCTGTGGCCTGCTTCTGGACGTGAACAACGTCTTCGTCTCCTGCATCAATCAGAACTGGGATCCGATCGCCTATATCGATGCCTTTCCCCTCGGGGCCGTGGGCGAGATCCATCTCGGCGGCCATGACGAGGACGAGGATGAGCACGGCGCGCCGCTCCTCATCGACAGCCACGGCGCCGAGGTCGTGGACCCGGTCTGGGCGCTCTATGCCCATACCCTGTCGCGATCCGGTGCCCGCCCGACCCTGATCGAGTGGGACACGGATGTGCCCGACTGGCCCGTGCTGGCCGCCGAAGCCCAGCGCGCCGCCGATGCGCTCTCCCCGGTGACGGCATGAGCCAGACCGCCTTCACCTCGGCCCTTCTGGCCGCCGACGCGCCGGTCCCCCCGGGGATCGTCGACCCCGAAGGCCGCGTGTCGCAAAAGCGTTTCAACGTCTATCGCAACAATGTGGCAAGCTCCCTGACCGAGGCGCTGGTGACCGGGTTTCCGGTGATCCACAGGCTCGTCGGCGACGCATTCTTCCGTGCCATGGCAGGCGTCTTCCTGCGGGCCCACCCGCCGCACTCCCCGGTGCTCAGCGGCTATGGCGCCGCCCTTCCCGCCTTTCTGGACAGCTTCCCGCCCGTGGCCCACCTTCCCTATCTGGCGGATGTGGCGCGGATCGAGCTCGCCCTGCGCGAGAGCTACCACGCCGCCGACCACAGGGCTCTCGCGCCCGAGACATTTGCCGCCATCCCGCCCGAAGCCCTGATGGAGACGCGGTTTTCCCTGGCCCCCTCGCTGATCCTGATCCGCGCAACCCACGCCGCCTTTGACATCTGGCGCGCCAACATGGTCGCCGATGCCCCCAAACCCGGCACCGGCGCGCAGGACATCGCGGTCACCCGACCCGGCTTTGACCCGGCGCCCCATCTGCTCCCGGCCGGGGCCTATGCGTTCCTTTCGGGCCTGCAGGCGGGCAACAACCTCGGCTCCGCCCTCGCCGCAGCCCAGGCCGAGGCCCCGGAATTCGACCTGACCCCAACCCTATCGCTCGCCTTCGCCGAGCAACTCTTTGCGGAGGAGACCCCATGCTGACCGCCTATACCCGACTGACCGACATCCTCGAGCGCATCAGCCACTGGCTGACGCCGACCCTCGCGCGCCTCGTCTTTGCCGCGGTGCTCTTCGTCTATTACTGGAACTCCGCAACGACGAAGCTCGGTGACGGGATCTTCGGCTTCCTCTTCCCCTCCAGCGGGGCCTATATCCAGATCTTCCCGAAGACCGTCGAGGCCTTGGGCTACGACACTTCACAGCTTGGCTTTTTCCACTGGGCCGTGGTCGTCGCCGGCACCTGGGCGGAATTCCTGCTGCCGGTGGCCATCGTGATCGGGCTCTTCACTCGGTTCGCCTCGCTCGCCATGATCGGCTTTGTTGTGGTGCAAAGCTGGGTCGATGTGCATGGCCATAACCTGGGCGCGACCGATATCGGCGCGTTCTTCGATGGCAATCCCTCGTCGCTGATCCTTGACCAGCGGGCCTTCTGGATCTTCGTGCTGGGCTATCTGGTGCTGCGCGGCGCCGGACCGATCTCGGTCGATGCCATCCTGCGTCAGAGCAGTCGCGCCTTCACCGCCTCGCCCCAGCCGAGGTAAAGCGTGCCGTCCGGGGTCTCGATCACCGGACGCTTCATCAAGGTCGGATGCGCGGCGAGCAGATCACCGGGATCTCTCTGCCGCGTTTCCGCATCCAGACCCCGCCAAGTGGTCGAACGCGTGTTCACCAGCGCATCGCCAAACGTGTCGAGAAACCGCGCGATCACCTCAGGGCCAAGCGGATCTGCCCGAATATCGTGCAGCTCCGCCTCCAGCGCCCGCACAGCTTTTCGGCAAGTATCGCAGCTTTTGATCCCGTAAACCCGCATCTGACCCTCCTATGGCAGCCTCCGCACAGAACCCCACGAGATTGTCAGGTTCAAGCCGAGATTTTTTTTGACAACCGGGGGGACCGCGCCACCATTTGCATGGTGCAACTTTCTTTCGAAGGGAAATCTTGTACGACTTAAGTCGGAACGCCATATCAGCGTTTCAGCCACCAGCGACCGGGCATCCTGCATGCCGGGGCACTACCGAAGAGGGAGACGCGGACATGCCAAGCGGCACCGTGAAATGGTTCAATACGACGAAAGGCTACGGCTTTATCGCTCCGGATGAGGGCGGCAAGGACGTGTTTGTACATATCTCAGCGGTGGAGCGCGCGGGCCTCACAGGTCTCGCCGACAACACCAAGCTGGAATACGAATTGCGCGAAGGCCGCGACGGACGGGCATCTGCCACCGAATTGAAGGTCATGGGCTAGGTCACCGACACCACCCCATCACTTCCAGACATCGCAGCCGAAGCGTTCGCGCTTCGGGACTGATCTTCTGAGCGTTGCTCGCCCGCCGTGTCAGGACCTCGGCCCGGGCAAACCGCCCCCGCTCAGCCCCAGACCGCCTCGAACTCGCGCCACTCGCCCTTGCTCATGCCCGAGTTTTCCTGCGTAACGGTCTCTCCCGCCAACCGCCGCTTGAGACAATCGACCCCGGTCGCGCTGAGCTGCACTGCGCCCATGCGGTAATCCTCGAAGGCACCATAGGCGGCGGGCACCCAATCCTGCACCATCTCGCAGATCGCATCCGCATAGACCCGGATCTCGTATTGCGCATGGGCGTCCGCGCGCAGGCGCAGGAAGTGGAACAGGTTGTGCAGATCCACCTTCCAGTACCACTGGGTGTAGATATTCGCGGGCAGGTTCATCCGTGCCAGCTCGCGGGCGAGCCCCTGCTGACCATCCTGGTTGAGCATCTCTTCGTAGTGGTCATAGGCGCGCATGCTGTCCTGCTTGAGAAGGCGCAGCACCTGTTCGGCCTCTTCCCCCTGCAGCGTCGCGCCGCGGCCCTGATTGTTGATCGTCGATTGCGCGGCCAGCTGTTCCGGCGCGGGAATGTAGAACTCGCGGTCGAGCACCGAGTACCGGGCGGAGTACTCGTTCACATTCGCGGTCCGGTGACGGATCCACTGACGCGCCACGAAGACCGGCAGTTTCACATGGAGCTTGATTTCGCACATCTCGAACGGCGTCGAATGCCAGTGGCGCATCAGATAACGGATCAGCCCGCTGTCATCGCGTGCCTTCTTGGTGCCGGCGCCGTAGCTGACCCGGGCGGCCTGCACGATGGCGGCATCGTCGCCCATGTAATCCACAACCCGGACAAATCCGTGATCGAGCACCGGGCGCGGCGTATAGAGATGCGTTTCCATCCCCGGCGAAACCGCACGCAAGGTGGGCTGCGGATCCGCGCGCAGGGCGGCGATCTCGGCCTCGGGGGTCATCGGGGTATCGGACTGGTCATTCATCGGATGCGCCTTTCCTGTGCTGGCCTCTACATTCGGTGGATTCGCCATCTCATTTCTACCATAAAATGTGTCTGATCGCTGCTCAGACCACAGAATCTTGTGGATAACCTGGGCAACTCTTGCTCCGCGGCCCGCCCCGGCTAGGTCCTAGGACAGGACTTAGACGGATACCTGATATGCTGAAATACCTCCACACCATGGTGCGCGTGAAAGATCTCGACGCCTCGATCGCCTTCTACAAGCTGCTCGGCCTCGAGGAGGTGCGCCGCCGCGACAGCGAAGGCGGGCGCTTCACGCTGGTCTTTCTCGCCGCCCCCGGACAGGAGGATTGCAAGCTTGAGCTGACCTATAACTGGGACGGGGATGAGGGATTGCCCTCGGACAGCCGCCATTTCGGGCATCTCGCCTATCAGACCGACGATATCTACGGGCTCTGTCAGCACCTGATGGACAACGGAGTGACCATCAACCGGCCGCCGCGCTGTGGGCATATGGCCTTCGTGCGCTCGCCGGACAATGTGTCGATCGAGCTCTTGCAGGCGGGCGATGACCTGCCCCCGGCAGAGCCCTGGGCGAGCATGCCGAATACGGGGCATTGGTAGCATGGGCGCCGGTCTGCGCGGCCTGTGGGCCGGGGTCCTCGCCGCGGGTCTGGGGCTGGCCAGCCTGGCCGAGGCCGGATGCCGTCAGGCGCTGGCGCTCGGGCTCGATGTCTCTGCCTCGGTGGACGCACGCGAGGACGCGCTGCAGCGGCAAGGGTTGGCCAAGGCGCTCCTGTCGCCACAGGTGGTCGATGCCTTCGAGACCATGCCGGATATCCCCGTCGCCCTGATGATTTACGAGTGGAGCGGGTATCGCACCCAGTCGGTCCTGCAGCCCTGGATCACGGTCCGATCCCGCGCGGATCTTGTGGCCGTGGCAACCCGGTTGCGCGCCGCACCCGTTGGGCGTTCGGGCAATTCCACAGCACTCGGCGGGGCCGCTTTGTTTGCCGCGCGGGCCTTCGAGCGCGGACCGGATTGCTGGCGGCGCACGCTCGATCTGTCCGGGGATGGCAAGAACAATGACGGGCCCACGCCGCAGATGCTCGCCGATGACCCGCGGCTCGATGGCATAACAATCAACGGGTTGGTCATTGGGGCCGATCCCGGTGCGCGGGGCGCGCAGAAGAACGCCCATATCGGCGAGCTTGTCGCCTATTTCCAGCAGAACGTGATCCGGGGCGCGGGGGCCTTTACCGAGGTCGCACTTGGTTTCGAGGGCTTCGAAGAGTCCATGCGCCGCAAGCTCTTACGAGAGATCCGGGTGCCGATGTTCTCAGCCCTCTATCACGGGGCCCGCTAGCCCCTGAACGCGACTGCGCCGGCACCCTCTTGCGAGGCCACCGGCGACTTGGCCGTCTGATCCTGCAGGATCAGTAGATATAGCGGATCTGGTCAGCCCAATAGCGTTCCATCCGGCGCAGGGAGCTGTTGATATCCTCGAGGCTCTCACGTCCCAGAACGCCCTTTGCCTCCAGCCCGGTGGCATGGCGCGCGAACAGTTCGGCCACGACCCGGCGCACGTCCTGACCCTGCTCGGTCAGCCGGACCCGCACGGAGCGGCGGTCGATCTCGCTGCGTTGATGGTGCATGAAGCCCATCTCGACCAGCTTCTTGAGGTTGTAGGACACATTCGAGCCTTGATAGTAGCCGCGCGATTTCAACTCGCCCGCGGTCACCTCGTTATCCCCGATATTGTACAACAGCAGGGCCTGGACCGCGTTGATCTCCAACATGCCCACCCGCTCGAACTCGTCCTTGATCACATCCAGAAGAAGCCTGTGCAGCCGTTCAACAAGCGCCAGACTCTCCAGGTAACCCGTCAGAACGCCGAGGTCCGGGGTGTCTTCCAGTCGCGCATGCAAGCTCATTTCTGTCTCCAAGTGTCATTTGGTGGTCTGACACTCCGAGAAATTCCCGAAGAAACGTTTAACGCTTCGAGGCAAAACGTCAGAAAATTTGCGACCTATATAAGACGTATCCGAGACAGCCCTAGCGCGAGCCGGTCTGCCCCAATCGCGTGACCAGCGCGGCGAATTCCGCTGGCGGCGCGGCTTGACCCGAGACCCATTGATAGAGATCCTGGTCGTTCTCCTTCAGGAGCGCGTCGAATTCCTCGACCTCCTCGGCGCTCATGCTGGCGAGGTTGGCATCGGCGTAAGGGCCCAAAATCAGGTCCATTTCCTTGATCCCCCGCCGCCAGGCCCGGATCTTGAGCCGCTTGAGACGCGCCTCGGGTGTCTCGTCGGGGGTCACCACCCCCATGGCGGCCTCGGTGATGCGAAACTCGCTCACAACAAACCCTCCGAGCTTTTGCGCAGGCGTTTCTCAAGCCGGGCCATGCGCCCGCTGAGCTGGGTCATCTCCGTATGAAGCTGGCGCAGCTCGGAGAGCGCGGCACTCATGTCCTGCGGAATTTCACCCCCCAGTTCGGGCGCATCGATTCCCTCGCCCTCGCCGGTCAGCAGCCAGCTGAGCGAAACATTGAGCAGCCCGGCCAGCATCTGGATCCGGTTGGCGCGCGGCTCGGACAGGTCCTCTTCCCAGTCGCGCAGGGTCTTGACCTTGACCCCCAGCTTCTTGGCCAGTTGCGGCTGTGTCAGCCCCACGGCCTCGCGTGCGCCGGCGAGGCGATCACCGAAGGTTGCAGTTGCCTCGGAATACCAGTCCTGGTCGTCGGGCATGGAGCACCGTCCTTTGCGTTTCGGCTTGATCGTGATTGCCACGAAGCCTAAGACATGGACCCGGGTTATGCAAACCGGAGTCCCCTGAAATGTCCTTCCTTTCGACCACTCTCGCCCGTGTCAAACCGTCGCCGACGATTGCCGTCACGAACATGGCGAATGAGCTCAAAGCCGCAGGGCGGGACGTGATCGGCCTTGGGGCCGGTGAGCCTGATTTTGACACGCCGCAGAACATCAAGGACGCCGGGAAAGCGGCGATTGATGGCGGGAAAACGAAATACACCGCCGTGGACGGGATCCCCGAGCTGAAAAAGGCCATCGTCGCGAAGTTCAAGCGCGATAACGGTCTGGACTACGACACCAGCCAGGTGACCGTGGCCAATGGCGGCAAGCAGATCCTGATCAACGCGCTGATGGCGACCATGAACCCGGGCGATGAGGTGATCATCCCCGCGCCCTATTGGGTGAGCTATCCGGACATGGTCCTGCTCGCTGGCGGTGAGCCGGTGATTGCCGAGGCCTCGATCCAGACCGGGTTCAAGCTGACGGCGGATCAACTTGAGGCAGCGATCACGCCCAAGACCAAGTGGTTCATCTTCAACTCGCCGTCGAACCCGACCGGCGCGGGCTACACCGCAGAAGAGCTCAAGGAGCTGACGGATGTGCTGATGCGCCATCCCCATGTCTGGGTGATGACCGACGATATGTATGAGCATCTCGTCTATGACGATTTCGAGTTCGCGACCCCCGCACAGGTCGAGCCCGGGCTCTATGATCGCACGCTGACCTGCAACGGGGTGTCCAAGGCCTATGCCATGACCGGTTGGCGGATCGGCTACGCGGCAGGTCCGAAAGAGCTGATCGGCGCCATGCGCAAGATCCAGTCGCAATCCACCTCGAACCCCTGCTCGGTGAGCCAGTGGGCCGCGGTCGAAGCCCTGGACGGCACGCAGGATTACATCCCCGAGAACAACAAGACCTTCCAGCGGCGCCGGGACCTGGTGGTGGACATGCTGAACGCGGCCGAGGGCATCTCCTGCCCGACACCGGAAGGCGCGTTCTACGTCTATCCCTCGGTCGCGGGCTGCATCGGCAAAACCTCCGCAGGCGGCACCAAGATCGAGAATGACGAAGAGTTCGCCAAAGCGCTGCTGGAGGAAAAGGGCGTCGCCGTGGTCTTTGGCGCGGCCTTCGGGCTGAGCCCCAATTTCCGGGTCAGCTATGCGACCTCGGATGAGGCGCTGAAAGAGGCGTGCACGCGGATCCAGGACTTCTGCGCAGGCCTGAGCTGAGGCCGCGCGATGAGCATCACGCTGCCGGAGCTGTTCTTCCGTGTGAAGGAAAACGGCGCGCTGGTGTTTCGGGTCACCACCGAAACCCGGCACAACCGGCTGGACATGACCCCGATTGCGTCGTTGAACCTGCGCAACGGGGATATCAAGCCGCAGGGCCAGCGTGAGATTACCGAAGACGAGCGCGCGGCCATGGAAGACTGGATCGCCGCGCGCCGCGACACGCTGGAGGCGCGGCATCTCGACGATGTGCACCGGACGGTGGATTTCCTGAACCTGACGGCGCAATGGGTGCAATCCAAGGCCACGCCCGAGCAGCTTGACGAGGTGACCGATACCCTCCTGCTGACCTTGCATGACTTGCGCGCGATCCTCGTGCGCAAGAAGGCCGACCGGGTGATGGAAGCGGCCCGGGCCGAGAAGGATCCGTCCTGAGGCCTAGCCCCGCCGCGCCGTGGTGCTGAGCCAGACCGAGGCGATGATCACCCCGAGAGCCCCCCATTGCAGCGGTGACAGATCCTCTCCCAGCAGCAGAACGCCCAGCAACGCGCCCCCCACGGGCACGGCGAAATTCACCTGGGACATGCGCGTGGCCCCAAGGCGCGGCACCAGATGGAAATAGACAAGGTTCGCCGCGGCGGTCGAGACCAGACCGAGATAGAGCACCGCGCCAAGAGCCGTGTGCGTCAGCGCAGCCGCCTCGACCCGCGCCCCGCTCAGACCCACCGCGCCCAGCAGAACCGCCGTCCCGACCAGGGCTGAGCCCGCCGCCATCTCCAGAGGCGGGCGCCGCACGCAGCGGCGGATATAGACGGTCGACAGCGCATAGCACAGCGCCGCGCCAAGGATCGCCACCTGCCCGGCGAGCTCCGTGCCGAGCCCCAGCAGCGCGCTCGGCCCCGCCAGCAAGGTCACACCAACCAGCGCACCGCCAAGGCCCAGCAGCACGGGCCGGGTCAACCTCTCATCGGGCAGGACACAAGCCGCGATCCCCGCCGTCGCCACGGGCGACAACCCCATCAGGATCGCCGCCAGCGCGCTCTCCACCACCGTTTCCCCATGGGTGATCAGCAAAAACGGCACCACGCTGCCGAGCAGTCCGGTCACCCCATAGGACAGCCAATCCCCGGGCCGCAGTGACAGGCGCTGACCCAGGGCAAAGAACACCCCGGTCAGGACAAGCGTCCCCACAAGCATCCGCCCCGCCACCAGCAGCATAGGGTCCAGATCGGCCACCCCCAGCTTGATCACCACATAGGAAGAGCTCCACGCCGCCGCGAGCGCCCCCCAGAGAAGCAGGTCGCGCAGACCCGGGCGCGGCCCCTCGGATGTCGGAGTGCTTGTCATGTCGCGCGCCTCATGGGATGCTACAGTATGTGTAGCATAGATCGCTACTAAATGAGTAGCAAGCCCGTGACCCCGTCCCCCGCCCTGCCCCGTGCCGGTCAACCCGTGCGCGGCTCGACCAGTGGGCAGCCCATCATGGTGCTGTTTGATATGCTCGGGCGGCGATGGGCCATGGGGATCCTGTGGAACCTTGCCGAGACCAACCGCACTTTTCGCGATCTGCAGGCGCGCTGTGGCTCGGCCTCGCCCACGGTGCTGAACGCGCGCCTGAAGGAATTGCGCGCCGCCGGGCTGGTCGAGAAAGCCACGGATGGCTACGCGCTTACCCCTGACGGGCGCGCGCTGTTTGCCGTGCTGGAGCCCTTGGGCGATTGGGCGATGGAATGGGTGCCCCGGATGGGGCCACCCGAAGGATAGGGCGCGCTCAGGCCCAGCGCCGGATCGCTGCCTCTGAATCCATGGGGCCCGTGTTGAAGGCGATCTTCGCTTTCGGGGCGGCCGCGTGGATCACATTCACCAGCTGCTCGAAAATCAGGAAGTGGTCGTCATCCTTGCGCACGCCCGCGCCGACCATCACCACGTCATAATCCTTGGCGGCGAGGGTCTGGGCGACCTGATCCGTGGCCGTGTCGCCATCGAAGATAAAGCCGATCTCCGCCGCGTAGCCCGCCGCATTCAACGCGGCCTCATCGGCGCGCAGCGCGCCCTCCAGCTTCTCCGGCGTCAGGCCCGGATACTTCGCGTAATCCACCACGCTCGGGTGCCAGCCCACCATCAGGACGGTTTTGGTCATGTCAGTCTCCTTGTCTGGCGCGGTGCCCCCCGTGCGACTCCCTTGCGGGACGGATGCGGGACCGGGGCAACCCGGCCCGGTATCCGAAGGGGTGTCGCGCCTTTTTGTTTACATGTAATCTAAAATCACAAATTAGATTACATGGCAACTAAAATTTACCCGGTGAAGCCGAATTCAAAGGTGGGTCAGGCGAAATCCCTGAGATCGGAGCGCGCAACGAGACCCCCGTCGACAGACGGCCTGACCTGCCTTCCGGGCCGTCCAACCCCGCGAGTCGCGCGCCCTCACAGCGCAAGGCGCTGCTTTGAAACAGGTTTGGGAAACACTCTGTTCTGCGTTCCTGGACAGGCTCTGCGCCATCACAGTTAACGCGCGCAATTTCCGGAAACAGTCCCTGCGCAAGCCGCTTCATTCCCGCAGGGACGTGATCCGGTTAACCTTCACAATAGAAGTTTTTTGAATTAAATGTGCAGCGTGGACGCGATGTGTGATGATGCGTTCACCCCATAGTGTACTCTGAGTAACGAGGCAAAACATGACTAAACTTCTCGGCGCAGCTGCGCTGATCGGTACCGTGCTGGTGTGTTCCAGCGCAACCGCAGCAACCGTAACCGCTGGCCCTGGTGGCTTCGATAACGGGTTCGCAACCACAATCACCTATGACGACACCGACGCGCGCGGCACGGCCAATGGCCGGGACAATCCGCTGAACGCCCTGGGCGCAGTGGATGGCAATTTCTTCGAAATTGGTCTCGGCGGCACGGTCGAGCTGCAGTTCGGGACGCTCTTTCTGGGCTCCGGAACCGTGGTCGAGGTGACGTTCGGCAACCCTGCCGATCATCCGGAATCCGTCGATATCTTCGCGGGTATCGCCGGGGATGCGACTTCCTTCGTGGCCGTCGATCAGGTCACCGTCAGCAACACCAACGCGCAAGGCCCCGTCGGGGTGAGCTTCACCTTCGCGGGTGGGCCCTACGACACGCTGCGTCTGGTGGACACCTCGGTGAGCACGGAACTCACCGGCGGGTTCGACATTGACGCGGTCAGCGTCTCTCCGGTGCCGTTGCCTGCGGGTCTGCTGCTGCTGGGGACGGCCATGGCTGGTCTCGGCGCTGTGCGTCGCCGCAAGTCTGCCTGATCCCGGATCTGACATCGCCATGGGCGGGCCCCTCCGGTCAGACCGCCTGAACCGAGACCTCCGCCCTGGCCTTTGAGCCCTGAGACCGCCGGTGCCCCGCGCCGGCGGTTTCGCATCTGAGGCGCACGGGATCGCCTCTGGCTCAGCCGGTCGGTTGCTCGGGCCGCGCCTGCCAGCCGCCGCGCCCCCAGAACCGGTGCATCAGCAGGATCCCCGCCAGCGCCAGCCCGACCACAAGCCCGAGCCAGATCCCGATCTCGCGCAGGGGCGTGTAAAAGCCAAGCCCGAACCCCACGGGCAATCCGATCCCCCAATAGGCCAGCGCCGCCATGATCATCGGCACCTTGGTGTCCTGCACCCCGCGCAGCAGCCCCAGCGCCATGACCTGCGCGCCATCGGCGAACTGGAACAGCGCCGCCATGTAGAGCAGCGTCACCCCGATGGCGAGGATCTCGCCCCGGCTCGGATCATCGGGCGACAGGAACGCCCCGATCAGCAGCTCCGGGATCGCCACAAAGAGGCAGATCGTGGCCACCGAGAACCCCACCGAGAGGGCAATCGCCACCCGTCCGCCCCGCTTGAGCCCCGCGATATCCCCCCGCCCCAGGGCGCGCCCGGCCCGGACCGTCGCCGCCTGGCTGAGCCCCACATGGACCATGAAGGTCAGCGCCGCCATCTGCAGGGCGATCCCATGGGCGGCCAGCTCCAGCGTGCCGATCGCCCCCATCATCATGGCCGAGGCGGCAAAGAGCCCACTCTCGGCGAAACTCGTGATGCTGATCGGCCAGCCCAGCCGGTAAACCGCCCGAAAGGCGGCCCAATCGGGGACCCAGAGACGGCGAAAGAGGTCATGTTGCGGCAGGTTGCGGCGGGTATAGATCACCAGCGCCACGAGCGAGGCCAGATGCAGCGACAGCGAGGCCAGGGCCGCCCCTGTCACGCCGAGCTCCGGCGCGCCGAACCGCCCGAAGATCAGCACATAGTTCAGAAAGGCGTTGATCACCGCCGCGCCGATGGTGATCCAGAGCACGATCTGCGTCCGCTCCAGCGCGGACAGATAGCCTTTCAGCACCATGACCAGCAGGCCCGGCGCCATGGCGAGCCCGGCGATGCGCAGGTAATCCTGCGCGAGATAGGCGGTGTCTGGATCCTGCCCCAGCAGGACCAGCCAGGGCGCGGACCACACCATTGGCGGCGTGACCACGGCGGCAAAGATCAGGACCAGCCAGAACCCCATCCGGGTCACCCGGCGCACCTGCGTGTCATCCCCCCGAGCGGCCGCCTCTGCCACCATGGGCATCACCGCCCAGGCAAAGCCCGAGCCCACGATGAGCAGTGCGAAAAACACGGTCATCGAGCCGAGCACCACAGCCGCCAGCGCCTCGGCGGAGTACCAGCCGAGCATCACCGTATCCGTCGCCGAGATGGCGATCTGCGCCATGTGACTGCCGATCAGGGGCAATCCCAGGGTGAGGATCGAGCGCGCATGGCCGAAGGAGGTGAGCGGGGTGGTCAT
This sequence comes from Dinoroseobacter sp. S124A, assembly GCF_049801015.1. Classification (NCBI taxonomy): domain Bacteria; kingdom Pseudomonadati; phylum Pseudomonadota; class Alphaproteobacteria; order Rhodobacterales; family Roseobacteraceae; genus Dinoroseobacter; species Dinoroseobacter sp. S124A. Next base: position 9,086 of record NZ_JBNAGD010000001.1, on the reverse strand, counting down.
AGGGCCTCGTAGGACCAAGGGCGCGGCTTCTCAAGGGCTCATCGTCCCGGCGTGCCCGATTGTGCCGGTGGCAGCCCCGTTGGGGCTGCGGACGCGCCTGTGGCCCGGGTCGTCCCCGGGATCCATGCCGGGGCACGGCGCATGGCCCGTCCCGCACGGCTTCGGCGGACCGGGACCGGTCCGCGATCAGAGCGCGCCGCGCAGCAGCCCCCAGGCCAGCAGCGCCACGAGAAGCCCGGCGGCCACCTCCAGCAGGCTGCCCAGATGGCGCGCCCGGGCCCAGCCACCCGCCGCGGCGAGGCTGCTTTCGCGCAGGCCCGTGGACAGGATAGCCACAGCAATGGTGATGCTCGCCGTGCCCAGCGCCATGGCAAAGGTCCCGGCAATGGCCGCCGCGGTGATCTGCAACCGCAGGCCGAGGATCAGGACAAAGAGCGCGCCGGTACAGGGCCGGATCGCCACCGCCCCGATCACCGCAAGAAGCTCGCGCCAATTCCGCGCGGCCAGCACAGCGTTCGGATCCGGGGCATGGACGTGGCCACAGGTCTCGCAGACCTCGCCCGCCCCATGGGTGTGGGCATGGGCCCTGCCCGGCCCCCCGCTGCCCTGCGGATCCGGCGCGCCCCCCTCGGTCTGGGCCACGAGAAAGTCACGCGCCAAGCTTTGCGGGACCTGCGGCTCCGGCCCGGCCCCAACCGGGACAAGCTCCGACACTGGCGCCTGCCCCTGCGCCAAACGCAGACGCCGCAGCCCGCGCCAGACCAGCCAAAGCCCCACGAGCAGAATCGCCAGGGCACTGGCCAGGGCAAACCAGGTCTCGGCCATCCCCGTCAGCTGCGCGGTGCTCGCGCGCAACAACAGCGCCCCGGCCCCCACCAGCAGGATCGCGGTGACGGCCTGACCCAGGCTCGCGGCCAGCGCCACCGCGCTCAGCCGCAGCATGGTGATCCGCCGGGCCACCCCGTAGCCGCCGATCACCACCTTGCCATGGCCCGGCCCCGCCGCGTGGAAGAACCCATAGGCAAAACACACCCCGAGAAACCCGATCAGCGCGCCGGGCGATCCCGCGCGCAGCGCGCGAAGCTGCGCCGCCAGAGCCTCCTGCACCTCGCGCTGCTGCCCGGCGGCCCATCGGCTGATCGCCTCGCCCCCCCCGCCCCACAAAAGCAGGACAAGACCGGCCAGCAAGGCAAGCGCCAGCGCCGCACTTACGGCGCGCATGTCACGCGGATCTCATGGGCGAACAGCTCGCCAACGGCGGGAAACCCGACCTCCAGAAACGGATCGAAGCTGCCGCTGAATTCCTCTAGCGCGGCGCGCATCTGCTCGGAGGCCGCGCCCGGATCGGGCACGAAGACCTGAGCCGCGCAGCCCTCGGGCGCGTTTTCGAGCCGCACGGGCAGGTTGATCTCGTAAGCCGTGTAAAAGGTCGGATCGTAAATCTGCAGCACAAGCGGCTCGGCCCCCACCGGGGCGCGGGTTTCCAGCGCGCGCAAATGGGTGCTGATCACGCGGCCCTCGCCATAGGTGGCGTCCCATTCCAGGGGACGGGACAGGGGCAGCTCCGCTTCGCCGGATAGAAGGTAGCTGTCGCCCTCGAACTCCTCGATCCAGTTCATGTCGAACCCCGAGAGGCTGGCCACCTCCTCCTCGGTCAGAACCCCGTCGAAATCGGGATCCAGCCCGGCCTCGTCGATCACGATCAGCGAATAAAGGGAATCATAGGCCCAGACGATCCGCACGGCCCCGAGCTTGCCCGTGTCGTCGAAGATCAGGGTGGCCCCGGCATCGATGAACACATGGGGATGCGCCGCAGCCGGGGCCGCAGCCGCCAGCAGGGCCGAGCCGAGCACGGCGGCCCGGGATATGGTGCGAAGGCTCTCCATGGGCCAGAGATAAGCCCCCCTCGGTCCGCATGCAATCGCCGCTGCGCGGGCCCTTGCTCAAAGAAAACCCCCACGTCGCGGGGACGCAGGGGCAAAGGGCGCGCCGTTCGGGGCGCGCCAGGGAGGATCGGGAAAACCCGGGATCGTCAGTTCTTGCGCCGCGCATCCGGATGCAGGGACGCGCCGAGAATATGCTGGGAAGAATGGACCACATGCCCCGCGCCGCCCACGATCAGCGGATCGGGCGGTGTCGCGATGCTGAGATCCTTGTCCGGATAATCCAGCGTCGACAGGAAATGGCGCATGCAATTGAGCCGCGCGCGCTTCTTGTCGTTGGACTTGACGATGGTCCAGGGCGCATCGGCGGTGTTGGTGTAAAAGAACATCGCCTCCTTTGCCTCGGTATAGTCATCCCACTTGTCGAGGCTCGCCTTGTCGATCGGCGACAGCTTCCACCGCTTGAGCGGGTCGGTCGCGCGGCTGTCAAAGCGCCGCTTCTGCTCGGCCTGGGTCACCGAGAACCAGTATTTGTAGAGCCGGACCCCCGAGCGCGTCAGCATCCGTTCGAAATCCGGGGTCTGGCGCATGAATTCGAGGTACTCGTTCGGGCTGCAGAAGCCCATCACCCGCTCCACCCCGGCGCGGTTATACCAGGACCGGTCATACAGCACGATCTCGCCCGCCGTGGGCAAATGATTGATATAGCGCTGGTAATACCACTGACCGCGCTCTTCATCGGTGGGCTTGTTCAGGGCCACCACGCGGGCCGCGCGCGGGTTCAGATGCTCGGTGAACCGCTTGATGGTCCCGCCCTTGCCCGCCGCATCGCGCCCCTCGAAGAGCATCACGAATTTCTGGCCGGTCTCCTGCGCCCAGAGCTGCACCTTGAGCAGCTCCGCCTGCAGCTGCGCCTTCTCGGACTCGTAGGCCCGGCGCGCCATCTTGCGCCGATAGGGGTAGCGCCCGGTCTCAAAGGCCTGACGGATCGCCTCGGGCGAGGGCGTGGACGTGTCGGGACTTGCGGTGGATGTGCCGTTCATCTTGGGCGCGTCGGTCTTCGGGGTGGGCGTGGTCTGTGCCATGGGGGCTCCTCTCATCGGTCGCGCCACCCCTACCGCGCCCCGCCGCACCGTGCCTTGACCCGGATCAACCTCTGTCAAAAATCCGTCACATGCGGCACGGGTCCACGCCCGACCGCACGAAAAACCCCACCTGGCGAGAACCAGGTGGGGCGGAGCACGTCAGGGGCCGTTCCGTGAGCTCAGTGTCAGCCCTGACGTTTGCGGGCGCGCCAGCCGGTGGCGGCGAGCGCCCCGATCAGGAGCAGACCGGAGGCCGGCAGCGGAACGGGCGCCGGCGGATCCTGGACCAGGCGGTTGTCCGTGCCGACGCGCAGACCGTCGATGGCAAAGCCGTCATTGGTGCGCAGGCTGGTGCCGCTGCTGTTGTAATTGCCGATCTCGATCACCGCGTCGGTGACCAGCGTGTCGAAGCTCACCACCACGATCGAGGCATTGCCGTTGGACAGCTTCCCGCCCACGCGCTGCTCGAAGGTGTCGCCCTCGGACGTGATGCGCAGGAAGGCCCCAGTGTCGGACCCGTCCACCAGCGTGAAGACCACCGTGTTGAAGGTCGAGCCGGTCGAGACATCCCAGTCGATGCCATAGGTGTCGTTGCTGTCGAGATACCAGTCACCATCCAGCGGCTGGGTGTTGTAACGGCCATAGGTATTGCCATCGCGCAGGGCCAGCTCGGTGCCCGTATTGCCCGGCAAACCCGAAACCGTGCCGCCCGTACCGGTGCCGCCCAGGGTGTTGAACGTGCCCACGGCGGTGCTGAAATTGCTGCCGACCTCGCCCTCGCCCAGGGTGCTGCCCAGGGTCTCGAAGTTTTCACCGGTGGCGGTGATGGAGTTGTCGACAAGGTCGAACACCCCGGGGTTGTACTCGGAAACAGCGATGGAGGCCGCGAAAGCCGGAGCCATCGGCAGAACAATAGCGACAGCCGCCGCCAGCAGGGAAGATTTGCAGGACATGGGAACTCATCCACTCGTAAAAAACAGGAACACTACACTAGAGCCCGCTAGCTATCAGTCTCCGAAAATTTGAGATAGTTTTTTTGGGTGTTTACGTTAACAGTCCGATTTCGGCACAATTCCTGGGAAATTCCCGGATTTCGCGCCGCTTCGACACAGAAAGCGGTGCGGCGCGGCCAGATCGCAGCGCCGAGGGCCTTCGCGCAGCCCCCGAGCTTCGCCCGGGCGGGTTCCGGGCAATTTTCTTAAAATCCAGAGCGTTACGGGTGCAGCGCGTCGCATAGACCTTTGCGGGCCAGCAGCAGACCATTCGGATCAGCGTCGCCATGTTGCATACAACACGGACTCCCTTATAGACATAAGCACCCGTGATCCGTAGTCCTGATCCCCGCGAGGCCGCGTTTCAGGCCTCCGCGTAGAGCATCTATTGACGAGAGTAACATGTTGACCAAACCAAATGCGGCCCTTCTGGGCCTGATCTGCGCCGCGGCCACCAGCGCGGGCGCAGCCACCATCAATACAAGCAACGCCACCTGCGTCGCCGGCTGTGCAGGCGCGACCAGCGGCACCACCCCGGCGGGCATCGACTTCCTGAACAACCTTCAGGTGGGCACCGTCTACAAGCTTGAAAATGCGGGTTTCGTGGACGGCAATGGCGACACCTATGACGCGCGGGTCGAGGTCCTCGGCCTCAGCGACGGCGCTTCGGCCTCGACCATCAATGTGCAGGGCGTGAACGAGTGGAAGCACCTGCAATTCACCTTTGTCGAGGATGACACCCTGACCACCATGAACACCACCGGGGTCAGCACCGTGGTGGTCGGTGCCCAGTTCATCAATGTCTTTGATATCGACAGCAATCCGGGCAATGGCGGGCGCGCGAACTTCACCGATGTGGTCGGCGTCAATGCCGAGATCGTTGGCCTCGGCGCCGCGCTGGAGGAAGGCGGCTTTCTCGCCTCCGACGCGCCCCTGACCGATGCGGATGGCGCGGACATCAACTATGCGCGGCTCGATCAGGACTTCGTGCCCGGTCAGGAGTGGAAGAACGAGCCGAACTACAAGCCGGGGCTGGGTCTGAACGAGGAAGATTTCGTGGCCAGCTTCTCGACCGGCGGCGATCTGGAAAGCTTCGAGCTGGTCTGGGGCTCGACCGGCGCGCCGTCCAACAATGTGCGCGGGTGGGAGCTGTCGATCGACGCGGACCCGGTGATCCCGCCGATCCCGCTCCCGGCATCGCTGCCCCTGCTGCTGGCCGGTATGGGCATGATCGGCGCCCTGCGCCGGACACGCGCCTGACGATCTCAAACTGCGGTCAGGGCCCTCACCGGCCCTGACCCGTCCCGGGACAGGCCAAACGCGCCTGCGGCCGACCTGTCCCGGTCAACAGCTACGCTGCCCTCCACCGCCTTGATCTCCCCGTCCCCCCACAGTGCAATGCGCGCCCTGTCACCGGGGATCTCAACCCTCTGGCCCCGAGGGTACGCCTCGCGACCTCCAGCCCCGTCTGCTTTGTCACCCATCCTGCATGGCCGGAATGGCCTGCAAGGACAGAACAGCGCGCCCCGGCATGCCCGTAGCTGCGGTGCGCTGGAACCGCGACGCCCCCCCATGCTCGCAAATGAACCATCCGCGCTGCGGACATGGCCGCGCAAGGGGCGATCAAGCCCGCGCTCTGACCCATTTGCCTGACCTCCGCGCGCGGAGACTTCCCACCCTGCTCCGGCCCTGCCATACTGGACCAAACACCAAAAAGAGCAGTGACAGCCATGGCCGACGATCTCCTTTCGGGTGCACAACCCGACGCCTCTTCCTATGACGCTTCCTCGATCCAGGTGCTCGAGGATATGGAGCATGTCCGCCTGCGCCCCGGCATGTATATCGGCGGCAAGGATGACCGCGCGCTGCACCATATGGTGGCCGAGATCATCGACAACTCCATGGACGAAGCCGTGGCCGGGCACGCCACATGGATCGAAGTCGAGCTGCACGAGAACGGCCATGTCTCCGTGCGCGACAACGGGCGCGGCATCCCCACCGGTCCGCACCCCAAGGACCCGAAGAAATCCGCGCTGGAGATCATCTTCTGCACCCTGAACGCGGGCGGCAAGTTCTCCGGCGACAGCTACGAGACTTCGGGCGGTCTGCACGGGGTCGGCTCCTCGGTGGTCAACGCACTTTCCGATCACCTGCGCGTCGAGGTCGCCCGCAACCGCGAGCTCTATGCCATGGAGTTCTCCCGCGGCGTGCCCTCCGGCCCGCTGGAAAAGATCGGCGCAGCCCCGAACCGGCGCGGCACCGCCGTGACCTTCCACCCGGACCCGGAGATCTTCGGCTCCCTGCGCCTCAAGCCCGCACGCCTGTTCAAGATGGCCCGCTCAAAGGCGTATCTGTTCTCCGGCGTCGAGATCCGCTGGAAAACCGCCATCGATGACGGCGACACCCCGGCCGAGGCCACCTTCCACTTCCCCGGCGGCCTCTCGGACTACCTGTCCGAAACCCTCGGGCAGGCCGCCACCTATGCCGACGCGCCCTTCTCGGGCACCGTCTCCTTCGACAAGTTCGGCCGCCCCGGCAAGGTCGAATGGGCGATCAACTGGACTCCGGCCCGCGACGGCTTCATCCAGTCCTATTGCAACACCGTCCCCACGCCTGAGGGCGGCACCCACGAGGCGGGCTTCTGGGCCGCCATCCTCAAGGGCATCAAGGCCTACGGCGAGCTCGTTAACAACAAGAAGGCCGGCACCATCACCCGCGAGGACCTGACCACCGGCGCCGGCGCGCTGGTCTCCTGCTTCATCCGCGAGCCCGAATTCGTCGGCCAGACCAAGGACCGCCTCGCCACGGTCGAGGCCCAGCGCATGGTCGAGAACGCCGTCCGCGACCATTTCGACAACTGGCTCGCCGCCGACACGAAATCCGCAGGCGCCATCCTCGACTTCCTCGTCCTGCGCGCCGAGGAACGCCTCCGCCGCCGGCAGGAAAAGGAAACCGCCCGCAAATCCGCCACCAAACGCCTGCGCCTGCCCGGCAAGCTCGTGGACTGCTCCGCCACGAACCGCGCCGGCACGGAACTCTTCATCGTCGAGGGCGACAGCGCCGGCGGCTCCGCCAAGATGGCCCGCGACCGCAAGACCCAGGCCCTCCTGCCCCTGCGCGGCAAGATCCTCAACGTGCTGGGTGCTGCCTCGTCAAAACTCGGGAGCAACCAGGAGATCAGCGACCTGACCCAGGCCCTCGGCGTCGGCCTCGGCACCAAGTTCAACGTCGAGGACCTGCGCTACGACAAGATCATCATCATGACCGACGCGGACGTGGACGGCGCCCATATCGCATCCCTGCTGATGACCTTCTTCTTCACCCAGATGCGCCCGATGATCGACCAGGGCCACCTCTACCTCGCCTGCCCGCCCCTCTTCCGCCTGACCCAAGGCGCGAAACGGGTCTACTGCCTCGACGAGCGCGAGCGCGACACCTGGCTCGACAAGGGGCTGGGTGGCAAAGGCAAGATCGACGTGAGCCGCTTCAAGGGCCTCGGCGAGATGGACGCCAAGGACCTCAAGGACACCACCATGAACCCCGAAACCCGGAAACTGATCAGAGTGTCCATCGACGAGGACGAACCCGGAGAGACCGGAGACCTCGTGGAGCGCCTGATGGGGAAGAAGCCCGAGAAACGGTTCGAGTACATTCAGGAGAATGCACGGTTCGTGGAGGAGTTGGATGTTTGAGGTTCCGCAAATTTGACCAATGCATTCTCGCATATCGCACCCGTTTGGCGTGGCTCATTTATCGAGAGCAACCAGAGAAAACACCCAACAAGTGCTTCACTGCATTGTCCGTTTTGCCGAGCACTCACTGTATTTGTGTTTCCTAGACCGAACCAGCAGACGACAGACCGTACATGGGTTTTTTTGGCGAGTTGCCCTGCATGTTCTGAGCGACCAACTTTTGCAGTGATCTTCGACAAACAAGATGGAAAGAGCACCAAAATACCAACAGGCTTGGCAGTTTTGCCCTCATCGCCAATCGACAAAACGCCTCTCGACCTCCCGGACGATTTTCCGGTTCGACTACGGAAAGCCATCATGGAAGCCGAAAGTACTTTCAAGAGCGGGCACTTTTCTTCAGCACTAATGAACGGAGGGAGAGCACTTGAGGGTTTATTCAAGACTTTCTCAAACAACAATGACGCCACCCTTGCGAAGCTAATTGATGAAGTCTGCGGATCAGAAACAGCGACGCTACCATTAAGATCGCTTGCTCATGCTATCCGCGAAGGTAGAAACGCGGGTGCTCACTTTGATGAAAGCATTGAACCGGACGCGGAGAGTGCCGCTCTAATGATAGAATTACTCCACTATATTATCGGGTACTTTGTGATTCTTCCGAAAAAAATCAGTAAGTTGGAAAAGAAGGTAAAGCGTACGTAGAGGCAAATGCACGGTCGCCAGACCGGGCCGCGTCCGACCCGCCCCCACGGGCGGACGCGCATACGCGCTTACCACCCTCGGACCGGCCGCGGCCCTGTTCAAACGGCGACACGCAAGAACGGATAAACTCCAAGCTGTGTGTCCCCGGCGCTCCGCGCGTTCGGGCTTTGAAACGTCCACTGGACGTTTCACCGGCAAGCCGGACCAACCCTCACCCCCACACCGGCGGACGCGCATACGCGCTTACCACCCTCGGATCGGTCGCGGCCCTCTTCAAACGGCGACACTCAAAATCGGATAAACTCCAAGCGGTGTGTCCCCAGCGCTCCGCGCGTTCGGGACTTGAAAGGTCCCCCGGACCTTTCATCGGCTCCGCCGAACCGTCCCTCACCCCCACACGGGCGGACGCGCAGCGCGCTAACCGCCCTCGCATCGGTCGCGGCTCTCTCCAAACGGCGACACGCAAGAACGGATAAACTCCAAGCTGTGTGTCCCCGGCGCTCCGCGCGTTCGGGCTTTGAAACGTCCACTGGACGTTTCACCGGCAAGCCGGACCAACCCTCACCCCCACACCGGCGGACGCGCATACGCGCTTACCACCCTCGGATCGGTCGCGGCCCTCTTCAAACGGCGACACTCAAAATCGGATAAACTCCAAGCGGTGTGTCCCCAGCGCTCCGCGCGTTCGGGACTTGAAAGGTCCCCCGGACCTTTCATCGGCTCCGCCGAACC